>JAHELV010000005.1:13037-95170 GCA_024644015.1 Nitriliruptorales bacterium
CGCGGCCTATGCCAGTCGACGCGCCCGTGACCAGCACGGGACGTGGGATGGTCGCCATGTCGGGCCGCCCTGGGTCGCGTTCGCTGGGACCCGGAGCGTAGCCGCCCGGCCCGCGCCGGGCTTCAGTCGGCGATCTCGACCGTGGTCGCGCTCCAGATCTCGCCGACCTGGCAGATCGACACCTGCTCGCTGGCCACCATCCCGCGTACCAGCAGCCGGTCGCCTTCGCGGGCGACGATCGCGCCGGAATCGTCGCGCAGCTCAGGCGGATCTGCCGACGCCTGGAAGCCGTCGGGCCAGCGGACTTCGACCCGTTCGCCGGTGTCGGTCTCGAGCCACACACAGCCACCCTCGAGCTGCGGGTCGCCGCCGAGTGTGCCGCTTCGCACACCGGTGTCCGCCGTCGGGTCGGACGCCGCACCCGTCGGCGCAGACGTCCCCGTGTCGGTCGCCGCGCATCCGGCCACCACCATCAGCACCATCAGCACCATCGTCGTACGCATGCGCACCCCTTCTGCCGGCTGTCCCGACCTGTCTGACGTCCCCGCGCACGACAGCGTTGCGGGCGGCACACGATGGCACACTTCGTGGTGTGGTCGAGTCCGTCGTCGCGCGCACGGAGGCCGCCGTGCGCTCGTGGCTGGCGGCCCTCGGTCGCCCTGCGTTCGTGGCGGTCGACACCGAGACCTCCGGCTGGGACCCATGGCGTGACCATCTGCGGCTCGTGCAGGTCAGCGCGGGGCCGCACCGTCCGGTACTGGTGGTCGACACCGGCCGGGTCGATCCGGCGGTACTCGATCCGCTCCTGCTCGACAGCACCGTCGCCAAGGTCTTCCATCACGCCGCGTTCGATCTGCGCTTCCTCGCGCGGGCGGGCCGGCGGGTCGTGCGGGTCGCCGACACCATGCTGGCGCAGCAGCTGCTCGACGGCGGGGAAGCGGCCGCCGGCCTCGGGCTGGCCGACATGGCGGCGTTCCGTCTGGGTATGACGCTGCGCAAGGACCTGCGAACCGAGTTCGTCGATGGCACCGAACTGTCGCAGGAACTGATCGACTACGCGGCAGCGGACGCGGCCGCGACATGGGGGGTGTTCGATCAGCAGCGCCACGAACTGGTAGGCCATCGCCTCGGCCCGATCGCACGGCTGGAGTTCGCCGCGCTCCCGGTGCTGGCCGACCTTGCGCTCCGGGGGATCGGCTTCGACGCGTCGCGCTGGCAGCGGCTCGTCGCCGAGGTCGAGCGGCAGCTGCCGGGGCTCGAGCGCGCCGTCCAGCGTGCGTTGCTGACAGACGACAGCCCGCGCAACCTGTTCGGTCCCGAGCCGGTCAACCTCGAAGCACCCGAGCAGGTCCGCGACGCGTTGGAGCGGGTCGGTGTGGTCCTCGAGTCGACGCGTGAGGACCGGCTGCGCGACCATGCCGAACATCCCGCGGTGGCTGCGTTGCTGGCCTACCGGCAGGTCAGCAAGCTGACCAGCAACTGGGGTGGCGACTGGGCCCGGCGCGTGACACATCCGGCGACCGGCCGGATCCACGCCGACTGGCGTCAGATCGTCGGCACGGGCCGTATCGCGTGCCGCGATCCGAACCTGACGCAGATCCCGAAGCAGGCGGGGTGGCGTGCCTGCTTCACGGCGGCGACCGACCACACGCTCATCGTTGCCGACTACTCGCAGCAGGAGCTGCGGATCCTCGCCGCGGTCTCGGGGGATCCGGCACTGGCTGAGGTCTTCCGCGGCCGCGGTGATCTGCATCGTGCGACTGCCGCGCTGGTGTTCGGCGTGGCCGAGGACGAGGTCCGCCCGGAGCAGCGCGACGCCGCGAAAGCACTCAACTTCGGCCTGATGTACGGGATGGGTGCTGCGAGCTTCGCGCGCAGCACCGGGATGAGCCACGACCAGGCGGCTGCAACGATCGAACGCTACTTCGCGACGTTTCCACAGGTCGAACGGTGGCTGACGGGCGCGGAGGCGGCCGGGCGACGTGCCGGCCAGGTCCGTACCGCGCTCGGACGGATCCGCGTGCTGCCCCGCGACGACACCGTGAGCGTCGCCTTGCTCGCCCGCAACGCACCCATCCAGGGCGCCGGCGCCGACATGACCAAGCTGGCGCTGGCCGCGGTCGAGCGTCGGCTTGCCGCGCGCTACGGTCCCGGTCCGGGGAGAACCCCGGGACTGGTGTTGACGGTCCACGACGAGCTGGTCGTGCAGGTGCCGACCGTCGACGCGGACGAGGTGGCCGGCGAGGTCGTCGGCGCCATGCGTGAAGCCGCCGCCGAACTGCTGGGACCGGTGCCCGCCGCGATCGACGTCGCGGTTCGGCCGTGCTGGGGCGCAGCCACCTGACCCCCGGCCATCCGTTACGCTGCGCGACCATGGAGCCATCGGTCACCAGCGAGATCGGTCAGTTGCGCGAGGTCATTCTGCACCGGCCCGGGCGTGAGCTCCGCCGCATCACCCCCGCGAACCGCGAGGACCTGCTGTTCGACGAGTTGGTGTGGGTCGACCGGGCGCAGCAGGAGCACGACGCGTTCGCCGAGCTGTTGCGGTCCGAGGGTGTGCGGGTCCGGCTGCTCGACGCTCTCGTCACCGAGACGCTCGCCGACCCGCAGGTCCGCACGGCTGTCATCGAGCGGCGGGCGACGCTGGACAGTTGCGGCGTGGAGCTGGTCGACCGCGTGCGCGAGCATCTGGGCGAACTGGCGCCCGACCAGTTGACGGACGCGTTGATCGGCGGGGTCACGGTCGCCGAGGTGCCGGGCGCTCGCGACGGGTTCGTGGGCGGCGTTCTCGGTCCCCACGCCTTCCTTGTGCCACCGCTGCCCAACGCGGTGTTCACGCGGGATCCCAGCGCGTGGATCGCCGGCGGCGTCGTCCGTTCGCCGATGGCGATGCCCGCCCGCCGCCCGGAACAGGTCCTGTGGGAGGCGGTGTACGAGCATCACCCCGACTTCGCCGGCCGGGCGCCGGTGTGGTACGGCGACGCGCGCGGCCTGCACTCGTCGCTCGAGGGCGGTGACGTCCTCGTGCTGTCGCCGCGGTGCGTCGCGATCGGGCTGTCGGAACGGACCCACCCGATCGCTGTCGAGAACCTGGCGGCGCGGCTGTTCGAGGTCGGTGCCGCCGCGTACGTCCTGGCGGTCGAGCTGCCGAAGACGCGTGGAACCATGCACCTCGACACCGTGCTCACCGTGGTCGACGTCGACGCCATCGTCCTGTGGCCCCGCATGCGCTCGGGTGCCAGTGTGCGGCGCATCGAACCCGGCGTCGATGGGCGCATGCGCGTCACCGAAGAACCCGATCTGGTCGCGGCGATCGCCCACGGCATGGGTGTCGACCGGTTGCGGGTCGTCACGACCGCCGAGGACGAGGTGGTTGCCGACCGTGAGCAGTGGGACGACGGAAACAACACGTTGGCTGTGCGGCCCGGCCTTGTCTTCGCCTATGACCGCAACGTCGACACCAACCGCCGGTTGCGGCTGGCGGGCATCGACGTGCACACGATCGAGGGCTTCGAGCTGCCACGCGGTCGGGGCGGGCCGCGATGCATGTCGTGCCCGGTCGTGCGTGACCCGATCGCGGGATGATGCGTGCTAGACGCGCTCCTCGAGCCCGCGCAGGCCCGTGATCTTGACGGTGAACGAACCGGCCGGCGCCTGGTAGCTGACCTGGTCGCCGACACGGGCGCCGATGAGTGCCCGGCCCAGGGGTGAGTCGGCGCTGACGACTGTCAGCCCGGTCGTGCGGTCCTCGCGGCTGCCGACGAGGAAGGTCTCCTCATCGCCGTCCTCGTCGACCGTGGTCACGACGCTGCCGCCCGAGACGACGTCACCCTGCGGAGCCGAGCCGACCTGCGCACGCTGCAGCATGTCGTCGAGCTGGCGGATGCGGGCCTCCATCTTGCCCTGCTCTTCCTTGGCCGAGTCGTACTCGGCGTTCTCCCGCAGGTCACCGTGCGCACGGGCGGTCTTGATCGCCAGCGCGGCCTGCTCGCGACCTGTTGTCTTGAGGTGGTCGAGTTCTGCCTGGAGCCGATCGTAGGCAGACTGGGACAACCAGACCGTGTCGCTCACTGCTAGTCACCCCGGTGCGGTCGGCGGCGGTTGACGAGCGCGTAAGTGTAGACGCACGCTGACCGCTCCGCGGCGAGGTAAGGGAGAATCACGTGCCTGAGTTACCGGAGATCACTGCGCACGCCGAACGGCTCGAGCGTCTCATCGGCGGCACAATGCTCGAGCGTTTCGAGCCGCTGTCGTTCACCGCGCTCAAGACCTTCTCGCCGGCGCCGGAACTGGCGCAGGGCGAGGCGCTGCGACACGTCGGTGACCGGGGCAAGCACCTGCTGCTGGGGTTCGGCGACATCACGTTCGTCGTGCATCTGATGCAGGGGGGACGCCTGCGCCCCGACACGGGCAAGGCTCGGCGCCCGCGCAACGGGGTGGCCCGCTGGTACTTCGGTGACGGCCAGCGGTTGCTGCTCACCGAGGCCGGAACCGAGCGACGGGCCGGTGTCTGGGTCGTCAGCGGCGATCCGCTGGTCTCCGCTCCGCTCGCCGACCTGGGGCCGGACGCCGACGAGATGACGGCTGAACAAGTGGCCGCGGCGTTGGCCGAGCACTCGATGCGCCTGCACACGTTCCTGCGTGACCAGCGGGTGATCGCCGGTGTCGGTCGCCGGCTGGCCAACGAGATCTGCCATCGCGCGCGCCTGTCACCGTTCGCCCAGACACGGGCTCTGGGGGCGGCCGACGTCGCCACGCTGCATGCCGCCCTCCGCGAGACGATCGCCGAGGGCCTCGCCGACGAGCGTGGCCGCGACGAGATGAGCGCGTCGAAGGACCGACCCGCACAGGTCCACGGCCGGACAGGTCAACCGTGCCCCGTGTGCGGTGACGAGGTGCGGGAGATCACCTACAACCGCTACACCGTCAACTACTGCGCGACCTGCCAGACGGGCGGGAAGATCCTGGCGGACAACGCGCTCAGCCGGCTCGGGGTGCCAAAGGAGCAGTGGGGCCGCGGGCGGCAGCACGGCTAGGCTCCGGGACGCCGGCAGCGGGAACTACGGACCGGATCGTGTCCGTGTCCGTGTCGCTGCGATGTGGAGGCACCGATGCGCCTGATCACCTACAACGTCAACTCGATCAGCACGCGCCTCCAGCGGGTCCTTGCGCTGCTCGACGAACACGACCCCGACCTCGTGTGCCTGCAGGAGACCAAGTGCGCGCCCGACAAGTTTCCACACGTCGCGTTCGAACGCGCGGGCTATGTGGCTGCTGAGCACTCCGCAGGGCGGTGGGCCGGTGTCGCTGTGCTGGCGCGAGCCGCTCTCGGCGTGGCCGACATCGCGCGGGGCCTGCCGGGCGAGCCGTCGCCGGACGAGGCTCGCTGGATCGAGGCGACCGTCGGCGATGTGCGGGTCGTGAGCACCTATGTGCCCAACGGGCAGGCGGTGCACAGTCCAGCGTTCGACGAGAAGCTCACCTACCTCGAGGCCATGGGGGCGCGCGCAGCGGAGCTGGCCGGGCAGCCCACCATCATCGCCGGCGACATGAACGTGTGCCCCGCCGATCTGGACGTGTGGGACCCGGCCGCCGTGCATGGCGCCACCCACATCACCGCTGCAGAGCGCGGCCGGCTGCGTGCGGTGCTCGACACCGGGTACGTGGACGCGTTCCGGCGGCTGTTCCCCGACGAGACCGGGTTCACCTGGTGGGACTACCGCGCCGGCCACTTCCACAAGGGCTTCGGCCTGCGGATCGATCTGGCACTCGTTGCCACGCCATTGGTGCCCCGCCTCGTCGACAGCCTGGTGGCTCGGGACTACCGCAAGCCCACGAAGGTGCCGGGCACGAAGCCGTCCGATCATGCGCCACTGCTGGTGGACCTCGCCGGCGCCGCAGCCGTCCGGTGAGATCCGGCTGTCAGCCGGCGGTCGGCGAGGCGGCCAGCCGCGTGCACGACCGCAGTGCTTGCCACGTGTCGACTGCCGCGGCGCGCTCCTCACCGCGCAGCGGTGTTGCGACGCCGCCACGCAGCACCGCCGGGCGCCACTCGCTGCGGGTCGTGTCGTCCGGCGCGATCGTGACGGCGAACGCGCCACTGGCCGTTCCGGGACCGTCGCTGGAGTAGAAGACGAGGTTGCCCAGGCCGTAGTGGACGACCGCGTCGCCGAGGTAGCCGCCCGGTCCGAGCCGATGCGCGTGGCCACCGACGATGACGTCGGCGCCGGCAGCGGCCAACTGCGCGGCGAGGCGGCGCTGACGAGGCAGCGGGCACACCCGTCGCTCGCGGCCCCAGTGCAGCATGACGACGACGGTGTCGCTCGTTTCGGCCGCTCGTCGGACGGACGCCAGCAGGCGGCGCAGGCCGGCACGCGCGTGCTTCGCCGACGCCAGACCGGGGCGGTCCGGACCGGGGTTCCAATCGTCGATCGCGAACGGGTCGAGGACCTGTGTCGCGCCGAGCACGACGATGCGGCGGCCGTTGATCTCGGTGCGGTGCGGTGCGTAGGCGGCGGCCTCGGTCATGCCGCCACCGATCAGTCCGAGCCGTGCCGCGGCGATGTTGCGTACCGTGTCGCGCAGGCCGTCGGTGCCGAAGTCCATGCCATGGTTGTTTGCGATCGACACGACATCGACTCCGGCGGCGGCAAGGGCCGTGAGCGCCGCCGCCGGCGCACGGAACGTGTGGCGTTTCGGCGCCGGCGCACCGCGTTCGGTCACCGCGGTCTCGAGGTTGACCACCGCAAGGTCCGCGTCGGCGAACAACCTGGCCATGCCGTCGAGCGCTCCTGGGGGATCGGCGAGCACGCGGTCGCGCAACCACGACTCGAAGTGCACGTCCCCGCCGAACACCAGCGTGACCGGCGCGGTCGGCGGATCGCGCGGCTCCCCGGCGGCGGAACGTCCGACCGCGCGCAGATGTGTGACCGCGTGCACCGATACGGTGGCCATCAGCGCAAGGGCGAGCAGGACCGCCAGCGGCGCGGCAGCGGTCAGACGCGCCGCAACACGCGTCGGTAGGTGATCTTGCGAGCCCACCCGTCAACCCCGATTCGGTGCGCGGCAAGTCTACGGCCGTCGACCGGTGGATGAGCGCACGGGCAACGCGCGTCGGGTTGCGCAGCCTGTAGGCCGCGTTCCACGGCGCGTCGCAGCCGCGTTACGTAGACTCCACGATCCAGTGGTACGCAAACTGCTCTACCGGATCTACGAACGACGCCTTGCGGCGTCGCTGCCGCCCGATGCACTGCCACAGCACGTCGGCGTGATCCTCGACGGCAACCGCAGGTTCGCCCGCGAGCGGGGCCTGTCGACAGTCGCCGACGGACACCGCCTCGGTGCCGGCAAGATCCAGCACCTGCTCGACTGGTGCCACGAGTTCGGCGTCGCGTACGTGACGCTGTGGCTGCTGTCGACAGAGAACCTGTCGCGTGACGAGCGGGAGCTCGCGGAGCTGACCGCGATCATCGCCGACACGGTCACGGCGATCGCCGACAACCCTCGCAATCGCAGCCGCGGATTTCGGATCACGCCCGTCGGTGCGCTCGACTCGCTCCCCGACGAGCTGCGGCTCGCGCTGAAGCGCGCGGCTGACAGCACGAGCTCGGGCGGCGAGCTGCACGTGCAGGTCGCGGTCGGCTACGGCGGTCGGCAGGAGATCATCGACGCTGTCCGGGGACTGCTGCAGCAGCGGTTGGCGGCCGGGCAGACGCTCGAAGAGGTCATCGCGGGCTTGACGCCCGAGTTGCTGGCGCCGCATCTGTACACCACGGGAACGCCCGATCCCGATCTGATCATCCGCACGTCTGGCGAGATCAGGTTGTCGGGCTTCCTGCTGTGGCAGTCCGCGCACTCCGAGTTCCATTTCACCGACGCCTACTGGCCCGCCTTCCGCAAGATCGATTTCCTGCGTGCGCTGCGCGACTTCGCGGGCCGCAACCGCCGCTTCGGTCGCTGACGGTACCGAGCTGAGACGCGTGCGCCCTGCGTACGTCGCCGTGCGTCTGCCGTGCGGGACGCTGACGTGCAAAGAAAACGCCGGTATGGCCGCTGACTCGTATATGCTGCAAAGCGTCAATGACCGATGCGGCCACCTCCATACAGCTCTTGCGCCACGCGAAGGCGCAGCGTCGTGATCGGTGGTGGGGCAAGCCCGACCGCGACCGCCCGTTGACGAAGATCGGCACGGCGCAGTCGAAGAGCCTCGCCGTCGATCTTTCGACGCAGGGGATCACGCGCATCCTCACGAGCCCGTATGCCCGATGCGTGCAAACCGTGGAACCGCTGGCCGACCGGTTGGGCATGGAGATCGGCCTGGCAGAGGCCCTGGGTGAGGCACCGTCGGTGCCGCTGCTCGACGCCGGCGACACCTGGGTCACCTCCGCGTGGCTGGGCGGCCGGGCGCTCGCCCTGGTCGACCAGGTGATCATCGACGACGCCGGCGGCCACATTCTCATGTGCTCGCACGGTGACATCTTCCCGTCACTCATGGCGACTCTTGCAGGCCGCGACGGCCTCGAGATCGGCGACGTCCACCTCAAGAAGGGCGCGCGTTTCCGGCTGCAGTTCAAGGGTCAGAAGTGCGTCTCCGTCGAGGTGGTGCCACCGCCGTGATGCAGGGCGGTACGACGTCTAGGGAAGAGGATGCGTCATGGGCTCGACGTTCGTGCTCGACACGTGTGTACTGCTCGCCGACCCCCGCGCGCTGTACCGCTTCGACGAGCACGACGTGGTGCTTCCGCTCGTGGTCGTCGAGGAGCTCGACCGTCAGAAGACGCGGATGGACGAGGTCGGACGCAATGCTCGGATGGCGCTGCGCCTGATCGAGGAACTGCGGGTCCGCAGTTCGAACGGATTGCGCGACGCCGTGTCGCTGCCGAATGGTGGCACGATCCGGGTCGAGGGCAATCACGTCGACAGCACGCTACCCCCGTACCTGGACCCGGCGAAGCCGGACAACCGCATCCTGTCAGTTGCGGTGGGCCTCGGCGGCACGCTGGTCACCAAGGACGGCGCGTTGCGGATCAAGGGCAGCCAGCTCGGTGTGGACGTCGAGGACTACCGCGCCGACACCGTCGAGGTCGACGAGCGCTACACCGGTATCGCCGAGCTCGACGTCGATTCGGCGTCGCTGGATCTGCTGCACCGGGACGGCAAGCTGGAGCTGTCGGCCGCTGCCGCCGCGCGGGTCGGAGCATGGGTGAACCAGTGCCTGGTGCTGCGCGCGGGCACGTCGGCGAGTGGCCTTGCGCGGGTGGCGTCCTGCACGCCCGGCGAGCCGGTCGTGGTCGAGCGGGTCGGTGGACGACCGCGGGTGTTCGGTGCCAGCCCGCGCGACGTGCGCCAGACCTTCGCGCTGGATCTGTTGATGGACCCTGCGGTGCCATGCGTGTCGCTGATGGGCATGGCGGGGACGGGCAAGACGTTCCTCGCGCTTGCGGCGGGCCTGGAACAGGTGGTCGAGGCCGGTGCGTACCGTCGCCTGTCGGTCTACCGGCCGCTCGTCGCCGTGGGGCGGCAGGAGGTCGGGTACCTGCCCGGCGATCTGGACGAGAAGCTGCAGCCCTGGATGGCCGCCGTGCACGACAACCTGTACTCGCTGTTTCGTGGCGATGATCAGGCGGGTGGCCACGGCACGAACGGACACCGCGGACTGCAGTCCGCCGTCGACGCGCTGCTCGACCGCGGACAGCTGGAGATGGCCGCCATCACGTATCTGCGTGGCCGGTCGATCACCGACGAGTACGTCATCGTCGACGAGGCACAGAACCTCGAACTGCCGACGCTGAAGGTGATTCTGACGCGGATGGCGGCCGGGTCGAAGGTGGTGTTCTGCGGCGACCTGTCGCAGGTCGACAACCCGTACATCTCCCCATACGGCGGGCTGGCGGCACTGATCGAGAAGATGAAGGGTTCTGCGCTGTTCGGCCATGTCACCATGTCGAAGGGCGTGCGCTCCCCGCTGGCGGAGCTGGCGGCCACAACCTTCTGATCGCGTGGGTGCGGTCGCGCCCTGATGCCGGCGGAAATGTCGCCGAGTCGCACGTGCGGGCCGGTCAGGACGTAGGGGAGAAGTCCAGACCGACGTCGAGCGCCGGAGCGCTGTGCGTGACCCAGCCGACGGAGATCAAGTCGACGCCGCTCGCCGCGACGGCCCGGACCGTCGCAGACGTGACGCCGCCCGAGGCCTCGGTGATGATGCGCTCGGGTGTGCGGCGCACGGCGGCCGCGAGTGTCGCCGAGTCCATGTTGTCGAGCAGTACCGCGTCGATGTCGAGAGCGACCGCCTCCTCGAGTTGCTCGAGCGTGTCGACCTCGACCTCGATGTTGACCATGTGACCGACCCGGTCGCGGGCCCGTCCGACGGCCGCGGTGATGCCGCCGGCGACCGCGATGTGGTTGTCCTTGATCAGCACGCCGTCCGCGAGCCCGAAGCGATGGTCCATGCCGCCGCCGGCGCGTACCGCGTACCGCTCGAGCAGGCGCAACCCGGGAGTGGTCTTGCGCGTCGGCACGATCTGTGTCCGCTGGTCGTCGACGGCAGCCACGAGCGCAGCGGTTGCTGTGGCGATGCCGCTCAGGCGCCCGAGCAGGTTCAGCGCAACACGCTCGGCGGTCAGGATCGCACGTGCCGAGCCGCGGACGGTCGCGAGCACGGTGCGTGCTGTGACGTCGTTGCCGTCGCGGACATTGCGGTCGACGGTGATGTCGTCGTCGAGCAGGCCGAACGTGGCGGTGGCGACGTCGAGACCCGCGACGCGGCCGGCGGTCCGTGCGACGACGTCGGCGCGCGCCGACGTCGCGGGGTCCACGATGGCGTCGGTCGTCAGGTCGCCGGCCGCACCCAGGTCCTCGGACAACGCCGAGCGCAGCATGGGTAGATACTGCATCCTGTGCAACGGCGCGGGTGTGGCGCTCATGACGCGAGCGCCGCGGCAGAGCGGCCGGATCCGGGCGCGGTCGCAACCAGCGGGTCGCTGCGGCCGGCCGCCGTTACGACGATGCGCGGTGCCGCCGGCAGGCTGCGTTCGGTGTCCTCCCGCCAGTGCGCCCCGCGGCGCTCGCGGTGCGCCAGCGCTGCCGTCGCGACCATCCGCCCGACCACCGCCAGCCAGCCGCCGGTGTGTGGCTGTGACAGGCTGCGCAGTTCGTCGAGCGCGGTCCGCAGACCCACGTCGCTGCGCACCACGCCAACGTGTGACGTCAGCACCTGCCGTACCCGACGCACGGCAGCGCTCGAGGGGGCGACCAGCAGCCGCGGGTCGATCGCGGTGACCGCTCGGGCGACGGCGTCAGCGCTCGGATGGCTCGCGACCCGCACCGCGCGGCCGACGCGTTCGCCGAACACGAGCGCCTCGAGCAGCGAGTTGCTGGCAAGCCGGTTCGCGCCGTGCGCGCCGGTGCAGGCGACCTCACCGCCGGCGTACAGCCCCGGCACGGTGGTCCACCCGTCGCGGTCGACCGCGACACCACCCATGTGGTAGTGGGCGGCGGGTGTGATCGGCACCGGCGTGACGGTCGGATCGAGTCCGTGGCGACGGCACGCTGCGACGGCGGCGGGGAAGCGGTGCACCAGGTCTTCGACCCGGCGTAGATCCAGCAGGACGCGCTGGCCGTCTTCCCGGCGTTGCCAGATCGCGCGAGCCACCACGTCGCGAGGTGCCAGTTCGGCGTCGGGGTGCACCGTGTCGAGAAAGCGCCGGCCGCGCGTGTCGAGCACGGCCGCGCCGGCGCCGCGCAGCGCTTCGCTCAGCAGCGGCAGCGGATCACCACCGCAGTCCAGCGCCGTGGGGTGGAACTGCAGGTACTGCAGGTCGACGAGTCGGGCGCCGGCATCGGCCGCGAGCACCAGGCCGCTGCCGCGAGATGCGCGCGGGTTGGTCGTGGCGCGCCAGGCGCCGGCGCACCCACCGGTGGCGAGCACGACGGCACCTGCGACGAACGCGACCAGGCCAGCGTGGCGCGCCGGCGGACCGGCCGTGCCGGTGCGGGCATGCGAACTGACAGAGGTGCCGGCGGCCACGCGCTGTGCGAGCGCGCCCACGACCGCACCGCGGTCGACGAGCAACGCCACGACCTTCATTCCCGCGAGTGCCGTGACGTGCGGTGCCACCGAGACCGCGGTCGCCAGCGCCCGGGTGATCTCTCGTCCGGTCCCGTCGCCGTTGGCGTGCAGGATGCGGTCCCGGCTGTGGCCGGCTTCGCGGCCGAGCAGCCAGCCTGTGCCGTCGCGGTCGAAGCGCGCGCCGAGGGCGTCGAGCCAGTCGACCGTGCCCGGGGCCGCCGCCGTGAGCAGGTCGACGATGGCCGGATCGTTGGCCTGACCGCCGACCGCGAGTGTGTCGACGGCGTGGGCCCGGGGCGAGTCGGCCCCGGCCACCGCCGCGGCGATGCCGCCAAGTGCCGCAGCGCTGGCACTTCCCGCGCCGACCTGCGCTTCCGTGAGCATCGTGACGCTGCGCCCCGCCGCGTGCAGCGCGGTCGACAGGCCGGCCGCGCCGGAGCCGATGACGACGACGTCGGTGTGGATGACGTCGGCGATCGTTGCGACGTCGCTCATCAGCTGGCGGCCAGCATGCGATCCACGGCGCGACGGGCCCGGTCGGCCAGCGCCGGTTCGATCTCCACGGGGTACCGCAGGTGCTCGAGCGCGTCGGCGATGCCCTGCAGGGTGATGCGCTTCATGTGCGGACACAGGTTGCACGGGCGGACGAACTCGACATCGGGGTACTCGGCGGCGACGTTGTCGCTCATCGAGCACTCGGTGACCATGACCACGCGGGTGGGTCGCGTGCGTCCGACGTGTCTGATCATGCCCGAGGTCGAACCGACGAAGTCGGCCTCGGCCAGGACGTCGGGCGGGCACTCGGGGTGCGCGAGGATCTCGAGCCCGCCCCACGCGCGGCGGTAGGCGCGCAACTCGTCGGCGGTGAACCGCTCGTGGACCTCGCAATGGCCGGTCCACAGGACGAGGTCGACGTCGGTCTGCGTCGCGACCCAGCGACCCAGGTACTCATCGGGAAGGAAGATCACGCGGTCGACCCCGAGCGACTCGACTATCTGGACCGCGTTGGCCGAGGTGCAGCAGATGTCGGACTCGGCCTTGACCTCCGCGGACGTGTTGACGTACGTCACGACGGGCACGCCGGGGTGGCGCTCGCGCAGCAGCCGGACGTCGGCTCCGGTGATCGACGACGCCAGTGAGCAGCCCGCCCGCAGGTCGGGGATCAGCACGGTCCGGGTCGGGTTGAGCAGCTTGGCGGTCTCGGCCATGAACTCCACACCGGCCATCACGATGACGTGCGCGTTGGTCTCGGCGGCCTGCCGGGCCAGGGCGAGCGAGTCGCCTGTGATGTCGGCAACGCCGTGGAAGATCTCCGGGGTCATGTAGTTGTGGGCGAGCACGATCGCGTCGCGCTCACCCTTGAGTCGCGTGATGCGTTCGACCAGCGGCGCGTGTGTCGACCATTCCGCCGGCGGCATGATGTGCAGCAGCGGCTGTGGCATCGGCGTGGCGGTCGCGGTCATCAAGACGCCTTCCCTCGGAGCGGCATGGATATGCTATATGTGAGCATAAGCAATTGCTGCTTGTGAGCAGAAGTTGGTGGCGGCGTACCGGCAGCACCCCAGCGGCATAGCACCACGACCTACCGCTGTCGCTACTCGAGGTCGCGCGAGCCGAGCGATGGCCTCCGGCACGCTACCGGTGCTCAGCTGCGGCGTGGCAGCCCGAGACCCGGCCGGGGACGCTCGAGCACGACTTCCGGGCGAAAGCGGAACCGCTCCGCCGGGCGGCCACCCGTCTGTTCCTCGAACTCGCCGGTACCCTCCACGAACCGACCCCGCTCGACCAGGCGGCGGAAGTTCTGGGTGTGCAGGCTGACCCCGGCGAGCGCCTCGACGACCTGCTGGAGGCGGCGCAGCGTGAATGTCCGGGGCAGCAGCTCGAACACGACCGGACGGTAGGTCAGCTTGCCGCGCAGCCGACCCAGCGCGGTCGCCGCGATCCGCCGGTGATCCAGCGCGAGCGGTTCGCCCTGCCAGCGCCGGTCCAGAGCGGTCGACGGCACGGGGGCGCCGTCGGCGCCGCGATCCCGCTGGGCTTCGGGCACGAGGCCGGCCTCCCACAGCAGCTCGTACCGATCGAGGACGCGAACGCCGTCCCACTCCGGATCGACGCCGAAGGCGATGTCGACGCGATCGCGTCGTCGTCGGCGGCATGCAGGATCTGGGTCGGCGTCGACCCAGGTTTCGAGCGCCGGTCGCAGGGCAGCGTCGAGGAACGGTGGTGCGCCGGCACGCCAATCCTCCCATGGCAGCAGGCCGTACCAGTCGATCCACTCGGCATCGCCACGCGCGGCTGTTGGCTGCACCAGCGCGAGATACGCCACCGACAGCGTCCGGGCGGTCTCATCGGGGTCCCTGCCGACATCGCCGAACGTGTAGAGCTGTTCGACGTAGCCGAGCTCGAGCCCCGACTGCTCGCCGACCCAGCGTCGCAGTGCGCGGTCGAGGGTGCGGTCGTCGTCGCGCAGCAGGCCGTAGGGCAGTGCGGGTCGACCGTCGGCATGACGCACCGTGAGGACGCGTGGTGTGGTGTCGACGACGCTCACGATGACGGCGTTGAGGCGCAGCGTGGCGGGCGCTGCCACCGACCCGGTGCTGCGCCGCTCGACGTCCACGGTGCTGCCCTCCTCAGTCGCGTCCCGCGCGATACGTGACGCTACCGGACGCCGGCGCGGGCAGCAGCATAAGCCGACGCGGCGCTACCGCCCGATCGACCGGGCGGGAGGCGGCGAGACGTTCCGGGAGACCGGACACCGTGACGTCGGACGGGACTCAGTCCGTGTCGTTGCGATCAGACAGGCGGTCCCCGGTCAAGAAGAACGTCAGGTGCCTGGCCATCTCCACCGCGTGGTCGGCGGCGCGCTCGTAGTACCGGGCGATCAGGCCCAACGACACGGACTCCTCGATCGACTGCGCGCCCGTGTACAGCTCTGACAGCACCATCTTCTGCAGCAGGTCGGCCTGGTCGTCGTGGCGCTCGAGATCCTCGGCCGCGAGGGGATCGTGCTCGGTCCACGCTGTCGCGGCGTCGTTGAGCATGTCACCGGCGACCGCTCCGAGCTGGCGGATCGTGTCACGCAGCTCGAGGGCAAGGGACGGCGGATGCACCCACGACAGCGACTCGACGACGTGGGCCATGAGATTGCCTGTCCGCTGCACGTCGTTGACCGACCGCAGCACTGCGATGACACGCCGCAGGTCCGTCGCGACCGGGCTCTGTGTCGCCAGCAGCAGGTATCCAGCCTCCTCGAGGGCGGTGCACTCGTGTGTCAGCCGCTTGTCCGCGTCGATCAGCGCCGCCGCCGCGTGCGTGTCCGCCGCGAGGAACGCATCGGTGGTCGGCACCACGCGCTCGGCGGCGGCGCGCATCAGCTCGATCAGTTGGCGGTCCAGCTCCTCGAGCATGTCGTGCAGGCCGTGGCGCGCGGCACCCGGCTCCCTGCGCTCGGCTTCGAGCCGTCCGAGGGGATTGTTCGTCATCTTCCGTACATCCGCTGACGTCTGTGAGTCCATGATGGCAGTGTGTCTACTGACCACAGTAACCGGCCGACGGCTCGATACACATCGCGGAGACGTCAGGTAGCCGGGCACCAGCCACGGTGGAGCCCTGGTTCCACGAAACGCGTGGCCGACCGGCTGCGCGGGGCACCCTCATGGAGGTTGGTGAACGCAGTGCATCGATCGCGGGACCTCACATGACGACGTGCGCGCCGACGGGCGATCTGCGACTGCTGGTGCGACCCGGGCACCCGGACTTCCTGGACCTTCCGTGGAAGCAGCCGCTCGACGAGTGGGACGACGAGCGCATCGTTGACGTCGCCGCGGGGATCCACCGCCACGTCGTGCGATTCGTCGACATCAACGGCGTGCTGTACGCACTCAAGGAGCTGCCACACCGGGTCGCCGAACGCGAGTACCGGGTGCTGCGACGGATGGCCGAGGAGCAGATGCCGGTCGTCGACGTTGCCGGCATCGTCCACCGCAGCGGCCTGGAGGACGTCGTCATCACGAAGTACCTGCAGTACTCCCTACCGTTCCGCGTGCTGTTCACCCACCGCCGGCCGGCCGCCGAGGAGGACTCCGACCCACACAGCCTGACCGGTCTGCACCGGCGGCTGCTCGATGCGATGACGCTGCTGCTGGTGCGACTGCACCTCGCGGGGTTCTACTGGGGGGACTGCTCGCTGTCCAACACGCTGTTCCGGCGCGACGCGGGCGCGCTGGCGGCCTACATCGTCGACGTGGAGACCGGCGACTGGCACGCCGAGCTGAGCCCCGGGCAGCGTGCCGCCGACCTCGAGGTCGCACAGCTCAACGTCGCCGGCGGGCTCATGGATCTGCAGGCCCAACTGGACCTGCCGCCCGAGCCGGACCCCGTCGACATGGCCGAGCGGCTCGGACTGCAGTACGGGCGGCTGTGGTCCGAGTTGACCGAGGACGACGTGATCGGGGTCGACGAGCGCTACCGCATCGACGCGCGTCTGCGCCGGCTGAACGAACTCGGCTTCGATGTGGACGAGGTCGAGCTGGTGGCGACCGATGGCGGGCATCGGCTGCGGGTCCGAACCAGCGTGGCCGAGCAGGGGCATCATCGCCGCCGGCTGTTCGAGCTGACAGGCCTGCACGTGCAGGAGAACCAGGCCCGTAGCCTGCTCAACGACCTCACCAACTTCCGCGCCGCCGTCGAGCGGCAGTCCGGCCGGCCGTTGCCCGAGGCGGTCGCCGCGTACCGCTGGCTCGACGAGGTGTACGGCAGGGTCGTCGCGGCGATCCCGCCGACGCATTCGGATCGCCTCGAACCGGTCGAGGTCTTCCACGAGGTCATCGAGCACAAGTGGTACCTGTCGGAACAGCAGGGTGGCGACGTCGGTGTCGACCGCGCCCTCGACTCGTACCTGACCTCGGTCCTGCCGCGGTCCGCGGACGAGAAACAGCTGCGTTCCGACGCCAGCGACGGGTGGATCGGCTGGGGCTGACCGTCTTCGTCGGGCGGCGCGCATGGTTTCGTGGCCCCGCGCCGGGCGGTCGTCGTATGCTCGTCACACCCTCACAAGGAGTCGGACGTGGCGCAACCGGATCGCGAACTGGCGCTTGAGCTCGTGCGGGCGACCGAGGTCGCCGCGTTGGCAGCTGGCCGCTGGATGGGCAATGCCAACAAGGAGGCCGGCGATCAGGCGGCCGTCGACGGCATGCGCGAGATGCTCAACGAGGTTGCGATGGACGGGATCGTCGTGATCGGCGAGGGCGAGAAGGACGAGGCGCCGATGCTGTACAACGGCGAGCGGGTCGGGAACGGCTCGCCGCCGCTGGTCGACCTGGCCGTCGACCCCGTCGACGGCACGCGGCTGCTCGCAGAGGGCCGTCCCGGCGCCATCGCGATGATCGCCGTCGCGCCACGCGGAACGATGTTCGATCCCGGTCCGTGCGTCTACATGATGAAGTGGGTCGTGGGGGAGGAGGCCGTCGGCGCGATCGATCTGGACGCCAGCGTCGCTGACAATCTGACGGCCGTCGCCGCGGCCAAGCAGACCTCCGTGTCGAACCTGACCGTGATCATGCTCGACCGCCCGCGGCACGATGAGCTGGCCGCGCAGGTCAGGGAGACCGGCGCACGGTTGCGCTTCATCATGGACGGCGACGTGGGGGCCGCGCTGCTCGCGATGATGCCCGACCGTCCGTTCGACGTTCTGCTCGGCATCGGCGGCACCCCCGAGGGCGTCGCAACCGCCTGCGCCGTCAAGGCGCTGCGCGGCGAGATGGTCGGTCGTCTGTGGCCTCGCGACGAAGACGAACGGCGACGGGCGCTGGAGGCCGGCTACGACCTCGACGAGCAGTTGACCACCGACCGGCTGGTGCGCAGCGACAACACGTTCTTCGTCTGCACCGGTGTCACACCCGGCGAGCTGTGCGACGGCGTCACCTACGGCCGGCACGGCGCGACGAGCGAGTCGCTGGTCATGCGCGGCAGGTCCGGCACGGTGCGCTACGTCCAGGCGCGCCACTTGGCGGGCAAGCTCGAGCAGTACGGGATCGTCGCCCGCTAGCCGGGCCCGAAACCCCAGAACGGGGCAGCCTCCCCGGGCCGCCCCGACGACCGGCCGGGCACCGCTCGACGCCGTTGTCGCCGTGCGGGTCAAGATCTGGCCACGCAGCATTCATCTCTTCGTCACTCGCAGGTCCGCCATCTGACAGACAGCGACGGCATCAAGGGTGGCAGACAGGGCCGAGGGTTCGCGCCCGTAGCCCGGTCGGACCCGACGGAGTTCGACAGCCGTTCATCGCGATGCCACCGGTGCGCTATCTGGCGCACCTACGGTCGCGGTCGTATGCGGTCGGACAACACACCGTGACGCGACAGAGGAGACATGGGTGTATGCGTGTGAACTGGCGATTGACGGTCGGCCTGGTAGCGATCCTTGCGCTGCTGGCGACGGCCTGCGGTAGCGACAGTGCGACGGAGGACGCGCCCGCGCCGGAGGCCGGCGGCGAGGCGGCGGGATCGGAAGGCGGGTCCTCGGGTGGTGGGGACCTGTCGGGAGCGATCGAGGTCGACGGGTCGTCGACCGTCGGGCCGCTCACCGACGCCATCGCGGAGGAGTACGTGACCGTGCAGCCCAACGTGCAGGTCAACGTCGCGATCTCGGGCACCGGCGGAGGGTTCGAGCGGTTCTGCGGGGACGGCTCCACCGACATCTCCAACGCCTCGCGTCCGATCAAGGACGAGGAGGCCCAACTGTGCGCGGACAACGGCATCGAGTTCACCGAGATCCGGGTCGGGACCGATGCGCTGACGATGGTCACCAACCCCGACACCGAGGGGGTCGCCTGCCTGACCACCGTGGAGGTGACCAAGATCTTCGGTCCCGAGTCGGTCCGCAACTGGAGCGAGGTGAACCCCCAGTTCCCCGACGAGCAGATCCAGGTGTTCGCGCCGGACACCGATTCGGGCACCTATGACTTCATGGTCGAGGACGCGCTCGGCCTCGAGGCCTCGACGCAGGACTACAACGCGTCGGCTGACGACAACATCATCGCCCAGGGCGTCCAGGGCACGCCGTACTCGTGGGGCTTCTTCGGCTTCGCCTACTTCACCAACAACCAGGACGGCCTGCAGGCGATCGAGTACGACGGCGGCGAGGGTTGCGTCGGGCCCAGCGTCGAGACCGCCCAGGACGACAGCTACAAGCTGACCCGGCCGCTGTTCATCTACCTGAAGAACAGCGCCGTGCAGGACAAGCCGCAGGTCGCCGACTTCGCGCAGTACTACCTCGCGACGGTCAACGACGTGATCGAGTCGGTCGGCTACATCCCCGCGCCCGACGACACGATCGCCGAGTCGCAGTCGACGCTCGACTCGCTGATCTCGGGTACCGGTGGTGGAACGTCGGAGGCCGCGTCGTAAGGCAATGGCCGTGCGGACGTCACCGGCCGTTCACCACCCGGCCATCGGCCGTGCGCGCGCCGAGCCTACCTTGAGTGCGGTAGCACGGTTCGGTGGCGACCGCGGCGCAACGCGACCGGCCCCCGCACGGCTCGTGTCAACGGGAGCAGTGGTGCACATGGATGCAGCGTGACCAGTGACGTTCGTGGGGCCGGCGGTCCCGCCGTCGACCTGCGGGCCGGTAGCCGCCGCCTTGGCGAGAAGCTCGTGCTCACGCTCCTGTGGGTCTGCGCGGCGGCGTCGATCCTCACGACCGTCGGCATCGTGGTCATCCTGTTCAGCGAGGCAGCGGGCTTCTTCCGCGAGGAGGCGGTGTCGCTTCGCGGGTTTCTCACCGGAACGACCTGGCAGCCGTTCGGCGGCGCGCAGGGCAAGTTCGGGGTCCTGCCGCTGGTCGCCGGCACGCTGCTGGTCACCGTCATCGCGCTGCTGGTCGCCGTGCCACTCGGCCTGACCAGTGCCGCCTACCTGTCCGAGTACGCGTCGCCGCGGACACGCAGGATCCTCAAGCCGGTCCTCGAGGTACTGGCAGGCGTTCCGACGGTCGTACTCGGCTACTTCGCCCTGACGTTCATGACCCCGCTGCTGCGGGCGACGGTGGGGCAGCTGACCACGATCTCGGTATTCAACGCGGCGTCCGCCGGCATCGTCATGGGCATCATGATCGTCCCGACCGTCGCATCGCTGTCAGAGGACGCGATGTCGGCGGTGCCCCAGGCGCTGCGTGAGGGCGCGTACGGGTTGGGCGCGACGAAGCGCCACGTCGTGCACAGCGTCGTGATGCCCGCGGCGCTGTCGGGCATCGTCGCGGCGATCATCCTCGCGCTCGGCCGGGCGATCGGCGAGACGATGATCGTCGCCCTGGCCGCCGGAAACCTGCCCAACCTCACATACAACCCGTTCGAGCAGATCCAGACGATGACGGCCTACATCGTGCAGGCCGTGCAGGGTGAGGCGCCGCGCGGATCGCTGACCTACGAGTCGATCTTCGCGGTGGGGGCCCTGCTGTTCGTGATCACGCTGCTGATCAACATCGCCGCCGCGCGCTTCGTGCGCCGATTCCGCGAGGTGTACTCATGACGTTCACCACGCCTGCCCAGGAGCCGTCATGGCGGTGAGCACGCCCGAGCGGATCTCCCGCGACGCGGTGCAGGCCCTTCAGGCTCCGCCCGGGCGCAATCGCAGTGAGCGCGCGTTCAAGATGGTGCTCCTCGTGACAACTGGCATCGCCGTCGTCATGCTGGTGGTGCTGCTGCTCGACATCCTCGTCGACGGCGTCGCGTTCGTGACCGGTCAGCGGTTGCTGCAGTACTCATCGCGGTTCCCAGATCAGTTCGGGTTCCGGTCAGGCATAACCGGAACGCTGTCGCTCATGGTGCTCGTCGCTCTGCTGTCCTTCCCGATCGGGGTCGGAGCAGCGACCTACTTCGAGGAGTTCGCGCCACAGAACTGGTTCACGCGGCTCGCCGAGGCGAACATCTCGAACCTCGCCGGCGTGCCATCCGTCGTCTACGGCCTGCTCGGCGCTGGGGTGTTCGTCTACTTCTTCAGCCTCGGTCGCTCGTTGATCGTGGGCGCGATCACGCTGTCGCTGCTGATCCTGCCGGTGATCATCGTGGCCTCGCGGGAGTCCTTGCGGGCCGTGCCGCGCACGCTGCGTGAGGCCGGCCTCGGCCTGGGAGCCACACCGCTGCAGGTCACCTGGCGGCAGGTGCTCCCACAGGCGCTGCCGGGGATCCTGACGGGCACGATCCTCGCGCTGTCCCGCGCGATCGGCGAAACCGCGCCGATCCTGGTCGTGGGCGCGCTGTTCTCCCGGCGCGCCGACAACGTGCCATGGGACATCAACGACGCGTTCTCGGCGCTGCCCATCCAGATCTACAACCTGGTGTCACGCCCGCAGCAGGAGTTCCAGGCGCAGGTCGCACCCGCAGGGATCATCATCCTGCTGGTCCTGCTGCTGCTGATGAACTCGATCGCCATCATCCTGCGCAACCGGAGCTCGAGGAGCAACTAGATGGACCAGCAGCACGAGCAGGCTCGGGTCGACGGTCACGCCCGGACGCCGGTCGCGACGATAGCGGACGAACACCGGCGCAACGGCGCGCGGCTCGACAGCGACCTGGCCCGCCAGGCCGCCGCCGGACGAACGGTTCGCGATGACGCCGCCGTCGTGTTCGACCTCGACGACGTGACCGTGAGCTACGCGGGCTTCCCGGCCATCCGCAACGTCAGCATGCAGGTGCGTGAGCGTATGATCACCGCGCTCATCGGCCCGTCCGGCTGTGGCAAGACGACGCTGCTGCGCACGCTGAACCGTATGAACGACCTGATCCCGAGCGCGTCCGTCGAGGGGACCGTCCGCTACAAGGGTGCCGACCTGTACGCCAGGCACGTCGACCCCGTGGAGGTGCGGCGCCGGATCGGCATGGTGTTCCAGAAGGCCAACCCCTTCCCCAAGTCGATCCGCGACAACATCCTGTTCGGACCGAAGGCCACAGGCATGACCTTCGATGCCGATGACCTGGTCGAGAAGTCGCTGCGCGGCGCCGCGCTGTGGGACGAGGTCAAGGACAAGCTCGACTCGAGTGCGCTCGGTCTGTCGGGTGGCCAGCAACAGCGACTGTGCATCGCCCGGGCCATCGCTGTCGAACCCGACACGATCCTGATGGACGAGCCGTGCTCCGCGCTCGACCCGATCGCCACCGGTGCGATCGAGAACCTGATGCGTGAGCTGCGGGAGCACTACACGATCATCATCGTGACGCACAACATGCAGCAAGCGGCGCGCGCATCCGACATGACCGCGTTCGTCACGACCGAGGTGAGCCACGACGAGGACGGCCGGGACCGGCGCTCGGGACGGCTGATCGAGTACGACCGCACGGAGGTCATCTTCGGCGACCCCCGCGACACGCGGACCGAGGACTACGTCAGCGGGCGGTTCGGCTGAGCCACCCCATACGCGCCGCCGCCGGTCAGCCGGTCGCCCGAGCCAGCGTCGCCGCCGGCAGCTCGAGGTCGGTGATCAGACCGCGCTGCACGGCCGGGTCGCCGACCACCTGCTCGTAGACCACTTCGATCGGCCGGACCCCGATCGCCTCGAACCACTGGGCCCACGCGGCATCGGTCGCGTCGAGCAACGCTCCGATCCGGTCTGCCTCGGCAGGCGACGGAGTTGACACGCCCCCGCCCGGCCGTTGCGGCGAGCGTGGTCGCTGCAGCCAGCCGTGCAGTGCGCGCACGTGCGGTGCCCGGTCGGTGCGCTGCAACCGCACGAACGTCGGTTCGGGGGCGATCGCCTGCACGATCTCGAGCAGACGGCCCGGAGTCGACTGTCGCGGTCCGGCGACCTGACGGTGCAGCCGACGCAGCTCGTGCCAGTGCAGCACGAGCCCGAAGACACCGTTCGCGGTCGTGCAGTGGCGGTGCAGGGCGGTGATGTACTCGTCGAGGTTCGCGATCTCCCACCGTGCGAGCAACGGGCGTGCGACCGCCTCGGTGTCGAAGTACGCGCGCGGGATACCCGCGCCGTTGCTGCGCAGCAGGTCGGCGACGGCGTCCTCGCCCGCACCCGGCACCGCGCACAGCACGATGCTGCGGACCGGTCGTTCGGTCGCGTCGAACTGGTCGTCGGGCTCTGCGGCCCGTGCCGGTGAGATGCTCACACCGGGTCCTGTCGGCGAAGCGTCCTCGGCGTCAACCAGTCGCTTGGAGGTATCGTCTGGGCAGTGCCCACGTGAACGGGTGGGTAACGACGGAGGAACTCGCGATGAAATCCGAGGATGCGAAGCGGCTGCGTCCTCGCCGCGCGCCGGGCCGTCCCTACACTGATTCACGGATGCCGAAGCTGCTCATCGTCGAGGACGAGCCTTCGCTGGTCGAAGCGCTCGAGTTCGCGCTGGCCGAGGAGGGCTTCAACGTGGTGTCGGCCAGCGACGGGGAGACGTCGCTCGCGCTCTTCGACCGTGAGCGTCCCGACCTGGTGCTGCTCGACCTGATGCTGCCCAGCGTGTCGGGCACCGAGGTCTGCAAGCGCATCCGTGCGAAGAGCACGACACCGATCATCATGCTGACCGCGCGGGACAGCGAGATCGACAAGGTCGTGGGACTCGAGGTCGGCGCCGACGACTACGTCACCAAGCCGTTCTCGATGCGTGAGCTGGTGGCCCGCGTCAAAGCCGTGCTGCGCAGGGCAGGTGAGCTGGTGGTGGAGCCGAACGGCGCGGGTCCCATGGAGATCGCCGGTATCCGGGTCGATCGTGAGCGGTACCAGGTATCGGTGCGCGGCGAGGACGTGCAGGTGCCCCCCAAGGAGTTCGCGCTGCTCGAGTTGCTGGTGCGCAACGCCGGCCGGGTGCTCACCCGCGAGGTCCTGATCGATCGCATCTGGGGTGCCGACTACGTTGGTGACACCAAGACGCTCGACGTGCACATCAAGCGGCTGCGCGGCAAGGTCGAGCAGGATCCGCACGATCCGCGGCTCATCTACACTGTGCGTGGTGTGGGCTACAAGTTTCAGGACGGCTGAGCAGGTCGGCGCGCCTCCTCTGTCGCTGCCGGTGACCGGCGCGCACACACCCGCCGAACGGCTTGGGCGCCGTTGATGCGTCGGCTGCTCCAGTTCGCCGACCGGTCGGACCTGGGCCTGCTGTTCGTCATCGGCTTGCCCGTACTGACGGTCACCGCCGCGCTCGCAGGGGCTCTGCTGGGAGCCGTCGTACCGGCGATGGTCATCGCAGTCCTCATCGGGATTGCCGGCGCGTGGCTGGTCTCGTCTGTCTTCGCGGCACGGATACGTGCGCTTGCGTTACGCATCCACGAAGCCGCCGGTCACAGGCCCGACCCGCGCGGCATCTTCGAGGGACGCCGCGAGTGGCGCGAGCTGGCGGACGCCATCGATGACGTCGTTGACTCGTTGGATGCGCAGGCCGGCCAACTGGCCGACGAGCGCGTCCGCAGCACGCGGTTGCTCGAGGAGCTGCCGTCGGCGGTGCTGCTGTTCGGGGGCGAGGACATCGTGTACGCGAACGAGGCTGCCAGGGTCATGTTCGGCGGGTCGGCGCAGGCCCCCGGCACCCCACCGGTCGAGATCTTCGTCGACCCGACGTGCAAGGCGCTGCTCGACGCGGTCGAGGAGACGACTGAGGTGGGTCGCGCGATCGATGTCGAGATCGAGCGCGGCGGCGCGATCCTCGCCGCCCGCGCGTCGACTGTCGGCTCCGGTGAAGCGGTGCTGGTCATCCGCGACGTGACCGGAGCCCGGCGGTTGGCGGCCGTCCGCCGGGACTTCGTCATCAACGCGTCACATGAGCTCAAGACCCCGGTGGCGGGTATCCAGGCGCTCGCGGAGTCGCTGGCGCTGGCATTGCGACACGACCCGCCGCGGGCCGCACGCATGGTGGCGCGAATCGAGCAGGAGGCCGGGCGCCTGGCTCGGCTGGTTCGGGACCTGCTCGACCTCGCGCGGCTCGAGGAGCCCGACGCCCCCGACGAACGGCGCAGGGTGGACCTCGTGGACGTCGTCCACGCGCAGATCGAGCGGCTGCATTCAGCCGCGCTCGACCAGAACATCACCATTGCGACCGACCTGCCCGAGCGCAGCGTCGTCGTGGCGGTACCCGAGGACGTCCGGTCCATCGTGGCGAACCTGCTCGAGAACGCCGTGCGCTACAACCGCCCGGGCGGCACCGTCGCGGTGCGACTCTCCGGCGTCGCCGGGCGGGTCGAGCTGGAGGTCGCCGACACCGGCGAGGGCATCCCACCGCACGAACGGGACCGGATCTTCGAGCGCTTCTACCGCATCGACAAGGCGCGCAGCCGCGCGGCCGGCGGCACCGGGCTGGGGTTGTCGCTCGCGCGTCACGCGAGCGAGCGGCTTGGCGGGACGATCACGCTCGACAGCGAGCTCGGCGTGGGCTCGACGTTTCGGGTCGTCCTGCCGGTCGCCCGCGACTGAACGCCCGGGTCCGGGCGTAGACTGCCCGGACCATGCTGATCCCCGACGGTGTGCACCGCGACAGTGGCAAGACCAAGCGCGCCCCGGCGGTCATGGCGACGCTGCTCGACGTGTACGACGGCGGCGTCGTCGAGCTCGACTGGACGACCCCCTTCGAACTGCTGATCGCCACCATCCTGTCCGCGCAATCGACCGACAAGAAGGTCAACGAGATCACGGCGGAGCTCTTCGCGAAGTACCCGGAGCCGGCCGCCTATCTCGCCGTCGACGAGCGCGAACTCGAGGAGGACATCTACCAGACCGGCTTCTACCGGCAGAAGACACGGGCGATCCGTGGGGTGTGCGCCGCGCTGCTCGAGCGGTTCGGCGGCGAGGTGCCCGCAACGATGGCGGAGCTGATCACCCTTCCGGGCGTCGCCCGCAAGACGGCGAACGTCGTGCAGAGCGCAGCGTTCCCCACGACGCACGCCGACGATCCAGACGCCGGCGTCGCGGTCGACACCCACGTACGGCGGCTGTCGCGCCGGTTGCTGTTCACGCGCCAGGACGATCCCGTAAAGATCGAACGGGACCTGCAACGACTGCTGCCACGCCGGCAATGGGGTCCGGCCAGCCTGTGCATCATCCTCCACGGCCGGCGGGTGTGCGACGCGCGCCGTCCCCGCTGTCGCGACTGCGTGATCGAGCCGTTGTGCCCCTCGTCACTGATCGCGGGTCGCCGGGACAAGGCCGGCCAGGCCGTGGGCCCCGGCTGACCACCTCACCGCCGCCACGCGACCATCCGCTCGGCCGTGACCACGCCGACGGCGACAACCATTGCGAACAGTGCGACGATCTGCCGGTCGACCAGCGGGGGGTCGGGAAACGGCCGACCGCGAACTGCCACGTCGCCCGCGTCGGCGCGGATGACGGCGACTTCGCCGGACGGATCAACCCGGTGGAACACGCCGCGCACCTCGAGCACGTCGCCACGCGTCTGTGGCCCCCCGATGTACGACACGTCCCCGGCGACCTGCGTCGGCAGCAGGACGCCGACGCCCGCGTTGCCGCCGCGGTAGTCGCGGTGCGCGGGCAGCGGACCGACACCCTCCGCGTAGACGTCGTCGTTGAGCTGCGTCCACACCCCCGAGCCGCGCGCCATGAGCGCTCCGACCACCTCGCCGCGATAGAGCACCTGCCGACCGTCGAAGGTCTGCGGGCAGTCGAACAGGTCGTTGCTGGTGACGCGGACGGGTTCCAGCGTGTTGCCGACCGAGTCGCGCGCCTGTCCCTCCCGCGGCTGCGGTTCCGGGCACAGCAGTTCGACCCGGGGGTCGCCACCTGCAAGTTCGGCCTCGGGCACCACGGTCGGCGACCCCGGGTGGCGCAGCAGCTCACCGGTTCCGACCACGGAACCGAGCACCGTGATCAGCGCGAGGGCCGCCAACGCGATGTTCAGGCGGGGGATGGGCCGCCGCCGCAACGGGGTGCTCACCGGAGTGCCCGCCGACACATGGGGGCGTGCTGGACGGGTGTCATACCCGACCTCGGATGATTGCCAGCAGGTACCCGAACAGCGCGAACACGGCGATGAACTCGAGCCGGCCGATCATCATCTGCGCGATGTAGACGACCTTCAGCGGCCACTCGAGCTCGGGTCGGACCAGCCCGACCGACAGCCCGCCCGACGACGCCGCAGCGACACTTTCGAACAGCGACAGCTGCAGCTCGTAGCCGTAGAAGAGCCCGATCAGGCCACCGGTGAAGTAGAGCACCAGCCACAGCAGCAGGATCGTCGCGGCGGCCCTGACCTGCGTGTCGGAAAGCGTCTTGCGTGTCGACGAGTGGAACGTCTCGACGACGATCGCGTCCTCGGGCAGCAGGACCTTGCGAACGTCGCGGATCACGCCCTTGAGGATCAACCCGATTCGCATCGCCTTGATGCCCCCGGCCGTCGACCCCGCCATCCCGCCCAACGCCATCGCTGTGACCAGGACCGCAGGCGCGAGCACCCCCCAGTCGGTCACGTAGATGCGGCCGGGCACCGTCGCCAGCCCGGTTGTCGTGTGCGCGCTGATGAGCTGGAAGAAGCCCTGGCGCATCATGGTGTAGAAGGTGGTGAACGTTTCCGTGCGGCCGAGCCCGGCGGCCATGATGGTGAACATCACCAGTGTCGACGCGGCGATCGTGCGTGTCTCGATGTTGCGCACCAGCTCGGAGCGGCGGCCGAGCCACAGCTGATAGTGCAGCGCGAAGCTGAACGCGCCGGCGGTCATGATCGGCAGCAGCACGATCTCGACGACCACCGAGCGGTAGAACCCGACGCTGGACGACTGGGTCGCGAACCCTCCGGTGTCGAACGCGGCCATGAACAGGTTCGCCCCGTGGTACAGCGCCGTCGGTGCCGGCAGCCCCGCACCGACCAGCGCGAGCCACAGCAACGCCGTGCCGATGACGGCATACACGATCGCCACGCGCCAGATGAACCGTGACGTCCGGATCACGTTCGGCAGGATCTTCTCCTCACGTCCCTCGCCGGTGTACAGGTAGCCGATGCGACCGCCCGCACTCGCGAAGATCGTCAGGACGACCACGACGATGCCCTGCCCCCCGATGAACTGCATCAGGTGGCGCCACAGGTTGACGCTGCGGGCCATGTGATCCAGGTCGTTGGCCAGCGTCAGGCCGATGGTGGCAAAACCGCTCATCGACTCGAAGTAGGCGTCCAGGTAGGAGGCATAGTGGCCGGACAGCAGCAGCGGCAGACCTGCGAAGACCGGCGCGAGCGTCCACGACAAGGCGACCGCCGCCAAGCCGTGACTGGTCGACAGTGGCTCGCGGGTGAACAGCAGCAGCTCGGTCGTGCGGCCGGCGGTGATGGCCAGGGCGGCACCCAACAGGAACGCCCACAGCTCGTTGCGCTCGCCGAGCGCGAGCGCCATCAACGCGGGCGCCAGCATCGCCAGGCCGACGCCGAACAGCACCTTCCCGGTGTAGAAGCCGATCAGGCTGAAGTCGCGGCGGTCGGGACGGAACAGCATGCGGGTCAGTAGATCAGGCTGACGATCAGCGCGATCACGCTGCATGCCAGGCCGACGCCGAGCGTGGCCAACGCCACCGACGCGATGCCCACGAGGCCGCCGGTGAACGGCGACCGCTCCCACCGGTGCCGGAGCTTCGAGAGTCGGCGGTACGGGCGACCCGACATCTACGTCTACACCTCGCTGCCCAGGACGGCCGAGCGCAGCTCGCCCTCCAGCTCGGGTGTCGTCAGCGCGATCACCTGGTCTCCCGGCAGCAGCTCGGTGTCACCACGGGGGATCACGATCTGATCCTCGCCGTCGACCATGCGGAAGATGCAGACGAGCACAGATTCGCGCGGCAGATCGAGGTCGACGACGTCCCGTGCCCTGTAGCTGCTGTCCGGTGGCAGGTCGATCTCAACAAGGTTCACCTTGCCCGCGCGCAGCGTGTACAGGTGGACGAGTTCGCCGACGGTCAGCTCTTCGCGGATCAGGCGTGAGATGAGGGTGGTCGTCGAGACCGCCTCGATGTTCATGCGATCGAAGATGTCTTCGTTGTGCGGCGCGTTGACGCGTGAGATCGCCCGCGGCACCGCGAAGGAGGCCAGTGCCAGCTGGCACGCGACGAAGTTGCTGTCGTCGTCGTGCGTCGTGGCGACGAAGACGTCGGCCCGTTCGAGCCGCGCCTGCTCGAGGTAGCGGACCTCGCACGCATCGCCATGGATGACCAGGAGGTCATGATCGCGCAGCAGCTCCTCGCACCGGTCCTCGATGCGCTCGATGATTGTCACCTCGTGGTGGTCGGCGAGCAGATCGACGGCGATCGACCGTCCGACCTTGCCTCCACCCGCGATCACGACGTACATGTCGCTACACCCGCCTCGTCGTAGCGGGGCTGCTGAGCAGATCCCTGACCTTGCGGCCCGGACGGCCGCCACGGACGGCCGCCACCAGCAGGTCGTCGTGCAGCAGCCGGTCACGGCCGGCCGGAATGCGCGTGCGGCCGTCACGGACCATCGCCGCGACGCGCAGGTCGCCCCGGTTCTGCAGCTCGCTGACCGTGATGCCGCGGCCTTTCTCGGTGACCACGAGCTCGACGATATCGATGTCGCCCTCCGCGAAGCCGACGTGCGGTGGGAAGGTGTGGATGTCGAGCTGCTTCATGATCGCCCGTGCCACCAGCCGCGTGCCAGACACATAGGTGACACCCATCTTGCGGTACGAGTCCTCGCGCTGCGGATTGAACAGCCGTGCGACCGTAACCCCGACAGCGAACAGCTCGCGTGCGATCTGCACCGACATGAGGTTTGCGTTGTCCAGGTTCGTGACGGCAGCCAGCGCGTCGGCGTGGGTGATTCCCGCACGTTGCAGCGTCTGCTTGTCGATGATGTTGCCGATCAGCGTTTCACCGTTGAACGCGCTGCCGATCCGATCGAACGACTCCGGGTTCGTGTCGATGATGACGACGTCGTGCTCCTCGCGCGACAGCTGATCGGCCAGCTGTGCGCCGACCCGGCCGCACCCGCCGATGATCACGTGCACGATGGATGCCTCCTGTCGCCCGCCGGCGGGCGCGATCCGTGGCCGCCTGGAGCTGTGACAAGCGACGCGGCAGGCGACCGGGCCTCCCAGGCGGCGCGGCCGATAGACGGCACCGTCCGGGCCGCCCGAGTATGCCACCATTGTGGCCCGGCAGGAGGCAGCGGGCCGCCGTGTCCCGTCCGCCCCCGCACGGACCTACAGATAGGGTGGCAGCGTGACTACGGGCAACAACACGGTCGACCAACCGCCGAGGACCATCCTGCTGGCCGCGCCGCGCGGGTTCTGCGCCGGCGTCGATCGCGCGATCAAGATCGTCGAGCTGGCGCTCGAGGCGAACGGTCCTCCCGTCTACGTGCGACATGCGATCGTCCACAACACCCACGTCGTGGCCGACCTCGAAGCGCGTGGCGCCGTCTTCGTCGAGGACGAGACCGAAGTCCCGCAGGGCGCGCTCGTCGTCTTCAGCGCGCACGGAGTGCCGCCGTCGGTCCGCGAGCGCAGCGAGCGACGCGGCCTACAGATGCTGGACGCGACCTGCCCACTGGTCACCAAGGTGCATTACGAGGCGAAGGAGTACGCGGCGCGCGGCTACGACATCGTCCTGATCGGCCACGCCGGTCATCAGGAGGTGATCGGCACCATCGGTCACGCCCCCGACGCGATCCACCTCATCGAGACGCCCGAAGAGGTCGCGACGCTCGACGTCCGCGATCCGGAACGCGTCGCCTACATCTCACAGACGACGTTGTCGGTCGACGACGCCAACCGCGTGATCTCGGCGCTGCGCGACCGCTTCCCCGCGGCGCGGGGACCGCGCGGCGACGACATCTGCTACGCGACCCAGAACCGCCAGGACGCCGTGCGGGTGCTCGCGGAGCGAGCTGAGCTCATCCTCGTCGTCGGCTCGGACACCTCGTCCAATTCCAAGCGGATGGTCGAGGTGGCGCTCGAGCACGGTGCGCCGGCTGCGCACCTGATCGACACCGCCGGCGCCGTCGATCCGGCCTGGCTGGTCGACGTCGACACGGTGGGCCTCACCTCGGGCGCCAGCGCGCCGGAGCTGCTGGTGGACGAAGTCATTGCCGCGCTGATGACCCTGCCCCGCGGCGCGCGCGTCGAGACGTTGGAGGTCGTCGACGAGCAGATGCACTTCGCACTGCCAGCCGCACTCCGGCGACTTCAGCTCGCAGGCAGCTAGAACAACCCGTCGAGCGCCCGTGCCTGCTCGATGTCGGACTGCGTCACGCCCCCCGCCGAGTGTGTGACGTAGGTGACGGTCACGGTGTCCCAGCTGATGGCAAGATCCGGGTGATGCCCTGCCTGCTCGGCCTGCTCGGCGACGCGATTGACGAACGCGATCGATCCTGCGAAGTCGGCGAACGTGTACCGCTTGGTGATGCCGTCGGTGCTGGTGCCCTCCCAGCCGTCCAGACGATCGATCTCGTGGTGAAGCGCATCGGGGTTGAGGACATCGGTCATGAGACGATCCTTCGCTGCGTCAGCGTGCTGCGTCCGGTTCGGTGTTCGGTGTTCCCTCCGCAGCCGTCTCGAACGCGTCGGCGAACTCGTCGGCGAGCAGTGCCCACTGCCACGGCCGCAGGTCCAAGGTGACACGCAGTTCGGCGGCCGTGGTCGGCTGGCTGGCGACGGCACGCTCCAACGTCCGGTTCGGGCACAGCACGCCTGGATCGATCGCAAGCTCGTCAGCGAGACGTGACCTGCGGGCACGCAGATCGTCGACCAGTGCGCGGTCGCGTTCATCGAAGCGTCGACCGCTTGGTCGCACCGGCGTCGCCGTGTCGCCGTCGCGCAGAGCCTCGAGCAGCTGCGGTCCGAACCTGCTCGCCGACTGACGTCGCACACCGGCCTTGCGCAGCGCGCTCACGTCGCTGACCGGTGTCGCCGCCAACTCCAGCAGCGCACGGTCGTGAGCGATGCGGTTGGGCGCGGTGTCGGTGTCGCGCGCGAGTGCCTCCCGTGCATGCCACAGGGCCCGCGCACGCGTCTGCGCGCGGCGGTTCAGTCTTCCGACACCACGCAGCCGGGTCCAGGCGCGCCGCTCCTCGAGCGGTGGCTGCGAGCGCACGGCGTCACGCTCCTGTACGTACCACGACCACCGTCCGGCCTGGGCGAGGCGGTCGCGCATGGCGTGCCAAAGGCGCGGCAGGTCGGCGACATCGGACGCGGCGTACTCCAGCATCGCCTCGGTCATCGGCCGCTTCGACCAGTCCGCGCGCTGCATGCGTTGCTTGTTGCCATTCAACCGGACGTCGATCACCTGGTCGAGCAGCACCTCGAGCCCGGTCGGCAGACCGAGGATCGCGGCGGCGACGGCCGTGTCCTCGATGTTGTTGACGGCGATCCCGACGCTGGCCAGCGGCGCGATGTCATTGTCCATGGCGTGCAACACGACGGTACGTGGGGCTAGGAACTCGTGGACGATCGACAGGTCCATCGCCGCCAGCGGATCGGCGAGGACCACCACGCCGTCGTACCCCAGTTGAATCAGCGCCGGCCTGCGCCAGTACCGCTCCGAGTCGGCGCGCTCGACGTCGACGCCGACGATCGGTGCAGGTCCCAACAGCGCGAGCGATGACACCAGCTCGTCCGACGTGGTTGCGAGCACGCGCTGTCGTACTGGCATGGCTGGTCGTCGCCTTCCGTCGCGTCGCCCGATGAGCATAGCGCCCTGTCGACAGCCGGCCCGCTGGCCCGGCCGACGCAGCGGTCAGGCGTCGCCGAACGTGCCGAACAGCCGATCTCCGAAGTCGCCGAGGCCCGGCACGATGTAGCCGACGTCGTTGAGGCGCTCGTCCACACCGGCCGTCACGATACGCACGTCGGGATGGTCGGCGGTCAGGCGCGCGATGCCCTCCGGCGCGGCTACCACACACACGAGCGTCAGATCGGTCGACCCACGCTCGCGCAGCAGGCTCGCTGCGAAGCTCGCGGACCCGCCCGTCGCGAGCATGGGGTCGAGCAGCAGCACCGGACGGTCGTCGAGGGGCGGCACCTTGAGGTAGTACGACACCGGCTGCAGCGTGTCCTCGTCCCGCTCCAGACCCACGTAGCCCACCTGCACGTCGGGGAGCAGTCCGGTGACCGCTGTCAGCAGGCCGAGGCCCGCCCGGAGGATCGGCACGGCGATGACGTTGCCGTTCAGCAGCCGTACGTCCGCGGGCGCCAGTGGCGTTGTCACGCTCGCCGAGCGCGTGGGCAGATGGCGGGTGGCCTCGAGCACCAACACCATCGCCAGTCGCTCGGTCAGGGAGCGGAAGCGCTCGGGTTCGGTGTCGGTGGCACGCAGACCGGCCAGCAGATGCCCCGCGAGGGGATGGTCCACGACGGTGAGCCGCTCGGCGGCTGAGGCGGAGTCAACGGTCTGCATCGGATGAGCTCAGCGTTCCCGGCCGGCCAGCTGGCGTCGCAGGATCTTGCCCGAGGCGGACTTGGGGATCTCGTCGACGAACTCGACCGCGCGGAGCCGCTTGTAGGGGGCGACCCGTTCGGCCACGAAGCTGAGCACCGCGTCGGGTTCCAGGCCCTGCGCGACGACGAACGCGACGGGGATCTCGCCGGCCTCCTCGTCGGGACGGCCGATGACCGCCGCGTCGGTGATGCGTTCGTGCTGCAGCAGCAGTGCCTCCAGCTCGGCCGGCGCGACCTGGTAGCCCTTGTACTTGATCAACTCCTTGACGCGGTCGACGACCGTGAAGTACCCCTCGTCGTCGACGATCGCGACGTCACCGGTGTGCAGCCACCCGTCCCCGTCGATCATGGCGTCGGTCGCGGCCTGGTTGTTCAGGTAGCCCTTCATCACCTGCGGGCCGCGTACGCACAGCTCACCGCGCTCGCCCGGGCCGGCCTCCCGTCCACTGGCGATGTCGACGATCTTGGCCTCGGTGTTCGGCAGCAGCACCCCGATTGTGCCGGGCTTGTTGCGCTCGATCGGGCTGACGTGCGTGACCGGGCTGGTCTCGGTCATGCCGTAGCCCTGCATGACCGCGCAGCCCAGACGCTGGCTCGCCGCCTGGCTCAGCTCACCGGACAGGGGGGCGGCGCCGGACATGACGAAGCGCAGGGACGTCAGGTCGAACTGATCGACCGCCGGGTGCTTGGCCAACGCGAGGACGATGGGAGGCACCGCGTAGCACTGGGTCACGCCGTGTTCCTCGTGCAGCCGGAGGAACTGCTCGAGGTCGAACCGCGGCATCGTGACCACGGTCGCGCCGTTGCACAACGCCAGGTTCATGATCACCGTCATGCCGTAGATGTGGAAGAAAGGCAGGACGCCGATCGCGACGTCCTGCTCGCTGGTCTCGAGAAGCGTCTCCGCCTGGACCACGTTGGCCACGAGGTTGCGATGCGTCAGCATCACGCCCTTGGGCAGCCCGGTGGTCCCGCTCGAGAACGGCAGCGCGACCAGGTGCTCGGACGGGTCGATCTCCACGTCCGGCGCTGCCGACGGGTCACCCATCAGCTCCGCGACCGAGGCCACACCGTCCGTCTCGCCGAACACGTACACCTGCTCGACACCGGCGTCTTGCGCCGCGGTCGTGGCGATGTCCGCGAACGGCGGCGCGGTCAGCAGGAGCCGTGCGCCCGCGTCCGTCAGCTGGCGGCTCAGCTCCTCGGCCGTCGACAGCGGGTTGACCGTCGTGACGGTGCCGCCGGCGCGCGCGATCCCGTGGAAGGCGACGGCGTACTCGGGCAGGTTCGGGCTGAAGATCGCGACCACGTCGCCGGGTTGCAGCCCGCGGCCGGCGAGGCCCGCCGCGAACGCCCGCACCTGCTGGGCCAGCTGGCCGTAGGTGATCGTTCGTCCCGTCGATCCGTCGACCAGGGCCGGCTTGTCGGCCCGCGACTCAGCGTGCTCCAGAACGAACTCGTGGAGCGGCAGGTCGGGGATCTGCACGTCGGACACCGGGCTGTGCAGCACCATCATCGGCTCCTCGTTGTCGTCATGGACGCCGCCGGCCCTGATCTGCCCGCAGAGCCCACGGTCACTCCTTGCGGTACGGCCGACCGCTCGCGGCCGGCGGAACGGCACGGCCACCGAACCCGACGAGGGCCACGATGACCAGCACGTAGGGGAACATCTCGATGAACTCCCTCGGGATGGTGAACCCGATGCCGCCGCGGAAGACGATCGCTTGCGCGAAACCGAACAGCAGGGCGGCGCCGAACGCGCCGACGGGGTTCCAGCGGCCGAAGATCAGCGCAGCGAGGGCGATGAACCCGCGCCCACCGGTCATGCCCTCCGTGAACGCCGACAGCAGGCTCATCGACAGGAACGCGCCACCGAGACCGGCGAGCATGCCCGACAGGCCGACGCCGATGTAGCGCAGCCGGAAGACACTGATGCCGGCGGTGTCGACTGCCTCGGGCACCTCGCCGACGGCACGCAGACGCAGCCCGAAGCGGCTGCGGAACAGCACGTACCAGCTCAACGGAACCAGCGCGTAGAGCAGGTACACCAGCCCTGACTGGTCGAACGCGACGCCGATCACGGGGATGTCTGACAGCACCGGGATCGGCAGGCGCCCGAACGGTTCGATCCTCGGCGACGTCCCACCGGAGCCGAAGAAGATCACCATGAGCAGCCCGGTGCCGCCCAGCGCCAGCAGGTTGATCGCGATGCCCGAGATGATCTGGTCGGCCTCGAAGGTGATGCTCGCCACGGCATGCACCAGCCCGAACAACAGGCCGACCAGCAGTGCTACCAGCAGGCCGACGATCGTGCTACCCGAGAAATGGGCGCCGGCGACGCCGGCGAACGCGGATATCAGCATCATGCCTTCGAGGCCGATGTTGATGACACCCGACCGCTCGCTGAACAGACCGCCCAGCGCTGCGAACGCCAAGGGTGTCGCGTTGCGGATCGTCGACGCCAGTAACGCGGTGAGCTCGTCCATGGCTAGCCCGCCAGTCCCTTCTCGAGCCGCGTGCCGACCGCCAACGACCGAGCGCGGCGGCCGAGCAGGAACTCGACGAGCTTCGTCGCGGTCACGAACAACAGCACGATCGCCAGCAGCACGTCCGCGAGGTCCAGGGGCACGCCGGTCGAGAACTGCATCTCCTGTGCGCCCGCCGCGAGCCCCCCGAAGAAGATGGCGCCGAGCACGACGCCCGCGGGATGGTTGCGACCCAGCAGCGCGACACCGATGCCGTTGAACCCGAGGTTCGAGATGAACGGCACGCTGACCTTGCCGAAGGTGCCGAGCGACTCGAGGCCCCCGCCGAAGCCCGCGAACATGCCGCCGAGCGCGATCGCCAGGAAGCCGTTCGCGGCGACCGACATGCCCGCGTACCGGGCGGCACCCGGAGACAGGCCGACGGTACGGATCTCATAGCCCTTGGTCGTGCGCCAGATCAGGATGTACGCGATGACCGCCGCGAGCAGGCCGAGTGCGAAACCCCAGTGCGCGCCACCGAGCCCACCGCCGAGGCGCGCGATGCGCACGTTGTCGGGGACGAAGTCGGTGCCGGGCACCGCACCCGTCCCGGCGAGGGGGTTCTTGGCGAGCCAGAACGCCAGGTTGATCCCGATGAAGTTCAGCATGATCGTCGTGATGACCTCGTGGGCGCCCCGGATCTTGAGCAGCCCGGGAATCGCGCCCCACGCGAAACCGGCCAGGCCTGCCACGACGATGCCGACGACGGTGACCAGGGCGCCCGGGCCCGGCATCGTGAGCCCGACCCAGACACCGGCGATGGCGCCGACGAACAGCTGGCCCTCGCCGCCGATGTTGAACAGGCCGCCGCGGAACGGGATCGCCACCGCCAGTCCTGTGAAGATCAACGGTGTGGCATTGGCGATGGTCCGTCCGAACGCGGCGCGGGAGCCGAACCCGCCCCGCAACAGCGCGGCGTAGGCCTCGAAGACGTTGTTGCCGGTCGCCAGGATGACCACGGCGCCGACCAGCAGCGCGATCGTGAGGGCGACGGCGGGAAAGATCAGGGCCTGGCCGGCGCTCGCTGCCTGCTGGCGCAGGATGCGGCCGATGTCGGCGTCCGCACCCCCCTCGACGGGGTCCGGGTCGTATGATGACCGGTCGTCACTCAAGCGGTGCTCAACTCCCCAATCCGGTGCCTTCGTCGCCGGCCGTGCCCTCCTCCAACGCGCGCCGCCGCCCGGCGTCGCGCGCGGCCTCCTCGTCGCCACCACGGCCGGCCATCCACAATCCGAGCTGCTCGTCGGTGGCGTCGGCGGCGTCGACCTCGCCAACGATCCGGCCATCGAACATCACGACGATGCGGTCGGCGAGCTGGTGGATCTCGTCGAGCTCGAGCGAGATGAGCAGGATCGCCGCGCCGCGCTCCCGTTCTTTGAGCAGTTGCGAGTGGATGAACTCGATCGCACCGACATCGACGCCGCGGGTCGGCTGGTTCGCAATCAGCACCTTCGGCTCGCCGGCCAGCTCCCGCGCGACGATGAGCTTCTGCTGATTGCCTCCAGACAGCGATTCTGCGTCGGTCTCGGGATTCGGCGGTCGCACGTCGAACGCCTTGATGCGCCGCCGCGCGAACCGCCGGATGGCGTCACGCAGCAGCCATCCGCGCCGCGAGAAATCTGGTCTCCTGTAGGTCTTGAGGACGAAGTTCTCGGCGAGGGTGAAGGCGGAAACCAGGCCTTTGCCGCCGCGGTCCTCGGGAATGTAGGCCAGGCCCCGCTCGCGCCTCTCGGCCGAGTCGAGCGGCGTCACGTCGTCTCCGTCGAGCTCGACCCGGCCGGACCTCGCGGGCCGGACGCCCGCGAGCGCCTCGGCGAGCTCGACCTGGCCGTTGCCGTCCACGCCCGCGACGCCAAGGATCTCGCCGCCGCGGACCTCGATGCTGACACCGTGCACCGCGTCCGCGTCGACGCCGGCGACGACCAGATCGGACGCCGACAAGCGGACATCGCGCGCCTCGACGGCTTCCTTGTCGAGCTGCAACACGACGTCGCGGCCCACCATCAGTCGCGCCAGCTCGGACTCGTCGGTCTCGCTGGTCACCACCGTGTCGATGACCTTGCCATCGCGGATGACGGTGATGCGGTCGCTGACCCCCAGCAGCTCACCCAGCTTGTGCGTGATCAGGATGACCGACAGCCCCTCGTCCACGAAGCTGCGCAGCACCGTGAACAGCTCGACGGTCTCCTGCGGCGTCAGCACCGCGGTCGGCTCGTCGAGGACCAGGATGCGCGCGTCCCGGTACAGCGTCTTGAGCACCTCGACGCGCTGCTGCACGCCGACGGACAGGTGGCCGACGTTGGCGCGCGGATTGACCTGCAGTCCGTAGCGGTTGCTCAGCTCACGGACGGAACGTTCGGCCGCGGCGAGGTCAAGTACCGGCCCATTGTGCGGCTCCGCACCCAGCACCACGTTCTCGGCCACGCTCAGGGTCGGTACCAGCATGAAGTGCTGGTGCACCATCCCGATGCCTTTTGCGACGGCATCGTTGGGGTTGTGGATCCCGGCCGGCTGACCGTCGATGTAGATGTCGCCCTCGTCGGCCCGGTACAGGCCGTAGAGGATCTTCATCAACGTGCTCTTGCCGGCACCGTTCTCGCCCAGCAGACCGTGGATCTCACCGTCGCGCAGGTCGAGGTCGATGTGGTCGTTGGCCACCACGGGGCCGAACGTCTTGGTGACGCCGCGCATCTCCAGGACCGGTGGGGTCCCGCCGCTTGCGGCGGAACCCCCCGTGGTGGCCGTGTCGGTCACTGGTCAGCAGACCGGCCCGCGGCTCACTGACCCGGCTCTTCCGGCACCTCGACGTTGCCGTCGATGATCTCCTGGCGCGCCTGGTCGACCGCGTCGGTCACCTCGCTGGGCACGAGGTCGGCGAACTCACCGAACTCAGCCAGGTCGACGCCCTCCTCGGCGAGACCGAACGTCTGCACTTCGCCGCCGGGGAACTCGTCGTTGGCGTATGCCTCGACCGTCCGGAAGACCGCGTTGTCCACCCGCTTGAGCACCGACGTGAGGATCGGCACACCCGGGTTCAGTGCGGCCTGGTCGCTGTCCACGCCGATCGCGAAGAACTGGCGGTCATTGGCGGCCTCGAACAGGCCGGCGCCGGTGGCGCCCGACGCGTGGTAGATGATGTCCGCGCCCTGGTCGTTCAGGCGCAGCGAGATCTCCTGGCCCGCGGCCGGGTCGTTGAAGGCCTCCGGCGTCGTGCCGGCGTACTCGACGAGCACCTCGCAGTCCGAGCACACGGACTGCACGCCGGCGGTGTAGCCGGCTTCGAACCTCTTGATCAGCGGACCCTCGAGGCCGCCGAGGAACCCGACGGTCTTGTCGTCGGGGTTGGTGAACTCGGTGTCCTCCTGCGTCATCAGGCCCGCCACGACGCCCGCGAGGTAGCTGCCTTCCTGCTCCCTGAAGGTCAGGCTCGCGACGTTGGGCTCCTCGACCACCGAGTCGATGATCGCGAAGGCCTGGTCGGGGAACTGCGGGGCGACCTCGGCGACGGCGTCCGTCATCAGGAACCCGACCGCGAAGATCGGCGAGAACGTGTTCTGTGCGAGCTGGGTCAGGTTGTTCGTGTAGTCGGTCGGCGCCGCGGACTCGAGCACGTTGGTGTCCGCGCCCATCTCGCTCTTTGCGCGCTCGAGCCCGGCGTTGGCCGAGTCGTTGAAGCTCTGGTCGCCCAGGCCGCCGACGTCGGTGACCATCGCGGCGCGCACATCGCTCGCTCCGCCAACGGCGGCTTCACTCCCGTCCGCGGCCGGCTCGCTCGTGGCCGGCTCGGAAGCGTCACCGGTTTCGGAGGTCTCGCCGCCCCCACCACAGGCGGTGATCAGCAGCGCCAGGGCGAACAACGCCGCCAGCAGCTTTCCTGTGCGCATCAGGGTTCCCTTTCGTTGGACGCGCGGTGCCCGCGATCCGCAAGGAGCGTGACTTCCGCGGGCTGTCGTGTGCGTGTGGGTTCGCGGACGGGTGGGCAGACCAACCGTTACCGCATGCAGCGACCGTACTCTAGGCGTAGTAGACCAAACGGCGCAATGCGTCCTCAGGCCCCGCGTGCTCGCTCGAACGGAAGGACGGCCGGCAGATCGTGCGGAAGACCAAGATCGTCGCCACCCTCGGGCCGGCACTGGATGATCGCGACAAGCTTCGGGCCGCGCTCGAGGCGGGCATCGATGTCGTGCGCCTCAACTTCAGCCACGGCGACCACGACACGCACGCGCGGCGGCTGCGCAACGTGCGCGAGCTCGCCACGAACCTCGAGCGCAACATCGGTGTGCTCGCTGACCTCCAGGGCCCCAAGATCCGTCTCGGCCTGCTGCCCGACGACGGCATCGAGCTCACGAACGGCTCCGAGGTGATCCTGTTGCCCGGGCTCGAGGAACTCGACGACTACCGCAGCGGGGGACAGGTCGCGCTCCCGGTCGTCTACGGGGCGCTCGGTGACGACTGCGAGCCGGGCGCCATGATCCTCATCGATGACGGCTCGATCCGGCTGGTCGTGTCGCGGGCATCCCACGACGAGGTCGTCGCGCGGGTCGTCGCAGGCAACGTGGCCAAGAGTCGGAAGGGCGTGAACCTACCCGGTGTCCGTGTCTCGGCGCCGAGCATCACCGAGAAGGACCAAGAGGACCTCAAGGTCGCCGTCGATCTCGGGTGCGACTGGCTGGCGCTGTCGTTCGTGCGCCGTCCCGAGGACGTCGAGCAGGCGCGGGAGTTGGTCCGCCAGCAGGGCGGTGAGGCGCCGTTGATCGCGAAGCTGGAGCGTCCCGAGGCCATCGAGAACCTCGAAGCGGTCGTCGCCGCGAGTGACGCCGTCATGGTTGCCCGCGGCGATCTGGGTGTCGAGATCGGCCCGGAGCGGGTACCCGCCATCCAGAAACAGATCATCGCCCAGGCCAACAAGGACGCCAAGCCGGTCGTGACGGCGACCGAGATGCTCGACAGCATGATCAACTCCCCGCGCCCCACCCGCGCGGAGGCCAGCGACATCGCCAACGCGATCTTCGACGGCACTGACGCGGTGATGCTGTCGGGTGAGACGGCGGCCGGCAAGTACCCGGTCGAGGCGGTTCGCACGATGGCGCGGATCTGCGAGGTCGCCGAGACGTCACCGCACCTCGTCGGCCCGATCGAGCATTCCCCCGTGGCTGCCGACGACGTCGTGAGCGTGGTTGCGCGTGCGGCTGTGGCGGTCTCCCGCGACGTCGAGGCCAGCGCGCTGGCGATCTACTCGATCACCGGCGCGGCGATCCAGCTCGTCAGCAAGTTCCGGCCGCCGGTCCGCCTCGTCGGGCTCACGCCGCAGGACACCGCTCGCCGGCGCACCGCGCTGATGTGGGGCGCCGAAGCGTTGCTCGTACCGATGAAGAGCGAGAGCGTCGACCTGATCAGTGCCGCCGAGCGCGTGCTGGTCGACGGCGGCATCGCGCGGCACGGCGACCGCATCGTCATCGTGTCGGGCACCGCTGGCAGCTCCGGGAGCACGAACCGCATCTACGTGCACCGCATCGGCGACCCGATGCGCGGCTGATGCGTGTCTCGAACAGCAAGGCGCTCGGCACCGCCGCGCGCCTTCGGCCCACCCGTGCGTGTCGGCGACGACACCGTCATCGTGTGTGCCTCCGTGGTGCGTCGTGAGGCTGGTGGTCATCGGCGGTGATGCCGCGGGCATGACCGCCGCCAGCGTGGTCCGCCGGCGCCGTGACGACGCCGACATCGTGGTGATCGAGCGCGGTCACTACACGTCGTACTCCATGTGCGGCATCCCGTACTACGTCGCCGGGTCGATCGGACAGCCCGAGGATCTGGTGGCACGCAGTCCCGCCGAGTTCCGTGACGCGGGGATGACCGTACATATGCGGACCGAGGCAACCGCGATCGATCCCGACCGGCGGGTGGTCACGGTCCGCGATCTCGACCGCGACGCCGAGCGGACCGAGCCGTACGACGCGCTGCTGTACGCCACCGGTGCCCATCCGCGGGTACCCGACCTGCCCGGGCTCGACAGGCACGGATATGTCGTGCACACCCTCGACGAAGGCGCGCAGCTACGCGACGCGCTCGAGCGGCGTGATGACGTGCGCACGGTCGCGATCGTCGGCGCCGGCTACATCGGGCTGGAGGTCGCCGAGGCGCTGATCGAACGCGGCCTGGCCGTGCACCTCATCGATCGCGGCCCGCACGTCATGCGCACCTTGGACGCCGACATGGCCGCCAGGCTCGAGAAGATCCTCTCTGACTTCGGCGTGCAGTTGCATCTCGGCGAGAGCCTCACGGCCATCCACGCCGACGGCTCGCACTGCCGCGAAGTGGTCACCGACCGTGGCTGCTACGAGGCGAACGCCGTGGTGCTCGCGATGGGTGGCACCCCCAACGTCGCGCTCGCGCGCGCGGCGGGGTGTGACGTCGGCCCATCGGGCGGGTTGGTCGTCGACAACCGCATGCGGACGACGGTACCGGGGGTCTGGGCCGCCGGCGACGTGGTCGAGTCGCGTGATCTCGTCGCGGGCCGGCGGCTCAACGTGCAGCTGGGCACGCACGCGAACAAACAGGGCAAGGTCGCGGGCATCGACATCGCGGCCCATCCCGGTGAGGGCGATGCGGCCTTTCCCGGCGTGGTCGGCACGGCCGTGACCCGGCTGTGTGACTGGGATGTCGCCCGCGTGGGCCTGACCGAACGGGAGGCCAAGGACGCGCGCATCGCCTACGGCGCGGTCAGCTTCACCGGAACCGCGACAGCGGGGTACATGCCCGACCCCGGCGTCGTGCACGTCAAGATGCTGGCGCAGCGGGAGACCGGCCGGGTACTGGGCGCACAGCTGTTGGGCACGGGCAATGTCGCCAAGCGCATCGATGTCGCCGCGGTGTGGTGCCAGCTCGGCGTGACGGTGCAGGACGCGCAGTTCTTCGATCTGTCCTACGCCCCGCCGTTCGGCGGCGTCTGGGACCTCCTGCTGGTCGCTGCGCGCAAGCTGACCGCCGAGCTGGGCCTGTCGCCGCAACTCTGACCTCGTCCGGCGTTGTGGAAGACCGTCACACCAACCACGCGGTGGTCGTCGTTTGGTGTCGCAGGCACCTCATACGACGACCACCCCACGATTGGGGTCAAAGGTGGTCGTCATGTTGCGGGGTGGTTCGGGCGCGGCGGGGTGGGGGCGGTTGGGGGACCACGCGGGCCGCCAGCAGATCCTCCTCGGTGACGATCGTGGTCGATCCGTTGCGCCGGGTGATCTGCAGCTGTCCATCGCGCCAGTCGCGCAGCACACCGACCACATCCACCGCCGAGGCATCCGGCCCATGGTGGCGCGCACGCACCGTGATCCGTGCGCCGATGTCGTCGGGTGTGATGCGGACCTCGAGCCGCGCATGAAGTGCTGCCATCAGCGTCCATTGTGCGACGCTACGTTCCAGCGGCAGCCGATTGTGGATGCTGGGCTTGCGGTCGCGAGCGGCTAGTCTGTTGAGACAACGATCGACGGACGGACCCGTGTGCATGCACGGGCCACGCCCAAGGGCTGAAGGAGCACACCCACTCATGGTGTACGTGATCGCCGAACCGTGCATCGACGTCAAGGACCGCGCCTGCGTCGAAGAGTGCCCTGTTGACTGCATCTACGAGGGTGAGCGGATGTTGTACATCCAGCCCGACGAGTGCATCGACTGCGCCGCATGTGAGCCCGTGTGCCCCGTCGAGGCCATCGCATACGAGGACGACATCCCCGACATGTGGACCGAGTTCACGGCCATCAACCGGGAGTTCTTCGAGGACAGCGTCACCGGCCTCGGTGCGCCCGGCGGCGCCGCTGTGGTCGGCGTCCAGGCGACAGACCACCCGAAGGTCGCCAACTGGAGCTTCTAGGCACCGGTCATGTCATGATCCCGAGCTGACCGCACGCAGGCCAGCTGTCGCCGAGCGGATCGGTTCCAGATCGTCCTCGCGTTCGACTCGCAGTTCGTCGAGTTTGTCGAGCGGACGTTCCAGTTGCCGCCGCCGCGTGGTGCTCAGCGCGTCGTACGTCTTCTGCGAGCGTGCGAGGTGCGTGCCCAGCTTGTCGAACTCGTCGCAGTACTTGTCCCACTGGGTGCGGAAGTCCGCCAGGAGCGACAGGATCTGGTCCGACGTCCGCTCGAGCTGGAAGTTGTCGACGGACTGCCGCACGACCGCCAGGACCGCGAACAGCGTGAGCGGTGAGCACAGCACGATCTTGCGCTTCAGCGCGTCGTCGACCAGGCCACGGTCGTGCTCCTGGATGAAGCCGAACAAGGCCTCGTTCGGGATGAACAGCAACACGCAGTCGATCGCGCCGTCCGGGTCGCGGTAGCCGCGATCGGCAAGCTCCTTGACACGATCGCGCGCGTCCCGCAGAAAGCCCTTGCGGAAGCGCTCGCCGTCGGTGTCGTTGCCGGCGTCGAGGTAGCGCAGGTAGTTGTCGAGCGGGAACTTGACGTCCATGTGCAGCTCGAGCCCGCGGGGCAGCAAGAACGTGAAGTCGGGGATCCCGCCACTGTCCAGGCGCCGCTGCTTGCAGTAGTTGACGCCTTCGAGGAAGCCGGCGAGCTGCAGCACGTCCTCGGCCATGCGTTCGCCCCACTGCCCGCGGGCCTGGCTCGACGACAGCGCCTGGCGCAGGTCCTGCGTCGTCTCACTGAGCGCCCGCGTCTGCCTGCCGGTCTCGGCGAGCTGCTCGGCGAGCGTGCCGAGCTGTTGCGCACGGCTGGTCTCGAGCTGGCGAACGAGGGTCGTCACCTGATCGAGGTCGCCGCGCATCTGGTCGAGCTGGAGTCCGATGCGTGACTCGGTGCCTTCGAGGCGCGCAGCGTCGTGCCCGCGTGCTGCGCTGAGCTGCTGCTGCGCGAGCGCGACGACCGTGTCGACGGTCTGGTGCAGCTGTGCCTGGTGATCGGACTGCAGACTCCGCTCGAGCTCGGCCGCTGCCGCTGCGAGATCACTGCGCTGGCGCGCGAGGCCGAACCAGACGACCGCGAACGTGCCGACGATCGCGACGAGCACCGCCAAGATGGTGACCACGAACCACTCCTGAGAACGCGTGTGGCGAACAAACGTACGACGCGCCGGCGATCCGATGGTGGAACCCGTGTCGGGTCATGTGACCTATCGCTTCGCTACTTGAGGTCGGTCATGGTGGCCTGCACCACGGTGTTGGAGTCGTAGTGCCGTGTCGTGTGGTTGAACTGGCCGCCGCACGTGATCAGCGTCAGCACAGCGTCGCCGTTGCGGGTGAACAGTTCCTCGATCGGCAGCACCCGCTTGCGGTACATGGCCTGATCGAAGACCTCGAAGGCCACTGTGGAGCCGTCGTCGAACTCGACGGCTGCGGTGTCACCTGGCCGCAATTCGTGGAGTGCGAAGAATGCTCCCGGCTTGCCGGCGTGGTCGACGTGGGCCGCAAGCACCGCGGAGCCCGCGCTGCCCGGTACGGAGCCCGACCGGTACCAGACGACCGTCGCTGGGTCGGGTGGCACGTCGAGCTGGCCGTCGGCGGAGCGCCCCCTCGCGACGACGGGCGCGTGAAGGTCGAGTGCGTCGATCCGCAGTGCCACCGGGCTGCGCGCGACATCTGCGAGCCGGGCCGAGCGGTGCGTGAAGCGCTGGCCATCGGCACCGGCGGGTTGACGCGCCACGATTGCGGTGTCGCGGGCGGGCACCGCGCCTCCCATGGATGCCGACGCGGTGACCGCGGCGCTCTCCGCAACGTCCGAGCCAGTAGACGAGGGCTCGGCCCTGCGCTCGCGCAGCGCCTGGCTGACGGCCGGAGCGAGCGCGAGGCCGACGAGCAACCCGAGCAGCAGGGCGTACCGACGCACGCGCCGGGTTCGTGTCGGGGGCCCGTTCGTCCGCGTCGTCACGACGGCTCGGGTCCTAGTCGCCAGCCCGCGCCGTTGCGAGGGCGGCCCGCGCCGTGACAGCTGCGGTCAGCAGCGCGAGTGCGGCCGCCGCCCACGCCCACCACGGCATGAACGCCGTCGCCACGAGACCACTGTCGCCGGTTGGCACACCGACCGGCATTGTGGCTTCGCCGGTGTCGAGCCGCTGGCTCAGCCAGCCAAGGCTGTCGTTGTCCGCCGACCCGATCAGATACACCGCAATCACGCTCTCGGGGTCCGCGTTGATGCGCGCGGGCGGCAGCAGTGGAGCGGAGGACGAGGCCTCGACCGTCGCGATGTCGTCGGCGCCGGGCTGCACGGTGCCGTCGCCCTCCTGACCGGGCTTCAGGCCCGTGACGACCGAGGTGGTGCCGAACGTGACATCGATCGCCGGCGCCATCGCGGTGTGTCGAACCACGACTCGCGCCGTGTCGGCGCCCGGTGCGTTGAATGCGTTGTCGAAGACCGAGATGGTCGGTTCGCCGTCTGCAGCGGGATGGACCACAGCCGACAGGTTCGCGTCCGACGGCAGCTGCAGGGTCCCTTCGACGACCGGTGTGCTGTCAGGTGCGGCGTCTGCCTCGCGAACCTCCACGGTGTGCTCACCAGCGGGCAGCTGCGTCGGGTCCGTGGACCGTGCCGGCCTGAAGCCTTCCAGGATGAGATCTCCGTCGAGGTAGACATCGGCGAGCAGGCCACGGAACCCGTGGACCAACGTCACCGTGGCCGTGTCGGATTGTGCGGCGGCGCTGCCGGGCAGTACCAGGAACCACATCGCGAGCAGAACGAGTGCTGTTCGACGCATGTGCATTCCTTCGTCTAGACGGGCTGCGAGCTGGGCTCACGGTCCTCGGTCGATCGGGTGAACAGCGTCAGCACCTGGTCGCACACCCACGTGTCTGTGAGTTCCCGCTCGGGCTGCAACCAGCCAGCCTCGGCGGCGGTGACCAGCAGGCGTCGGGCCGCGTCGCCCGACACGGTCAAGCGGCGGGCCACGAGATCTGCGTCGAGGATGGGCCGCGCCAGCGTGAGGTCGATCAGCGGGAGTACTCCGGCGTGGTCGGCGCGCTCCCGCCAGCGTTCTCGCAGGCCACCGAGCCGCTTCAGGCGGTCGGCGTTCTCGGCGGCTCCCTGTGCCACGCAGTCGCACAACAGCTGCAGCCACCGGTCACGTTGCGCGGCGTCGTGCAGGTCTGCATTGAGCGCTGCGCGGTAGCGCCGTGCCTCGTCGAGGAGCTGCGGGCTCAGCGTCAACACCGGGCGTGCGAGCCGCGCTGCCCGCATGATGTCGACGGCGGTCACGGCCCGGGCGACAAGCTGGTCGTCGCGGCCATCCCGGTGTGAAAGGACCACGTGCTCGAGGCCGATCTCGACGAGCGGATTCAGTGCGCGCACCGGTGCGATGGGCCGCTGCGGGCCGGTGGTCCCGCTCGCCGCGCCACCGGTCAGCACCGCGTTGATCTCGACCACCGGCGGCGGTGCCGACCTGCGGCGGGCGGTGTGCTGCCAGCCGGTCGACAGCGCTGACGCGGCCCGGCGCACCAGCTCGACGTCGTCGGTGCGGTCGGTCTGCGACAGGTCGGCGACGAGCACGTCGTGCAAGGTGACCGCCCGCCCGCTCAGCGCGACGCTGGCACGCGCCTCGGTGAGGCGGAACATCTCATCGGGCACGCTGTCGGCCACCGCCCGCGAGGCCAGCGCGAGCTGGCGAAGACCGAGGTGCGCATGGGCGAGGGCCTCCCGCGTCTGCGGTGTCAACTTGGCGATCGGCCGGGTCGCACTCGTTGCGTGCCGCGGTGCCCTCGCCGTGCCTGAAGCGACTCGCGGCGGATCGTCGGGCGGCGGCTCGGGTCCGTGTCGAACCCGGCGCCGGAGCAGCTGGGTGCCTGCGATCAGCAGGGACAACAACAGGACGATGACCGCCGCGGCCGAGAGCCATCGGGGCGCCGTTTCGCTGTCGGTCCCCGCTGGTTGCGCATCCGACGGCGGCGGCGCATCGGCCGCGACCGCAGCGTCGGGTTGCGCTCCAGCCGAATCGGTGTCGATCGGCCGCACGCTGTCGGGGTCGAGCACGACCGTGCGGGCCGGCACGTCCTCGCCCGCGACCGGGACCTCGAGCGTGAGCGTCTGCGCGGCCGCGTCGGGCGTCCCGATCTCGGCGCGGTACAGATTGCGGAGATCGTTCGCCATCTCATCGGTGGCCGGCAGGATCCCCGCCATCTCGTCGACGACGCTGACGGCGCCAGCCGTCCGCGGGCCGAGCAGGGTGTCCTCGCCGCCGGCGCCGACGCTGACGACGTATGCCGTCGCGGTTTCCACCGGCAGGTCGTCAATCGGATTGATACGCCGATCCAGGTCCCGCCCGACGACGAGGAGCGCCGCGCGGTCCTGGGTGGACCCGGCAAGCAGCCGGGTCGCCTCGTCCACGGCGGCCCGGATGTCACCCTCGGAGTCCGGGCGCAGCTGTCTGATCTGGGCGATCGCCGGTCCGGGGACGGGCGCAGGCTGCATCGCGATGCCGTCCGCGCCGATGACGCGCATGGTGGCACCCGGGGGCAGATCGAGCGCGAGCTCGACGACGGCTCCCTGCAAGGTCCGCAGCTCGTCCGGCCCGAGCGTGGTGTCGACCACGACGGCGACCTCGACGTCCGTGGCGGAGAGCCGCTGCAGCCTGACCGGCTGCGGGACGCCGTCGACCGTCGCGACGATGTCGTCGCTGGTGAGGGTTTCCGTCACCAGCCGTGCTGGTGCCGCGAACAGCACGCGTGTCGGGTCACCGGCCTCGACTGCGAGGATTTCGAGCTGGTCGAGCGCGTCGGTGTCGACCAACGGGAGGCCGGTGGCGGGGGAGGCCCAGACCAGCATCGCTGCCAGCAGTGCGATCGCGACAGCAATGCGTTCCAGACGACCGACGACGCCCGGATGACGTCGTCGGTCAACGGTCAAAGACAAAGCCCGCCTTCACCCATGTCGATTCCACGTACGTAATCGCACGCGGGGCGATACCCAGCGTGACGCCGAGACGATATCCAGGAACCCCTAAACGTGATGATTTCACGGAAGACTGGTTCTCACTAGTGATCACATGTACCAGCGGTTAATCATTCATCACTCAGAGCTATGTATCGCGCGTACCGGCTCTGCGCGAGCCCGCGCTCGTCGACGGCCGCTCGTACGGCACAACCTGGTTCGTGTCGGTGGCTGCAGTCCGAGAACCGGCAGCCGGTCGCCAGGTCGGCGACGTCGCGAAAGGTGAGGGCGAGACCGCGCGCCGGCTCCCACAGGCCGAGCGCCCGGATCCCGGGCGTGTCGATCACGCTGCCGCCCGATACCAGCGTCAGCGAGCGGCGGGTCGTGGTGTGCCGGCCCATCGCGTCCCCGGCACGTACCTCACCGGTCAGCTGTGACGGCGAGCCAGCGAGGGCGTTGATGAGGGACGACTTGCCAGATCCGGAGCGCCCGAGCAGCGCGGCGCAGTGTCCGTGACGCAGCTGTTCCGCCAGCTGCGCGATGCCGCGCCCGTCGACGCTGCTGGCGGTCGCCACCTCCACGTCGGGAGCGAGCGCGGCGATGTCCGCGGTCACGTCTCCGGCGCCGCCGAGGTCGGCCTTGGTGACCACGATCAGTGGGGGCGCGCCGCTGCCGTGCGCGACAACCAGGGCGCGATCGAGCCAGCCGGCACGCAGCGGTTGGTCCACCGAGTGCACGATCCAGACCCGGTCCATGTTCGCCGCCAGCGTCTGCGGTCTGGCCGATCCGGGATCGCGTCTGGTCAGCGCCGTCCGACGACTCGTGATCGCGGTGATTCTCGGCTGCTCGCCGTCGGCTGTGAAGGCCACCCAGTCGCCGGTGATGACTGCGTCGCCGGAAGTCGGTGCGGTGACCGACAGATCACCGTCGTCGCGCAGCACTCGCAGCCACCCCCGGTCGACGCGGGCCACACGTGCCGGCAGGCCGGGCAGCGTGGCGAACGCCTGCGCCCAGCCGTCGTCCCATCCCAGCGCGGCCCAGCGCCCCTGATCGACGATCATGCTGTTGGCGCGAAGGTCACGCGGGGTTTCCTCCGTCGTCGCGCACGAGGCGTGGCTGCTCGGCTACCAGCGGGGTGGCGGCCTCCGATCCCCCGTACGACACCACGTCCCGTCGGAAGAACAGAGACAGCGTCCAGTCGGACAGCACGCGCATTCTGCGGGTGAGCAGGGGCATGGCATACACGTGGTAGCTGCGCGTGATGAGCCATCCGAGCATGCCCGAGAACCGCATGCCGAGCACCTCGGCGATCCCCCGGTAGCGGCCCAGCGTCGCGACCTGTCCGAGTGCACGGAAACCGTACGGCCGCAGCGCACCGCCGTCCAGCGACGCTCGGAGGTTTCCGGCCAGGTGCCGTGCCTGCCGGATGGCGTGCTGCGATGTCGGCGGATCCGTTTCGTCGGGTGTGCGCACGTTGACCACGCGCGCGATGTCACCAACCGCCCAGAGATTGTCGCGGTCTTCGACGCGCAGCGTCGCATCGACCCTGATGCGACCGTGCTCGTCGGTCGGCAGGTCCAGATGCGAGACCAACGGGTGTGGCGCGACGCCGGCGCTCCATACGACTGTGTGCGCCTCGATGGTCCGCCCGCCGGACAGCTCCACCCGGTCGGGGTACACCGCCTCGAGCCGCGTGCCGGTATGGATCTCGATGCCCCGGCGCGCCAGCAGCTCCGTCGCGTACTCACCCAGCCGGGAGGGGATCGCGGGCAGGATGCGCTCCCGGGCCTCCACGAGCACCCACCGCTGTGGGATCTCGCGCAGCCGAGGGTAGTCACGCAACGCGTCCTGCACGAGATCGTGGAGCTCCGCCAGCGCCTCGACGCCGGCGTAGCCTGCGCCGACGAACACGAACCCCAGGTGGGCGGCGGCCCGGTCCCGGGTCAACTCGTTGTCGGCCAGCTCGAGCTCGCGCAGCACGTGGTCACGCAGGTAGACCGCATCGTAGAAGGTCTTGAAGCCGACGCCGTACTCGGCGAGCCCGGGGATCGGCAACGTCCGTGACACCGCGCCCAGCGCGATGACGAGGTGGTCGAAGTGATAGTGCAGCTCGCCGACTTTGTTGCGGACAACCACCGTGCGGGCGTCGAGGTCGATCGCGCTGACCTCACCGAGAACCACGTCCGCGTGCGGGCACACCTGACGCAGCGGCACCACCACGTGCCGCGGCTCGAGGGTGCCGGAGGCCACCTCCGGCAGCAGCGGCGTGAACAGCAGCGCGTTCTCGTCGGACACGACTGTCGCCCCGACGCGACCCATGCGCCTCGCCGCAGTCGCGCCGGCGAACCCGCCGCCGAGGATCAGCACGCCGGACCGGGCGTCGCGAGGACCGGCGCCCGGGGCCCGGGGATGTCGCTGCATCGGTCACACCAATCGTCGATAAGCTCTGCGACCATGAGCCTAGGAGCATCGCTGCCCGCCGACGAGCCCCCTGTATCGCGATCCGCCATGGACGACGATGACGCTATCGTGCGTGCCGCCTACGGCGGCGCCTGGATCGGTGGGGTGCTGCCGGAGCTCCTGTCCGGCCGCGCGCCGTGTCCGATGCCAGATTGGGTCGCCGACGCCGGACCGCGCGTCCTGCTGCTGATCGACGGCCTGGGCTGGGAGATGTATCAGCGCTTCCGCTCGCATCTGCCGGCACTCGAGCCGTTCACCCGCGCTGTGATCACGTCGGTCGTGCCGTCGACGACCGCGGCCGCCCTCCCTTCGCTGACCACCGGCCACACCCCCGCCGCGCACGGCATGCTCGGTGACCGGATGCGGGTCGGCGGCAGGGTCCTGAGCGTGCTCGGTTGGACCGTGGCCGACGGCAGTCCGCCAGATCCGTCAGCGGTGCAACCGCATCAACCGTTTGGCGGCCGCGACCTGGTGGTCGTCAGCAGCGCCAAGTTCGTTGGCTCGGGGTTCAGTCGGGCGCATCTGCGCGGCGCACCGTTCCGCGGCTATGACACGCCCGATGAGCTGATCGAGCAGGTCGTCGCCTGCGTGCGCGAGCGGTTCCCCGTCGTGTATGCCTACCTGCCTGATGTCGACCGCGCCGCACACGAGCAGGGCTTCGAGCACGACGCGTTCGCTGCGGCGTTGACGCTGGCCAACGATGTGATCGCCGGCATCCACCGTCGGCTGCCACCGGCTGCGGCCATGCTGGTCACCTCCGACCATGGTCACGTCACGACGCCCGTGTCAGGACGGGTCGACCTCACGCCGCTTGTTCCGATGGTGAGTGCCATGGCGGGAAGCACGCGCTTCCGCTACCTGCATGCGCGGCCGGGCGCAGCCGCCGACCTGCGGGCCGCCGCGGTTGAGCTCGTGGGACCGCACGCATGGGTACATGATCGCGCCGGTCTGATGGCATCCGGTTGGCTGGGCCCGCAGATCAGCCCTGTGGTCGCCGGTCGTCTTGGTGACGTGATCCTCGCGGCGCGCGGCGGCGCGACGATGGTCGACCCGTCGGACCTGCGCCAGGCGCAGCTCGTGACGATGCATGGCAGTGTGACGTCGGCTGAGATGCTCGTGCCGCTGCTGGCCGCTCGAGCCATGTCCCGATGACTACGGCGCGAGGCGCTCTGCGATCCAGCGGGCGCCGCGACGTCGGTAGCGCAGCCGTTCGTGACGGCGGTCCGGTCGCCCCAGCCAGAACTCCACGGTGTCGGGCCCCAACCGGTAGCCACCCCAGTGCGCGGGTCGCGGCACCCGGCCGTCCGGGTGCCGCCGGCGCAGTCGCTCGATTCGTCGTTCGAGCTCGGCCGTGTCCACGATGACGCTGCTCTGCGGACTGGCCGCCGCGGCCAGCCGGCTGCCGACCGGCCGCGTCGTCCAGTACTGTTCGCTCTCGGCGTCCGACACACGCGTGCAGGTTCCGGTCACCCTGACCTGCCGCGCCAGCTCGAGCCAGCACAGCACGGCCGCGGCGTGCGGGTTGGCCGTCAGCTCCCGTCCCTTACGACTGTCGTAGTTCGTGTAGAAGACCAATCCGTGGTCGAGCCCCCGCAGCAACACGATCCGAGCGGACGGCCGCCCGGCCGCGTCGGCGGTCGCAAGCGTCATCGCGTTGGGCTCGACGACGCCGGCTTCCACCGCGTCGTCGACCCACCGCCCGAGCTGCGTCAGCGGATCGTCGGCCAGGGCCGCGGGGTCGAGCGGGGGATTGCGGTAGTCGCGACGAAGCCGCGCGAGATCCCCCGCCCGGTCGTCACCCATGGTCTACGGTCCCGTCATCTCGGGTGGCCGCAGGTCGAACTCGGCATCGCCGATCTGCAGTTGCCGGACCGGCGGCCCGCCCTGCAGGTGGTCCATCAACGCCGGCACGTCGTCGCCGATGACGCCGCCGTAGATGACGTCGTCGGGGAACACCGCGACGACGGGGCCGACCATGCATGCCTCGAGGCAGCCCGTGGCCACGATCTTGACGTCCGTCGCCAGACGGCGACCCTGCTCGTCGCGCAGCGCGTTGAACAGCTCTGCGCCGCCGTTGGATGCGCAGCTGGGGCGGGGGTGTGACCGATCCCGCTGGTTGATGCACACGAATGCGAACGTGCGGGGTCTGGGCATGGTCTGCGCCTTCCTCGGGCTGTCCGCCACGTTAGGGCCTGTTTGGTGGTTCCGCTCGGCATTCGGCTGCGTCTGCATCCCTGCTCGCTTCGTTGCGGCTCGCGCACATACAAGCCCGGTATGCCGCGCTCGCCGCGCCTTGTGAGCCGGGCGCAGCCGCACCCTCGGTGCATGACCGGTCCACCAAACAGGCCCTAGTCCAGGCCGCGCAGCAGCGTCGACGGTGGGCGCCACCCGAGCACGACTTCGATCATCCGCAGGGCCTGGGAGGTCGCCGCGACGTCGTGGACGCGCACGATGCGTGCCCCACTGAGGACGGTGAGGGTCGCGAGCGCCAATGACGCGGGTGTCCGCTGGTCCAGCGGTAGTCCGAGCGCCTCACCGATGAAGTCCTTGTTCGACAGCGCCACCATCACCGGATAACCAAGCTCGGCGATCTCGGAGATGCGACGGGTGACCTCGAGTGACTGGGCGGTCGTCTTGTACATGTCGTGGCCGGGATCGACGATCAACTGCTCGCGCGCGACACCGCGTGCGGCGGCCGCATCGGCAAGGGCGGCGCACCGTCCCCGGACGGCAACGACCACGTCCGGCTGGTAGTCGGGCCGGAACGGCCGCGACCTCGGCGGCCCTCCATGGTGCGTGAGCACGAGGGCGGTGCCGGGATGCGCCGCCACAGCGTCGGCGATCTCCGGCTCGCTCATGCCGGAGACGTCGTTGATCAGGTCGGCACCGGCTGCGAGCGCCGCGCGGGCGACGGCGGGGCGGAACGTGTCGACTGACAGTGGCACGGTCGAACGCCGACGGAACCCCTCGATGAACGGCACGACCCGGTCGAGTTCCTCCTCGACGTCGACCGCGGGGCCGGGCCCGGCCTTGACGCCGCCGACATCGAGGATGTCGGCGCCCGCGTCGACGTGGCGGTCTGCGAGATCCAGCGCGGCGCCGAGGTCGAACGTCGCGCCACCGTCGTAGAACGAGTCGGGCGTGCGGTTGACGATCCCCATCACTGCGATCCGGCGCGTGAGATCGAACGTGCGTGAACCAAGTCGCATGGTGCTCCTTTGGCGTGCGTGACGCGCGAACCGTGCCGGCAGCGCCTCCACGCCGTCGATCGGTCTGCCGTGCATACTTCCGGCATGCTCTTCATGGCCGTTTCAGGGGCAGTGGTCCTCGCGTTCGTTTCGTGGGTGTCGCTGCGCGAGGCACAACGCACGTCCGGGTCGTTCATACCCGATGGGCGCGCGCCCGCCGCACCTGCGGTGTCGGATCTGGTCCGGCTCGGCGCAGTGGACGATCCGCGTGTCGCTCGGACCTCCTCGCCGTCGCGGTCGCGCCTCGCCGCACTACGTGACGCGACGGTCGCCGAGGCCGACACCGAGGAGGCGCTCGCGGCTGCCGCGGCGCTGTGGCAGGTGGTCGTGCAGACCGAACGGGACTAACGAGCGCTTAGCGCCCCCCGATCGGGGGAGGGGCTAGCCCCCTGACCGAGCGAAACCGCGGTGGGCTGCACCCGTGAAAGCCGTTTCGGGCGACAGCTCGTGCGTACAGTGTGCTCCGTGTCCGAGCCATCCCGCTTGAGCAGGACCGTCGATGGGTCGCCATCGCCGCGCTCCCAGCACTCCAGAACCCGGTGCGATGTGATGCGTGCAGCGCTGATCGCGGTGCCGCTGCCACTGCTGCTCGTCGGGATCGCCGCGCAGCCTCTGCGCGCGCCGGCGATGGTGTGGGTCCTGGCCGTGGTGGCCGTCGTCGTGGCGGCGTTGTCTGCGGCCGTCGCCGCCCGCTGGTGTGCCGAGCGGCGGATGCGCAGCGACGTCATGCAGCACGAGCGTGAACTGGCGTACACCAAGCGACAGATCCTCGCGCTCGTGTCCCACGAGCTGCGTACCCCGGTCACCGGAGTCGTCGGGTTCTCGCGGACCTTGTCAGGCCGCCTGGACCATCTGGATCACGACACGTTGCGTCTGTTCGTCGACGCGATCGACGAGCACTCGAACCGGCTCGCGCGGCTGATCGACAACGTCGTCGTCGCGTCGCGCACCCCACTCGTCGTCGTCGGCGGGACCTGCCAGCTGTCGCGGGCGCTGTCTGAGGCGGTTGCCCGCGCCGGTGTGGGCAACGACGGAGGTTCACGGCTGCAGATCAGCTTGGAAGGATCACTCGACGCGCAGATCGACGAGGAGGCGGCCATCAGGATCCTCGCCAACCTGATCGACAACGCGATGAAGTTTGGCGAGCCTGAGGCCCGCGTCCACCTCGACGGCCATGTGCGCGACGGCCGTGTCGTGTTGCGGGTCGCCAACGCCGGGCCCGCCATCCCGCTCGGCCTCCGGTCGGCGTTGTACGCGCCGTTCGTGCAGGGCGACATCACCGACACCCGTACCGCGGACGGCCTGGGACTCGGGCTGCACGTCTGCCGGCAGCTCGTCGAGGCCTACGGTGGCAGCATCGGCCTGGTCGACCACCCGCGCCTGACCGTGTTCGAGATCGCCCTGCCGGCGGCCCGTCGCCCGCCTGCCCGCCACCGCCGTCGGGATGATGCCGCCGCGGCCCCGCCCGGACACGTTGTCTCCCGCGCCGAAGGACCACGCGTCGCCGAAGCGGTCGAGTCCGCCCCGGTGGCGGCCCGTGACGACGTCGTCGAACGGGCGCGTGTCGGTTCGCGCTAGGTGAGGAACTGCAGGATCGCCGCGGCGAGGACGTCAGGGTGCTCCAGCGTCATCCAGTGCGCCGCGGACGGGACGACCTGAACGCGCGACACGGGGATCTGTCGGTGCAGCTGTTCGGTCATGCGCAACGGCGTCGAGCGATCGTGATCGCCGACGAGCAACAGCGTCGGCTGCCCGATCTGCTCGCGCTCGATCGCCGGCGCCCGCGACAGCGCGCGACACGCCTTCGCGTAGCTCCGGGGATCGTTGGACAGGAACATGTGGCGCAGCAGACCGCTGACCTGCGGCAGCCGGGCGTGGGTCCGCGGCGACAGCGCGCCGGCCAGCCAATCGTCGGCGATCTCGTCGAGACCCTGCTCGTCGACGATCTTGGCGCGTTGCTCATAGGCCTGCTTGTCGGGCGGCTCGAAGTAGCTGATGCCGCCAATCAGCACGAGTTGGTCGACCAGCTCGGGGGTGGCGAGCGCCATCTGCTGGGCGATCAGCGAGCCCATGGAATGGCCGACGACGGTGGCGGCCGGCAGCTCGAGCGCTGCCATCAGGCCGGCGACGTCCTGGCCCCACGACTTGATGCTGAACTGCGCCCGGCCGGGCGCGGTACGCCCGTGGCCCCTGAGGTCGAGCGCAACCACGTGATGGTGCAGTGACAAGACTTGCGCAACGCCGTACCACATGTCGAGGGCACCGCCGAGACCGTGGATCAGCACGACCGGAGGCCCCTCGCCGATGCTGACGTAGTGATGGTTGACGCCGTTGACTTGGATGAACATGTGCGCTCCGTGCGGTCGCGGCCGCCGGACGGCCGCGTCGCGATGGGAAGTGGTCAGTGCGCGACAGGCTAGCCCACGTCGCTATCCGTTCGCTGCAGTCACGCCGCGAACGGCGTCGCACGCGCAGCCGCGACGGGCGCACTGCCGCGTGCGCGTAGGCTCGGCAGCTGTCAGATGTGTGTCCACGGCCGCCGGTGTCTCAGTCAAGCTCATGATCGCGTGCAAGCTCCTGCAGGAACACCGCGCACCGCTGTGCCTCGTCCTCTTCGCCGATGGCGTCGGCGGCCCTGCCGAGGAGCCACACGCTCCGGAGGAAGCCGCGGTTGGGTTCATGCGACCAGGGCACCGGTCCCTGGCCCCGCCAGCCGGCACGGCGTATGGCGTCCAGACCCCGGTGGTACCCCACCCGTGCGCAGGCGTACGCCCCGACAGCGTCACCGCCCTCGAGGGCAGCCTGGCCCATGCGCGCCCAGGCGTCGAGGTAGGCCGGATGGGCGCGCACGACGTCGCGCAGCGCCTCGAGTCGTCCGTCGCGCAACGCGTCGTCCAGCGCCGAGCGTTCGGCGGCTCCCTCTGCGGGCAGATGGGTCGGCACGACCCCCTGCAGTGGTAGGTCAGACGTCATGACTACTGCGCTCCTGTGGTCGGTGATGCCACGCGTCCGCGCGGTCTGCTCGGTGCTCGCTCTCGCGGTTCTCGCAGCGGCGTGCTGGTCGACGCCGGCGGGCACCGTGCAACCGCGCCAGGGTCGAGCCGGCCTCCAGCTCGCCGGTACAGCCGGCGGCCGGCAGCTGGCCGTGAGCGACGGCGCTCCGAGGCTGGTCGTCGGCGACTGCGATCCGGATCCCGTGGGTGACGCCGACGTGTGTGTGATCGCCGACGACATCGACGGCCAGCTGGTCGTTGTCGTGTTCGAGAACCCCGACGTCCTGCGAGCGCCCGCGACGGTGCCGATCGTCGATCCGGGGTGCGGCGGCGCCTGTGACCGTGTGAGCGACGGGGCGGTGGTCGACCTGCAGCTGGGCACCGGCCCACGCGTCCGCGCGCGCGGTGGCAGCGTCGTGCTCGAGACCGTGCAGCCATTCGCGCACTACGCAGGAGAGCTCCGGCTCGAGCTCCCGTCGGGAGCGGCCTCCGGGACGTTCGATGTGGTGCCGCGCAGCGACTGAGTCGCGATCGGTAGGCTGCTGACCGTCTGCAGCAGCAGTGGATCCGGCGAGTCGTTGCGCACGCCGTGAGCCGTGCCGGCCGGGATGAGTACCGCCTGCAGCGGCTCGAGCGTCACCTCGCTGTCGTCGGTCGCAACCCACGCGCGACCACCGATCACGACGTAGACGGTGTCGGAGTCGGCGTGAGTGCGCGCTGCGAGCTGCTGGCCGGGTTCGAGGCACAGCATGTCGATGGCGACGAGATCCGTTTCGATCACTCGCGACCGTACGGCGCGGTCGGAGTCGAACGCGACGTAGTCACGCAGGTCGACGGCGACAGGTTCCGGCATTGGCCGATTCTTCCATGCCCGGGACGCTCTACACTCGCCGGCACCGCGAAGGCGGCGGGGACCTTCGGTTGGGAGAGCGAAACGATGGTGCAATGTTGATCGAGGCGGAGCTGTCCACCGCCGAGCAGTCGACCGCTGACGTGATCGCGTATCTGGTGGCAGCCGATGGCGACCGGCCAGTCATCGGTCGCGATCTCGCGCGAGCGGCCGAGCGCGCGCAGGTGGACATGGCGGCAGCGCTCGACGCGTTGCACGTCGGCGGCAAGGCCGGTGACGTCGGACGGGTTCCGGTGGTCATGGGGGACCGGACCGTGCTGATGCTGGCAGTGGGCGTCGGTGACAGCGGGGACGTCGATGCCGACGCGATCCGTCAGGCGGCGGCGATGGCCGCACGTCAGGCGCACAAGGACTCGACGTTGGCGTTGGTGGTGCCTGGTGACCTGGACCCGGGCCCTGACGTCGAGACGACTGCGCGCGCGATGAGCGAGGGCGCCGGCCTGGGCGCCTACACGTACACGACCTACCAGACCAAGCGTGACGATGTGCCACGCCTCGAGCGGATCGTTCTGCTGCCCGACGACGGTGTCGACTTCGACGCCGTGTCGCGCGGCACCGCACGGGGGCGCAGCGTCGCCGCGGCGACCAACACCGCCCGGGACCTGGTCAACACACCGCCGGCGTTCAAGCGCCCTCCCGCGCTGGCCGACCGCGTCGTCGAGCTGGTCGAGTCCACTGGCATCACGGCCAAGGTGCGCGCCGGTGACGACCTCGCCACCGGTGGTTTCGGCGGGCTGATCGGTGTCGGACGGGGCTCCGCGGTGGAACCACGGCTTGTCGAGCTGTCGTACGCAGGCGGCGGCGACACCGGCGACCATGTCGTGCTCGTCGGCAAGGGCATCACGTTCGACAGCGGCGGGTTGTCGCTGAAGCCCACGTCGTCGATGGCGACCATGAAGAGCGACATGAGCGGCGCCGCGTCCGTCGTGGGCGCGTTGCTGGCCGCGGCCGAGCTCGGCCTGCGGCCGCGGGTCACGGGCCTGCTCGCCCTGGCCGAGAACATGCCAGGTGGCGATGCGACGCGCGTGTCCGACGTGTTGACGCAGCGCAACGGCACGACCGTCGAGGTCATGAACACCGACGCCGAGGGGCGGCTGGTACTCGCGGACGCGCTGGCGTACGGCCGGGAGCTCGATCCGACCGCCATGATCGACATCGCCACGCTGACGGGTGCGCAGATCACGGCACTGGGTGTTCGCATCGCGGCGATCCTCGGCACCGACGATGCGCTCGTGGGTGCCCTCGAGCAGGCGGCCACGCAGGCCGGAGAGCGCCTGTGGCGGCTGCCCCTGCCCGAGGACTACCGGGAGCAACTCCGCAGCGACGTGGCCGACCTGCGCAACATCGGCAAGGGGGGCCAGGCCGGGACGATCATCGCCGCACTGTTCCTTCGCGAGTTCGTCGGCGACGCGGCGTGGGCGCACGTGGACATCGCGGGCCCGGCATTCACCGACACGACAGACGGCACCCTCGGGCCGAAGGGTGCGACCGGGTTCGGCGTGCGGACCCTCGTGGCCTACCTCGAGGCACTAGGGTGAAGGGTCGAGTCGGTCGTCGGCGTGCCGCACGAGCGACCTACTGGAACTTCGCCCGTTCGACGATCGTACGCCGGTGGCGAATGTGTGCGACCTCCTTCTCACCCGAGGTGACCGTGACCGAGAACTCGAGTCGCCGGCCGTGCACGCCGAGCAGCACGGCGTCGGCCCGCACGTGGTCACCCACCCGCGACGCCGCCATGTGCTCGATCTCGACCCACGAGCCGACGCTGGTCAGCTCGGGACCGAGGCTGTCGCCGAGGGCTCTGCGCGACGCCTGCTCGGCGATCGCGAGCACCCGCGGGGTGCCCAGCACCGGCACGTCCCCGGAGCCCATCGCCATCGCGGTGTCATCCACACCCACGCGGAGTTCGACGCTGGCGCGACGTCCAGGAACGCACGCTGCGGGCGGCTCGGCGACCACGATGTTCTCCATCGATCGAGGGTGGGCGAGGCGATCGTGCGGTGATCTATACCCCGATCTTCGGGGCTGCGATCCCGGTCACCCGGACGCGTCGGCCGGGAGGCCGACATCGTGAGCGGACCGCTGGCGGTCATGGCGGTGTTGCTGGCCGAGACGGCTGTCGGCGGGACGGTCGTCACCTTGACCAGCGGCGTCCACGGCGTCGTGCGGCGCGGCTTCCTGCTGCTGTCCGGGCTCATCCTGACCGCGTGCGCGTGGGCTGCCTGGGCGTTGGCCAGGGCGGCGGTCGGTGGCGCGCCGACGCCGGCGCAGGGGCGGATGGTGCTGCTGCTGGGTGCGTTCGCCGGGCTCCTGGCGGTCTGGCAGATCCTCGTGCTGGCGCGGGCGGCCATCGAACACGTCGTCGGGCTCGGCGCCGCGGCCGTCGGTGTCGTCGCGCTGGTCACCGTCGCGCTTGCGCGCGACGGACGCGTGGTGCTGGCCGTGCTCGAGCTGGCGGCGGGCGCGTTCTTCCTCGGCACGGCCCTGTTCGGGCTGTTGCTCGGACACTGGTACCTGGTGGAGCGCCGGCTGTCGAACCGCTACATGGTGCGCAGCGCAGCGCTGTACGCGGCGGGCGTGGGAGCAGCGGTCCTTGGCGCGGTCTTGTCGGCGCAGAACCCGACGCCCGCAGCGACGGGCTTCTCGCCCTTCCTCGCCGTGCCCGGGTTCTCCGTGCTGCTCGTCGTCGGCCTGGTGGCGATCTGCGCGCTGATCGCGGGCTTCGTGTGGAAGCTGGCACAGGAGGGCGGTCGATCGATCCAGGCGGCGACCGGCATGTTCTACCTCGCGGTGATCATGGCCTTCAGCGCCGAACTGTCGAGCAAGATCGGGTTCTTCGGCTGAGCGCTCCGCGGGTGGCCGCTACCGCGTGTCGCGCTGGCCGTCCGGCGCCGTGACGGTGGCGATCAGCAGGCCGTCGCCGACAGGCACGATCTGCGCGCACAGCGTGGGATCGTCCCGCACCGTCGCGGCACAGGTCCGCACGGCCGCCGTCTCGTCGTCGGTGGCGCTCGCATCGGCGACCTTGCCGCCGGCCAGGATCCCGTCGGCGATCAGCACGCCGCCGGGCCGCAGCAGACGCCGCGCATGGGACAGGTAGGCGGGGTACTCGGTTCGGGGGCCATCGATGAACACCAGGTCGTAGGCGTCGTCGGCGAGGCGAGGCAGCACCGTCAACGCGGCGCCGAGGATATTGCGCACGCGCTGGCCGTGGCCCGCCTGACCGAGCAGGCGCTGCGCGTGCGCCTGACGGTCGGGATCGACCTCGATCGTGGTCAGCATCCCGCGCGGATGCATGCCGGCGAGCAGCCAGAGCGCGCTGTAGCCCAGGCCGCCGCCGATCTCGACGACGTCGTGTGCCGGACGCAGGCCCGCACACCAGCGCAGCCATGTGCCCGCCACATGGCTGACCGGGCCCACACCCTGCTCGCTGCTGAGGGTTCTGGCGGCCGTGAGCACCTCGTCCTCCGGCTCAACGAATGAATCGATGTACCTGCTCGTCGCATCGGCGCTGTCCACGTGGCCTCCTCGCGTCGAACCCGCCGGTCCAGCGGCAGCGTAACCGCCGATCGTCCGCCAGCGGGGAAGCGCTGACGGCCACCGGCGCCTTGACGCCCGCCGGCCGGCCAGCGATTGCGATCGGACCCGTTGTGGCACGTTCGGCGGTGGCGTAGGAGCATGGGTGGGGTACAGACCTCGCGCCGGAGGCTCCCTGGGGTTGGGAGCCGACGGGGAAGCGGGCAATCAGGGATGAGTCAGCACGGTGACGGCAGCTTCGAGCCCGGTCGCCGCGAACCGCCCACGTCACCGTCACCGTCACCGCCGGCCTATCCTCGGCTGCCCACGGTCCGACGGCGCCAGCGGGGCCGGCGTCTGGTCTCGACGATCGTGCTCGCCGGCTTGGCGGGAGGTGCGGCCGCCATCGCGGCGTACGTCGCCTTGGCACCGCCGGCGCCCCAGGCACCCGCACCCACGTCGGTGTCCGCACCGATCTCGAGCCGCGGGCCACAGGACGAGATCGCCGGCGGCACGGTCGCCCGCGTCGCCGAAGCTGTGCTGCCGTCCGTGGTGCGGATCAATCGTGCGACCAACGACCGCTTCGACGGCAGCGGCAACGGCTCCGGCGTCGTGTACCGCGCCGACGGGATGATCATCACCAACAACCACGTGGTCAAGGACCCCGGCGGCATCGAAGTGGTGTTCGCCGACGGGCGCGCGATGCCGGCCGAGATCGTCGGGCAGGACTCCGTCAACGATCTCGCAGTGATCCGTGTCGACCGGGACGACCTGACTCCGATCGCGATCGACGGCTCCAGGGCGCCGCGGGTGGGCGATCTCGCCATCGCGGTCGGCAGCCCGTTCGGTCTCGATGCCACGGTCACTGTGGGCGTCGTCAGCGCGCTGGGTCGCGGCATCCATGCGGGCGCCGAGACCGGCGGCGGGACGGTCTATCTGCCCGAGGTCCTGCAGACCGACGCGCCGATCAATCCCGGGAACTCCGGCGGTGCGCTGGTCAACGGCGACGGGCGCCTGATCGGGATCAACAGCGCAATCCTGACGTCGGGTCAGGCGGCCAACGCCGGCGTGGGGTTCGCAATCCCCGTGGACACGGTGGTTGACGTCGCCGACGAGTTGATCGCCGCGGGCAGGGTCCGGCATCCGCTGCTCGGCGTCAGCGGTGGCCCGGTGACCGAGCAGGTGGCCGAACGCCTCGGGGTGGCTTCGGGTGCGTGGATCCACGATGTGACGCCCGCCACGCCTGCCGCCGGCGCCGGTCTGGCCCCCGACGATGTGATCGTGCGCCTCGACGCCGATCGGATATCGTCAATGGAGGAGCTCAGCATCGCGATCCGCGATCGCGACGTCGGTGACCGGGTGACGATCACCTACGTTCGTGGCGGAAAGCGACGTACCGCCGAGGTCGTGCTCGCGGAGCGTTCGACCGAGGATTCGCAGTAGCATCGGCCGTCGCACTGCACTGACGGCGAGGGCGACGAGGAGCGCGCAGGTGGACGTGGGGTTCGGCGAGATGCTGATGCTGGCGGTCCTGGCCCTGCTGATCTTCGGACCCGAGCGCCTGCCCGGCATCGCCCGCTCCGCAGGCCGCGTGATCGGCCAGATCCGCCGCGAAGCGACCAGCACGTTCGACGCCCTGCGCTCGGAGGTCGAGCTCGACGAGCTCAAGTCGTTCAACAGCGACCTGCGTCGCGAAGGCGACGAGCTGCGCTCGCGGTCCCGGGTCGATCGCCGCTCGGTCGAGTGGCGCTCGAATCGGGAAGGATCTGAGTCCGTCGCACCGCCACCGTTCGACCCGCACGCAACGTGACCGTACGCCGCTGATGCTGGGTCCGGCAAAGGCCGCTTCGGGCGGCGTCCTGTTCGCTGCGCAGCGCAAACGGCGCCTGGGCGACACGGTCGCTCTCGGCGGGGGTGCGATGGTGGTCGCATCGCTGGTGCTGCTGTCGAGTGCGCGTCTGCGCAGGGCCGACGTCCGCCTGGGAGATCTGTTGCGCCGCGGCCGATCGAGCGGCCGAGCGGACCTCGCGGTCGCCGCCGCGACCGATCTGGGCTCGATGTACGGCGTGCTCGGTGTCGCGTCCGCCCTGGGCCTCGCTGGCCGCCGCAGACTGGCCCGCGACGTCTTTCTCGTCGGGTCGACGGCTTGGAGCGTGGCTCAGGCGGCGAAGACGCGGGTCAAGCGCGAGCGTCCCTACGACGCCGAGGGTGTGGTGCGGCTGATCCGTCCGCCGACCGGGTCCTCGTATCCCAGCGGGCATGCAGCGGTCACCGCTGCGACCATGAGCGTGGTCGCAACCCACGGTGACCGCCCGGTTCGTGCGGTGGCACGCGCGCTCATGCTGTTCGTCGGGGCGAGTCGAATCTACGTCGGTGTCCACTATCCCAGCGACGTGCTGGGTGGAGCCGGACTGGGTCTGCTCATCGCGCGGGTGTGGAGGGCGATGACCCGGAACCGTCGGCCGTAGGGTCCGTAGGGTCAGCGCGCGGCCGCGACGCTGCGGCGATCGACGGTCTGCGGGCGCCTGGGCGCGTCGATCGCCCAGCGGGGTACCCGCCACAGCGCCTCTGCCACGATGCTGCGGCTCATCTTGCTGACGCCGTCGGTGCGTTCGACGAACGTGACCGGGATCTCGATCACGCGGAACCCCGACGTGTACGCGCGGAGTGCCAGCTCGATCTGGAAGCTGTACCCGTCGGAGCGCACCGCGTCCACCTGCAGTGCCATGAGCGTCTGCCGGCGGAACATGCGAAAGCCGGCTGTGGCGTCGGCGACCGGCAGCGCCGTGCACATGCGCACGTAGGTGTTTCCGGCCCGGGACAGCAGACGCCGGGTCCGGGGCCAGTTGCGGACGGCGCCCCGGGGGACGTAGCGACTGCCGATCACCAGATCGGCGTTGCGCAGCGCTGCGAGCAGCCGCGGCACGTCGGCCGGATCGTGTGAGCCGTCGGCGTCCATCTGGCCGATCACGTCGTAGCCCGACGCAAGGGCCCATCGCATGCCCGCGCGGTACGCCGCACCGAGCCCGGCTTTGCCGGGACGGTGAAGCACGTGCACACCGTAGTCACGCTCGGCGAGCCAGTCCGCGAGCTCGCCGGTGCCGTCCGGTGATGCGTCGTCGACCACCAGCACGTGGGCCCGTCCGACGCGCACCGTTTCGACTACCCGGCGCAGCGTCGCGGCCTCGTTGTAGGTCGGGATCACGACCAGCGTGCGCATGAGGTCGATGTTCAGATCGCCAGCGGCAGCGGCTTTCCGACCAACGACGAGCTGCGTTTGCCCAGGTCGGCCGCTATCTCCCGCAGGCGCACGGCGGCCGGCGCCGCCGGATCCCCGATGACCAGCGGAACCCCGTCGTCGCAGCCCTCGCGCAGGCGTGGGTCGATCGGTATCGAGCCCAGCAACCGCGTGTCGAGCTCGGAGGCGAGCAGCGCACCGCCGCCCTGGCCGAAGATGTGGTACTCGGTGCCGGTGTCGGGTGCGACGAACGACGCCATGTTCTCGATCACGCCGGCAACCCGCATGCCGGTCTGCGCGGTGGTCTGGCCGGCGCGCAGCGCGACCCGTTGAGCCGCCGGCTGCGGTGTGGTCACGACCAGCATGTCGGCCTTGGGCAGCATCTGCGCCAGCGAGATCGCGATGTCGCCGGTGCCCGGAGGCAGGTCGCACAGCAGGAAGTCGAGGTCGCCCCAGTGGACGTCGGCAAGGAACTGCTGCAGCGCGCGATGCAGCATGGGGCCGCGCCAGATGACCGGCTTCTCGCTGTCCAGGAAGAAGCCGATCGAGATGACTTTGACGCCGTTTCCCTGCAGGGGCATGACCATGTTGTTGAACGCCACCGGCCTGCCCGTCACCCCGAGCATGCGCGGGATGGAGTACCCCCAGATGTCGGCGTCCAGGATGCCGACGTCATAGCCCTGCTGCGCGAGCGCGACGGCCAGGTTGACGGCGATCGACGACTTGCCGACTCCACCCTTGCCGCTGGCGATCGCGAGCACCTTGGTCTGCGAGTCGACGTCGTTGAAGGGTATGGCCGGCTGGCCGGCGTCGTCGGTCGCACCACCCCGGACCTTGCTCGCCACCGCCGCGCGCTGCTGTTCGGTCATGGTCCCGAAGATGACCTCGACCTCGTCAACCCCGTCGACGGTGCGCACCGCCGTGGTCACGTCGCGGTTGATGCGGTCCTTCAGCGGGCAGCCGGGCACCGTCAGCCGCACGTTGACCGTGACGCTTGCACCATCGATCCGCACATCCGCGACCATGTCCAGCTCGGTGATCGGCCGACCGATTTCGGGGTCGTCGACCGTCGCCAGGGCCTCCATGACCTGCTCGGTGGTGACCATCGTGTGACTGTGCTCCTGCAGCCGGGGGACACTACGAGCACGCGGCCGGCACGAGGTGTGGCGCGTGTACGGCCCACTCTAGTCGGCGAAGTGGACGTCTGCGCGAGCGGCGGCTGCGGTCGTCGGCGCGGCGCAGCGTGGGCACGCGTGCCAACCGATCTGCAGCTCCTTGCCACAGGATCTGCACTTGTCGGCGCGCAGATCGGCTGTGCACCACGGGCAGTAGTCGTAGTCGTCGTCGACGAGTTGGCCGCAGGTCGGGCAGGTCCCCTCGACCTGGTTGTCCGTGGGCGTGACGCGCAGTACCTCCTCGAGCGATGTGATCCCCTGCCGCGCCTTTGTCATCGCGTCCTGGCGCAGGCTGTGCATGCCGTCGGTCAGTGCTGCACGGCGCAACGCTGCGCTGTTGCCGCCCGCGACGAGCTGCTCACCGACCTTGCCGTGGCCGGACATCAGCTCGTGCACCCCCATGCGCCCGCGGTAGCCGGTGTCGTCACAGTGCTCACAGCCGGCGCCGATGTTGAACGTCATGTCGCGGTGCTCCGGCGCGGACAGGCGCAGTGTGGCGCGTTGCTCGTCAGTCGGCGTGGCCGGCCGAGCGCAATGGCGACAGATGCGGCGGACCAGGCGCTGGGCGATCACCAGCGTCAGGGCCGCCGACAGCAGATAGCGCGGAATGCCGAGGTCGGCCAGGCGGGTCACGGCGCCGGGTGCGTCGTTGGTGTGCAGCGTCGAGAACACCAGGTGGCCGGTCAGCGAGGCCTGCAGCGCCAGCTCGGCGGTCTCGGGATCGCGGATCTCGCCGACCATCACGATGTCGGGGTCCTGGCGCAGCACGGTTCGCAGCGCGGCCGCGAACGTGAACCCGATCTTGCTGTTGATCTGGGACTGGTTGATGCCGTCGAGCTGGTACTCGATCGGGTCCTCCAGCGTGATGATGTTGTGCGCGTCGTTCGCCAGGTGCGCCAGGAACGCGTAGAGGGTCGACGTCTTTCCCGAACCTGTCGGTCCGGTCATGAGGATCATGCCCTGTGGCCGGCTGATCGCGTCCTCCGCCTGTTCGAGGTGGCGCGGTGTCAGCCCCAGCTGATCGATTGCGAGCTGCTCGGCGTCCTTGCGCAGCAGGCGGGCGACGAGCGTTTCGCCGAACAGGCTGGGCAGGGTGGATACCCGCAGGTCGACGATGCCCTCGGCGCTGCGGACGCGTGCGCGGCCGTCCTGGGGACGGCGACGCTCCGCGATGTCGAGGTTCGACATGATCTTGAGGCGGGACAGCAACGCGCCCGTGACCTGTCGCGGCACCGTCGTGACCTGCTGCAACACACCGTCGATGCGGTAGCGCACCGTCGTGCCGTCCTGGCCGGGCTCCACATGGATGTCGGAGGCGCCCATCGTGATGGCGTCGTTGATGATGCTCTCGGCGAGGCGGACGACCGGCGCGTCCTCCGCCACCCCGACATCGTCGTCGGGCGCCTCGTCGACGAACTCGATCTTGTCGAGCAGTTCCTCGGTGCGGCGGTCGAGGCTGTACGCCTGCTCCCGGCCGCGTTGGATCGCTGAGGCAGGCGCGACGACGAGCGCCAGCGCGCGCGCGCCGGTGGCGAGGCGCACGTCGTCGACCGCGACGACGTCGGTCGGGTCGGCCATCGCCAGCACGAGCGTGCCGTCCGGCTGGTGTTGCAGCGGAAGCACGTTGTGGCGCGCCGCGAGCGACCCGGGGACGACTGCCACGGCGTCGGGCTCGGGCACCAGACGCTGCGTGACGAAGTGGTAGCCGAGCTGCTTGGCCAGCGCACGCGCGATGTCTTCGTCACTGGCCAGACCCAGGCGGACGATCGTCTCACCCAGGCGCTCCCTGCCGCCCGGCGAGTGCCTGCGGTTCGCGAGCACCTCCTCCAACTGGCGTTGGGAGATGATGCCCTCGTCGACCAGCACTTCACCGATTCGTCGGCGGCGCAACCCGTAGGTCGTATTCTGCACGCCGGGCGCGTCAATTGGGTCTCCCATCGTAGTCTCCACCGTCGGCTGTCGAGGCCATCGCTTCATGACTACAAACAAACGATGGACAGCGCTGATCGTGCTGCTGCTCGTCGCGACATTGAGCGGCTGCCAGCTGCGCGCGGACGTCACCGTCGACGTCAACGATGGTGGCGGCGGCACCCTGGCGGTGACACTCGCCGCCGACGATTCCCTGCGCCGCGCCGCGGGCGCCGCGGGCGCCGATCCGTTGCAGACCCTCGCCGATGCCGGTCGCCGGTTGCCGGGATGGCGGGTGCGCCGCCCAGAGGGTGCCACCGGCGCCGTCACCCTGGAGACGTCGTTCGACGATCCGGCCGAGCTCGAACGAACCAGCACGCAGCTCGCGGCGGCCATCGCCGCGCCGGAGCTTCGACCGTTGGAGCCACTGCAGCTGACGTTGACCGACGACACCGTTGCCCTGCGTGGCGGCGCCGGGTTGCAGGTCACGTCGGCCGTGCGGGAGATCGGGTACAGCCGCGCGCGAGCGCGTGAAGCGATCGCCGACAGCGTGCGGCTGCGAATCACCGCACGGATGCCCGGTGAGGTACTCGAGACCAACGCCGACGAACGGGGCGACGACCGGACCGTCACCTGGACGATCCCCGCCGGTGAGCAGCGTCAGCTGCGGGTGCTCGCCGCGCGGCCGTGGACCATCGGGCGCGTGGTGCGCCTGCTGATCACGCCCACAGGCCTGGCCGCCGTCCTGCTCGGCGCGGTCGTGATCGTCGCCTGGTGGCGGGCGACGCGCGATCGTCCGACGCGCGATCGTCCGACGTCGTAGCCACGGCGCGCGCGTGCGCGCTCAGGCGTCAGCGCCCGCGCGTTCGGCTCGGATGCGTTCCCGTTCGGTCCGTACGTGGTGGGCCTTGGCCTTGGCGCGGGCGACCCGCTCCGGCACCCCGTCGGCGACCAGGCGGTCCATGATCTCCTGGTCGATCCTGGCCTCGACGTGGATCTCGTCCTCGCGTGCTGCGCTCGCTGCGGTCTGCGCCGGCTGCTGCGCGGCACCGGCACCGGCAGTGGGCAGGGCGGCCGCCGCAGCGGCGACCTCGTCGCTTCCGAACTGCGGGGTCAGCTCGAGCAACTGGCAGGTGTCACGCCACCGCTGGATGGTCTGATCGCCGGCGTCTGGCAGGTTCAACCGTTTCGTGACCGCCTTGCTGGTGACCTGGTCCCAACGCTCGTCGGTTGGCGGCACGACCTCGACCTCGCACACGACCTCGGCGACCAGGCTGCGGGTGTCCTTGCCGCGCGCGTTGAGCCGCACGGTTTCCGTGTCGCCGAGGCCCGGCACCTCTTGTTCACCTGGACCGTGCAGCAGGTAGATCTTGTCGCCCTCGGCGACGAACCACACCGGCTGCGTGTGCTCGGGCACCGTCCCCCGACGCCCATTGCGTCGCTCGGGAACGGTGACCCACATGATCGTGCTCTTCTTCAGCGCGGCGGCGAACGTCGCCTCGGCCGCCGTCCGAGCGCTGCCGCCACCCTCGGGCTCGACGAAGACCGGTACGCTGCCGACCTCGTCCTCGCCGATGTACAACGTCAGGCGATGCTCGCCGAGGTCGTTGATCGTGACGTCGCGGAGCTCGCTGAGGAACCGGTCCTCGAACGCCTCACCACGAAGCGTGATGCGGCCCGGCGGTGACGCCGCGAGCGTGGTGCCGTGCGCGTCGGTCAGGACGAAGCGCTCCACATAGGTGCCCTGCGGTCCCTGATACTCGCGGACGACGAGGAAGGGCCGTGTCGTGCCGGGTACGCCTCCGACGATGCGGACGATCGGATCGAGGACCGCGCGGTCAACCCGGGCGGCCTCGTACACATCGCGGTCGATGGCGAACGCTTGATGCAGATCGGCGCGTGCCAGTGTGGGCCCTTCGACTCTCCAACGCCTCGAAACGCTCCCGCTCGGCAGGCCGCCGGTGCGGGCTGGCGACAGTATAGGGATTCGGCGCCGCCCGCCCCTGCCGGTCGGTGCGTTCGAAGGAGCGGGACAGCGAATGGAGCGGTCCGACCGGGGCGACGCCGGCGCGGTGCGCCACGCCGGCGGCCGCGCAGAGCCACGGACGACCGCCGCGGACGCGCGGCTGGAAGACCCGCGCATCCGCACGGCACTGCTCGTTGTCGCGGTCGTCGCGGTGTCGTCGGCCGCCATCCTGGTGCGGGTGGCGGGCGCGCCGGCGTTGGCCCTGGCGTGGTGGCGCACCGCGGCCGGCGCGCTGGCGCTCGCACCCTTCGCACTGCGGGCGCGCGCGGCGCCGAGCCGACGCCAGCGGTGGCTGCTGCTGGGTTCCGGGACGCTGCTGGCGTTGCACTTCTGGCTGTGGTTCCTGTCGTTGGAGCGCACGACGGTCGCCGCCTCGTCGGTCCTGGTCTCGATGTCGCCGGTTCTGGTCGGAGCAGGCGCGGCAGTGCTGCTCGGCGAGCCGCCGAGCAGGCGCGTGTGGGTCGGGCTGGGGGTCACCGTGCTCGGCGCCGTTGTGCTCGTCGCCGGCGATCTCGGTGGCACGGGCGCGCGGGCAGTGGTCGGTGACGTGCTGGCGCTGACCGCCGCGGCGGCGATCGCCGGCTACCTGCTGGTCGGCCGGCACGCGCGCCGGACCCTGCCGGTCAGCGTCTACGCCACGTGGACGTACGGCAGCGCGGCGTTCGTCCTGCTCGCCGCCGCCGTGGCGACCGGCACGGCGCTCGGCCTGTCCCAGCCATACGACCGCGGCACGTGGCTGGCGATCCTCGGACTCGTCCTCGGGCCGCAGCTGCTCGGCCACACCGTGTTCAACCTGCTGCTGGGCCGCGTGTCGGCGACGGTCGTCGCAGTGGTAATCGTCGCCGAACCGGTCGGCGCGACGATCCTCGCAGCGGCGCTGCTCGGTGAGGCGCCCGCAGCCTGGTTCTACGTCGGTGCGCCGCTGGTGCTGTCCGGCGTCCTGCTGGCAGCGGGCTCCGCTCGAACGCGCGCCGGCTGACGTCACAGCAGTGCCAGCACCCCGTTGGCGTCCAGGAAGTGCCACAACCCGTCCACGAGATCGAGCTCGGCGAGCGTCGCGCGGTCCGCCCAGCGCACCGCGGCGGCGTCGTCGCCCGACACCGCGGTGCCGCGCGCGTCGGCCCAGAAGTCGAGGATCACGTAGTGCGCCCGGTCGCTGATCCGCTCGGCGACACCGCACAGGGCGCCGACCTCCACGTCGAGCCCGGTTTCTTCCCGAAGTTCGCGGCGCACCGCGTCGGCCAGCAACTCACCCGGCTCGACCCTCCCACCAGGCAGCGACCACAGGCCGACCGCCACCCCGCGACCGCGCTCGACGAGCAGCAGCCGGCCGTCGCGTACGCAGACCGCGCCGACGGCGACCTCTGGTCGCGGCACGACGTCACCTCCCGCGGGACGTCGGGAATGGGCGGACATGCAAGACTAAGCGCTCGACCGAGCCGAGAGCGGGAGCGCCCGTGGATTTCGACCTCACCGAGGAGCAGCAGCAGATCCGTTCGGTCGCGCGCGACTTCTGCGACCGGGAGGTCGCGCCGCGCGCCGCCGATCTCGACCGCAGGGAGGCGTTTCCCGACGAGCTCCTCGGCGAGTTGTTCGCCGTCGGCTTCCTCGGGGCACCGGTGCCGGAGAAGTACGGCGGAATGGGCACCGACTACCTGTCGTACGGTCTGATCGTCGAGGAGCTCGGCCGGACCGACGCCTCGATCCGGTCGCTCGTCAGCGTCAACGTCGGGCTGGTCGCGCTGTCCGTGCTGCGATGGGGTACCGACGAGCAACGCGCGCACTGGCTGCCGCGACTGACGAGCGAGGGCCTGGGGGCGTTCGGCCTGACAGAGCCCGACGCCGGCAGCGATCCGTCCTCGATGCGCAGCACCGCCCGTCGCGACGGTGACGACTGGGTGCTCAACGGCAGCAAGCAGTTCATCACCAACGGCAGTCGCGGCCTCGTCACCATCGTCTTCGCCCAGGTGGCCGACGCGGGCATCACCGCGTTCCTCGTGCCACAGGATGCGCCCGGCTACGAAGGGCGGCCGATCAAGGGCAAGCTCGGGCTGCGAGCGGGCGACACGGCGAGCGTCACGCTGACCGACGTGCGGGTCCCCGGCAGCGCCCGGATGGGCGAGCTCGGCAAGGGCATGAGGATCGCGTTGGGCGCCCTCGACTCCGGCCGATACTCGCTGGCGGCCGGGTGCACCGGCATCGCGCAGGCGGCGCTCGACGCGTCGCTGCGGTACGCCGGCGAGCGTGAGCAGTTCGGCCGCCCCATTGCGGGCTTCCAGCTGGTGCAGCAGCTGATCGCCGACATCTACCTCGACGTCGAGGCCGCCCGGGCGCTGTACTGGAAGGTGGCGTGGCGCCACGAGCGTGGCGAGCGTCACACGATCGAGTCGAGCGTCGCCAAGACGTTCTGTTCGGAAGCGGCCGTCCGCTGCGCCGATCGGGCGGTGCAGGTCCACGGCGGCTACGGTTACATCGACGACTACCCGGTCGGCCGTTACCTGCGCGACGCGCGTGTGACAACCCTGTACGAGGGCACGAGCCAGATCCAGCGCCTGCTGCTCGGACGGCACCTGACCGGGATCAACGCCTTCACGTGACCAGGTGGTTCGGGCGCGCCGTTCCCGACCCGCAAACGACGATTTCGATCAGGATCACCGATGCCGCTCGCGTTCGACCTGCATACCCATACTGTCCATTCGGACGGTACCACCGCGCCGGAGGACAATGTCTTATTGGCCAAGGAGGTCGGCCTCGCCGGGGTGGCATTGACCGACCATGACACGGTGAGCGGTTGGACCCAGATGCGAGACGCGTGCGCGCGGCACGGTCTGGCGTTCATCCCAGGGATCGAGTTGTCGACGGAACGGGACGGCCGCAGCGTGCATCTGCTGGGGTACTGGGTGAACCCCGAAGACGCGGCACTCCGCGAGGAGTGCGATCGTCTACGGAACGAGCGCTCACGTCGTGCGGTCCAGATCTGCGAACGACTGGATGACCTCGGTGTCGGCGTCGACGTCGCCCGGGTGCGCGCACTCGCGGGAACGGCTCCGATCGGACGGCCCCACATCGCCAGCGCGATGATCGAGGCCGGACACGTTCCCGACGTCCAGACGGCGTTCGACAGGTACCTGGCCGACGGCGGCCCCGCGTACGTGCCCAAGTACGCAGTCGACCCGGTGCGCGGCGTACGGCTGCTGGCCGACGCCGGCGGTGCGACGGTGCTCGCGCACCCCGGGGTCAGTGAGGACGGCGGTGGTCCCGTGACACCCGATCTGCTCGACGAGCTCGCGGCCGCCGGACTGCATGGCGTCGAAGTCGATCATCCGGCGCACGAGCCTGACGTGGCCGACCGCTGGCGTCAGATGGCGAACGCACATGGGCTGGTCGTCACCGGAGCCAGTGATTTTCACGGCGAACGCAAGTCGTTGCACATTGGCGAGCGGACGACCACGGCAGCCACGGTAGAGCATTTGCAGACATTGGCAAGCAACAAGATGCACGATAGGATATCGGTGGCGCCGACAGCATCGTGAGGTCGGCGCCCGTAGCAAAAGAGGCAGATGTGGCAGGTCCAGCGAAGCGGTTGACCCCCCAGCCGATGCTCGTGGTGCCCGACGACGGCGTGAACCCGGCGGCGACGCTGGTGATCGACTCCGATGAGCTCTTCGTCGGGCGCCGCCCCACCAGTCACCTCGTCATCAGTGACCCGCACGTGAGCCAGACGCACGCGCGGATCCGCCGGTCGTCGGGCGCGATCCTCATCGAGGACCTCGGATCGACCAACGGCACGTTCGTCAACGGCGAGCCGGTCGTCGGCCCGCTCGCGTTGCGGCACGGTGACATCGTGCGCTTCGGAGCGATCGACGTGCGCTTCGAGGATCGCGCGTCACAGATGATCCAGGGCGAGTCGACCGAGGTCATGGAGCGCGCGGGCGAAGAGGACGCACTGCTCGATCGTCCGGTGCTGTCGCCGCGACAGAGCGAGGTGCTCGCGTACCTCAAGCAGGGGCTGACGAACCCACAGATCGCCGAGCGGCTCGGCGTGACCGAGCGGACGGTCAAGGCGCACTGCCAGGAGGTCTACGACCGCCTGGGTGTGCCGAACCGCACGGCCGCGGTCGACGCCGCGCACCGGCTGGGCCTCCCGCTCGAGGAGCAGGCCCCGACGACGCAACGGCTGCAGGCGCCAAGATGACGATCGCGGCCAGCCGGACTAAGCTCGTCACGCGGCCGGTCTCCCAAAGGCTTGCAGGCAACCGCTCGGAGGCTCATACCGTCAAGCGTGGGTCGGCTTCGGTACCTCTCGCATCGCGACCGGTGCCTGCGACCCCTACCGACCGCCCGGTGACCTCGGTCACCGCGGTGGGAGGAGTGGACAACACGCTCTGAGACGGGTTTGTTGGCAAGCTGGGTTCCGGCCGCATCTCAGACCCCATCCTGATTTCGGCGGCGACCGGGTGACGTCGACCGGCAGCGCCGCCCCGGACGGGTGGCCCGGCCGAATCGTGGGGCACGTGCCTGTTCAGCCGACGTGTGCGTCGGCTTCGGGTCCCTGGGCGTCCAGGCGGGTCCGCCACGTCGTCTCGGCGCTGAACTGCTCGACGTACGCGGCGCGCCGGCGGATGCCGGGAGCCTTTGCGGGGACCGGCATCACGCCGTCGAAGGCTGCGCCGAAGTATGCGCGCATGGCGTCGAGGGCCTCGCTGCGGATCTGTGACGCGCGGGCCTCGGTGACGCCGAGCGAATCGGCGATGTCGCGTAGCAGCTCGCCGCGGAAGTAGTACCGCTCAACCACCTGTCGCTGCGGTTCCGGCAGGAAGCTGACGGCGCTGCGGACGGTTCCGACCAGCTCGTTGTGCTCGATGGCGTCCTCTGGCAGCCGATCGGGATCGCGTTCCTCGAGGCGCGCCGCGAGGCCGGTCTCCGGCGAGTCCGTGCCCGGCATCGGGTGGTCGAGGTGCAGCAGCGTCGCGTTGGCCGCGGCCGCGCGGTGGGACCGTAGTTCGTCGACCGGGATGTGGAGCAGCGCGGCGAGCTCGCTCTCGGTCGGCGCGCGGCCCTCGCGGACCTCGAACCCGTCGCGCGTCTCGCGCACGGTCCGGATGTCCCGGCGCAGCCGGCGCGTCGCCCAGTCGCGTGTCCGCGTCGAATCGATGATGGCGCCGCGGATCCTGATGGCCGCGTAGCGCGGGAACGGGATGCCGGCGTCGGGATCGAAGCGCCGCGATGCGTCCACCAGGCCGTACGCACCCGCGCTCCACAGCTCGGAGCGGTCGACGTGGCGCGGGTAGCGGCTGGCAAGCTGGTTGACGACCTGCTGCACCAGGTACAGGTGCTCGGTGACGAGGTCGTTGCTCCCGTCGGTGGTCATGGTCCTGTTGTTCGGCATCAACAATCTCCGCGTGCATAGTGAGCGACTTGTACGCACCACATCGGTCGCTCTCACCGCCATACTTGAGGAAGATGGTCGCATCATACTACTATCAGTAGTCATAGCACTACGTATTGTTGAATTCAGCGTACGTCGTGCATCGCTGGACGTCGTCGCGCGCCAGTGGTCTGATACGCCGACCCGCGCCTGTCGGGAACTGGAGGTACCGGCGTGACCGCGACCGTCTATGCCGTCGCCAACCAGAAGGGTGGCGTGGCCAAGACGACCACGGTCGTGTCGCTCTCGGCGGCGCTGACCGAGCTGGGACTGGCCGTGCTGTCCATCGACATGGACCCGCAGTCCGCGCTGACCTTCAGCCTTGGCTATGACGCCGACCAGATGCGCGCCACGATGCACGACGTCCTCGTGCGGGGCGAGCCGCTCGAACATGCGGTCCACCAGCACGCCGAGACGGACCTGGCGGTCGCCAACAGCGATCTGGCGGGCGCCGAGGTCACGCTCGCCAGCCGGGCCGGGCGCGAGTTCCGGCTGCGTCGGGCGCTCCAGCCGCTGCGCGGTACCTATGACGTCGTGCTCATCGACTGCCCGCCGTCGCTGGGTGTCCTCACACTCAACGGCCTGACGGCGGCCGACCGCCTGCTCGTGCCCGTGCAGTGCGAGACGCTGGCGCATCGCGGTGTCGCACAGCTGCTCGAGACCGTCGCGGACGTGCGCCAACTGACGAACCCCGAGCTCAGCGTCGCCGGCTTCGTCGCGACGATGTACGACAGCCGGACCCGCCATGGTGCAGCGGTGATCGCCGATGTCGCACAGCGCTACGACATGGCGCTGATCGGCACACCGGTACGGTCCAGCGTGCGGTTCGCCGAAGCCCCCCACGCCGGCAAGTCGATACTCACGTACGCCGGCCGCGTGCCGGGTGCGGCCGCATACCGCGTGATCGCTGCAGAGCTCGCGGGCGTCCCGATCGCCGACGACGTGCGCGCCGTCGCCGAGGGGAGACGGCGATGAGCGAGTTCGACCGGATCGGGCGGCCGGCCGTCAGGTCGGCACGACGGCCGACCCGAGCCGACGGTCGGCAGGCCGTCTTCAGTGGCGCCGCCGACGCGCCGAGCGGCGTGGACCGGTGGTTCGAGTGCACCGTCACGTGCGTGCGCTGCGCGCGCAGCCGGGCGGTGTCGCCGACGCGGTTGCTGCTCGCGTGCGTGCCGTTCGCGATCGTCGCCGTCTGGCGCGACCATCCTCTGCTCGCCCGCTGTCCGGCGTGCGGGCGCATGGCATGGCTGCGGGTGCGCTACCCCGCCATCAGCGGAAGCGATCTCGGCGCGGCGCCCTGAGCGCGGTCACCGGTTCGCTGCGCTCGCCCTCACCCGGATCCCCGCCCACCGGCTCGCTGCGCTCGCCCTCACCCGGATCCCCGCCCACCGGCTCGCTGCGCTCGCCCTCACCCGGATCCCCGCCCACCGGCTCGCTGCGCTCGCCCTCACCCGGCCGCGCGGGGGGGTGTGCTCACGGCAGATGGGTGATGTGCAGCGGGCGGTTCAACATTGGCTTGCCCTCGCCGCGGGGGTTGTCGGCGGTCTGCCGGACCGCTTCGTCGGTCGACCCGCTCGCGGCACTGCCCGGTCCGGCATCCCCGCGCTCGTTCACAGGCCGCCGCGAATCGTCGCGTCCGGAACGCCGGCTCCCGCGACCGCGCCGCCGGCGCCGGTTGGTCTTCGCGCTGTCCACCTCGGGGATCGCCGCCTCGGTCCTCGCCGCTTCCTGGTCGCGTGCACGGGCGGCCTCGGCGACGGGCTCGACCGTCGCGGTCGTACGGGCCGCCCCGTCGGGCTCGGCCTGTGCCGGGACGGCATCGGCGGCAGTGCCTGACCGGCCGTCCGCTGTCGCGGTGCGCGGCCTGCGCCGACGGCGTCGGGAACGTGACCGTGGACGACGGTCGCCCCGGTGGGTGCCGGCAGCCGCGGTTTCCACCTGCTCGACGTCGGCTTCCCGGTCGGTGGGGCTGGTCGACGATTCGTCTGATCTGTCCGATCCGTCCGATCCGTCTCCCGGCGAACCGAACAGATCATCGAGCATCGGCGTCGTCGACAGCACCTCGTGTGTGGGCTGATCGATGTCCAGTGCACGCTTGATCATGTCGAGGCGAGCGAGCTCGTTCCACACCGCCAGGGTGATCGCGACGCCTTCGGCGCCGGCACGCCCGGTTCGACCGATGCGGTGCAGATACATCCGCTCGTCGTCGGGGCAGTCGTAGTTGATGACGTGGGTGACCTGGTCGATGTCGAGGCCGCGGGCGGCGACCTCGGTCGCGCACAGCACGTCGTGCGTCCCGCTGCGGAAACGGGCCAGCGATCGCTCGCGCGCGTCCTGACGAAGATCAGAGTGGATGACGCCCGCATCGATCTTCCGGTCGCGCAGCTCGGAGGCGAGCACGTCCGCCATGCGCTTCGTGCGGGTGAATATCAGCGTGCGCCCGCGCCCCGGCGCGCCGAGGATGCGCGCGACCACCGCCGGTTTGTCCAGACGGTGGCACGCGAAGAAGTGCTGGCGCGTCTGTGGGCCGATCCGCAGCTGCTCGACTTCGGAGCGCATGAACGTCGGCTTGTCCATGTACCGCCGCGCGAGGCGGACGACCTCCGATGGCATGGTCGCGCTGAACAGAAGCGTCTGGCGCTGGCTCGGGCAGCGCTCGATGAGCTGTTCCACGTCCGGCAGGAAGCCCATGTCGAGCATCTCGTCGGCTTCGTCGAGCACCAGCGCCGTCACGCGCGACAGGTCGAGCAGCCGGCGGCGGCAGAGGTCCAGCAGCCGACCCGGCGTCCCGACGACGATCGGGGCGCCGGCGGCGATCGCCTCGGACTGCGGCTCGATGGCGCGGCCGCCGTAGGCAGCGACGATCCGCACCTTGCGGGTCGCACCGGCGGTCACCAGGTCATCGTGCACCTGCAGGCACAGCTCGCGAGTGGGCACCACCACGAGCGCCTGGGTGTGTCCAGCGTGGGGATCCACCCGTTGGACCAGCGGGATGCCGAACGCGAGCGTCTTGCCCGTGCCGGTCCGTGCCTGTCCGATCAAGTCGGCGCCGGTCAGGGCCATCGGCAGGGACAACTGCTGGATAGGGAACGGTTCGGTGATGCCGGCATTGGCCAGAGCCTTGACCACTGCCGTGTCGACGCCGAGGTCTTCGAATGTACCTACGTTGCTGGTCACCAGGTCACATGTCCTTGCTCGCGCCTCGTCGACCGCAGACGGACCGTCCTGGATGCCTGCGACGTGGGCACTGTTGAGATTGCGCCGAACCCCAAGGGGGTCGGTCGTGGCTGCACGCGGGCCGCCGGCGACGGCGACCGACATCCACACGACAGCTCCCAGCGTAGCAATCACACCGCTGAGACGACGGACCCGCGCTCCGGTGTGGCACTGTGGGCTCCGGGCCCGTTGAAAGGACCGTCATCGTGGGATTCGATCTCGACGGCGCGTCGGCGCTCGTCGTCGGCGCAACCGGTGGTCTCGGTTCGCAGCTCGCGCGCCAGCTCGCGGCGCGTGGAGCCCGACTCACCATGGTGGGTGGCACACGAGCACATGTCGACGCGCTGGACCTGCCGGGTAAGGCGTTGACGCTCGATCTTCGAGTGCCCGCCAACGTCGAGCGCGCCGTGGCGGCAGCGGTCGAAGCCAACGGTGGGCTCGATCTGGTGGTCAACGCCGCCGGCGTCGTCGCGTTCGGTCCGGTCGCCGACCTGTCGCGCGCCACGGCGGAGCATCTGTTCCTGCTCAACGCGTTCATGCCGATGCTGCTGGCGCGTGCCGCGCTGGGGCAGCTCGACGAGGGTGGCGCGATCGTCAACATCTCGGCGGTGGTCGCTGAGCGTCCACAGCCGGGCATGGCGGCGTACAGCGCGAGCAAAGCGGCCCTCACGGCGTTCGACGCGAGCTTCGCTCGCGAGGCCCGGCGCGCGGGCGTGCGGGTCATCGACGTCCGCCCACCCCACACGGAGACCGGTCTGGCCGACCGACCGATCGCCGGCACAGCTCCGAAGTTGCCCACCGGCCTGGCGCCCGAAGCGGTGGCCGACCGGATCGTGCGGGCCATCGTCGACGGTGAGTCCGACCTGCCCAGCGACGCCTTCTAGCTGCCCGCGGGCCGTGCGTCGGTGTCCGGGCGTGGGCCGAACGAGCCGAGCCCGCGCCAGGCCAGCTGCGCCGCGAGGCGTGCGGCGTCGTCCCGACGGACGTCATAGTGCTCGGACCACCAGCGGGCGCCATCGGCGGCGAGGCCTCGGAGCGCGGCCGCCAGGAACAATGCGCTGGCACGGTCGAGTCCCGCGTCCTCTGAGATCAGGTCCGCCACCACCTGCGTAACCCGGCGATGCGCCGCACTGACCTCGTCGTGGACCTCGTCATCGGAGCGCTCGGCCGAGAACACCAGGCGGAAGCGCGGGTCGTCGACGAACGCGAAGTAGGCCTCGGTGGCGCCCTCGACGCGCGCGCGGTTGTCCTTCGTTCCCTCCAACGCCGCACGGACGCGGCTTTCCATCTCGCTGACGGCGTCGCGGACGAGCGCCAGGTACAGGTCGCGCTTGGACGGGAAGTGCTGGTAGAGCACCGGTTTGCTGACGCCCGCAGCGTCAGCCAGCTGTTCCATGGACACGCCGTGGTACCCGAAGTCAGCGAACATCCGACCCGCGATCTGTTCCAGCTGCGCGCGACGGGCGTCGGCGCTCAAGCGCGTTGCCATGGCCGCCCAGGGTAGCCGAGCCGACCGGTCAGCCGGCGTCCAGCCCGCCGAGCAAGAGGTCGAGCAGTTCCTCCTGCAGCGCGCCGATGTGCCAGAGGACGATCTCGGCCGGCTGGGCCGTGTCGGGGTCGCGGTTCCAGTCGTCCTCGGTGCGGATGCCGACGACCTGCGCCAGGACCAGCCGCAGGTCGTGCAGGACGGCCAGCCACGACTGGACACCGTCATCGTCGAGGTCGACCACCCAGTGACGTCCCCGCGAGCGGCCCGTGTCGAGTGATGTGACGACGTCGTCGAGTGCCGCACGCCGTTGCTCCGCCAGGTCGTCGCCAACGAGGCGCTGGAACTCACGTTCGCGCTCCGCATCGTCGTAGGCGACGGGGAACAGGCGCGCTCGCAGGTGTTCGACACCCTCGACGCCGTCGACGACAGCGAGCAGTTGCGGCAGCAGCGAGGACAGTACCGCGCGCTCGGTGGCCGGCAGCCGTAGCTGCACGTGGCCATCGGAGATGCGGCGGAAACGACGCATGGACGTGACGGCGGCTCAGTCGCGCTGCAGCGTGGCCTGCAGGCCGTGAGCATGCAGACGGTGGACGTCGAACTCGCTCTTCTCCCGCGGTCCGCTCGCGACGACGGCCTTGCCCTCGTTGTGCACGCGCAGCATCAGCCGCGTGGCCGCGGGTTCGTCGTAGCCGAACAGCTTGCGCAGCACGTACACCACGTGGGACATCAGGGTCACGGGATCATTCCAGACGACCACGTTCCACGGGCGGTCGGGTTCGTCGGTTTCGTCCGGTGTCTCGGTACGCTCCGGGACGACGACCGGTGCGGTGCTTGCCTCCACAGGGGCAGCCTACAGTGTGGCCGGGTGGCTGCCGCCGCCCGCGCGGACCGAGCAGGGGAGTGTCGTGACGGCCTTGTGGGAGCCGGTGCGGCCGTTCAGTCGTGCGTTGGTGGTGGCCGCGCATCCCGACGATGCGGAGTTCGGAGCCGCGGGCACGATCGCGCGCTGGGTCGAGATGGGGACCGACGTCAGATACGTCGTCGTCACCGACGGCGCCAGCGGTTCGGCCGATCCAGAGATGACCCGCGAACGACTTGCCGTGCTCCGCGAGGCCGAGCAGCGCGCGGCGTGCACCGCCCTCGGTGTCACCGGCGTGGACTTCCTCGGGTACGCCGACGGCTACCTCGAACCGACGATTGCCGCGCGCCGAGCGGTCGCCGCCGCGATCCGCCGCCACCGCCCGGAGGCCGTCATCACCCTTGATCCCGGCGTGCGCTGGTCCGACACGGGCTACATCAACCATCCAGATCACCGTGCTGTCGGCGATCTCGTCCTGCACTCGATCAACCCGGCGGCATCGACGCGGCTGTGGGACACGACACTGCTGGACGAGGGCCTCGAGCCGTGGGACGTCGCCGAGCTGTGGCTGATGTCGTTCGGCGGGGGCGACGTGCTGGTGGATATCACCAAGACCTTCGACACCAAGCTGGCGGCGCTCCGCGCGCACGCCACGCAGCTGGGTGATTGGGATCCCGAGTCGCGGATGCGCGAGTGGGCGACCGCGCTCGGCGCGACCGTCGACCGCCCGCTGTGTGAGGGTTTCACCGTGCTGCAGTTCCGGGTGCTGGACGAAGACGGCTCCGAACCGGCCCGCGACAAGCCGCCCACCAACCCCAAACCCACCCGCAACTGACACG
>JAHELV010000005.1:95270-104082 GCA_024644015.1 Nitriliruptorales bacterium
GTCAGGAGAGGTCTGTCAGCAGGCACTGGTCAGGGTCGATGTCGGCGCGGCGGCCTCCGTACGTGGGAGCGCGCAGGCGCTGCGCCTCGGTGACCTCGCCGTACTCGACCGTGCACACGATCTCGGGTGCGACCCAGCGGGCATCGGCCGGCAGCTCGTCGTCCATGGCGAACGGGCAGGTGTCGACCGCGAGATCTTCGAACGCAGATGCGAGCTCCGCACGATCGCGCGACGTCAGGCCCGATCCGACGCGCGCGACCCACCGCAGATCGGAACCGTCCCACAGGCCCGCGAGCAGGCTGTACGGCTCGCTGCCGCCGGGGGCATCGGACTTGGGAAGCCAACCGCCGACAACGCACTCGACGGCGCGGCGCACCTTGATCTTGACCCAGTCGCTCGTGCGCTGGCCAGGGCGGTACGGCGACGACAAGCGCTTGCCGATCACGCCCTCGAGCCGCGCTTCGCGTACGGCCTCGAACGCCGCCGAGCCACTGCTGCCGAGCGACTCGCTGCGCCGCACCGGACCGCCGGGCACGAGCAGATCCTCGAGGCGCCCGAGCCGCTCCGCATACGGCAGCCCGGTCAGATCCTCGTCGTCGACCGCGAGGACGTCGAACACGACGTAGGTCACCGAAACGTCGTTGGCCATGCGCCGTGCCAGGTGCTCGTCACGGATGTTCATGCGCTGTTGCACGCGCTCGAACGACGGCCTGCCGTCGCGGTCGAATGCGACGATCTCGCCGTCCAGCACGGCGGTGAACGCCAGCACACGCTCCCACAGGCCGGCCAACTCGGGGTACGTAGCGGTCACGTCGTTGCCACGACGGCTGCGCAGCCGGGTGCCGTAGGGCCGTCCGAGCCCGGGTCGCGTGACGGTGGCCACGACACGGACGCCGTCCCATTTGACTTCGAACCGCCACTGGGGGTCGTCGAACGGCGTGTCGCGGGACGACGCCAGCATCGGCGCGTAGGTCGGCGGCTCGTCAGGAACGTCGACGCCCTCGTCGACCCGCGTCACCAGCCACTGCGACGCCTCGCTGTCCCTGGGCTTGAACAGGTGCCACACGCCACGGTGGCGGCGCCCGTGCAGGCGGAACGCCACCTTGTCGTCGGTCCACTCGCGGACGTCGTAGTCGCCGGAGTCCCAGATGCGCATCGGCCCGGCGCCGTACTCGCCTGCGGGGATCTCCCCGGAGAACTCGAGGTACTTCAACGGGTGATCCTCGGTCTGGACCGCCAGGTGCGCTTCGCCACGCACCAGCGGCAGCCCTTTGGGCAGCGCCCACGACCGCAGCGTGCCACCGCGCTCGAGGCGCAGATCGTGGTGCAGGCGGGTCGCCAGGTGGTGCTGGACGACGAACCGCGGCTGCGCGTCGTCGACGGCGGCGTTCGCGCCGCGGGGTTCGGGCGTGCGCTCGAAGTCGCGGATCGCGACGTAGCGCTCGAGGTCGCCGGGTTCCTCAGCCGGCTCCGCGTCGCTGTCGTCGGCCAGCCGATGGTGTGCTTCCACCGGCCCCGGCGCCGGCAGACCCAGGCCGGCCGCCGCCTGGGCGAGGTCCTGGCCGCCGTCGAGCACGGGAGTGAACAGGGCGCTGCGGCGCCTCAGCTGCGGCCCGAACGTCGCGATCGTGAAGTCCTGCGGCCACACGTCCTGCGCGACCTCGTCCCAGGTCAACGGCGTCGCGATCGGCGCGGACGGCTCCGGGCGCAGGCTCCAGGTCGCCGCGATGTTGCGGCCCTCGGTGTTCATGTTGTGATCCAGGAACACGCGGCCGGCACGACGGGAGATGTCCCACGCCATCGTCGTACGCGACGGGTCCGCGCGGTTGATCAACACGCAGCAGCGCTCGACGAATGCGCGCACGTCGCCGTACGCATGCACCGGATCAAGTGGCACGTAGACCTGCATGCCCGTCGCGCCCGACGTTCGCGGGTACCCCCGCAGCCCCAGCTGCTCGAGCAGCGCCCGGACGTGCAGTGCGACGTCGCGCACGACCGGGAACTCGACGCCGAACGGATCGAGGTCGAAGAAGGCATAGTCGGGCGCGCCGAGCGACGAGACCCGGCTGTGCCACGGATGCAACTCGATGCACCCCAGGTTCGCGACCCAGGCCAGGCTGGCCCGGTCGTTCGGTACGACATAGTCGATCCGCGCGCCCGAACGGATCGCCACGACGGGCGCGGTGGTGATCCATGCGGGGGTGTGCGACGGCGCCTGCTTGGCGTAGAAGAACTCACCGAAGGCCCCGTCGGGCATTCGTTTCATCGTCAGCGCACGTTCGCGGACGTAGGGCAGCACGACGTCTGCGACCGTCAGGTAGTACGCGACCACATCGCCCTTGGTGTAGCCCTCGTCGGGCCAGAACACCTTGTCGAGGTTGGTCAGCCGGACCTCGCGGCCGTCGACGTCCGCGTACCAGGCGTCTTGTCGCTGTTCGATCGGCGGCAAGTCGTCCCACGCCAGTGTGAATGGTTCAGCCACAGGGGAGACCCGTTGTCTCGGCACTCGTCGTCATGCAACGCATTGTGACGCGGCGTGACGGGTTCGACGTCCGCCGGTGCCGCACAAACGCACGAGACGTATGCTCATCCGTAGCGGCGATCTCCGGCGAGAGAGCGTGATATGCCGAGAAGTCTGTGGAAAGGCACGCTGTCATTCGGGCTGGTCACGATCCCGGTCCAGCTGTTCAGCGCCACCGAGAGCAAGAATCCGAGCTTCAATCAGCTGCGGGAATCCGATCACAGTCGCATCTCGTACAAGCGGGTCGCCAAAGCGGACGACGAGGAAGTCCCGTACGACGAGATCGTCAAGGGCTTCGAGTACGCGCGCGACCACTACGTGGTGTTCACCAAGGACGAGCTCGACGCGCTGCGGCCCGCGTCGAGCCGCTCGATCGAGATCGAGCAGTTCGTTCCGCTCGAACAGATCGATCCGATCTACTTCGATCGCACCTACTACCTGGCGCCCGATCCGACCGGTGCGAAGGCCTACGCGCTGCTGGCCGAAGCGATGTCCGACGGCGGCAGTGTCGCCGTGTGCCGCATCACGTTGCGCGACAAGGAGTATCTGGCCACGCTGCGGCTCCTGCCCGGCCGTCCCGGAGCGAGGGCGGCTGACGACGAGCAGAACGCCGATCCGCTGTTCGTTCTCGAGACCATGCACTGGCCCGACGAGATCCGGGCGTTCGATTTCAGCGAGCTCGACATCGACGAAATACCCGAGCCGCGCGACAAAGAGGTCGAGATGGCCAAGCAGCTCATCGCGAGCCTCACCGAGGACTTCGACCCGACCCAGCACCACGACACGTACCGCGAGCGCGTGCTCGAGGCAGTGGAGGCCAAAGTCGAGGGACAGGAGGTCACCGTCGCCGAGGAAGCGGAGCAGGAGGCGCCCGTCGTCGACCTCATGGCCGCCCTGCGCCAGTCCGTCGAGCGCGCCGAGGAGCGCCGCAAGCAGGCGGCCTCGTGATGCGTGCCGTTCTGGTCGTGGCGTTCATCGTCGTCCCGCTGGTCGAGTTGGCCATCATCGTGCAGGTGGGCGAGCTCATCGGGACCGGGTGGACGATCCTGGCCTTGCTGGCGGTATCACTTGCCGGCGCATGGCTGGTGCGGCGCGAAGGCACGCGTGCGTGGAGCCGTTTCCGTGTGGCGTTGAACAGCGGACGGGTGCCCACCGACGAGGTCCTCGAAGGAGCGCTCGTGCTGTTCGGAGGCGCGCTGCTGCTGACGCCCGGGTTCGCGACCGACACGGTCGGGTTGGTCCTGATGGTCCCGCCGGTCCGTGCGCTGGTCGCCTCGACGCTCAGGAAGCGTCTGGGCGCACGCTTCGTGGTCGCCTCGGTCGGAGTCCCGCCGGCGCCACCCCGGCGTCGCGACGAGGTCGTCGACGTCGAGGTCGTCAACATCGAGCGTACGTCGGGGCCCAGGGACGGGGCCGCGCACAACGGAGATTTCCACAACCGCGACAGCGGTTCCACCTGAATCATCGCTGGAGTACCTACGCTGCGGCGGTGTGATCCGCACACCGACTCAGCAGCGCGCATGGGATGACCTGCTCGCGGTGAAAGCCCCCCGGCCGGCCCCCGACCCGTCGTGGTCGCAGGCGCTGCACGGGCGTCTCGAGCGCGCGGCGCGCGAGGCGTCGTCACACCTGAACCCGGGCTGCACGCTGCGCGTCAACAAGACCGCGCTCGACGCGCTCGACTGTGACGGTCGCTACCTCGATCTGCGGACACAGCCGTTCGAATGGTCCGAACGCCTCCTCGCCGGCAAGCTCGCGCACCGCGCAATCGAACTCGATCACGCCGGAGGGTTCCAGCGACCGGTCGGGGATCTTGTGACGCACGCGTGGATGGAAGCGGCAACCGACCGTGGGCCGGCTGCACACTTCGTCGCCGACCTGGCCGGTGTCGCCGCAGACAGCCTGCGCGGCACCGTCACGGAGCGGGTCATCACGTTCCGCGAGTCGTTCCCCGTGTTGCCCCCGTCGGCGGAGGTCCGCGCGGAGAAGCCGTACACGGTGAGGCTCGCCGACGGCACGGTCGAGCTGCGAGGCGTGCCCGATCTGGTGCTGGGTCGCGCCACAGCCACCGAGCGCCGGGTGCTCCTGGTGGATCTCAAGACCGGCAACCGCAGCCGACGGCACCTGCACGACATGCGCTTCTACGCGCTGCTGGCGACGCTCGCGACGGGTGTGGCCCCGTTCCGGGTGGCCACCTACTACCTCGACGAGTCCGCATGGGAGCACGAGGACATCGAGTTCGACCAGCTCGAAGCCGCTGCGCGGACGGTGGCCGCGAAGGTGGCGCGAGCCGGCCTACTGGTCGGTGCCTCGCCGCCGCCCGAAGAGCTGCGGCTCGTCGCGTCGACAGCCTGCCGCTGGTGTACGCGGGCGCCGGCGTGCCCCGCAAGCGGCACGGGCGAACAAGATGAACGTGGTGGACTTGCGGCGCGTGACGTCCAGCGTGCGATGCCTACACTTGGAGCGGCCGAGCTCGGTGGGCCGTAGCTCGATGCGTCACCATCGCACCGGCGCGCAGACGGCCGACCCACGCCGGCGCCGCGGCGCGCCGGCACTGGTGGATACCGATTGCGGCCATGCGCCCGGCGGTACCGCTGGCCGGTGACCACGCCCAGAACGATCTCGACGCTCTCGCACCATCGGAGCAGCATGACCACCTCAGCCGCCTTCTTCGATCTCGACCGAACACTGATGTCCGGCAGCAGCGCCTACTACTTCGGCAAGGCCGCGTACCGGGAGGGGCTGCGGCCCTGGCACCGGGCGTTCGGCGACGCGCTGAACACGGTCATCTTCCGCGCGTTCGGCGCCTCGGACGAGAAGTCCGAGGCCGTGCGTGACGCACTCCTCGAGAGTGTCGCGGGCACCCCGGCCGCCGAGCTACGCCGGCTGTCTCCGGGTGTGGTGGAGGAGATCCTGCCGGTCATCCGACCCGAGGCGCACGCCCTGCTCGACATGCACCAGGCGGCCGGCCGCGACGTGTACATCGTGTCTGCCAGCCCCGTCGAGATCGTCGGCGAGCTCGCACGAGCGCTCGGAATCGAAGGTGGGCTCGGTACAACCAGCGAGATTGTCGACGGCGTGTACACCGGTCAGCTCGATGGCCCTTTTCTGTATGGCGAGGGCAAGGCGGCCAAGATCAGCGAGATCGCGGAGGTGCGTGGGTACGACCTGCAGTCGTGCTACGCCTACTCGGACTCGGGTAGCGATCTGCCGATGATGCAGCTGGTCGGCAACCCGGTGGCGGTCAACCCCGACCGGGCTCTGCAGTCGGTCGCGCACCGCCGTGGCTGGCCGGTCGTGGAGTTCAACGCCACCGGCAAGCGCCGGCGCCGGACGGCGATCTCCGGTGGGCTGGGGGTCGTGGCCGCGACCAGCGGCTACGTGGTCGGTCGCGTTCGCGCCGAGCGCCAGATCCGGCGGTTGCTGGAGGATACGACCGCGCGGCGCTGGCTGCGTCGTGGCTGACCCGGACCGGCAGGCGCACGTCGACGAACTGAAGGTGTCGTCGCCGTACCTCGACGTGCTCGAGAAGCAACGGGCGGCGCTTGTTGCCGCGCTCACACCGGTTGTGACCGCCGACGTCATCGCCGCGGCGCAGCGCATGGCGGCGCGCCTGTCGGTAACGCTCGACGCGAGTCCGCTGGACAGCGCGACCGCCGCTGCCGTGGACCGTGGCGAACTGGGTGAGCCGTCGCGCGGCGCCGGCGAGCGCAACGGCGCGGGATGGGCGGCGGCGCTGCGCCTGGACGGCATGCCGACCGTGGAGATCGCGGCGCTCGAGTACAGGGGTGTGCGCGCCGCGCAGGCCGAGGAGTCCGACATGGCCAGTCGGTTCTTCGACGAACCGCTGGCCACCCTCGAGCGGGCGCAGCGCCTGGTCGCGTCGGGTCTGCTCGCCGACGAGCGCCTCGGCACGTTGCGCCGGACCAGCCGCGCTGTGCACGACGGCGCGCAGGGCAAGGTCATCTTCCATGCGCCGCCGCCAGGGCAGCTGCCCGACCTGCTGACCCAACTCGACCGGTGGATCCGCTCCGCATCTGGCCGGCAACCGCCCCTGGTCATTGCCGGATTCGTTCATGCACGCCTGTTGCAGTGGCGCCCGTTCGAGGCCGGCAACGGGCGCGTCGCGCGCATTGCCTCGCGCGTCGCACTACGGGCGACGGGCGGCGATCCGTGGGGTCTGGCGGTCCCCGAGCGCAGCTGGGCGGCTGCTCCGCTGCGGTACGCGGTGGAGATCGCCGCGACGATCCGTCGCCGGTCGGACCTTCGACCATGGAACGAGCTGGCGGGCGAGGCCGTGGTCGACAGCCTCGAGCGCAGCGCCCGAGCGAGCCATATGCTGCCGGGCGACGTCGATGCGCGGGTACTGCACGCGGGCACGTCACTCGGCGCGGGCGACATGGTCACCGTGCCCGAGCTGGCAGCCGCCACCGGACTGGACCGTGCCGCCGCGCTGCGGCAGTGCAATCGCCTCTGTTGGACGGGTCTGCTGCGACGTGAATTCGGATCGCGGGGCCTGCGGTATCAGCGGAAGGACGCGGACGTGTCCGATCGGGCAGGGAACAGCTGACTTCTGTAGTGGCATTATTTCACATCAGTTGCATGCTCCCATCGTGGTGGGGGATAGTCTACGATCGTGATAGGAGCCGGTGCACGGGGTAGGGCTCCGTGGCCAGGCGTCAGAGCCCTCATGAGGAGAGCAAACGTGACCAAGATTCGGAAGCACGCCGCAGCCGTCGCGCTCGTTGGCATGCTCGCACTGTTTGGAACCGCCTGCGCGTCCGACTCGGGCACCACCGACGAGGGCGGTACCAGTGAGCCGGCTGCCGCAACATCGGAGGCGGCGAGCTAACACTCGAGTTCACGAAACCGAGCAGTCCAGGTTTCACGAAGTACAGGCCCCCGACCGAAACGGCGGGGGCCTGTCCCATTGTCCGAAGACCCGCATGCCCCAGCAGCGTCACGACGGGCCGCGACGCAGTCAGCCACGCAGCTCATCGATGAGCTGGGACCGCAACGCCGACAGCTCGTCGCTCAAGCGGACGGTGCGGCGATGCCCGTCGTGGCCAAGTTGCGCGACCCCGTCACGGCAGCGCCTCACGATCGTTTCAATGTCGTCTGTGTCCCTGCAGCGCCGGCCACTGCTGAGCACGGGCTCGAGCAGCGGCCGACCGCTGTGCCGTTCGTGCTCGAGCCCGACGATGTCGCCGGTGGTTGTGCGCCAGACCTGCTTGCGGCCAGGGTTCGACGTCTTCTCCGGTGAGCCCGACAGCTTCAAGGTCGGCCGGCCTTCAACCTCCGCGATCTTGTAGACCCCCGAGAACGCGGGATCGCTGCGGGCCGTGACCATCGCGGTGCCCACGCCGTAGGCATCCAGCGGCGCACCGGAGCGCTCGAGCATCGAGATGCGGTCAGCGTCCAGGTCGCCCGACGCGATGATCTGCACCTCGTGGCACCCCGCGGCGTCCAGCTGTGCACGCGCGCCCCGGGCCAGCGCTCCGAGGTCCCCGGAATCGAGTCGCACGCCACGTAGGCGGTGGCCGCGATCGGCGAGCTCGTGGGCGACCGTGACCGCATTCGGCAGCCCCTGCCCCAGCGTGTCGTAGGTGTCGACGAGCAGTACGCAGTCGTCGGGAAACGTCGCAGCGTAGGCGCGGAAGGCGTCGAGCTCAGTCGGAAACGCCATGATCCACGAATGCGCCTGCGTGCCCGACACCTGCAGGCCGAAGCGTCGGGCCGCCTCCACGTTGGACGTGCCGGCGCAGCCACCGATCATGGCGGCTCGGCTCGCGGTCAGCGCGCCGTTGGGCCCATGTGCACGGCGGGCGCCGAACTCGAGCACGGGCTTGCCACGGGCCGCCTGCACGACGGCGAGCGCATGGCTGGCCACGAGCGACGCATAGGCGACCCGGTTGATCAGCAGCGTCTCCACCCACTGTGCCTGCAGGAGCGGCCCGGTCACCCGCAGAAGCGGTTCGTTGCCGAACACCGGTGTGCCCTCGGGGATGGCCCACACGTTGCATGCGAACCGCTCGTCGGCGATGCGGTCGAGAAACGCCGCCGGGAACCGGTCGAGCCCGGCGAGGAACGCCAGTTCGTCCTCCTTGAACCGCAGATCGACGAGCTCGTCGATCACCTGCTCGACGCCCGCGAGCACCACCTGGTCGATGCCGCCGGGCGGATGCCGGAAGAACAGGTCGAACGTGGCCGTGTCGTCGGCCATGCCGGCGGCCAGGTAGCCGGTCATCATCGTCAGCTCGTAGAAGTCCGTGAACAGCGCGCTCGTCATGG
>JAHELV010000005.1:104182-118763 GCA_024644015.1 Nitriliruptorales bacterium
CTTGAGGTCATGGCTGTGACCTACCGCTGTCGCTACTTGAGGTCGGCGGGCGAGAGCAGCCGCAGCAGCTCGGCGCCATACCGGCGGACTTTCGTCGTGCCCAGGCCGTGCACCGCCAGCAACTCGCCCACCGACGCCGGCCGGGTGGCGGCGAGCTCCTGCAGGGTGCGGTCGTTGAACACCACGTACGGCGGCACCTCGTCGCGTCGGGCACGTTCCAGGCGCCAGGCCCGCAGGGCGGCGGTCAGGCGATCGTCGACCGCGGCGCCGCGCGCCTTCGCCGACCGGCGGCGCTCGGTGATGTCGTCGAGGAACCGTGACGGACGCCGCCGCACGAGCTTGCCGGACCACCCGGGACGCTGCTGCGCCCACGACAGCCACAGATGCCGCCGGGCCCTGGTCATCCCGACGTACAACAGCCGACGCTCCTCCGCGAGCTCCTCATCGGTCGCCGCGTACGAGATCGGAACCATCCCCTCCTCAAGTCCCACCAGGCACACCGCGTCGAACTCGCTGCCTTTGGCCTTGTGCAGGGTGAGCAGGGTGACGGCCGGTCGCGTCGGGTGCGCTCCACCCGACGCGCGGGCGCGCTCGACCAACTGGTCGACGAGGCCGGTGAAATCGATGTCGTCGACCTCGTCGACGATCCGTGTGACGAGCTCGTACAGCGCGGCCACGTTGCGCCATCGCTGTCGTGCGGCCTTTCCGCTCGGCTCGTGCCGCGGATGCCAGCTCAGTCGCTCACGCAGAACCTGTTCCGCGACACGGTCGGGACGACGGTCTCCGGCCGCCCGGGTTCCAGGCGGTGGCGGCTGGGCGCCCGCAGGCGCCGGCGGGCTGACCGCCGCCTGCTGGAGCGCCTGCATCGCCTGTCGCACCTCGGGGCGCTCGAAGAAGCCCCGGTCGCCGTGCACCCGCGCGGCGACCCCGGCTCGTTCGAAGGCCTCCTCCCATGCCTGGGTCTGGCTGTTCGTGCGCACGCATACGGCGATCTCGTCGATCGGCACGCCGTCGTCGATCAGATCACGAATCCAGTCCAGCGTCCTCGCGCGTTCGACCCGGTCGTCGTCGAAGGCCATGATCCGCGGTCGCGGCCCGTCGGCATGTTGCGTCCGCAGCTGCTTGGCGTCGGGCGACGCCGCCCGCAGCAGGCGGTTGGCGACGTCGAGCACTGGAGCGGTCGACCGGTAGTTGTCCGTCAGCGTGATGACCCTGGCTGCCGGGAACGTTGCGCGGAAGTCGACCAGGTACTCGCTCGTGGCGCCGGAGAAGCTGTAGATCGTCTGGTCGGGATCGCCCACGACGCACAGTTCGTCACGGTCGCCCAGCCACCGGCGCAGCAACCGCCACTGCGAGGGGTTGACGTCCTGGAACTCGTCAACCGTGAAGAACTGGTAGCGGCGGCGTACCTCGTCGGCGATGCCCCCGTCGGCCATCAGCTCTGCGGCGACGTGCAACATGTCGTCGAAGTCGATCAGACCGCGATCGGCCTTGAGCGCCTCGTAGCGCGTGTAGACAGCCGCCATCTGCGACGGCGGCAGCGGTGCGTCGCGATGCCTCGCCACCTGCTCATAGCGCTCCGGGTCGATCAGCCGCGCCTTCGCCCACTCGATCTCGGTCGCCAGGTCGGAAGCCTCGACACCGGCTGCGCGCGCCAGGGGCACGAGCAACGGCACTTTGCGGTCCAGCACCTGCGGTAACGGACAATCGCGCGAACGCGTCCAGAAGTAACGGATCTGCGCGAAGGCCGCGGCGTGGAACGTCGTCGCGCGCACCGTGCCGTCGATGCCCAGTGCGCCGAGTCGCGCCTTGAGCTCGGCGGCGGCCCGTTCGGTGAAGGTCAGCGCGAGGATCTGGTCGGACCGGGCCAGGCCGCTCGCGATCTGCTGAGCGATGCGGTGGGTGATCGTTCGCGTCTTGCCGCTGCCGGCACCGGCGATGATGCACACCGGCCCCCGCGTGGTGACGACGGCCGACCGCTGGTCGGGTGACAGCCCTTCGAGCAGCGACACGACTCCGTGGTCGGGTCGTCGATCTCGGGGCGGCGCGTGCGAAGGCTGAGGCATGTCGCTGGCAGCCTAGAGGCTCAGGCGTGGGGTTCGCCGCCGTCGGCACCCGTCAGCTGTGCATCCAGCGCATCCGGTGAGGTCACCGGCTGCTCACAGACGAAGTGGTGGCACACGTACGCGGTGGGCCTGTTGTCGTGCATCATCCGATCGCGAAGCAACGGCACCGCGTCGGTGTGGTCGGGGTCGCCGACGGCGAGCACGGCGCCCGGGCGCCACCGCTGCCGGTACACGCCGACCAGTGCATCACGCTCGGGCGACGCCGGTCCGACCACCGCCACTTCGGTGGACGGCGCCAGCCACCGTTCGATCGTCGTCAGCAGAGCGCCGAACGCCGGCGGCATGCGTGTGGCCGACCCGGCGAGGGTCACCATGGTCTGCTCGGCACGATCGCGGTGCAGAGGATCGCCGGTGAGCGCCGCCAACCGCAGATTCACGTCGGCCATGACGGCGCTCGCCGAGGGCGTCGCGTTGTCCAGCACTTCCCGTGGACGGGCGATCAGCCGCTCACCGTCATCGGCAGTCGTGAAGTATGTGCCGTCGTCGGTGTCCCGGAAACGGGCATCGGCGTCCGCAGCGAGGTCGATCGCCCAATCGAGCCACCGCGGGTCATGACCGGCCTCGTACAGGTCCAGCAGTGCCTGGGCCAGGTAGGCGACGTCCTCGGCGAACGCGGGGATGCCTGCGCCGTGCCTCGGCGTCCAGCGATGCCACAGACGGCCGTCGTCGTTGGTCACAGCCGTGGTCAGGAACCGCGCCGTGCGCTCGGCGGCGGCGATCCACTCGGGACGGTCGAGCGTCGCGCCGGCCGTGGCCAGAGCGCCCAGCGTCAACGCGTTCCAGCTGACCAGCACCTTGTCGTCCTTGCCCGGCGGCACGCGGTCGCGGCGCAGACGTGCGAGGACCTCCCGCACCCGTGCGCGCTCGGCGAGCACGTCGGGGTCCTCGGGCACCTGCTCGGCCTCGTGGAGGATGGACGTGCCGGTGGGGATGTGCCCGTGGGGGTCGTTGACGTTGCCGCGACGCGTCACGCCCCAGCGCGCCGTCCAGGCCCCGGGGTCGATGTCGGCGGCGCGCAGCGCGTCGACGAACTCGTCGTGGTCCCAGACGTAGTACTTGCCCTCCTGTCCCTCGGAGTCGGCGTCCAGCGCGCTGGCGAAGCCGCCGACGGCCTCGGCCATGTCTTCGAACAGCCACGCGACCGTCTCGTCGACCACCCGCCGGTACCGCGGATCGCCGGTCATCTGCGCGGCGCGGGTGTAGACGCGCAGCAGCAGCGCGTTGTCGTACAGCATCTTCTCGAAGTGGGGGACCAGCCAGCGGCGGTCGGTCGCGTAGCGCGCGAAGCCACCGCCGACCTGGTCGTAGATGCCACCACGCGCCATCGCAGTCAGCGTGTGGGTGGCCGCATCCAGCGCAGGCTGGTCCTGGTTGCTCTGCGCGCGCGCGAGCAGGAACTCGAGCACCATGGCCTGCGGGAACTTCGGTGCGTGGCCGAACCCGCCCTCGTGCCGGTCCCACTGGGCGACGATCCGCTCGGCGGCGGTGCGTGTGATCTCCTCCGACAGGGTTCCGCTACCGTCGGGGCTGGCCGACACGGCCCGCAGGCGTGCGCTGAGTTGTTCACCGGCGGCCGTGACCCGGTCACGTTGGTCACTCCAGATCTCGGCAACCGACGTGAGCACCCGGATGAAGCCCGGCACGCCCCCGCGGTCGTCGCGTGGCCAGTAGGTGCCGCCGAAGAAGGGCTGGCCGTCGGGTGTCAGGAACACACTCATCGGCCACCCGCCTCGTCCGGTCAGCGCCTGAACGGCGTTCATGTACACCGCATCGACGTCCGGGCGCTCCTCGCGGTCGACCTTGACCGCCACGAACCCGGCGTTGAGAATCCTGGCCACCTCGGCGTCCTCGAACGACTCGTGCGCCATGACGTGGCACCAGTGGCACGACGAGTAGCCGACCGAAAGGAACACCGGCCGGTCCGTTGCGCGGGCGCGGGCGAACGCCTCGTCTCCCCACTCGTACCAGTCGACCGGGTTGTCGGCATGCTGCCGCAGATAGGGGCTGGCGGCGTCGGCGAGCCGGTTCATGCGGGCCTCTCGAAGTCGCCGGCGGGTGTCATCGGCGGCCGTCGCGGGTCAGCGAGACAAGACGCCGCAGGGCCAGCGCGGCCAGCGGCCGGTACGCCGTCAGCAGCGCACCGCCGGCAGGACCAGGGATCGGGCCGTGCAGCGTCATGTCCACACGGACGGCCACGGGATCGCGCAACACCTCGTGACCCGCCTCGATGTGGTGTCCCAACGGCAGGTCGACCCGGAAGTCCCAACGTCTCGGCTCCTCGACGTGTGTGATCGTCGCCGTCACGTAAGTCGGTCCGACACCGTCGATGCGGACGACGTCGCCACGGCTGACCTGCAGCGTCGGTCTGCCGGCCGTCGTGGTGGTTCGCTGAATGTGCGGCGCCCAGCGCGGCCAGTATGCGGGCGTCGCGAGGACGTGCCACAGGTCTGCACCCTGACAGCCGTCCGCACGCTCGGTGACCTGGATGTGTCCTGGCGCGTTGCAGGATTCGAACATACGTTCGATACTGGCTCCCATGTCTCAAGGGTGCCCAGGGAGACGCATGTGATGCGAACGCTGGCCGATCTCCAACGTCCCGCTGATGACTACGCCGGACAGCTTCCACTGGCGCTGCGGCACGCGCGGACCGTCACGACGCCGGAGTTCGCCGGTATGACGTTCCTGGAAGTGCAGGCCAGGTCGGCGTTGAACGCGGTGCGTGGCATGCCGTTCGCATGGAGCATCAACCCGTACCGAGGCTGCTCGCACGCCTGCTCCTACTGTCTCGCCGGAGACACGCCGATTCTCATGGCGGATGGCCGGACCACGCCACTGCGCGCCGTGCGGCAGGGTCAGCAGGTCTTCGGGACACAGCGCGGTGGGCGGCTACGCCGGTTCGTGCCCACGCCCGTCCTCGACCACTGGTCGGTCACGAGGCCCGCGTACCGTATCCGGCTCGAGGACGGCTCCACGCTCGTCGCCGGCGGCGAGCACCGGTTCCTGACACACCGCGGGTGGCGGCACGTCACGGGGCCCGACGACGACGCCGGCCGCTGGACGCGCCTGCTGGTCTCCGACTGGCTCGCGGGTCCGCGTCTGCCGGTGCGTGCGGGAGGAGCGCTGGAGCTTGCGACCCGCGTCGTGTCGGTCGAACCGCTCGGCGTCGACCTCCCGCTGTTCGACATGACCACCGGCACCGGCGACTTCATCTCCGGTGGCGTGGTCAGCCACAACTGCTTCGCGCGGCCGTCCCACGCGTGGCTCAATCTTTCGCCCGGCGCCGATTTCGAGCGCACGATCGTCGTGAAGACCAACGTCGTCGACGTGCTGCGCGCAGAGCTTGCGAGGCCCGGTTGGCGGGGCGAGCCCGTCGCGCTGGGCACGAACACCGACCCCTACCAGCGGTGTGAGGGCCGCTACCGGCTGATGCCGGGAATCATCGCCGCGTTGTCGGCCGCCCGTACGCCCGTGTCGATCCTGACCAAGGGCACGTTGATCACCCGTGACCGCGACGTCCTGGTCGCCGCGGCGGACCGGGTGGACGTGACCGCGGCACTCACGATCGGCATGCTCGACGAGGCGTGCTGGCGGCGCAGTGAACCCGGCACGCCGCACCCTCGCGCCCGCCTCGACGCAGTGGGGACGCTCAATGACGCGGGAGTGCCGACCGGCGTGATGGTCGCACCGCTCATGCCCGGTATCAACGACGACCCCGAGCAGCTCGCGGACCTCATCGACGCTGCCGCCGCCGCCGGAGCGACCCACATCACGCCGATCGTGCTGCACCTGCGGCCCGGCGTCCGCGACCTGTTCGTACCGTGGCTGCGCGAGGCATACCCAACGCTCGTGTCGCGCTACGCAGCGCTGTACCGCGGTAGCACGGTCGCGCAGCCCTACCAGGACGAGCTCATGCGCTTCTTTCGGCGCCGCCGGGCGGAGGCGTGGCGCCGGCACGGTCGTCCACGGCCACGGGGGGCACGAGATGCGGGCGCGAAGGACGCCGCGAGCCGCATGGCCAGGGGTCACGCGGCGCAGCAGTTGGCGCTTCTCTGAGCGCCAGATTCATGCGACCAGGGCCAGTTCGCCGTGCATGATGGTGTCGGTTGCGGTTACAGGATCGTGGGGACGCTGCTGTCCGGGCGCCGGCCATCGGGGAGAGACCTGCATGGGACGCGACATCGACAAGACAGATTTCAGCCGCGAAGACCGCGTGCGCTATCGCGACAAGGTCAAGGCGAACCTGTCCGCACTCGAACAGTTGGTCCGCGAGGGCAGATTCGAGACGGGTCGCAGGCTGTGTGGCGTCGAGTGCGAGCTGTACATCACCGACCAGCGCGCTGATCCCGCGCCGATCAACGCCAAGCTCCTCGAGAAGATCGCGTCGGACGAGTTCCAGACCGAGTTGGCGCAGTTCAACCTCGAGTTCGGCAACCAGCCGCGGCGCCTGGCCGACCACGTGTTCCACACCATGGAGGTCGAGCTGCGCCGCAGCCTCAATCACGCGCACGCGATGGCCGAGCATCTCGACGCCCGGGTGGTCATCATCGGGATCCTGCCGACGCTGACCGACTTCGACATCACCGAGCAGAACCTCTCCGCCAACCCGCGCTACAAGGTGCTCAACGACATGATCCTGTCGCAGCGCGGCGAGGACATCCAGATCCACATCGAGGGCGCCGAGACGTTCGACACCATGGCCAACTCGATCCTGTTCGAGGCCGCGTGCACATCGGTGCAGCTGCACCTGCAGGTCGATCCGAAGGACTTCGCGGTCTACTGGAACACCGCGCAGGCGTTGTCGGCTCCATTGGTGGCGGTTGGTGCGAACTCGCCGTTCCTGCTGGGCAAGCAGGTGCACCACGAGACGCGGATCGCGCTGTTCGAGCAGTCAATCGACACCCGCACCGAGGAGCTGGCACAGCAGGGCGTGCGGCCGCGTGTGTGGTTCGGCGAGCGCTGGCTCACCGAAGGGTTGTTCGAACTCTTCGACGAGAACGTGCGGTACTTCCCCTCGTTGCTGCCGTTGTGCGACGACGAGGATCCGCATGACGTCATGGCTCAGGGCAGGACACCCGCGTTGCCCGAGCTGACGCTGCACAACGGCACGATCTGGCGGTGGAACCGCCCCGTCTACGAGGTCAGCCGGGGGCGGCCGCACATGCGGATCGAGAACCGCGTGCTGCCGGCGGGCCCCAGCGTCCCCGACATCGTGGCGAACGCCGCCTTCTACTACGGGCTGCTGCACGGTTTGGCGTCGCACGAGCCGCAGATCTGGACGCGCATGAGCTTCGAGGCCGCGCGCGACAACTTCTTCGCAGCGTCACGCGACGGGCTGACGGCCGAGCTGTTCTGGCCAGGCGTCGGCGCGAACGTTCCGGTCACCGAGCTGATCGTGCGGCATCTGCTCGGCATCGCCGAGGAGGGCCTGCGTGACTGGCAGGTCAACGACAGCGACATCGACTACTACCTGGGCCTCATCGAGGAGCGGGTGCTGTCCGGCCAGAACGGGGCGACCTGGCAGATCGCCGCCTGGCGGTCGCTGCGTGATGCAGGCCTCGACGAACACGAGGCGTTCCGCCAGCTGGTGAGTCACTACCATTCGCGGTCGTTCGCAGGCTCGCCGGTCCACACATGGTCCCTGCCCTGACTGACCGCGTGCCGGTCGGGTACCGCAGGACCGTCGTCCACGCGGTCAGCGGTCGATGCCGGAGAACAGTGAACCCTCGGGCACGGACGTGTCGACCCGGCTGTCGGCCAGCTGGAACTCGTCCCACGGATACACGGCCCGCATGACGTCGTCGGGCAGGGCGAACCATCGACTGTCCGGGTCGATCTGTGTCTCGTGTGCCAGCAGCGCCTGGCGAGCCACCGGCAGGTGGTCGCCGACCTCCACGCGCGTCGTCGTCGGGTCGACGTGGTCCGGGTCCCAACGCTCCAACCACTCGCCGAACGGCGAAGGCATTCCGCTGTCGATGCAGGCGCGGTGCAGCACCTCGAGCTTGCGCCTGGTGAACACGCCCATGTAGTACAGCTTGGCGACGGCATGCGGTTCGCCGGCGTCAGGAAACACCGCGGCAGTGGCCGCGGCCGCATACGCGGCCACCGTCACGTCGTGGCAGCGGATGTGGTCCGGGTGCGGGTACCCGCCGCCTTCGGGATAGGTCAGCAGGACGTCCGGCCGCTCCCGGCGGATCAGCTCGACGAGCCGGCCGACCACCTCGTCGACCTCGACGTTGTAGAAGGCGCTGTCGGCCAGCGCGCTGCCGTCGCCGTCGAAGTCCTCGACGTAGCCGGAGTCCGCGTAACCGAACGCCCAGTGGTCGGTCACGCCGATGATCTCCAGCGCCCGCGCCAGCTCCTCCTCCCGGATGTCGGACATCCGTTCGGCGATGCCGGGACGGTCCATCGCGGGGTTGAGGATGTCGCCGGCCCCACCGTCGGTCAGGGTGACCACCGAGATGCGGTGGCCCTCCTTTGCGTACTTGGCCATGGTGGCGGCACCCTTGGACGACTCGTCGTCCGGGTGGGCGTGGACGAACATCGCATGCAGCTGACGCATGCGAGCCAGCTTAGACGCGTCCTCGCCACCGGATGCCGCCGCTGTGGCGGCCACCGGTCACGCACGGCGTGGTTGCCGCACGGTGCCGCCGAGCCGGGTCACGCCCGCGTCGGGGCCGGCGGTCGCGTCACTGCGGACTGTCGTCGCTGGACCACCGCTCGGCCGCTGCGGTCCAGCCCTGCCGCCACCGCTCGGCCAGCTGTCGCATGTGTGGGTCGTCGGACATGGTCGCGATGGCAGCTTCGAGCTCCGACACGACGTCGCGCACCGCCTGGTGATCGCCCTGGATGCGCAGCAGGCACTGCGAACCGGGGTATGACCCGATCCGCACGTCGGGGCGCCGGCGCTCGAGGTCCTCGAGGAGCGGGGTCAACACCGATTCCGGGTACGGATGACGCAGCTCGGCGACATGGACCGCGGAGCCGAGATCCTCGAGCATGGTCGATTCGAGATGGGTGACCAGGTCACGGAACTGTCCGGGAACGCCGGGCAGGACGATCAGCACCACGCCGCCGGCCGATTGGAGTCCGCCGTCGATGTCGATCCGCGCCGACGGCGCACCACCGGATGGCATCGTGATCGACCGTGCGCCCCTCGGTACCAGTGCGAGCTTGGACAGTGCGGAACGCTGGGCGTCTGACCCGCCGTCGCCGTTCTGCAGCCGTGAGACGATGCCGTCGACCAGGTGACGCAGCGCCGGCTCCTCGACCAGATCCACGTCCAGGAAGCGCGCGACGGCCGACATCGTGCGGTCATCTGGGGTCGTGCCGATGCCGCCGGACGTGAACACGACGCGTGGTCGCGCCCGTGCAAGCTCGGCCGCAAGCGCCTCGGCGATCGCCGCCTCGTCGTCGGGCACGACCGAGATCCTGTCGAGCGGGATCCCGAGCCGGTGCAGCCGGCGAGCCAGCCACGCGGCGTTGCTGTCACGAACGAAGCCATCGAGGATCTCGTCGCCGATCACGATGATCGATGCTCGCACGGTCCCGCTTTCTTCTGCCTGGCCGGGACGACCCTGGTGTCGCGATGCAAAGATACCGGCGGTCGGGCCCACTACGATGCGCAACGAACGCCGATCCGTCGAGCGCACCGGGGCGGGATGTACACGAGCACCGAGGACGCCAGGTCCGACCTGTTCCTGTCGGGGGCGGTCTACGTGATCGGACCCGCCGCGCTGGAGATCGTCCGGGGACTGGTTCCGCTGGACCGCATACCGGGCGTGACCGAGGTGCTCACGCTGCTGGTCCCCGTCGCCACGACCGCGCTTGTCCCGTACCTGCTGATGCGCTACCGCAACGAGTCGTTCGGCCAGTACGGCTACGGGGCGGGACTTCCGCCGAACTTCGGCGTCGGCCTGCTGCTGGCGCTGCCGGTCATCGTCGCCAGCGTGCTGACGGCGCTGGTCGCCACTGGCGATCCGCTGGCCGGGCTCGGCGTGGCGCAGCTGGTGTTCGGCAGCGCGTTGGCGTTCACGGCCCGCCTGTTGACCTGGGTCGGCCTGGGGTTCCTCGCCGCCTATGTGACCGTGAAGGCGCGGGACGCGTTCCGTAGCGACTACCGCACTGTTCGCGAGGAGACGATCGCTCTTGGCAGAATCCTCGGGATGATCGCCGCGGTTGCCGTCTCGATCGCGCTGCTGTTCACCCGTCCCGGTGCGGGGGGCTTCAACAGCGGCGAGCTCTTCGCGGTCATCGTGTTGTTGCCGCTCGGCGTCGCCGTCAGCGTGGTGCTGCTCATCCGGACGCTGCGGGGACCGTCGGCCACCAGCCGCGCGACGATGCTCACCCCGGTCGTGCTGTTGGCGCTCGGTCCGTTCCAACTGGCGTTCCGTGTGATCGAGCTGGCGCTGACGGTGCGACTCGCGGTCGCCTACGCGGGCATCGGGCTGATCATCGGCGCGCTGCAGGAGTCCCGTCGATCCGCCGTCGCCGGACTGGGACTTACGGTGGCGATCGCGCTGCTGTCCACGCTCTGACGCCGTGGCGGGGGACCGCCACCGCTAGCATCCGGGTACACGGCGCACCACGGGCCCGTCACCGCTCCCATGACAACGCGCTGTGGCCACCCGTGCGGCCAGGCCACGGCAGCCACCAGGATCGAGCGAAGCGCGATGGCTGAGTACCAGTTCGTGATGAAGGGCCTGACGAAGGTCGTTCCACCCAACAAAGAGATCCTGTCGAACATCTGGCTGTCGTTCCTGCCGGGCGCCAAGATCGGCGTCATCGGCCCGAACGGCGCCGGCAAGTCGACGTTGCTGCGGATCATGGCCGGCGTCGACACCATCTTCGAGGGGGAGGCGTGGCCCGCCGCGGGGGTGTCGGTCGGCTATCTGTCGCAGGAACCCCAGCTCGACGCAGCGACCGATGTTCGCGGGAACGTGATGGGCGGGCTCGCCGGGCAGGCACAGCTGCTCGAGCGCTTCAACGACCTGTCGGCAAAGATGGCGGAACCGCTCGACGACGCCGAGATGGCCAAGGTCTACGAGGAGTTCGCCGAGGTCTCCGATGCGATCGACGCTGTCGGCGCATGGGACATGGACCGCACGCTGGACATCGCGATGGACGCGTTGCGGGTGCCGCCCGGCGACGCCGACGTCTCGACGCTGTCCGGTGGAGAGCGGCGCCGTGTCGCGTTGTGCCGCCTGCTGTTGTCGCGGCCGGACCTGCTGCTCCTCGACGAGCCGACCAACCATCTGGACGCGCAGAGTGTCGCCTGGCTCGAGCGCCACCTCGACGAGTACGCCGGCACGGTCGTCGCCGTCACCCACGACCGCTATTTCCTCGACAACGTGGCCGGCTGGATCCTCGAGCTCGACCGTGGCAGAGGGCTGCCGTTCGAGGGCAACTACTCGTCGTGGCTGGAGCAGAAGCAGGCGCGCCTGGCGAACGAGGAACGCCGTGAGTCCGCCCGTCAGCGCACCTTGGCGCGTGAGCTCGAGTGGGTCCGCGCCGCCCCGCGCGCCCGTCAGTCCAAGTCGAAGGCGCGGTTGAGCTCGTACGAGGCGCTGCTCGCGCAGTCGCCGGCCGAGCGGTTGGGACGGGCCGAGCTGGTCATCCCGAACGGAGCGCGCCTCGGCGACGTCGTGGTCGACGCCGAGCACGTGACGAAGGGCTTCGACGACCGCTTGCTGATCGAGGACATGACGTTCTCGCTGCCGCCCGGCGGCATCGTCGGGGTCGTCGGTCCGAACGGTGCGGGCAAGACCACGCTGTTTCGGATGATCGTCGGCGACGACGAGCCCGACGGTGGAGAGCTGCGCGTCGGTGACACCGTCGAGTTGTCCCACGTCGACCAGAATCGCGACGCGCTGGAGCCCGGCCGCACCGTGTTCGAGGAGATCAGCGACGGCCGCGACACGCTGTCGATCGGTGGGCGTGAGGTCGCCGCCCGGTCGTACGTCGCGCAGTTCAACTTCAAGGGTCCCGATCAGCAGAAGAAGGTCGGCGACTGCTCGGGCGGCGAGCGCAACCGCATCCACATGGCGAAGCTGCTCCGACGCGGAGGCAACCTGCTGTTGCTCGACGAACCGACCAATGACCTGGACGTCGACACGCTGCGGTCGCTCGAGGAGGCCCTGCTCGGCTTCGCGGGGTGCGCGGTGGTCATCAGCCACGACCGCTGGTTCCTGGATCGCATCGCCACACACATCCTCGCGTTCGAGGGAGACAGCACGACGACGTGGTATCAGGGCAGCTACTCGGAGTACGAGCAGGACCGGCGTCGCCGCCTCGGCGAGGCGGCTGATCAGCCGCACCGCATTGCGTACAAACCGCTCACGCGGCGCTGACTTCCCGGGGAGGAACTCGCGTGCCGTGGGGAAGCGGTTCGCTCAGATAGCCCGGCTGGCTCCCCAGAATCGCGAGCCGGTCCACGCGGACCGCGGGTCCGCGCCGGAAGTCAGCGTCCGGACAGGGAGAACCCGAGTACCGCGGCCGCGGCGCGCACCGACTCGCCGTGTCCGCCCTCGGCCAACCGATCGAGCGCCGCCAGCGCACCAGGGGTGTTGAGATCGTCGTCGAGCGCCGCGAACACCGTGCGTTCGCCCGGCTCGTCACGACCGGTGCGGGCCGCGACAGCACTCCAGCGCTTCACCCTGTCACTGGCGGCCTGCAGCTCCTCGTCGCTGTAGCTCCAGGTGTCACGGTAGTGGTGCGTCAGGAGATACGCGCGGATGGCACTGCCCTCGAACCGGTCCAGCAGGTCGCGCGCAAACACCAGGTTGCGCAGCGACTTCGACATCTTCTCGCCGGCCAGGCCGACCATGCCGGTGTGCAGCCAGAAACGCGCGAAGGGCCCCTGCCCTGTGAGGTGCTCGGACTGCACGATCTCGGCCTCGTGGTGTGGGAAGATCAGATCGCTGCCGCCGCCGTGGATGTCGATCACGCCCCCGAGATGCTCCATCGCCATGACCGAGCACTCGATGTGCCAGCCGGGTCTGCCGGCGCCCCACGGGCTCTGCCAGCGTGGTTCCCCGGCTGCGCTCGGCTGCCACAGGAGAAAGTCCAGCGGGTCGCGTTTGCCGGGCGCATGCGGGTCGCCACCCTTCTCAGCGAACTGCGCGAGCATCCCGTCACGCTCGAGCCGTGACAGGTCGCCGAATGACGGGGCCGCGGCGACCTCGAAGTACACGCGTCCGTCGTCGAGCGGGTACGCCGCCCCACGCTCGATCAGCCCGTCGACCGCCGTCACGATCGCCTCGACCGCCTCGGTCGCGCGCGGTGCCGCATCCGGCTCGCGACAACCCAGCGCGCGGAGATCCCGGTCGAAGCGGGCCATCTCGGACTCGGCGAGGGTCAGATAGTCGGTACCCCGTTCACGCGCCGTCCGGAGGATGTCGTCGTCGACGTCGGTGACGTTGCGGACGTAGCACACACGGTGGCCGCGATGCTCGAGCGCACGGACGAGCACGTCGAACATCACATAGGTCGACGCGTGCCCCAGGTGGGTGGCGTCGTACGGCGTGATGCCACAGACGTACAGCCGGATGGTGTGGCCGGCGATCACTCTGCTGGTCTCGCCGCGGCGGGTGTCGAACAGGCGCATCGCGTAAGAGCCTAGGTCCCGGCGCTCACGCTCGCCGTGCACGGTCGGTGTCGACGTCGTCGCGCCGAGCCGATCCGCGCGCTGGTTCGAGGTCGGCGTGGTGCGATCCCGAGCCGGATTTCGGATAGAGATCCAGTCGCGGCGTGGTGCGAGCCCGGATGGGCGCCCAGCTGTGGCGATGCAGCGCGCACGGTCCATGACGGTCGAGCGCCGTCACATGGGGCGGCGACGGATACCCCTTGTTCGACGAGAAGGCGTACGAGGGGTAGGCGGCGCACACCGACCGCATGAACCCGTCGCGTGTCACCTTGGCGACGATCGAGGCAGCTGCGATCGAGGCCGACCGCGCGTCGCCGTGGACGATGGTCTCGACCGGCCGCCCGATACCCGACAGCATGTTCCAGTTGCCGTCCACCAGGAACACGTCGGGACGCAGCGGCAGTGCCTCGACCGCGCGTGACGCTGCGAGGCGCATGGCGGCACTCATGCCGAGGCGGTCGATCTCGGCGTTGCTGGCGTGGCCGAGGCCGATCCCCAGCGCGAAGCCCTCGAGCCGCTGCGTGAGCTCCTCGCGGCGGGCGGCGTCGAGCATCTTGGAGTCACGCAGCTTGTACATCCGCCGGTCGCTGGGCAGGACGACCGCAGCGAATGTCACCGGCCCGGCCCAGGCGCCCCGGCCGACCTCGTCGACACCCGCCACACATGCGCCCGCTGTCCACCACCGTTGCTCGTGCGTGACGCCCGGCACGTCGGGAAGGCGGATCCGTCTGCCCGACGACGTGATGACCACGTTCTTTCGGCGTACGGCGGGAAGTCCCATCGCGGGCACTGTACCGGGTGTGGCGGGCCTGTT
>JAHELV010000129.1 GCA_024644015.1 Nitriliruptorales bacterium
GCGGTCGCGCGCCGGTGTCGTCGAAGGGCGGTCGCGCGCCGGTGTCGTCGAAGGGCGGTCGCGCGCCGGTGTCGTCGAAGGGCGGTCGCGCGCCGGTGTCGTCGAAGGGCGGTCGCGCGCCGGTGTCGTCGAAGGGCGGTCGCGCGCCGGTGTCGTGTTGACCGACTGGCGCCGGATATGCGGCGTCCTGGCGATAGCGGGTCACGGTGTGCTCGGTCGGCCACGCGTCGTGGTCCGGCTGGATTGCACCCGGCTGGATTGCACCCGGCGACGTCGCGCCCTGCTCGACCTCGAACTGCTCGCGGATGCGCCGCAGCCACCGTTCCTGGCGCGCGACCTCGACCTCGTCGTCCGAGCCGACCATGGGGCGACCAGGCGCTGGCTCGTCGGACTGGCGTCGCTTTCGACTGCGCATGGTGTGTTGCCAATCTGGTTGTGGTTGAACGGGCGGGCCGCTGCTGATACGGCCGGTTGACCGCACACGCTCCAGTTCCTGCTCGACGTCTATCTGCTCGACGTCCGGGCGATCCGCCTCATCGACCACGCGGCCGTCGGTGAAGAAGACAATCCGGTCGGCGTACCGGGCGATCGTCGGGTCGTGGGTGACCGTGACGACCGTCTGGCCGAACTGATCCACGGCGTCGCGCAGGAGCGTAAGCATCTCCGCGCTCGCCGTGGTGTCGAGGTTACCTGTCGGTTCATCGGCGAAGATCACGTCTGGCCGTCCGGCGAGCGCTCGCGCCAACGCGACCCGCTGCTGCTGACCGCCCGAGAGCTCGCTGGGTCGATGCCGCAGGCGGTCGGTGAGTCCGATCTCGGAGATCACGTGCTCCAGCCATCGCCTGTCGGGAGGCCGGCCGGCCAGCAGCTGGGGCAGGGTGATGTTCTCGATCGCATCGAGTGTCGGCACCAGGTTGAAGGCCTGGAACACGAAACCGATCCGATCCCGCCTGACCTGCGCCTGCTGCCTGCGGCTGAGTGTTGTCAGCTCGGTCCGGCCGAGAAAGACGTGGCCGGAGGACGGCGTGTCGAGCGCAGCGAGGCAGTGCAGTAGGGTCGATTTCCCCGAGCCCGATGGGCCCATGATCGCCGTGAACTGGCCCTTCGCGATGCTGAGCGTGACATCGCGCAATGCATGCACCGCGGTGTCGCGTCGGCCGTACACCTTGCTCACCGCAGCGGCGTGGCACGCCGTGGCCTCGTTGATTTCGAGACGGGCCCCTGGCCGTCTGCGTGAAGCCACGAGGTCGACGTGCCTCCTCCTGCGCATCGCTACGCTGGATGCTGGGCTGACGTGCCTGCGGAGCACCGTGCCGACGGCGCCCCTGGACGTTGGGACCGGCCTCGGCTCCCGTCTCGCTCGTGGTGCGCGCGGTGGCCGGTCGTGGGCATAGGCTCTCACCATCATGCCTGCTCAGTACATCCATCGCGATCGGTCGATTCGGCAGGTGCAGGAGGAACAACTTGCGCCCGCGGCCACCCGGTCCCGCCAGTCGCGCGGACGGGACCGGTCGGAAACGGCCGACCCCGAGCGCACCTGCTTCGAGGTCGACCGCGACCGGGTCCTGCACTCCAAAGCGTTCCGGCGGCTGAAGCACAAGACGCAGGTCTTCATCCATCCGGACGGCGATCACTACGTCACGCGCCTGACCCATGCGGTGCAGGTGACGCAGGTCGCACGGGCGCTTGGCGCGGCCCTGGGCCTCAACGACCCGTTGGTCGAGGCCATCGCGGTAGGCCACGACGTCGGTCACACGCCGTTCGGTCACGCCGGTGAAGCGGTGCTGGCCGAGTTCATCCCCGGGTGGCAGCACGGTGCGCAGGGCGTGCGCATCTATGACATTCTCGAACCTGTGAACCTCACGTGGGAGGTGCGCGATGGCATCCGCGCCCACACCTGGAAGGTCACGCCTGCGCCGTCGACACCCGAGGCGCGGTGCGTGCGGTGGGCCGACCGCATCGCATACCTCACCCACGATGCCCGCGACGCGATCCGTGCCGGCCTGCTCACGCCGTCGGACCTGCCGGCCGGGATCGTCGACTGCCTCGGCCCACCCGGCGGCGAGTGGATCGGCCGCCTGCTGCGCGCGGTGGTGGACCACACACTCGCGACCGATGTGCTCGACATGGAGCCGCAGATGGCGGGAATTATGCACGAGCTCCGCGCGTTCATGTTCGAACGGGTCTACCTGAGCGCCGCGCTGGAGGCCCCGAAGCGTGCCGCGATGGAAGTCACCCGCCGCCTCGTCGAGTATCACGCGGACCATCCGGACCACGTCCCCGACACCTATCGCGAGCACGCCGCCGACCGACTCCGTCAGGTGACCGACTACGTCGCCGGCATGACCGACCGGTATGCGCTGACCACCCACGCCCGGCTGATCGGATCCCCGCCGACGACACAACTCGCCGACTGGTGAGCGCTGCCCGGCGGACTCGGCACGGTAGTGTCAGTGGAATGCTCCACGGTCGGCGGACGGCGACGATCCACGTTCCCGGCTGACGGACGCGGGGGGACCGGTGGCCGCGATGAAAGTTGCCGGCCCCAGGTGGCGGCGGTAGTTGTGAGAAGAGGCCACGTGCAGGAGTTGGAGAAACTGTGGCGAAGAACCTGGTGATCGTCGAGTCGCCCGCCAAGGCGAAGACGATCGAGAAGTACCTCGGCAGCAACTACAAGGTGCTGGCGTCGGTCGGTCACGTCCGTGACCTGCCACGCAGTGACTTCGCCGTGGAAACGTCCGCCGACGACGTGTCACTGCGGTACGAGGTGCCGAAGAGCTCGTCGAAGGTGGTCACGTCGATCCGCAAGGCGGCCAAGGACGCCGAGCACGTGTTCCTCGCCACCGACCTCGACCGCGAGGGCGAGGCGATCGCATGGCACGTCGCCGAGGTCGCCAACATCGACACGTCGACCGAGAACCGCGTGGTGTTCAGCGAGATCACGCGCGACGCGGTGCTGGCCGCGTTCGATCAGCCCCGGCGTATCGACCAGCACCTGGTGGATGCGCAACAGGCACGCCGCGCGGTCGACCGCATCGTGGGATATCGAGTGTCGCCGACGCTGTGGCGCAACGTCGCGAGCGGCATCTCCGCCGGGCGGGTGCAGTCCGTCGCGCTGCGGATGATCGTCGATCGGGAACACGACATCAGGCGGTTCGTCGCGCAGGAGTACTGGAGCCTGCACGGTGACTTCGACCGCGACGGCACCGCGTTCGCGTCGGAGCTGTACAGCGTCGACGGGCAGCGCATCACCGACCCGAAGAAGTACGACGAAGCGGTCGAGCGCAACCGGGCCGGCGCGCTGCGGGTGATCCGTGACGCCGACGAGGCCCGCGTGCTCGAGGACGCCACGCGCGGTGTCGCCGAATGGACGGTCTCCGACGTCACCCGGCGCGAGACCAAACGCAGCCCTGCGCCGCCGTTCACCACGTCGACATTGCAGCAGGAGGCGGAGCGCAAGCTGGGTTTCGCGCCTGGCCGGACCATGCGCATCGCACAGCAGCTCTACGAGGGGATCTCGCTGGGCCAGGAGGGTCCGACCGGCCTGATCTCGTACATGCGTACCGACTCGACCAACCTCTCGAACACCGCGCTCGCGGAGCTGGGCGAGCTCGTGACGACCGACTACGGGCCCCGCTACGCCCTGGACTCGCCACGCCGCTACTCGCGCAGCAGCAAGAACGCGCAGGAAGCGCACGAGGCGATCCGCCCGACCAG
>JAHELV010000068.1 GCA_024644015.1 Nitriliruptorales bacterium
AGCAGTTGATCGACGGCGTCCTGTACAAGCGTGAGGACGGCCAGTTGTTGTTGATGCGGATCCCCGGCTCGTAGCCGCGACAACCGGCGGCTACCGTTCGATCCGCTGCAGCCTGGTCCGCAGCTTGCGGCGGGCCCGGTGCAGCCGGCTGGTCACGGTGCCGATGGGCACATCGAGCAGGTCGGCCGCCTCGTGGTAGGACAACCCGTCGATGTCGACCAGCGCGACGACGGCCCGGTGCGCGGGCGACAAGCGGCGCAGCGCGTCGATGAGCGTGGCGTCGGGCAGCGCTTCGGTGACCGACTCCGCTGGGCCCTCGCGGCCGTCCGCGCCGTGGGCCGGCAGCACCGCCAACGCACGGTCCTCGTCGGCGAACAGCTCCGGCCAGCGCCTGCGCGCGCGGTTGCGGTTGGCGTTGCGCATGATCGTCAACAGCCAGGCGCGCGCATGGGCGCCGTCGAAGCGGTCGAGCGCACGGTATGCGCGCACCAGGGTGTCCTGCACCAGATCCTCGGCGTCCTGACGGTTGCGCGTGAGCCGAAGAGCGACGCGCAGCAGCAGGTCCAGTTCTGGCACGACGAACCGGCGAAACGCCTGGTTCCGCGTCACCGAGACATCGGACTGGCCCATGTCTGGCAGAACGGGTGCGTGCCGGGGTGAATTCCCCGTCGATCCCCCCAGCGGCCGTTCGGAACGAACATGGTCCCATGCGTTGCGGTGTTTCACCGCCGTGCTCCAGCCGCTCACGGCTCGGCCAGCCGTGGCCTGCAACGGCGGGGCGCGCGGAGCGCGCATGCTGGAGCCCCCGCTCGCCTGTAGTGTTCACCAGTACGTAACACGGGACGTCCGATGTGGTGCTACGGCTGGAGAGGTTCGAGAACATCGACAGGAGATCGCGATGCAAGAAGTCCTGACCGGACGCAAGACCATCGCGCTGGTCGCACACGACAACTGCAAGGCCGATCTGGTCGAGTGGGCCGAGTACAACCGCGACGCGCTGGCGCCCCATCATCTGATCGCAACCGGTACCACCGGCAACATCCTGGAGCACGAACTCGGTCTTCTGGTCGAGCGGCTGCAGAGCGGTCCGCTCGGCGGTGACATGCAGATCGGCGCCCGGATCTCCGAAGGAGCCGTCGACGGGATGGTGTTCTTCTGGGACCCGCTCGAGGCGCAGCCCCACGACCCCGACGTCAAGGCGCTGCTGCGGATCGCCGTGGTCTGGAACATCCCGGTGGCATGCAACCGGGCATCCGCCGACTTCATGATCTCGTCGCCACTGATGTCGGCGTCGTACGATCGTCGTATCCCCAACCACAGCGACCACGTCAACCGCCTGCAGTTGGCGGGCTAGCACGCCCAGCGGTGCGGGTCACCGCGAAGGGAGCCGGCTCAACAGCGCGGGCACGTCCGCGATCGAGTCGACGACATGGTCGGGGTCCCCTCCGGCCGTCGCCAACAGCCCTGGTCGGAACTTGCCGGTGCGCACGAGCACGCCGGTCATGCCGACGGCCTGAGCTGCAAGCACGTCGGTGCGTACGTCGTCGCCGACCATCATCGCCTCGCCGGCCTCGCACCCGAGGGCGGTCAACGCGTGCTCGAACATCGTGGGAGCTGGCTTGCCGATGACGGTGGCCGCGATCCCCGTCGCCGCCTCGATCGCTGCCGCGAACGCGCCCGTGTCGAGGCACAGCCCGTCGTCGGTCTGCCACACCGCTGAGCCGTGCATGGCGACGAAGTGCGCGCCGTCCGCCACACGGGCGGCCAGATCGTTCAGTGTCGCCCACCCGAACGATGGCCCTGCGCCGCCGAGCACGACGACGTCGGCCTCGTCGTCGGGTCCCGCGAGCGCGATGCCCTGCAGGTCGTCGGTGGGTCCGTCGTCGAGGAGCAGGACGCGCTGTCCGCTGTGATGCCGAGCCAGGTGCGCCGCCGTCGCGCGGGCCGCCGTGGTGATTTCGTCGTTGGCGACGTCGACGCCGGCGTCACGCAGTGCGTCCCCGATGGCGGCACTCGTGCGTGACGTGGTGTTGGTGAGGAATCGCAGCGCCAGCCCTGCTCGTCGCAGCGTCGCAACCGCCTCGGCCGCCCCCGGCAACGCCCGCCAGGACAGCACCAGCACACCATCGATGTCGAGCAGGACGGCACGAATGGTCATGATCGACGGCCCGACGCAGGGAACGGATTGCCCGGATCATCCTCCACAGCCGGATCGGGTATGACAACCCGTGCCGCGGCGCAGTGGTCGGCAGGGGCCGCCGAAGGTCCGGGGCGCCATGACCACTCGTCGGGTGTCAGACGCGGGCGGTCAACACCGGCCCGGTCGTGGTTCGCGTGGCGTTGAGCGCGGCCACGACGTGGGCGAGGGTATCCGCGGCAGCGTCGTGATCCACCTGGCAGGTGCCCGCGTTGTCATGCCCCCCGCCGCCGAGTGAGAGCATCAGCTCCCCGACGTTCGCTGCCGACGAGCGCTCGACGATCGATTTGCCGACCGCCAGCACGGTGTTCTGTCGCTGCTTGCCCCAGAGCACGTGGATGGAGACCTTCGCCTCGGGATGCAGCGCATAGATCATGAACCGGTTGCCGGCGTAGATGGTCTCCTCGTTCCGCAGGTCGACGATCACGACATCGCCGTCGACCTTCGAGCACCGTCGGAGCTGCTGCGCGAACAGGTCCGCCTGCTCGCGGTACAGGTCGACACGTTCCGCGACGTCGGGGAGTCCGAGGATCTCGTCGACCGACAGCACCCGACAGGCGGGGATCAGCTGCATCATCAGGTCGTAGTTGGAGACCCGGAAGTGATGGAAGCGTCCGAGGCCCGTGCGGGCGTCCATCAGGAAGCCCAGCAGCGTCCAGCCCTGCGGGTTGAGGATCTCGTCCACCTCGTACCGCGCGGAGTCGGCCTTGTCGACCGCGGCCATCATCTCCTCGGAGATCCGCGGGAAGGCTTCCGCGCCGCCGTAGTGGCTGTAGACGACACGGGCAGCCGACGGCGCCGTCGGGTCGAGGACGTGGTTGTCGCGGAAGCCGGTGCGCAGCGCCTCGGACACGTGGTGGTCGAACACCAGGTGCGCTCCCTCGACGTACGGGAGGTTGGTCGTGATGTCCCGATCGGTGATCTCGACGAGTCCGTCCTGCATGTCCTTGGGATGCACGAAGAGGATGTCGTCGATGAGTTCGAGCTCCTCGAGCAACGCGGCGCACACGAGACCATCGAAATCGCTGCGTGTCACCAACCGGTAGGTCATCCACCGCTCCTCAGTCGTCCGGTCCGGTCGGACGTCCTGTCGGCGGGGTCCGGCGGGTCTTGACCGCCGGACGGCGATCGCTGGGCGCAGCCGTGGGGCGTCAGGTGCGCCTGATCACCGACACCTCGGCACCGGGCCGCCAGTGCTCGATGACCATTGCGTCGCCCTCGGGGGCGATGGACACGAAGGTCACGCCCGTGACGTCGAGGCGGAACAACGGGAACTCGCCGAATGCGGTCGGGTCGTTGCCGGTCGCCGCGGCGAACCCCTGGTTGTACGCTGCCCGCGCATCTGCATCGGTCTCGGCGACCGCGACAGCCGAGATCTTCGCGTCGCCGGCCGTCAGGTGCGTGTCAACGGTCGCGGAGTGCAGGGCGCACCGGCCGTCGCGCTGCAGATCCTGTGCCTTGCGCGAGCCGGGCATCATCCCCAGCCAGACCTGCCCGAGTCCGAAGAACGGCTCGACGCCGCTGATGCGCGGCGAGCCGTCGCGGCGCAGCGTCGCGACCAGCGCCAGACCGCTGGCGTCGAAGCGCGCCCGTGTACGGGTAGCCAGGTCAGGTGCGGCGGAGCGCACATCGTCCCATGTCGTCATACCCTACTTTGGCATCAACGCCGACTCGGCGGCAAGGGCGGCCGGCGAGCGGAGCCGGGCGAGATTTGCGATGCTGGTCGCCAACAGCGAGGCGCGTTCCGTACGCGCCAGGAGGATGCGCCATGGCGACGAAGCCGTTCGGCTCAGTGATCTGCGACCGCATGTCGGTGAGCGTGTTCGACGCCGACCGGTTCAACGACCACGATCTGGTGGCGACCGACAGCCTGCCGTTGCACCCGGCCGCGCATGTTCTGCACTACGGCAGTGCCTGCTTCGAGGGGCTCAAGGCGCATCGCGGCAGCGACGGTGTCATCCGCATCTTCCGATTGGACCGCCACGCCGAGCGCCTGCGCATCAGCGCGGAGCTGCTGTGCCTTCCCGATCCACCCGCCGAGCTACTGACAGAGATGGTCCGTGACACGGTCACGGCGAACATCGACGACGTGCCGCGACCGCCCGGCGCGCTGTATCTGCGGCCGGTGTTGATCGGCACCGAGGCCAACATCGGTGCGGCCGCGCGGCCGTCGCGGACGGCCCTGCTGTACGTGATCGCCTCACCGGTCGGCGACTACTTCGACTCGTCGCGCACCCTGACGGTCGCGATCGAGACGGGGCTGCCGCGGACCACGCCGCAGTTCGGTCAGGCCAAGACCGGTGCCAACTACGCGATGGCACTGGGCATCACACGTCGAGCGGCGGAAGCCGACGGGGCTGACCAGGTGCTGTTCGCGCCGAATGGTGACGTGCAGGAGACCGGCGCGTCGAACTTCTTGATGATCGACGGCAACCGGATCGTCACGAAGGCGCCGGACGGCTCGTTCCTGCACGGTGTCACGAGGGACTCGCTGCTGACCATCGCCCGCGAACAGGGCTATGACGTCGAGGAACGCGACGTCGGCGTGGCTGAGCTGCTCGCACGGGCGCCGCAGGTCGAGATGGCGTTGTCGGGGACCGCCGCGGTGCTGGCTCCGGTCGGCACGTTGGTCCACGACGGGCGGCGCGTGACCGTCGGCGACGGCTCGCCGGGACCCAACACCGGCAAGCTGCGCGAGACGCTGCAGGCGGTGCAGCGCGGCGAGATGCCCGACCGGTGGGGCTGGACGACCGCGATCTGAACCAGCGCGAGCAGGCCACGGCCCGCACAGATCGTACGTCCGTCACGCGTGCGAGGATGGCGCCGATGATCGATCTCGACGACGTCCGCTCCCGCTTCCCCGCCTTGCGCGCGACCGCCCCCGACGGCAGCCCGGTGGTGCACGCCGATGCCCCTGGCGGCACGCAGGTGCCCGAGCAGGTCATCACGGCGATGAGTGACTACCTGCGTTCCAACAACGCCAACGCGCACGGCGAGTTCCCGACAGCGCAGGCGACCGATGCCCTGTGCGAGCGCGTGCGTGCGCAGGCGGCCTCGTTCGTCGACGGCTGGGCCGACGGCATCGTGTTCGGGCCGAACATGACCACGCTGACGCTGCACGTCGCTGACGCACTGGCCGGCGAGATCACGTCGGCTGACCGCATCGTGTGCACGCGACTCGACCACGACGCCAACGTGGCGCCGTGGCTGCACTTGGCCGCGCGAACCGGGGCGACGGTTGACTGGGTGGACCTTGATCCCGCGGACGGCACGCTCGCTGTCGACACCCTGCGCGTGGACGCATCCACGAAGCTGATCGCCTTCCCGGCGGCGTCCAACGCGCTCGGCACCGTGGTCGATCCCGCGCCGTTCGTCGCCGCGGCCGCGGCAGTTGGCGCGCGCACGTACATGGACGCCGTGCATGCGGCACCGCACGTCCCGCTGACGCAGCGGACGACCGGAGTCGACATGGTGGTCTGCTCGCCGTACAAGTTCTTCGGCCCACACGCCGGCATCCTGTCGGCCGACCCGGCGTTGCTGGCGTCGTTGACACCGCGCAAGGTGCGGCCGTCGCCCGACACCGGTCCCGAACGATGGCAGAACGGCACCGCCGCGTTCGAGTCGATCGCTGGAGTGGGTGCCGCGCTCGACTACGTCGCCACGATCGGGTTGCAGGCCATCGCCGAGCATGAACGCGACCTGACGGCGCGGTTCCTCGACGGCCTCGGCGCCCTCGACCACGTCCGGCTGTTCGGTGTCCCCGCCGTCGACCACCGCACCCCGACCTTTGCGATCGTCGTGGACGGCCTCACGCCTGCCGACGTCGCCCGGAGGCTGGCGCGCGACGGCATCTACGTGTGGGCCGGCCACTACTACGCGATCGAGCCGATGCGCCGGCTGGGGCTGCTCACCGACGGCGGCGCGGTGCGCATCGGTTTCGTCCACTACCACGGATCCGACGACGTCGACCGTGTGCTCGACGCCCTGGAGCGTCTGGCGTGAACCACCGCTGCTGCGGGGCCTAGGTCAGGTCCACACGGACGCCACCGGAGAGCGCCGAGTCGTGTAGCTCGGCGGCAACGGGCATGCGGCCGGCCGGCACGTCGAACAACATGTCGACGAGGACACGGTTTCCCGGACCGATCTCGGACGACAGATCGTTCGGACGGTCGGCGAGCATGGCCTCCGACGATGCGGGGTAGCGGCGGCCGTCGCCGTAGATCAAGAACTGGTTGTCAGCCAACAGGGACCCGGCCTTTGCGCCGCGATTGTCGACGGCCACGCGCATGCGGCAGAACATGCCCTGCGCGGTCTGCGCAGCGGTGCCTTCGCCCACGGTTGCCTCGCCGCAGTCGAGGTCCGTCACCATGAATGCGAAGTCGCCGTCGCGGGCGGTTTCGCCGATCGCAACCGCTCCGACGACGGTGGTCTCGGCGCGGAGCTCCGTGGATTCCTCGGCGGCGCGGTCGGGCGCGACGATGCCCACCAGCACGAACAGCACGAGCAGCGCGCCGGGGATCGCATACCGCTTGGTACGCCACCACGGACGGGCAGCCCTCCGGCGGGCAAGAGCGTTCGCCTCGTCGGCGCTCGCCTGGCTGCTCACGCTTCGTGGCTCCCGTCGTTTCTACCGCCACCCGCGGGTGCGACGTGCCGTGCTCGCTTGATCGGCCAGTCGCACGACCACCATTGTGCCTCCGTTCAGGTGCCGCGTCTCGATGAAGCGTCCGATCACGGTGGCGTGCTCCACCGCACGTACCGCTGCACCGAGCGCTCGATGAGGTCGTGGTCGCCATCGATTGCCGTGTCCCACCAGCCGCCGTAGATGCGCGCGAACGGGTAGCGCGTGAGTCGGTGCGCGACGTTCCGCACGGTCTCCACAGGCAGGGGGATCAGGTTCGGGTAGCTGCGCATGAAGCTGACGTGGTGGTCCCTGACCACCGTGGCGGTGTCACCGACCAGCACCGCGCCACTACCACCGGCCGCGGCGTCGACCACCAGAACGGCGCTGCCGTCGAAGTGGCCACCGCATTGGATCAGATGCGTCCCCGGCAGCGGTTCGATCTCGCCGTCCCACCATCTGATCGCGGTGTCGGCGCGCATCAGCCACGCCCGATCCGCCGACGGCAGGTACAGCGGCGCGTTGTCGAACGCCTTGCTCCACTCGACCATCGCGCCGTAGAAGTGCGGGTGCGACGCGGCGATCGCCGTCAGCCCGCCACGTTGGGCGACCGCGGCGACGCCGGCGTCGTCGATGTAGCCGACGCAGTCCCACAGCACGTTGCCCTCGGCGGTACGCACCAGGCACGCCCGCTGACCGATGCCCAGCGTCGGCGTCACGCCGATGCCGGTGATGACCGGTTCGAGATCGCGGACGTCGGTGCGGTGGCCTTCGGTCCGCAGTCGCCCCAGCGTGGTCCAGTGCTGGCCGTCAGAGGGCACCCACTGGCGCTCGTCGGTGCAGATCGTGCACGTCGACGGCGCCGACCCCGGCGGGTACTGGACCGCGCACGTCCGGCACACCGGCGCGTGTTCGGCGAATGGCACGGTCTCACCTTCAATCGGGCGCAACGGACACCGCCCGATCGTAGGCGCCGCCCGGCCTGTCGCCGCCGGCGAGCGCCCGCTAGGGTTCGACGCGCATCCGTCGATGGGAGCCGGCCATGGCAACACACGAGATCCGCGTCGACTACTCGGTGCCGTTGGCCGGCGAGCCCGAGAAGGGGCACAACCGGTGGCACCCCGACATCCCGCCGGTCGTGCGCTGTACGCCGGGTGACGAGGTCGTGATGGACACCCGCGACGCGTTCGACGGGCAGTTCACCCGCGACTCGACGGCCGAGGACGTGGCGAACGCCGATCTGGGTCCGGTGCATCCGCTGACCGGCCCCGTGCACGTCGACGGCGCCGAGCCGGGCGACCTGCTGGTCGTCGACGTCGTCGACGTCACGCCGCCCGACTTCGGGTTCACCGTTCAGGTGCCCGGCTTCGGATTCCTGCGCGACGACTTCCCCGAGCCGCACATGATCCGCTGGACCCTCGCCGACGGATGGGCGACGTCCGACGACCTGCCGGGTGTGCGTATTCCGGCCGCGCCGTTCCTCGGGACGTTCGGCGTCGCGCCGTCGCGTGAGCTGCTGCGGCAGATCACAGCCCGCGAACAGGACCTGCTCGACCGCGGCGGCATGGTGCTGCCCCCCGACCCGGCGGGAGCCGTCCCGGTCGACCCTGCCATCGCAGGTGAGGCGCTGCGCACAATCCCGCCGCGCGAGAACGCCGGCAACGTCGACATCCGCCAGTGCGGCGTGGGCGCGCGGCTGTACATCCCCGTGTGGACCGACGGTGCGTTGTTCTCCGGCGGCGACGCCCACTACGCCCAGGGCGACAACGAAAGCTGCGGCACCGCGATCGAGATGCGGGCGAGCTTCCGGTTCCGCTTCGACGTGCGCAAAGGGGAGGCGGCGGCGCGCAACCTGCGCCGGCTGCGCTTCGAGCGCAGCGACTACTTCGTGGCGCCCGAGTTCGCGGCGCCGCGTAGCTTCTACGCGACCACAGGCCTGTCGATCGACGCCGACGGCGTCAACCACGCTGAGGACGTCACCGTGGCGACGCGGGATGCGTTGCGCGAGATGATCGACCACCTGACCACCGAGCGCGGCTTCGACCGCCAGCAGGCCTACGCCATCTGCAGCGTTGCGGTCGATCTGCGCGTCGCGGCGCTGCCCGACGTCCCCAACATGGTCGTCACGGCGCTGCTGCCGACGGACATCTTCCAGTCGTAGGCCCTCCACCCGCGCGGGTCGCCGGCCGGTGGATGCCGAGCGGAGGATCATGCGGACGTGACGATCGTGCAGCGGTTCCGGGGTACCGTCTGGCGCCCGAACGAGGGAGTGGACGGTGAGCGATGTCTGGCCCAACGGCGCGCCCGCCGTCGGCGACAAGGCCCGGATGGACAGGGCGGTGACGGTGGCCGACATCGAGCGGTTCACCGAGATCAGCGGCGACCGCAATCCGCTGCACTACGACGAGGAGTACGCCAGTTCGACCCCGTTCGGTGGGGTGGTCGTTCAGGGCGGCGTGACGACGGCGATCCTCAACGCGGTGGTCGCCGAGCGACTGCCCGGGCCGGGCAGCGTCTTCTTGCACCTCAGTGTCGACTTTCGCGCTCCGGTGCGGCCCGGCGACACGATCACGGGCGAGATCGAGGCCGTCGAGGTTCGCGACGACAAGCCGGTCATGAAGTGCCGTGTCTCGGTGACGCGCGGCGACGGCGTGGTCGCGGTCGAGGGCAGCGCGGTCACCTACACGGTGCTGCCGGCGCCAGCCCGACTGTCACGCGATGCCGCCCGTCGTGATGTGGACGGTGCCGTCTGACGTCGCGATGGCCACGTGACGGGGACCCGGCGGCTCGTCGACCCAGCGGATCGGCAACGCGTGATCGCCGAGCCACGCCGCCAGTCGTTCCGCGTCACCGCCGTACTCGATCCAGGTGATGCCGTCCGGTTGCACGCGGTGCCCGGCTTCGGCCCGGCCGGGATGCTGGTCACCGTCGACGTTCCATTCGATGAAGAAGGGCAGCCGCTCGTCGGACATCGCCGCGTCGAGCCCGGCAAGCCGCCAGCGCAGGACCGTGCCGTCGGCGGTGCGGCGGCTCATCGCCTCGGGCTCGCGGCCGATCCGCCGCGCGACCTCGTCGATGTCGTCGGTGCGCAGGCACACCGCGGCCAGGCGGTCACCGGTCCGCGTCTCGTCCAGCACCCAACGGCCGAGTGCGCTGGCCTCGGCCTCGACCTGGTCGACCACCGTCATGAGCTCGACGTAGTCGTCGCCGAGCGGGACGATCCAGTTTCCGGTGCCCGTACCCTCGTGGCGCCCGCCAGCGACGGCCGCGAGGCCTTCACGGTCCGCGAGTCGCTGCGCCCACGACTCGGGGTCAGCGACTGCGACAATGACGTGGTCGATCGTCAGCATTCCCAGCAGGGTAGCGTAACGCTGGTATGCGAACGCATGTTCGACTAGCCTGGGCGACATGACCGAAACGTTGATCTTCCAGGGCTCGCTGCTCGACCAGGCCACGTCGGCACCGGGGTTCGACCCTGCGTTCGCGGCGATCCGTCGTCACAACCTGCCCGATGGTGCGTGGGTCGACCGTCTGCCGGGCTGGGTCGCCGGTGCCGATCAGCTGTATCACGCCGCGGAGACGCACCTGCCGTGGCGGACCGGTACCGAGCGCATCCGTGGCATCGACGTGCCACGGCCCAGGCTGGTCGCGAGCGTGCACCGCGATGCGCTGCCCGACGACCTGCGCCTGATCGGACACATGTCCGATGCGCTCAGCGATCGGTACGGCGTGCGACTCGATCGGATCGCCTGCAATCTGTACCGGGACGGCCGCGACAGCGTCGCCTGGCACGGCGACCGCATCGCCCGGGACCTACCGGCGGCGACGATCGCCGTCGTCTCGCTGGGGCAGCCGCGTCCCTTCCGGCTCCGTCCCCGCGGAGGCGGTTCGAGCCTGAGCTGGCCGGTCGGGCATGGCGATCTGGTCGTCATGGGAGGGTCGTGTCAGCGCACGTGCGAGCACAGCGTGCCGAAGGTCGCGGCTGCGGGTCCGCGCATCGCGGTCATGTTTCGCCACGCCTACGACGTCTGACTGCCCATCTGGTCGGTCAGTGTCCCGGCGTGTCCGGCATCGTCGGTTGGCTGGCAGACGGCGGGTTGGCGCGCCGCCGCCACGGCAGACGCGCGCGCAGACGGCGTTGCGGGCGTGGGCTCGTCGGCTCGACGTCATCGCGCGGTGCCGGTTCCGTGTCCTCCCACAGCGCCTTGAAGAAGATCGAGTAGGGATGCAACATCGTCGTGCTCCAGTTCACGGTGTTGCACCTATGAGCCGTCGACGGCGCCGCTGATACCGGCGTTTTGTCGCGGTGCGGCCTGGAGCGGGCGATCAGTTGTCGGTGACGGTCACCACGATGCTGTGCCGCCCGGTCGCGCCGTCGGGTCGTGGCGGCACCCGCTCGCCGGTCTGTACCTGCCCGGTGCCATCCGTTGCGCGCACCCGCAGCTCGTGCCGGCCCGGCGTGGCCTCCCACTCGTAGACCCACTGTCGCCACGTGTCGATGTCGAACTGCTCCGCCAGACGAGCCTGCTCCCATCGCCCGTTGTCCACCTTGACCTCGACCCGGTCGATGCCGCGCCGCTGCGCCCACGCCACCCCGGCCACGGCGACGCGGCCGGCAGGTACGGTCGCCAACGATCTGGGCACATCGATGCGCGACTGCGTCTTGATCGGTGCTCGTTCGGCCCAGCCAAGCGGCACCCAGTACGCATCGAACGCGTCAAAGGTCGTCAGCTGCAGCTCGGTCAGCCACTTCGTGGCCGACACGTAGCCATAGAGGCCCGGAACGACCAGCCGCGCGGGGAACCCGTGCACGCGGGGCAGCGGCGCACCGTTCATGCCGATCGCGATCAGCGACTCGCGGCCGTCGAGCACCGTCTCCAACGGTGCGCCGGTGGTGAAGCCATCGACGGCGCGGCCCACCAGCTGATCGGCCTGCGACAGGATCCGCGCGTCGGCGAGCACGTCGGCCAGTCGCACTCCCCGCCATCGGGCGTTGCCGACCAGGTCGCCACCCACCTCGTTGGACACACACGTCAAGGTGATGTCCGCTTCGACGATCCGATGGTCGAGCAGGTCGGCAAAGGTCAGCTCGACGGGGTTGTCGACCATGCCCGTGATACGGAGCCGCCATTCGTTGACGTCGATGGCCGGTATCTGCAGCGCCGTGTCGATGCGATAGAAGTCGTCGTTCGGGGTGATGAACGGCGTCAGGCCGTCGATCCCAAGGGACGTGCCGGCCGGCACCGGCGGCAGGGCCACGTCGGGCGCCGGCAGCGGCACCGTCGCGGGCGCGGTGCTGCGCGCGGTCTGCCCGGTCAGCCATCGACCGAGCGCTCCCGCGCCCAGGGCCACGACACCGAGCGTCGCAGCCGCCCGCAGGAACGTGCGCCGACCGTCCCCGTCGGCAGTAGCTTCGTCCTCCGGCGCCGTACCGACGCTGGCGTGCAGCACACCGACCAGCCACCGCAACGCACCAGCACCGACGCCGATCGCGGCCAACGCCGGCAGCCAGGCACCGGCGCCGGTTGCGCTCGGGTCGGCCGCTGCCGCAGCGAGACCCACCAGTCCGAGCACGACGACGCCAACGACACCCCACCACAGGCGGCGGACCGCGAGCAGGCCGACGACCGCGGCGGCCGCCGCCACCACGACCAGGACGGACACGATCAGGACGGGCTTGTCGGCCGTGCCGAGCACGTCGATGGCCAGGTCCTTGAGTGCCGGCGGCGTCAGCTCGATCACCGCCGTGCCGATGGACGTGATCGGGGAACGGGCGCCGCCGACGACCGCCGCGGTCAGCTCGGCGGCCGCCAGCGCGGCGATACCCGCCGCGAGCCCAGCGGTGCCCGCCATCCATCGCGGCACCGCGGCGAGCGTCGATCGGTCGCCGACGTCTGTCTCAGCGGCGGTGGTCATCGGGCGCGCATCCTGTTGTCGGCAACCTTCCTGCACGTGTCGAACCCGGACCCTCGCACGACCGCCGGCCCGGGGCGCGGGGATGGCCGCAGCGTCGTCGCGAAGCGCGGCATCAGACGCCGGCCGCTCGCGCGAACGCCCCCATCGACTCGAAGCGCCAGTCGGGTGTCACCTGCCCGCGAGGCCTCGGCGTCGCGCCGAACCCCTCCACGGCATGGCGACGGTGGATCCAGACCGACTGCAACCCGATCGCGTGGGCCGGTTCGTGGTCGTGGTACAGGCTCTCCGCGACATGCAGCAGTGTCTCGCGCGGCAGGCCGAGGTCGATGACGTGATCGATCAGCACCTCGAAGTTGCGCGGCGCGGGTTTGTAGGACCCGACGTCCTCGGCCGTGATCACGAGGTCGAAGTCGACGCCGAGATGTTGGTTCGAACGCGCGAACGTCGACCGATCGACGTTCGACAGAATGATCAGCGTGAAGCGCGACTGCAGGCGTCGCAACGCATCGGACGAGTCCGGAAACGCCGGCCAGTCGCCGACCGACGCGCCGAACGTGGCGGCCTCGGTGGGGGACACCCCGACGCCGAACCGTGCGCCCATGCGCCGGAGCACCTCCCCGAGCACGACCGGATACCGTTTGGTCGGATACTCCGACTGCACGACGGTCTCGGTGGCCGAGAACGCGTCGAGCAGTGTGGCAGGGGCCACGGTCAGGTCGTGCCGCTGCGCCCATGGCCGCAGCGCCTGCGTGATGCCGGTCTCCCAGTCGATCAGGGTGCCGTAGCAGTCGAAGCTAAGTGCGCGAAACTGTGCGAAGTCGTCAGCCATGCGCAATTGCTCCAATGTCCACGGATCTCGGCGCTGATCACATCGGGCATGCTCGACGTCGAGCGGTGTCGCGGACGACGTTCAGCGGGATGGTGTTCCGAGCGGCATGCTGCGCTCGAGTGTCCAGCCGTTGCTAGCCTGCACGTGGAACTCGACGCGGTCCAGTCGGGCTCTCAGCGGAAGGTGCGGCCGGACCGACCGTTCGACCGGTTCGGGGTCGACGTCACGTGCGAGCCGCACGAGGCTGCAGTGCGGCGTGAAGTCGTCGACGTCGTGGCCGGAGGCGTCCGCGATCACCCAGTTCAGGGCGTGGATCGCCGCAGCCGGGTACGGCTCCAACCACACGGTGACGCGTCCGTTCCCGTCGGGCGGGAAGCGCCGCGGGCCGGCGAGCTCGACGTCGAACGGGGCTTCACGTGCCAGCGCGCGCGCCACGTCCTCGATCGCTGCACGCCCCGCGGACGGCTCCATCCACGGGTAGCCGAACGAGATGTGTGCCGGGTCGAACACCGTGGAGCCGGCGGGGAGCGACGAACGGAGGTCTTTCAGCAGCGGGTCCACGGCCGGCACGGCCAGCTGCAGCGCCGTGAGGCCTGCCATGTGTCCGCGGCGATTCTGCCGGGCTACCGGTCGCGGTCGCTGGTGACCGCGTCCTTCGCGGCGTCGGCGGCGTCGCCCACCTTGTCCTTGACCGCTGCGCTGGCCTGGTCGATCTTGCCTTCGCGCTTCAGGTCGTCGTCGCCTGTCAGCGAGCCCGCTGCCTCCTTCGTGCGGCCTTTCATGTCCTCGCTCGTGTGATCGCTCATCTGCGCACTCCTTGTCGGTGACAGCCCTGTACCCCGTGAAGGGCCGAACATACAGGTCGGTCGTCGGCGGTTCGGTCCGCGGCGGTCATCGCACTGCCCACATGGTCGATCAACGCAGATCGACGTCGTGTCATGACGTCCGGTAAGCTGCCATGCCAATTCGTCGCAGTGCGACTTCCAGGCGCACGCGACATTGCGTGGCCATCTATCGCGTGGCCATCAAATGACGGAGGGGGAGCGTCGGCGCGATGATCGTTCTGCGGCTGACCGTGTTCGTCATGGCGATCGTGATCGCGGCAGCCTGCACGTCGGGCGCTGCCCCGACCGCGGCGCCGACGATGGCC
>JAHELV010000027.1:0-14120 GCA_024644015.1 Nitriliruptorales bacterium
GCACAGAAGACGGTCAAGAGCCACGTCAGCAGCATCCTGGCCAAACTCGAGGTTCGTGATCGCACACAGGCGGCCCTCGTCGCCACGAGGTCCGGGTTGCTGGACGCCGGCGACGCCTGAGCGCCCGTCGGCGCGACCGTAGCGGGGCGGCCGCCGCAGCCGCCACGGGAGGCGACGCCGGACCTGACCGGCGCCGCCGGCCGACGTCGGTTCACCTCGAGCGGGAGCGCGGTGGAGCAGTCGTCGCTCGTGCGGGATCTAGGACCACAGACCGAGACGACTTCCGCCTTGCGCCGGATGGCGTCGGCTGTGGACGTCCATAGCGTCGCCTTAGATCGACACAGGAGCTACAGATGCCCACCGCACTGATCACCGGAGCTTCCCGAGGACTCGGGGCGGCCCTGGCGCGGCGCCTCGCCGCCGACGGCTGGACCCTGATCGTCGACGGCCGCGATCCCGCCGCGCTCGCCGCGCTCGTGGCAAGCATCCCGCGTGCCACCGCTCCCCGCGTCGTCGTCGGTGACGTCGCCGACGAGCTGCACCGCGTAGAACTGGCCAAGGTCGCCGCGGACGTCGGCGGACTCGACGCCGTCGTGCACAATGCGAGCACGCTCGGGCCGAGCCCGCGACCGCTGGCGCTCGACTACCCGGTCGACGACCTCCGGCGCGTCTACGAGATCAACGTCATCGCTCCGCTGCGGCTGACCCAGCTGCTGCTGCCGACGCTGCGTGAGCGCGCGCGGGTTCTGGCCATCACGTCAGACGCCGCGGTCGAGCCGTATGCCGGATGGTCGGGCTACGGGTCGTCGAAGGCCGCGCTCGAGCACCTGTTCGCCGTGCTCGCCGCCGAGCGCCCGGACCTGAGCGTCCTCCGCGTGGATCCCGGCGACATGCGCACCCGCATGCACGCGCGCGCGTTCCCCGGTGAGGACATCAGCGACCGCCCGCCGCCCGAGGTCAGCGTGCCCGGTCTGGTCGCCCTACTGACCGAAGATCACAGGTCGGGGCGCCACATCGCCCGGGCGCTGCGATGATCGCGGCCACCGACGATCGGACCCCCGCGGACGGCGCGGTGACCGGCAGGCGCCCGTTCGACTTCACGCTGCCACCAGACCGCATCGCCGACGAGCCGATCGAGGCGCGAGGAGGACGGCGCGACGACGGACTGCTGCTGGTTGCGCGACGTGACGGCGGCCGAGTCGACCACCGTCGCATGGCCGATCTACCCGCCGTGCTTCGTCGAGGCGACCTGATGGTCGCCAACGACTCAGCGACGCTGCCAGCAGCGGTGCGGGCAACCGGGGGCAGCCTGCTGCACGTCGCGACGGCGCTCGCTGATGGCACCTGGCTGGTCGAGGTCCGCGTCCCGTGCGGCGCCGGAAGCCATCCGGTGCCCGATGTGACACCTCGTCAGGACTTCACTCTGGCCGGTGGCATCCGCCTTCAGGTGACCGCGCCGTTCTCACACAGCGCCGATGGCGTACGACTGTGGACGGCCGTGCCTGCCCCGCAGGTCGATCGCGTTCCGTGGCTGTTGCGCCACGGCCGGCCGATCCGATATGGCTGCACGGGACGGCGGTGGCCGTTGTCGGCCTATCAGACGGCGTTCGCGCGGCGCCCGGGAAGTGCCGAGATGCCCAGCGCCGCTCGGGGCTTCACCGCTGACCTCCTCGGTCGCCTGCGGTTCGCCGGCGTCCAGCTGGCCACGGTCACGCTGCACACGGGCGTGTCCTCCGGCGAGTCCGGCGAGCGTCCGCACCCCGAGTGGTTCTCGGTCGGCAGGCGGGTCGCGGCGAGCATCCGGTCGGCACGGCGCGCCGGCCGGCGGGTGATCGCCGTCGGCACGACCGTCGTGCGGGCGTTGGAGTCCGCGGTCGACAGCAACGGCCACGTGCGGGCGGGATCGGGCTGGACCGACGTCGTCATCACACCGGACCGGGGCGCGCAGACCGTCGACGGTCTGCTGACTGGCTGGCACGAGCCACAGGCCAGCCACCTCGACCTCATCGAAGCCTTCGCCGGCCGCGCACTGCTGGAACGCAGCTACGCGGCGGCGATCGACGGCCGATACCTTTGGCATGAGTTCGGCGACTTCCACCTCATGCTGCCCTGAGCGATGGGATCAGCCAGGCGCGGCGAGCGTGACGGAGCTGACGATCACCCCATCGGCATCGCCGTACACCACGTCACCCGGGGTCCACAGCACGCCGGCGAACGACACGGGCACGTCGCGCGCGCCACGGCCGGCCTTGTTGCTGCGTCGCGGGTGTGGGGCGAGTGCAAGGATCGCGACGTCGAGCAATGCCAACTGCTCGATGTCGCGCACGCAACCGTTGATGATGACGCCCGGCACCCCACGGTCAACCGCGATGCCGCCCAGGCGATCGCCCATCAGCGCGCAGTCAAGTGACCCACCGCCGTCGACGACGACGACGCTGCCGCTCGCGACGTCGCTGAGTGCCTGCTCGTACAGGACGTTGTCCTCGAAACAGGACACGGTGGTGACCGGGCCACTGAAGCGGGTCCGGCCGCCGAAGTTGCGAAAGGCCGGACGGCAGTGCGCGACGGTGTCACCGTGCCGGTCGCTGAGGTCGGTCGTGGCAAACATCACGCCACGATAGGGCGTGGCCGTGGCTCGGACCGTCGCGCCGCAGGCGGGTGGGGGAGCGGTATGGCGCTGCCGCGGCTCCGACGCGACTATGGACGCCGGACGGGAGGCGACGATGCGCACGATCGGCAATCTGCTGTGGCTGGTGCTGGCGGGCTGGTGGATCGCCCTCGGCTACCTGGCCGCGGGCGTGCTGAACCTGATCACGATCATTGGGATCCCGTTCGGCCTGCAGTCGTTCAAGCTCGCCGGATACGCCCTGTGGCCGTTCGGCCGCGTGGTCGTGACGACCGAGGCGGGCTACCGGCCCCTGACGATCATCGGCAACATCATCTGGCTGCTGCTCGGCGGCGTCGAACTGGCGCTCGCGCACCTGGTCGCTGGCGTGCTGCTGTGCCTGACGATCATCGGCATTCCGCTCGGCATCGCCAGCTTCAAGATGGTGTGGCTGGCGCTTGTACCGTTCGGCAAGGCGATCGTGCGCGAGCGTGACCTCGTGGCGTCAGCCCGCGTGGTGCACACGCCGCCGGAGCTGCCAGCTGCGTGAGGTCCCGACCACGGCACGACTGCCGCCGAAGGTCGCAGGATCCAGATGGCGCCTGTGAGCGCTGACTCGGGCCGCGCCGCTGCACTACTGCTCGGCACGCTGATCGCGTTGACCATCATCGGCTCCAGCGCGATCGCCGTCGCGATCCCGGTCGTCCGCCGCGACCTCGATCTGTCCGTCAGCGACGCGGCCTGGATCTTCTCGGTGTTCTCGCTGTGCTTCGCGATCGCGACGGCGACCTTCGGCCGGATCGCCGATCTCGTCGGCCTGCGGACGCCGCTGATCGTCGGCATCTGCTTGATGGCGGTGGGCTCGGTGCTGGTGGGTGTCGCCCCGTCGTTTCCCGTCCTCATGGTCGGCCGCGTGGTGCAGGGAGCCGGCGCCGGCGCTGTCCCGGTGCTCGTCAACGGCATCGTGGCCGCGCGATGGACCGGCCTGGAACGGGCACGGGTCTTCGGCGCGCTGATCGCCGTGGTGGCGATCGTCAGCGGTTCGGGGCCGGCCATCGGTGGCGTCGTTGAGGCGCTGCTGGGGTGGCGGTGGGTGTTCGCACTGCCGGCGATGGGGGTGCTGCTCATCGCGCCGATCACCCGACTCGCCCCCGCCGAGCGCCAGGCGGGCAGCTTCGACGTGGCGGGCGCGGTCGCGACGTCGGCCGTCGTCGCAGGCCTGCTGGCGCTGCTGCAGGCCCCCAGCGCCGGAGCGGGCGTCGGCATCGTCGGCGCCGCGCTGTTGATCGTCGGCGTGCCCTCGGCCGTCCGGCTCACGCGAGCGCGTCCCGACGGCTTCCTGCCGCGCCGCGTGATCACGAGCGCGGAGCTCATGCGAGCCGCGTTCGCGGCGCTTGCGTTGCTGGCAACCTACTTCGCGATGCTGCTGGCGGCACCAGAGTTGCTCGACGGCGCACAGGGCTGGTCGGCGCTGCAGATCGGTGTGGCGTTGCTGCCCGCCGCCATCGCGGGCGCGATCGCGTCACGTACGGCCGGCTGGCTCGGCCCGCGACTGGGCAGGTTCCAGACAGCGACAGCTGCGGCACTGGTGGCGTTCGCCGGCGTGGGCGTCACCGCGCTCGCGCCCACAGACGCCGTGGCCATCGTCATCGGCATGGCTGGAGCGGCCGTGGGCTTCGGAGCGTCCCAGGCCGTGCTCGTCGATCACGTGACGATCATCGCGCCCGCTGCGGTGCGGGGTTCGGCGCTCGGGGTGTTCAACCTGATCACCTTCGTTGGCGGCTCGGTCGGACCGGCGCTCGTCGGTGGGCTCAGCGGTGTCGTCGGCCTGCCGGCCGCGGTGGTGGTGGTCGCGGCCGGTCCGCTCAGCGCGGCAGTGCTGCTGCGCTGGGGCCGCCAACCCGCGTCGACCTCCGTCGGCGGCTGACGGCGCTACCGCGCGTCGGCCGTCGCTCACCTGAACGCAACCCTCGGCCGGGGGTAGTCACACACGGTGAGATCGACTACGTTGGCGCCATGTTGCTCTCCCGGTAGGCCGTCCTGACCTCGGGCAGTTCCCGCTCGAGGTCCGTGCTCCGACGCCTTCGCACCGGGAGTCAACCATGTTGTCCAACCACCGTGTCGCGGCCTCCGCCGCGTCGCGCCCATCAGATCCCGCACTTGACGTCCGTGACCTGCACAAGGCGTTCCGGCGGCGAGTACGGCGTGACGGTCGCACGGTCCGTTCGACCGTGGTTGCGCTCGACCGCGTGTCCCTGCAGGTCTCGCGTGGCGAGACCGTCGCGATCCTCGGTCAGAACGGCTCTGGGAAGTCGACGCTGATCCGCACGCTCGCCACGCTGTTGCTGCCCGACGGTGGCCGGGCGGATGTCTTCGGCCACGACGTCGTCTCCGACGCCGCCGCGGTGCGCCGGCTTGTCAACCGGGTGTCGGTGGAGGCGTCGTTCTTCAAACGGATGTCGGCGATCGAGAACCTGCGCTACTCGGCTCGGTTCCACGGCGTGACCGGCCGGCGTGCCCGCGGCGCGATCCCCGAGATTCTCGCCCGGGTCGGCTTCCCGCCCGACCGCGGCACCGAGCCGATGGAGAACCTGTCGCGGGGCATGCAGCAGAAGGTCGCGCTGGCCCGGGCACTGCTGACCGCGCCCGTACTGTTGCTGCTCGACGAGCCGACGACCGGGCTGGATCCCCGCTCCAAACGAGAAGTCCAGGCCTTCATTCGTGACCTGCGCGAAGCGCACGACACGACGACCCTGCTGTGCACCCACGACCTCGACGAAGCCCAGGTGCTGGCCGATCGTGTCGGGATCCTCGACCGCGGGCAGCTGCCGGTCTGCGAGCCCGTGGCTGTTCTGTGCGCGCGGTACGGCGCGGCATCGCTCGAGGAGGCGTTCTTCACCGCCACGGGACAGACCCTGGCAGACGATCCCGACGACGATCGGGAGGTGTACGCATGAGCAACAGCGCACCCGCGCGCGACGACAGGCCATGGTCGCTGCGCGACGAGCTGGTCGGTCTCTCCGGCGTGGTCGAGCGCAACCTGTACCTCGTGCGGCGCTACGTGTGGTGGGATCTCGCGTTCTTCATCTGGACGGTCGCCAACACGTTGACCATCGTGTTCATCGCGCGGGGGTTGGAAGCCACCGGCGCGACGATCGACGTCAATCGCGCGGCAACGAGCCTGCTGATCGGTGCCGTGATCTGGGCCTACCTCGGCATCATCTTCGAGATCATCACCGAAACCGTTGCGTGGGAGCGCTGGGAGGGGACGATTGAGTACACGTTCATGGCGCCGCTCTCGCGGATCACGCATCTGTTCGGCATGGGTGCGTTCGCTCTGCTGTACGGCCTGGTGCGGGCCGTGCTGCTGTTCGGCTTCTGTGTGGCGTTCTTCGACCTGTCGGTACCGGACCCCGACTACGGCGCAGCGCTCGCCGTGCTGGCGGTCGCGTCAGTGTCGTTCGTGGGCCTTGGCATCATGACCGCGGTGCTGCCGCTGGTGTCGCCGGAGAAGGGCGCACAGCTCGGATTCGTCGCCCAGGGGCTCCTGCTGGTGGTGTCGGGCGTCTACTACCCGATCGAGGTGCTGCCGACCTGGATGCAGTGGATCGCGACGATCTCGCCGGCCACCTACGCGCTCGACGGGATCCGTGACGCGATCCTCGACGGGTCGGGGCTGTCGGCGATGGGCGCCCGCCTGGTCGCGTTGACGATCATCGGCGTGGTCTCGATCCCAGCGGGACTGGCGGTCTTCGCCGCCGGGGAGCGCTTTGCCAAGCAGCACGGCAAGCTCAAGCGCAGCGGCTGACCGCAGGGGCTGACCACTTCAAGGACGTCGTATCCGAGGTTGTCGATCCGGCGTACAGACGGAAGGGCCGGCGCTGGGCCGGCTATCCGGCCAACGTGTGCGACTGCGCCTGCCTGCTACGGACGAGTGCCACCGGCCAACGCCCGCTGCTCGAGCCCGACCCTGATCAACGGCCAGTACGCGGAGAGATTGCGCAACCGCTCGGTCGGGGTCAACGTCAGCATGTGCCGTACCAGCGCACGGTCGTGCGGATCGCTGGCCGGCATGTGCACGTGCGGCGCTGAGGCCACTTGGAACGAGCTCATGGCGCGTGATTGTTGCACGATCCGCCAGCTGGGCCCGCGAGGCTGCACCGTCCACGTGGTCAGCTGTCCGGTCGGACGAGATCGTCTGCCCGTGGACCACCCGCCACCGCACGCCCACAACCCGCCGGGCCGACGTCAGTCGGCGCGCAGTTCATCGCGCAGCGCGTAGAGCGCCGGCAGTTGCGCGAGGTCTTTCGGCCGCCCCGCGGCCTCCTTCGATGCGATGATGTCGTCGAGCGCAGCGACATGGACGGAGGTCCCGGCCACCTCGATCAGCTCGGCCGCCTCGATCAGCCGCGTATACCCGCCGATGGCCCGCAACTCGCGCAGCACGTCGATGTAGCCGATGGGCGACGCGAACTGCTCGACGCGAGCCGACATCTCGTCAGCATCGGGTTGAGCGATGTCCTCGTGGGGCTCGGTGTACCGAACGGCGCCGAGGTCGCGGAGGGCCGCTGCGAGGCGCTCGAGATTGTCGTCGGACAACTCGGGCGCGACATCGATGTCGTAGGTCATGGACGGCGACCCACGCAGTGTGGCAGCGATGCCTCCGACGAGCACGTAGCGCACGCGATGCTCCGCAAGCACCTTGAGGATGCGGTCAGGCTCGAAGAACCGAGCCGGCGTGAGCTCCGTCGATCCGCTCACGAACGACAAGCGCCACTCACCCCATGCCGTCGCTGCAGGCCGATCCTGACCAGCGGCCAGAAGGCGGACACGTTCAGCAGTCGCTCGGTCGGCGTCAGTGTCAACATCTGGCGCACAAGCGCGCGATCGTGCGGATCGCTGGTTGGCATGTTTGTACGGGCCGAAACGGCCGCGCCGGGATGGCTCATCACGCGGCATTCTCGCACGCCCGGCCACGCAATTCCGCCGAGGGGCCACGTCTGCACGGCCCCGCGGGCGCCACATGGCCAGTCGGACCATTCGTTCATGTACGGCAGCACGACCATCCGGTCGGCGGCATCGCACAACAGGTAACTGTGAGACTGCGAAGGGTTATAGCATCGATCATGAACCGACCGCGCCGCGAGCGCCTGGCGGCGCCTGCTAACGTCCTCGGTCATGGAGCGTTTCAACGCCTCGGCCGTGACCAGTCTGCTCGTCGTGTCCGATGCGACGGCCAGCCGCGACTGGTACGTGCGTGTACTCGACGCGGAGGTGGTCGGTGAGTACGGCGGCACGTCGGTCGTGCTCGAGCTGCTGGGTAACTGGTTGCTACTGGTCACCGGCGGTGAACCGACACCCGACAAGCCGACGGTCACCTTCACGCCGCCGGACGAGACGAGCCGGGTGAGCGCGGAGATCATATTTCGAGTCGACGACTGCCGTCAGACCTACGAGCTGCTGTCCGCACGCGGCGCTGACTTCCTGACCGAACCGGTCGACAGGGGCGGCGAGATCCGGGCGTTCTTCCGTGATCCGGACGGTCACCTGTTCGAGATCAGCGAGCTGACCTGAGCCGGTCGGGGCGGCACGCGAACATGCTGCTCGTCGGCGAGCCGCGATCCGTCTGAGCCGCACGACATCAGCGACCAGACAGAGCGCCGCCGATCTCCACCGTGAGATCGGCGAGAGCTTCGACGTCGAGCGCTTCCGTGCGGTAGTTGACGATACAGGCCCGCAGTACGAAGCGGCCGTCCACCACGGCGTTCGACGGGTAGACCCGTCCGGAGTACTGCAGTCGTTCCATGATGCGCTGGTTGAGGTCGTCGACCGCGATCGCGGGACGGTCGTCGACGGGGACATACCGGAACGTGGCGATCATGAGCTCAGGGTCGTTCGTGGCTTCCAGGCGGGGATGGGCGTCGGCGAGGTCGTGCAGGTAGCGCGCCAGCTCGCAGTCGTGGACCATCCGTCGTTCGTAGGCGTCCCAGCCGTGCGCCCGCAACGACCACCACAGCTTGAGTGCCGCGGCGTGGCGGGTGAAGAACGGCGAACGGACGTAGACGTCGGGCCCCGAACTCATCCGATCCTTGTCCTCGATCGTGTAGGACGGAGCGATGTGGAACGCCCGCGACAGAGCAGCGTCGTCACGGACCAGCAGCATCCCACAGGCGATCGGTACGTACAGCCATTTGTGCGGGTCGAGGCTGATGGAGTCCGCTCGGGCGACGCCCGCGAAACGCTGCCGCAGGGCAGTGGTCATCGCGCCGACGGCTCCGACCGCCCCGTCGACGTGGAACCACAGGTCGTAGTCGTCGGCGACGTCGGCGATCGCAGCGAGATCGTCGATCGCACCGCTGCCGACGGTGCCGGCGCTCCCGACGACGCAGAATGGTCGGTTTCCGGCCACCAGATCAGCGTCGATCGCGTCCCGCATGGCAGCAACATCGACGTGATCCTGACGATCGACAGGGATCGAGCGCACGGACTCGTAGCCAATACCGAGCAGGTCGGCGCCACGCTGGATGGTGTCATGGGCGGTCGCGGGCGCATACGCCGTGAGCTTCGGTCCGACCGCCATGCCGTGCCGGCGCACGTCCCAGCCCGCCTTGTGGTCACGCGCGACCGCGAGCGCGTCGTGGTTCGCGGCCGATCCGCCCGACGTCAAGTACCCGCCAGCCGTTTGAGGCAACCCGAGACGTTCAGCGAACCAGCGCAGCAGGCGCTGCTCGAGCTCGGTCAGTCCCGGCGACAGCCGCCACCCGCCGACGTTGTTGTTGACGCCGGCCGCGAGCAGGTCGGCCGCCGCACCCGGGATCGTCCCGGCGCCGGACACGTAGCCGAAGAAGCCCCCGTGGCCCGGATACATCGACCAGTCCAGCATCAGCGACCGGGTGTCGGCAAGGAGTCGATCAGGGTCATCCGGCATGTCAGGTACATCCCAGGCCACCGCGGCGGCGACGTCCGCAGCGGACACACCGCGATGGATCGGAAGGTGGGGGAGTCGTGCGAGGAACTCCTCCCAGACGTCGACCGCACCGTGGCCGAGCGCGGCCGCCTCCTCGGCCGACCAGTCGAGGTCGGGAACCGGAACGGGGCGCGACACACCCAGATCGCGAGCCTTGACCATGGCCTCACCGAACTCTCGAGCGGCCCATCCTGGCACATCACAACGCCGGACGTCTCCCGCGCGCGATGGCATGCTCGACCGCCTGCGGGACACGGGTGGACCACTGGACTCCGCCGCTGCCCGGCGCCCGGCCTACGCAATCACTCGGCGGCGAGCGAGAATTGGGGCTGTTGCGCGTCAACTCGATCAGAGGGTCAGAACGTGAAGGCACACGACGAAGCGGACCGGACGTCGTTCAGCTGGCGGCGGGTGTGGGGACTGTTCGCAGTGCATCGTCGCCGGGTGGTCGTGGTGCTGTCGACGGTCTTCGTCGGCGCGATCCTCGGCGTGATCAACCCCTTGCTGATCCAGCAGGTGTTCGATCGCGCGCTGTTCCCACCGGGCGACGGGGGACCCGACGTCGCACTGCTCGTTACGCTGACCGCCGTGATGCTCGTGGTCACGGTCGTCTCAGGCCTGCTCGGCATCGCGCAGACCGTGGCCACGAACCGGCTCGGGCAGCGGGTGCTGCGCGACCTTCGGGATCGGGTGTACAGCCATCTGCAGAGCCTGTCGTTGTCGTTCTTCGCGACGGCCCGCACCGGCGATCTCCAGTCGCGCATTGCCAACGACGTCGGTGGTGTGCAGACGGCGGTCAGCTCGACGCTGTCATCGATCCTGTCCAACGCCGTCACGTTCGTCGCAGCGGTCGTGGTCATGGTCGCGCTGTCGGTGCCGCTGACGCTGATCGCTCTTGCCACCGTGCCGCTGTTCGTCGTGGCAACGCGAAAGGTCGGTCAGCGCAGGCGGACGCTGACCGGCGCTTCGCAGGCGGCGGTCGCGGACATGAACGTGCTCACACAGGAGACGCTGTCGGTCTCGGGCTTCACGTTGGCGCGGCTGTTCGGTCGGCAGCGCCGCGAGATCGAGCGCTTCGCCCGCGCGAACCGCGAGCTGTCCGACGTCGCCGCGCGTCAGCAGGTGATCGGCCAGGCCTTCTTCACCGTCGTCGGGACGTTTCTCGGTGCGACACCGGTGATCGTCTATCTCGTCGCCGGCCTGCTCATCGACGGTGGCACCGCAATCACAGCCGGCACCATCGTGGCATTCACCACCCTGCAGACACGGTTGTTCTTCCCGGTCGCTCGGATGCTGGAGACCTTCGTTGAGCTGCAGTCGTCGCAGGCGATGTTCGAGCGGATCTTCGAGTACCTCGACGTCGAAGCCGACATCACCGAGCGCCCGGATCCGGTAGTGCTGACCCGTGGCGACGGCGACGGGCGGCTGACGTTCACCAACGTCTCGTTCGCGTATCCCAGTGGCACGCAGGACGACGCACCAGCGGCCCTCGAAGACGTGAGCTTCGCTGCAAAGCCGGGACAGCTCATCGCGTTCGTCGGACCGTCGGGCGCGGGCAAATCGACCATCCTCAGCCTGGTCCCGCGGCTGTACGACGTGACGGAGGGCTGCATCGAGATCGACGGCGTGGATGTCCGTGATCTGAGCTTCACGAGCCTCGCCGATCTGATCGGACTGGTGACCCAGGAGAGCTACCTGTTCGCCGACACCTTGCGCGCGAACATCGCCTACAGCAGGCCGGACGCGTCGGACGCAGACATCGAGAAGGCGGCGCGTGCCGCAGCGATCCACGACCGCATCATGGAGTTCGACGACGGCTACGACACCGTCGTGGGTGAACGCGGATTTCGGCTGTCCGGCGGCGAGCGTCAGCGCATCACGATCGCCAGGGTCCTGCTGCACGACCCCCGGATCCTCGTGTTGGACGAGGCCACGTCGGCGCTCGACAGCGCGTCGGAGCGTCGCATCCAGCAGGCGCTGGGTGAGCTGCTGAGTGGACGCACGACGCTGGCGGTGGCGCACCGGCTGTCTACGATCCAGGCCGCGGACGTCATCCACGTCATCGAGGCCGGCCGGATCGTGGAGAGCGGTACGCACGACGGGCTGCTCGCGCAGGACGGCGCCTATCGCGCGCTCTACCACGAACAGTTCGGCGACGGCCAGATCGAGACGCGCTGCGCCGACGGCGTCGTGTACAACGATGGGCGCTGCGCGCCGTACACCGACTCCAGCGGGTCCGCGCGCATCAGACACCTGCACCGCGCGCACGCGTAGCGCGCGACTCGCAGCAACACCATCTCGGACGCCGCAGCGTCGCTGCTGCCGTCGGCGTTCAGACCCGGTCGACGGCGGCCAAGATCGCCTGTCCCAGCTGTACCGGCTTGGTGAACTGCGGCCAGTGGCCGGTGGGCAGGTCGACGTACTCGACGTCACGGATGGCCGCGAGCTCGGCGACGTACGGATGCCCCTGCCCGATCCACTCGCGCAGCAGCTCGCTCGGGAACTCGCACGCGATGATCGTGACCGGCACGTCGTAGCGCCGCTCGTCGGTGAGCACCTGCGGGTCGGACGCGACCGCATGGGGTTGGGGCACCGCCCGCGCCCGGAACGCCTGCCGCAGCTCGTCGTCGAGGTCGCGCAGGTCCTGCTCGTCGAACTCCGACCAGTCAGGGAGCGGGATCTCGCCGTCGACCGCGGGCAGCTCGTCGTTGATGGCCTGCCCGTCGCCGAGCGGCCCGGCGTCCACGTACACGACCCGCGCGACCCGGTCGGGTCTGGCGTCCACGACCGCGTGCGCGATGGCGCCCCCTCCGGAGTGCCCGACGAGCACGACCGGCTCGTCGGCCTCGTCGACGGCGGCGACGACCGCGTCGACGTGGTCGCGCAGCCGGATGCCGCCGCGATCGGCGTCTGCCGACTCGAGGCCGGGCAGCGTGAGAGCGCGGACCCGGTGGCGTGCCTGCTGGAGCACCGGCGCCACCTCGCCCCATGACGAGCCATCGAGCCAGAAGCCGGGGATCATGATGACGTCCATTGGCTCGACTCTATGCGACACCGCTGACGATCTACCACCGGCGTGTGTCGCCACCAATCACGCGTTGGGGGACTCAGGCCGACGAGGGCACCGTTCGCGCCCGCCGTCGCATGTGACGAGCGCTCCTCATCGCACGAAAAAGCTGCGCTGACTGTCGAACTCGGGCGGTGCTGCCCGACCACCAGGTGAGACGAGCGGTACGCGACACGCGCGTGCCGCGACCGAGCCAACGAGCGAAGGAAGATCCATGTCGAAGTACCACCTGACCTACAGCGGCGGTCGGACACCCGAGACGGAGGAAGAGGGCGCCGCAGTCATGCGGGCGTGGGAGGAGTGGTTCACTGACCTCGGTGACGCGGTCGTCGACGGCGGTCACCCGCTGGGTCCGATCCAGACCATCGAGGCCGGCGGCGCCGTCCGCGACAGCGGTGCGGTCACCGGCTACAGCATCATCAGCGCCGACGACCTGTCCGACGCGGTCACCAAGGCCAAGAGCTGCCCCATCCTGGCCGACGGTGGCACCGTCGAAGTCGGCGAGTGCGTGGACATGTGACCTGCTGTCGGGGTGCGGAGCGTCCGGTCCACCTTTCTTGGCCGGACGCCTCGCCCACGGCGGCGGCGACCCTGACCTGACCAACAGGAGAGAGGGTCACACTGCGACCTCGAAGTGGTCGTGCGCCACTGTAGTTTACATAACGATCATTATGGGCGACAACGAGATGGGGTGCCCGATGCACGCTGCACGAATTGGTCGCGACCCTGCCAGCTCACGGCACGGCACGACGCCCCGGCTCGCCGTCAGTCACCGTCCACGTCGTCACGGCGGTGCGTCGTGCTGTCATAGGACTCCTGGATGATGTGCCGAAGAACCGTGCGATCGACGTCACTCAACCGCTTGACGTACAGGCATGACTTGCCGGTCGTGTGCGGCCCGAGGCGGCGCAGCGAGTCCTCGTAGCGGTCGACACCGTCCATCAGGTACAGCGTAAGGCTCGCCTTGCGGGGCGAGAACCCGATGGCCAGGTAGTCACCCTCTCTGCCGCTGTCGTAGCGGTAGTGGTACTGGCCGAAACCGACGATGCTGCTCCCCCACATGACGGCCGGCTCGCCGGTCACCTCGGCCATCAAACGACACAGTTCCTGGCCGTCCTCGCGCCGCCGAGGATCTTCGATCCCAGCCAGGAACGCCGCGACGTCCTGTGCGGTCGGTGCTGTCTTGTTCTGCTGCGTGGCCATGGCGTCGGCCCCTTTGTTGTCGCCCCGTGTGCGCAATGCTGTGCGGCTCAGTCGTCGGTATCCAGCCCAGGACAGCGTGCTCGATTCGCTCGAGGGTGGCCAGCGCAGTCCTATTCGTACAGGCGCGGACTCCATCGAACCACGGCCCATCGGCGATGTCACCGTCCGCTAGCATCAACGCCCACCCGGCTCGCGGTCAGCGGTGGGCAGTGCAGGACGAGGTGAAGCCACGATGAACTCGACACCTGGTTCGCGCCCGCCGTGGGTCGACGACGATC
>JAHELV010000027.1:14220-32278 GCA_024644015.1 Nitriliruptorales bacterium
CGCCCACGCGATCATGGACTGGTGGCAGCGCGCCATCGCCTCACAAACCTGATCCGGTCGGATCCCCCGCAATGGCCTATGCTCTGTCCACGGCCAGCACATCATCTGGAACCCGGCGGCACGACAATGGGCGCGAGCACGGACGGGGTCACCCACGGCACCTACGATCCGGCCGACTACACAACTGAGCTCGGGGCCGCCCCGACCAACCACGACGTCGGAACGAACCTGTGGTTCGGCAACGACCGCGTCCGGGTGTGGGAGGTTGCGCTGGCACCCGGCGAACGCGGACCGTTCCACTCGCACACGACCGACTACCTGTGGACCGTCGTCGAAGCCGGGCGTGGGCTGCAGCGGTTCGTCGACGGCACCTACGCCGTCCGCGACTACCAGGTCGGCGACACCATGTTCCTGGAACACACGCCCGAGAGCGCGTTGATTCACGACCTGGAGAACATCGGCGAGACGCGCCTGCGATTCGTCACCGTCGAGCTGCTCGGCTGACACAGAGACCAAGGAGGAGCCGTGGCGTTCACCGTCGCCCAGTTGAAAGACGTCGCAGACGGGCTGCAGGAGGGTCAGTTCACAGTCGGCGAACGATCCGAGGCGGATTCGCTCGATGAGCTCGATCCCATCTACCGCCAGCTGTTCGACTCTCCGGTGACCGCCGTGCTCGCGGTGATGCGTCATGACGGACGTCCCAGCCTGACGCCGGTCTGGTTCGGCTACGAGGGCGACAAGGTGCTGTTCAACTTCGCCGACCATCGCAAGAAGTGCGCGTGGCTACGAGCGAACCCGCAGGTGACCGCGATGCTGCTGAATCCCGAGAACCCATATCACTGGATCAGCATCTGGGCGACCGTGAGCAATGAGATCCACGAGGACGACGCGGACGGCGAGCGGGCGACCCGCACGATCGACGAGGCGTGGACCAAGTACACCGGCAATGAGCCGCCGTACGGACTGCGGGATCCGGTCCGCGACGAGCGGCGTGTGCTGTTCGAGTGCACCGTCGACTCGGTCTCAGCATTCGGACGCCCGTGACGTCGCCGTGAGTGCACCGGCACGGTCATCGCGATGAGCGCCCGGATCCTGATCGCCGGCGGCTCGATCGGTGGCCTGACGACCGCGCTGCTGTTGTCAGAGCGTGGCCACGACGTCGAGGTGTTCGAACGCGCCGATGCGACGTTGCAGGCGCGTGGCGCCGGCATCGTCGTCCTGCCAGTGACCGAGCGTTACCTCGTGGAGCACGGGGGCGACGACGGCCGGGTCAGCCTCCAGCTTCGCGACTGGACCTACATCGACCGCGACGGCCGGGTGCTGTCGGCCGACGCCGACCAGTACCGGTTCGCCGGCTGGAACACCATCTATCGTGCGCTGCACGACGCGTTCGACCGCGACCGCTACCACCTCAGCTCGGAGATGGTCGGCTTCGACCGTCACGCCGACGGTGTCACCATCCGGCTGCACGGCGGGCGGACGATCGACGGCGATCTGCTGGTCGCCGCCGACGGGATCGCCTCGACGGCCCGCGGCATCCTGCTGCCCGACGTGGCGCCGGAGTACGCCGGTTACGTCGCGTGGCGCGGTGTCATCGACGAGGCGGCACTCAGCGCACCGTCCCGGGACCAACTAGCCGACGCGATGCTGTACCAGATCCTCGACGACGGCCACATCCTGGCGTACGCCATCCCGGACGCGACAGGCCGGACTGCGCCCGGCGACCGCATCATCAACGTCGTGTGGTACCGCAACGCCGCGCCCGGCGCCGAGCTGGACGAGCTGATGACGGCGCGCGACGGCCGGCGGAGGGCCACCACGGTGCCGCCGGGGCTCATCCGCCCCGAGTTCCTCGCCGAGATGCACGCCACCGCGGCGGACACCCTGGCCCCGGTGTTCAGCGATCTGATGACCTCGTGTCCGAACCCGATGATCCAGGCGATCTACGACCTCGAGGTGCCGCGCATGGCCTTCGGACGGGTCTGCCTCCTCGGCGACGCCGCGTTCGGCCTGCGCCCCCATCTGGCCGCCGGGCAGGCGAAGGCGTGCGCCGATGCGTGGGCACTGGCTGATGCTCTGCGGGACGCTGGCGACGACATCGACGCCGCGCTGCCCGCGTGGGAGCGCCGGCAGCTCGCGCTGGGCAGGTCCGCGCTCGATCGGACCCGGCGCATGGGCATCAGCTCGCAGTTCAACCACACGATGGTCCCCGGCGACCCGGAATGGAAGTTCGGCCTGTGGGAGCCGGGCAACTGACGTCGCAGTCCCGCTGTCGTAGTGAGGGGCAGTCGGTCATCGCCAGACGCAGAAGTCCCCCAGCGGCTTGCGGGCGATGTCGGGCACTTCCGCGTCTGGGGCGGGGTATCCGACCGGCAGCAGCAGGAAGGCCTGCTCGTTGGCCGGTCGGTCGAGGATCTCTGCCAGGAAGCCCATCGGGCTCGGAGTGTGCGGCAACGTCGCCAGACCCATGTGGTGCACGGCTGCGATGAACAGCCCCGCCGCGATGCCGCAGCTCTCTCTCGTGTAGTAGTACGTGCGGGTCGAGCCGTCCGGCTCGAGTCCGTGGCGGTGGCGGAACAGCACCACAACAAACGGTGCGTCGGTGATGTGGGCCTTGACCGCGTCGGTTCCCAGCGGCGCGAGCGCCGTCAGCCACGCAGCGGGCGCGCGATGCTCGTAGAAGTCGCGCTCCTCGGCTTCGGCGGCCGTACGGATCTGTGCCTTGAGCCCGGGATCGGCCACGACGACGAACGTCCACGGCTGCTGATGGGCACCAGAGGGTGCGGTGCCCGCGGTGCGGACCGCCTCGGCGATCAGGACCGGCGGTACGGACTCCGTCGAGAAGGAGCGAACCGAACGCCGGCGGTCCATCTCCTCGAACCATGCCCGCGCACGGCGGCGCATCTCCCGCTCGTCGTGGCGGGCGAAGTCGAGCGGTCGGGTCGGGTAGACAGGGTCTGACGAGAACTGCATCATCAGCTCCGGCAGGCTGCGGACATGACTGAACAGCTTCGCTTCTACACCGCTCTGGCCGCGTGGTGGCGATGCTGCGTCACGCCGACGGCACGGTCGAGGTCGTCCACGACACCCACCGTACGGGGTTGTTCCCGCGTGCGACCTGGCTCGAGGTCGTTGACGGGGCCGCTTCGACGCTGCCGTTGTCGCAGAGCGGACAGCCGACGGTCGGATGCCGCGCGACATCTTCGTCGCTCACGCCCCGGTTGACCGACCGGTTCCGGATCTATATCGTTCGTGATATAAGAACGCGTCGAGTGGAGGGCGAACCAGTGACGACCCCACGAGACGACACGACCCGGCGCTCGGTGTTCCCCGGCTTTGCGGAGATGACGCCCGACATCGGCGAACTGGTCGACATGCTCGCGGAGCGCCGGCGGGCACACGGTTTGTCGCAGTCACAGGTCGCTGACCGCATGCGGACATCGCAGTCCGCGGTCGCACGGCTCGAGTCCGGCCAGGGCGACCTGCGTTTGTCAACGCTGCGGCGCTATGCCGAGGCGCTCGGGCAGACCCTGCACTTCGGCGTCGCGACATCGGCCGACGGCGCGGACGTCGCATGACCGGCCCGCCGGTTCCAGAGATCCCCCACCCCGGCGCGCCGCCGCTGCCACCAGTCCCACCGGCGCACCCGCCCATGCCCACGACCGCGCTCGACGAGTCGCTCGCGCAGCTACGCGCATCCCGCCGCCTGCTCATGGCCGGCCCGATCGACGACCGGACGGCCACACGCATGTGTGCCGAGCTCATGCTCCTCGATGGCCAGGGTGCTGAGCCGGTCGAGCTGATGGTCAACAGCACCGGCGGCCCTGTGGCCGCTGCGACCGCGGTCATCGACGTGCTCAGCCTGATGCGGGCGCCCGTTACGACCTGCGGCATCGGCACCGCGACCGGCATGGCGGCGGTCGTCCTCGCGAGCGGCACCGGCGGCCGTTCGGCGACCCCCCGAACGACGGTCAGCCTGCGAATCGACGACCGTCAGGCGATCGACGGCCCAGCCGATGACATCGCGCGCGGAGCCGATGTGCTCCTTCAGCAGTTGCACCACGTCGCCGAGCACCTCGCGACGGTGTCTTTCCTCTCGGTCGATGCCGCTGCCGCCGCTTTGCGTGAGGGCGGGCCGTTGACCGCTGCCGAGGCACTGGCCGCCGGGCTGATCGACGAGGTCGCCACGCGCTGATGGCGCGTAGCGTAACCGTTGACCGACCGGCTGTGACGATGCACGGCGGGATGAGCGACTCATCTCCCGGCCGCGGCGGCGGTGGCCCGTCAGGGGCCGAAGCGAACGCTGACCTCGATCTCGTCGACGCCGCGCAGCACGCGTAGCGTCAGCGTGTCAGCCTGCGTCGCGAGGGCTGTGTACAGCACGTCGACGTTGTCGGCGTCGGTGCCGTCGATCACCACGATCAGATCGCCGCGCCGCAGGCCTGCCGCCGCCGCGGGCGTCTCGTCGAACACCTGCTGTACCAGCAGTCCGTCGCGCTCAGGCAGACCGACGGCGGCGCGCAACCGCCGGGCGACGTGCGGCGGCGCGAGTGCGACGCCGAGCTGCCGCTGCCTCGGCGACTGCCCCGCGGCCAGCGTGTCGATGCGGTCGCGCAGCGCGTCGTCGGCGGGGACCGACAGGTAGAACCCCTCCCCCAGCCGGTGCGTGTTGACGCCCAGCAGGGCACCGGACGCGTCGACCACCGGGCCGCCTGACGCGCCACGCGCCAGCGGCGCGGTGTGCTCGAACGCGCCCGAGATCGGCCGGTTGCGTGGGCCTCGAAAGCCGCGGTCGACGGCGGCGACCGTACCGAAGGTCACGCGGATCGCCGCGCCCGAGCGCGAACGCGAGAGCCCGAACACGGCCGCGCCGATGCCCGGCCGGCCGCCGGCACTCCACTCGACTGGCGTGATGTCGCCGGTGTCGACACGGATCACGGCCAGATCGCTGTCCGCATCCGCGGCTGCAACGGTGCCGTCGTGGCGCGACCCGTCGTGCAGCCGGATCTGGACGGTCTCGGCGCGGACGTTGTGGGCATTGGTCACGACCTGACCCTCGGCGACGACGATGCCTGACCCTGCGCCACGGCGATGGCCCACGCCCACGACGGCCGGGCCGACCCGGTCGGCGATCTGCTGTAGAACGGTGCTGAGGTCGTCGAGTGCAGTCATTGGAGCTCCTTGGCGCCGTCGCTGTGACTTGCTACTTGCAATAGACTATCGATCAGCGGTAGCGGCACAACCCCAAGCCTGACAGACGCGGGTAGCATGCGAATCGTGAGCACCTCAGACGCCTCTCCCCTGGTGCACGCTGCGGAGCGTGTCGGCGACCGTTGGATCCTCCTGCTCATCGAAGCGCTGCTCGAGGGACCGCACCGCTTCGGCGAGCTGCAGAACAGCGTCGACGGCATTGCACCGAACATCTTGTCGAACCGTCTCAAGCAGCTCGAGCGCAATCAGGTTGTGATCGCGCGGCCGTACCAGCAACGGCCGCCCCGGTACGCCTACGAACTGACGGCCAGCGGCTACGCGCTCGGAGGCGCGCTGCGACTGCTCGCACAGTGGGGGGCGCATGAAGGGCAAGGTGAGCCGTTGCGCCACCACACCTGCGGCACGCCCGCCGAGGCGCGGTGGTACTGCCCAACCTGTTCCGCGGTGCTGGCGGACAGTGAGACCGATGAGAACATCATCGTCTGACCTCGGATCGCCGGGAGCCAACGCACCGGAGGCCGGATAGCTTGTTGCTTGCAAGCGACGAGTTGAAGGGTGACAAATGGAAGACGTGACGACGGTGGTGTTGCCCCTGTTGCCGATTCCCGACGGCGTGGTTGCGCCACAGATGGTCGTCAACATGGTCGCCGACAGTGCGCAGGCGCGAGCGGCGGTCGATGCCGCCAAGGCGCACGACGGACGACTGATCCTCGTGCCTCAGATCGACGGGCGATACGCCCGCATCGGCACGATCGCGGTGGTCGAACAGGATGAGCAGGCCGCGGACGGAACCCGCGCGGTGCTCATCCGTGGCATCGAGCGCGCGGCCATCGGCGCCGGCCGCGGTGACGGCGGCGCGCTGCGGGTCGCGGCCGAACCCGCCGCGCCGGTCGACTCGAACCCGCAACGGACCGCCGAGCTGGCGCGCGAGTACCGGGCCGTGCTCGGCGAGATCCTGCACCGCCGGAGAGCGCGCGGCGTGGCGGCCGCCGTCGCCGACATCACCGACCCCGGCGCGCTGGCCGACACGGCGTTGTACTCCCCCGATCTGTCGGCGGAACGCAAGGTCGAGGTGCTCGAGACGCTCGACGTGAACGCGCGGCTCGAGAAGGTCCTCGGCTGGGCCAACGAGACGCTGGCCGACCTCACCGTTCGTGACGACGTGAACAAGCGCACGAGCGAACAGCTTGACAAGACCCAGCGTGAGGCCATCCTGCGCCAGCAGCTGGCCGCAATCCGTGCGGAGCTCGGCGAGGACGACGACGGTGACCTGATCGCCGAGTACGAGCAACGCATCGCGGACGCGGACCTGCCGGACGACGTCCGGACGTTCGCCGACAAAGAACTGCGTCGCATGGAACGCATGGGTGAGCAGAACCCTGAGCATGGCTGGATCCGCACCTGGCTCGACCGGATCCTCGAGCTGCCCTGGGGCAGCCGCACCGACGACCAGTTGGACCTTGGCGCCGCGCGAACGGTGCTCGACGAGGACCACACGTACCTCGAGGACATCAAGGACCGCCTGATCGAGTTCCTCGCCGTCCGCAAGCTGCGTGCCGAGCGCGAGCTCGGTCCGGAGACCGGACGCGGCACCGGGGCGATCCTCGCGCTGATCGGCCCGCCCGGCACAGGCAAGACGTCGCTGGGCGAGTCGGTGGCGCGTGCGCTCGGTCGCAAGTTCGTCCGCGTCGCGCTGGGCGGCGTGCGTGACGAGGCCGAGATCCGTGGGCATCGGCGTACGTACGTCGGCGCGCAACCCGGTCGGATCGCCCGCGCCCTGGCCGAAGCCGGCACGGTCAACCCGGTGATCCTGCTCGACGAGATCGACAAGGTCGCTGCAGACTGGCGTGGCGATCCGAGCGCCGCGTTGCTCGAGGTGCTCGACCCCGAGCAGAATCACACGTTCCGCGACCACTACCTCGAGGTCGACCTCGACCTGTCCGAGGTGCTGTTCATCGCGACCGGCAATGTCGCCGACACCGTGCCGGGTCCGCTGCTCGACCGCATGGAGCTGGTCCGGCTCGATGGCTACAGCGACAACGAAAAGGTCGCGATCGCCCGCAACCACCTGCTGCCGCGCCAGGTCGCACGTGCGGGGCTGCGCGCCGGCGAGCTGATGCTGACCGACGACGCGCTGACCAGCATCGCTGACGGGTACACCCGCGAGGCCGGCGTACGCAACCTGGAGCGTCAGCTCGGCAAGCTGATCCGTAAGGTCGTCACCCGCATCGCAACCGGCGAAGCAACTCCACCGGTCACCGTCGACGCCGATCAGATCGTCGATCTGCTCGGGCGGGCGACCGTCCACCACGAACAGGTGGCTGAACGGACCAGCGTGCCGGGCGTGGCGACAGGTCTCGCTGTAACCGGCATGGGCGGCGATGTGCTGTTCATCGAGGCCAACCGCACCAGCGGTGAGCCCGGCCTGACCATCACCGGTCAACTCGGCGATGTCATGCGGGAGTCGGCCGAGATCGCCCTGTCGTATGTGCGCGCCAACGCTGCCGCGCTGGGTCTGGCAGACGACGCACTCGAGCGGACGCGCATCCATCTGCACGTGCCCGCGGGCGCCGTGCCCAAGGACGGCCCGTCAGCTGGCATCACCATGACGACGGCGCTGGTCAGCCTGCTGCGCAGCCAGCCGGTCGCGCACGACCTGGGGATGACCGGTGAGGTCACCCTGCAGGGGCTGGTGCTGCCGATCGGCGGGGTCAAGCAGAAGCTGCTGGCGGCCCACCGGGCTGGGCTGCGGCGCGTCGTGCTGCCGGCGCGGAACGCCGACGACCTCGACGACGTCCCCGCGCACGTTCGCGACGACCTCGACATCACGCTGGCCGCACGCTATGAGCAGGTTGTCGCCCTGGCGCTACCCGACGCCGGCGAACGGATCGCAGACGCCGCATGAACAGCGCCGCGTGCGCCTGGTTCGCACCGGCGCACGCGGCGGGTCACAGCGTCATCCCGCTGCGTGCGCGCTCATACCGGACGCCGTGGACCAAAGACGACATCGACGCCGGACGAGAACAGCACGCTGTCGGGTGGGCGGTGGGCAAGGTCTTCGAATCCCGCTGCGGTGAGCAGCTCATCGTCGAGATGCTCAACGGTCGCCGCACGCAGCGGCCATCGCGCATGCTGGTTGGGCCAGAACAGGACGCCGCCACGGGGACCGGTGGCGTGAAGCCCCCAGCGGGCTGTGAGGAAGTGCTCCAGCGGTCCCGCGTCGAGCGGCTCGCCGATCCGAACCTCGATCCGCGACGACGCACCACGCGGGCCCGGCCAACGCCTCCGACATGTGTAGACGGCACGATCGTCCAACCGGCGGTACCGCATGTGAGACCACACATACGGCAGGCCTGCGATCATCCTCGCCGCCAGCACGGGTAGCAGCCTCGAGGCGTCGAGCGACACGAACACCACACCACGCCGCCCGGCCCGATCGACCGAGTACAGTCGCACGTTGGTCTCACAGAACGATCCGACGTACGGCAGCCCTGGGCTGCCGAAGATGCCAATACCCTGCATCCAGAACGGGATCAGCCCGACGTATGAGTGGCCGTCGATCGTGTCGGGCCGCACGCCGGGCGGCAGATACGGCCGGACGCGCGCCGGATCGACCGCCCAGTGCAGGAACGTCAGTCGCGCCCATGTCTGCGTGAAGACCGTGCGGTCCACTCCGCGTGGAGCGGTTGGAGTGATCGGTTCCACAGGCACGCCCGCAGCCTAGCGATCGCCCGGTACCAGCTCCGGAATCACTCGGACGGGAAGCTCTAGACTGCGCGCAGTCGACGGCGAACGGAAAGGCCCCGCGGCAATGGCGGATGTGATCTGGGTATGGGTGCCGTCAGACGATCGGATCCAGCATCTCGCGGCACCGCCGGACGACATACAGCTGCGGTGGGCTGGTGAGACCGTCTGCGGCATCGAGGACAAGCTGTGGCGCGTGAGCTGGGAGAACGTCGACAACGCAAAAGCCTGCGTCGCCTGCGCCCACAAGCCGTTCACCCTCGCCGGCGATCACCGCGGACCCCCCTGACGCCGGTTCGTCGCATCTGTTTCATGTGTGCGCTCCACGCACAACTGCGCACCTGCCGCGACCTTTCGGCGCTCCGCGCAGACATCATGTGCAGTGGTGTTCAGTTCGAGGGGGCTTTGCGGAAATGTCAGACTGCATGGGACTGATCGACGTGATCGCTGGCGCGATGCGCGACGACATCGCGCTCTACTTCACACCGATCGATCCCGAAGAAACGCAGCTACCAACCGGTATCGCGATAGGCGCCCGACATCGAACGTGCGGCATCACCTACGCGATGTCCAACGAGGTCGCAATCGACCAGATCTTGTTCTCAGGCAACCCTGAGAAGGAGCTGACGAAAGCGATCATCGACACGATCGAGCCGGTGGTCGTCGCTGCGATCGAGGCGCGCACTCGCCGCCGGACACGGGATTCCGCTTGACGTCACCTGGGCGCCGGCAGTGTGAACACCTGTGGCAGCATCGCAACCGGGATGCCGGCCTGCAGCGCCAGTGCTCCGGCAGCCGCCGCGGGCGGAACGCACAGCTCGGGCCTGCCGCTGAAGACGACCGCGGTGTCCAAGCCGAGACGCGGCGACTGCATGATCCACTCAGCGACTTCCAGGTGCAACTCGTTCACATTGTGGCCGCTCGTGGCGTAGAAGAACGAAAGATCCTCGACCTGCACACCGATGCGGGGCAACACACCCGTCAGCCACCCCCGAATGTCCGGCTCCTCGATGAGGTAGTAGACCTTCTCCATGTTCTCTATGCGATGCATCGTCGCCTGACGCGCGTCGGCCGCGTCGGTGCCCATCAACTCTGCGATACCCACCGGAAGTCGCAACGGTCCAACGATCGTGAGCGAGCCACTCATCGAAGCGAACCAATGGACCGACGCCTGTGCACGCGGCTCAGGCAGTCACGATGTCGCTGCGGAGTTCGAGCACCGGCGGAGCCATGCGATCGATCTCTTCCTGGGCAACCCCCAGCTCCTGCAGCGTCGCCACGAGATGGTTGACTACGACGTCAAACGCGTCATTGGTGATGCGCAGATGCGCGTGCGCCTCATGCATGCTGCGACCGCTGTACGCGTTCGGACCTCCCGCAATAGCAGAGAACATCGCTCGCTGATGGGCCTTGAGGCGTCCGACGTTGATGCCCCCGAAGTAGCCGTTGACACGGTCGTCTCCGAGCACCTTCTTGTAGAAGAGGTCGACAGCGGCGGTGATCGCGTCGGCGCCGCCGATTCGGTCATACAGCGTCTGGTCGTCGGTTCCGGTTGGAGTCACGTCACGCTCCTGATCACGGTGGTCATGGAATGGATGCACGTCGCCGACCGATACGATCGCCTCGCGCAGTTGGAGGATCTTCGGCGTGACCTGCTCCACGAGTTCCGTCGCCACACCGAGCTCGGCCAATGTCGTCACGAGGTGGGTGACGACGAGATTGAAGTCGTGGCGGGTGATCTTCAGTCGCTCATGGGCCTTGCGGAGACGGTCCATGGCCGCATCCATGTCGGCGTACTCGTCCTGGTCGCCGCCCGTGATCGCCGTGATGAAAGCGCGCTGGTGGGCCTTCAGACGGGTCATGCTCATGTTCTTGAAGAAGTGCGCGATGCGTTGGTCTTCCAGGACCTTGTCGTAGAAGACGTCGACAGCGGCACGCACAGCCGGCGCGCCACCGAGCTGCTCATAGACGGTCTTCGGCGGCGCCGCCGCGTCGGAAGCCGTGTCCCGCTCCGACGCGGCGCGGTGCGCGTCCGCTGCCGTCAAGGCGTCGATGTCGGCCTCTCCGTCCGAATGACGGGCCATGCCGTTCGCCGGGCGGCGCTCGGACACTGACCGGCGCTTGGTTCTCGGCGTGTCGTCGAGCACCTGGCGTCGGGTACGTACGAACTCGCTGGTGCGTGTCCGGAACTCGCCGTCGTCCAAGAACTCGGTCCAACCCGCGACGGGATCGCGCTGGCCGTGGCGCTGCACGTAGTGCAGCAGGCTGCTGACCTGCATCTGACAGATCGTCGACCCTGGGTCGCTCGACTGGTCGGACGCCAGCGTCAGCAGTTCGAGATCACGGGCGATCCGTTGTTCGGCGTCATGTCTGATGGCGCCTGTACGTGCGAGCACGGTGACCGAATCATCCGGTCTGTCCGGCTCTTCCCAGAACCATGCGAGCAGTCTGGCATGCGCGTGTGAGATGAGAGCGCGCTCGGCCGTTGCCGGCCACCGCGTTGCCTCGCGTGTTCGGCTCGCAGATGACGTCTGAGTCGGCAGGTTGTACATGTCGCCGCTCCCTTGTCGCGGTCGGTGCTCCCACCGGTCGCAGGCAGGCTACTCCTTTCGAGTCATTGACACTAGCACTCGAAGGTACAGTACGTGCGAAGCCGACCGCTCCGACGGGCGGGTTTGAGGAGTCAACGATGGTGGTAGAAGGCATCGACACGAGTCCGATCGCCAGGCAGATCCCTCAGCCGGCTGGCCGCCACGTATCGCTCCCGAGCCAGATCTACTGGCAGCTGATGGATGCGCGCCGCGCCCCGGAGCGGGCTGGCAGGCGTCGGGAGTTCCTCGAGCTGATCCACCGGGTCACCGGCGCCGCGGTCACGACGCTGTTCAGCGGCAGCAGGAACCTCGAGCTCACCGACCAGATCGGGGAACCAGCGGTCGACATCAAGCTCGACGATCGCGCTCGTAGGGCGCTGTCGACCCGCCGGACGGTTGCCATCGAGGCCGGCGGCCGGTGGGAACTCGGGAACGGCACCATATTCACCGACGGACTCTGGCGCCCGCTCGACGCCCAGGGCATCAATGTCGGGCTGCTACGACTTCTGGCGTTGACGCCCAAGTCCTTCCACCGCGGCACCGTCACGCTGCTCGACTTCGTCGCCGATTGGCTGGCGTTGTCACTCGTCGCGGATGACCGCCAGTCCGTGTGGGTCAACCCCGCCCTTGGCGGGCGGGACAACGACGGGTTCGACGGCGACCTCGACGCTGTAGCGAGCCTCGTCGTCGCATCGAGCCGCGCGCGGAGGCCCTCACCGGACTCCCGGCGGGGCGGCCAGGTGACCGATCAGGCGGCCACCGACCTCGTCGGCATGGACATCCTGCTACGAAACACCGCAAACAGCCCGCTTATTAGCAGAACATGGCGAAATGAGCCACTAAACAGCCATTGATCATGCAGATTACGCACACGCCGCCGCGTAGGCTCACGTGGTGGGAGCCCAGCCGGCAGGTCGATCGAGTCCGGCGGCCAGGATGTCCAGGTAGGTGGCGCGAGGAATGTCCACCGCACCCATCGTCGTGAGGTGGGCCGTCGGCATCTGCACGTCGAACAGGTCGTACTCGCACGCGTCGAGGATTCTCATCGTCGCGACCATTGCGACCTTCGAGGCGTCCGACACCCGGTAGAACATCGACTCGCCGCAGAACACGCGGCCGACGGCCACGCCGTACAGTCCGCCGACCAGACGGTTCTTGCCCTCCCACACCTCGACGCTGTGCGCGCAACCCGCACGGTGCAGTCGCGCGTAGGCGTTTCGCATCTGCGAAGTGATCCAGGTGCCATCGCCGGGTCGGTGCGCACAAGCGTCCACCACGGCGCCGAACGCAGTGTCACTCGTGCAGTGCAGACGACCGGAACGGAGCGTGCGCCGGAGGCTGCGGGACACGTGCAGCCCGCCGATCGGGATGACGGCACGCGGGTCTGGTGACCACCACCAGATGGTGCCGCTCTCGCCTGGCCACGGAAAGATGCCCTGCGCGTACGCCTCGAGCAGCGTCTCGACACGCAGGTCGCCGCCGTGGGCCAGCGGCCCGTCGCCGGCCGCGGTTCGCGGATCAGGGAAACGGCCCATCCGGCGCGTCAACGGACGTCGGCGCCCATCGCGTGCACGCCGCCGTCGGCGTGGACGACCTCGCCCGTGATCGCCGGTGTCCAGTCGCTCAGCAGCGCACACACCACTCGCGCGACGGGCTCGGGATCGCCTGTGTCCCAACCCAGCGGCGCCCGCTTCTCCCACACATGCTGATAGCTGTCGAACCCGGCGATGCTGCGCGCCGCAATCGTACGCAACGGGCCTGCAGCGACGAGGTTCACACGGGTTCCCTGCGCACCGAGATCCCTTGCCAGGTAGCGGCAGCAGGACTCGAGACCGGCCTTCGCGACGCCCATCCAGTCATACGCCGGCCACGCCACCGCGGCGTCGAAGTCAAGGCCCACGATCGAACCGCCGCCACCGGCCGCGAGCAGCGGGGCGAACGTTCGTCCGAGCGCGGCGAGCGAGTAGGTCGACACGTGTAGGGCGGTCGCCACGTCAGCCCACGGCGTCTGCAGGAATCCGCCACCGATCGCACTGTCGGGCGCGAAGCCGATCGCGTGCACGACACCGTCGAGACCGCCCCACCGGTCCCCGACGCTTCCGGCCACCCGTTCGAGGTGGCTGTCGTCAGTGACGTCGAGTTCGAGCACGTCAACCGGCTCGGGCAACCGCTGCGCGATCCGCTCGGTGATGCGCATGCCACGGCCGAAACCAGTCAACACGATCTGGGCGCCCTGCTGCTGCGCCAGGCGTGCGACGCTGTAGGCGATCGATGAGTCATTGAGCACGCCGGTGATCACCAGGCGTTTGTCATCGAGCAGCACGGTCGTCCTCCTCACAAGGCCGGGGTGGTGCGGTCACTGCGGCAGGTTGTCATGACGGTATCCCGGACGCATCGAGCGCTCGAGCGACCGCAGTGTGGCAGCGACGCGCGCGCGCGTCTCGCCCGGCTCGATCACCTCGTCCACGCTGAGCCGGTCGGCAGGCACGCTCGGGTCCATGGCCTCGGCACGGTACCGCGTGAGCAACTCCTCGCGGCGGCCGGCGTCCTCCGCCAGCTCGCGCCGGTAGATGACGTCGACGGCACCCTCGGCGCCCATCACGGCGATCTCGGCACCCGGCCAGCTGAATACGGCGTCGGCGCCCAACGACTTGGAGTTCATCACGATGTACGCGCCACCGAAGGCTTTTCGCAGGATCACTGTGACCCGCGGCACCGTCGCTTCGGCGAAGGCGTACAGCAGCTTGGCGCCCTTGCGGATGATGCCGCTCGCCTCCTGCCCCGTCCCAGGCAGGAACCCCGGCACGTCGACCAGCGTGACCAGCGGTACACCGAACGCATCACACATCCGGACGAACCTGGCGGCCTTCTCACTCGCGTCAATGTCGAGGCAGCCTGCCAGGACCAGCGGCTGGTTGGCGACCACACCGACAGCATGGCCTTCGATCCTGGCGAAGCCGACCACGACATTGGGAGCGAACTGTTCGTGCAGCTCGAGGAACGTTCCGAAGTCGACGACGCCGGCGATCACCGACCGCACGTCATACGGCTCGCGATGATCTTTCGGTACACGGGGCATCTCGTCGGCGGCACCCGCAGGCCCGATCGGCGGCAGATCTTCACACGAACTGGGCAGGTAGTCGAGAACACGACGTGTCAGGTCCAAAGCGTGCGCCGCATCGTCAGCCACCATGTGGGCCACACCGGAGGTCTGCGCATGGATGTCGGCGCCGCCGAGGTCCGCCAGCGACACGTCTTCGAAGGTGACAGCACGCACGACCCGCGGCCCGGTGACGAACATGTGCGCCTTGTCGCGCTGCATGATGACGATGTCGGTCAGGGCGGGCGAGTACACCGCACCGCCGGCGCAGGGACCAAGCACGACACTGATCTGGGGCACCCTCCCACTGAGCGCGACGTTGCGGAAGAAGATGGAACCGTAGCCGTCGAGCGCCGCGACACCTTCCTGGATGCGCGCACCGCCGGAGTCGAGCAGCCCCACGACCGGGCAGCGGGCTCGCGCGGCGCGATCCAAGCCGGCGGCGATCTTCGCCGCGTGTACCTCACCCAGCGAGCCGCCGAGCGCCGTCGGGTCCTGTGCGAACACCTCGACGGGCCGGCCGTGGACGCGAGCCGGTCCGGTGACGACGCCGTCTCCTTCCGGCCGCTTGCGTTCCATGCCGAACGCCGTCACCCGGTGACGGGCGCGACTGCCGACCTCTGAGAAGCTGTCGAGGTCGACGAGCGCAGTTATCCGCGCAAGGCGGTCAGCCCGGGGGTCGATGGCCTCGGTCACGCGGTCGTCTCCACATCCTGCGCACGATCGTGTGCGGTGACGGGCACTCGCACGTCGGTCGACGAGCGCATCTGGCGGAACGGTCCGTCCCGGGACAGACCGGCGTCGCGGCGCATCGACGCTAGGCGCGGGCCAGCACGAGGACGCCGTTTTGTCCACCGAACCCGAACGAGTTGGACACGACGACGTCGACGGCTGTCTCGCGCGGTGCGCCGCTGACAACATCGAGGGTGATCTCGGGGTCCTGTTTCTCCAGGTTCGCGGTCGGTGGGATGCGCCCACGCTCCAGCGTCAAAGCGCCGAAGGCGGCTTCGATCGCACCGGCGGCGCCGAGAGAGTGGCCGGTCACACCTTTGGTTGACGTCACGGGCGGCGCGTCGTCGCCGAAGATCCGGTTGATCACCCGGCCCTCTGCGGCGTCGTTGAGCGGCGTGGACGTACCGTGCGCGTTGATGTGACCGACCTCGTCCGGTGTCAGATCGGCAGCGTCGAGCGCGGCGGTGATCGCCAGGCCAACGCCGACACCATCCGGATCAGGCGCGGTGATGTGATGTGCGTCGGCGCTCGCGCCGTATCCGATCAGCCGCGCCCGAACCGTTGCGCCACGTGCGGCGGCGTCCTCGGCGCGTTCGAGGATGAGGATGCCTGCTGCTTCGGCCGCCACGAAGCCGTCACGATCAGCATCGAAGGGGCGCGACGCTGATGCGGGATCATCGACGCGCGCCGACAGTGCGTGCATCTGTCCGAACGCGGCGATCGACAGGGGCGTCAGGCCGGCCTCGGCCCCGCCGGCGATGACGACGTCACAAGCGCCGGTGCGCAGTAGATCGCGCGCGACTCCGATGGCGGTCGCACCCGAGGTGCAGGCCGTCGCCGTGACCAGGTTCGGTCCATTGGCGTTGAACTCGATCGCGATGTGTCCTGCGACCATGTTCGGGATGAGCATGGGGATCAGCAGCGGCGAGACACGCTCGGGGCCCTTCTGGATCAACGTGGTGTGCTGCGCCTCCCAGGTCGCCGCCCCACCCATGCCGCAGCCGATGACCGCTCCGACCCGGGCGCCGTCCCAGGTCTGGGGGTCCAGTCTCGAGTCGTCGATCGCCTCGCGTGCAGCGACCAGCCCGAGCTGGACGAACCGATCGAGCCGACGCGCGACCTTTCGCCCCAGCAGCTCGTTGCCATCGAAGTCGGCGACGCGGCAGCTGATGTCGATCGGGATCCCGGCGAGGTTCGGATCCTTGGCCGCGGCGGACCGCCCGGAAAGGATGCGTTGCCAGCTGGACTCCACACCGATGCCAGCCGGGGTCACGAGACCCAGGCCGGTTATCGCGATGTCGGCCGTCATCCTGCTCCCTCGACTGTCGCTCCCTTCTTTTCGAGGAGCTTCACCGTGTCGTCCAGCGTGTCAAGCTGCTCCGCCTCTTCGTCACTGATCCGCACGCCCATCTCCTCCTCCGCGGCGAGGGCGAACTCGACGAGGTCCAATGAGTCCAGGTCCAGGTCGCTGAACGTGGCCTCCGGGCTGACCTCGTCCTCACTGACGCCGAACTTGTCGATGAGGAGTTCCTTGACCTTGTCGTAGACAGCGCTGCTCATGTCTTCTTTGTTCCCTTCACCGTCGATGATCGTTGTCCACGAAACCGAGATCCGGCCACGTCATCAGCGTCGACCCCCAAGTGAAGCCAGAGCCGAACGCCGTGAGCAGGATCCGTTCGCCGGGACGCAATGCCGCGTCGGCCAGCGCGAGTGGAATCGATGCCGCAGAGGTATTCCCAAACCGGTCGACATTACTCACCCGGCGTTCCTCGGGGATGCCCAGACGGTCAGCGACCGCCATCAGGATCCGCAGGTTGGCCTGATGCGCCACGAAGCGATCGACGTCGTCGACCTCGAGTCCGGCGCGCTCCAGGAGCCGGGACGACGAGTCGGTCATACGTCGAACAGCGTGGCGGTACACGTCACGGCCATTCATGGACAGGAAGCGGGCCGGTTCCTCGGGTGACGGCCCCGGCACCCTGGTGCCGCCCGCCTCGACCATCAGATGTCCGACCTGCGTGCCATCGCTTCCCAGATCGAACGGTCCGATGGCGCCGGGCTCTTCGGCTTCGCCCGCGCGCAGCGTCACGGCTCCCGCGCCGTCACCGAACAGCACAGCAGTCGCCCGGTCGTCCTGGTTCGTGATGCGCGACATGACGTCGGCGCCGATCACCAGCACGCGCTCGGAGACGCCGGTCGCGATCAGACCGGCAGCCGCCGCCAGGCCGTAGATGAAGCCCGCGCAAGCCGCCTGCACATCGAACGCCGGCACAGCGTCCCAACCCAGGCGCGCGGCGACCAGCGGCGCCACCCCCGGCATCGGATGGTCTGGTGTGGTCGTGGCCACCAGCACCGCGCTGGGAGACTCGGAGCCGGCGTGCTTCAGCGCGTCCTGCGCCGCCGCGAACGCCAGGTCGCTCGTGGCCACGGCCGGATCGGCGATTCGCCGCTCCCCGATGCCGGTACGCGTGCGGATCCAATCGTCGGTCGTATCGAGCCGCGCCGCGAAGTCGTCGTTGGTCACGACCCGGTCAGGCACGGCCACGCCGATACCGTCCAGCACTGCCGTCATCAGGCGTGACCCACCGCTCCGCTACACGCGGTCATGAGTTGTGACCTACCGCTGGCGCTATCTGAGGTCATGAGCTGTGACCTACCGCTGGCGCTATCTGAGGTCATG
>JAHELV010000027.1:32378-48973 GCA_024644015.1 Nitriliruptorales bacterium
TGTGACCTACCGCTGGCGCTATCTGAGGTCATGAGCTGTGACCTACCGCTGGCGCTATCTGAGGTCATGCCGGCGAGACGTCGAGCCACGCCAGCGCCTGACCCTGGCGCACCAGTTGCCTGGGGCGTACGAGCAGGTTCTTGAGACTCGCGTCGACCGGGGAGCGCACCTCGTCAGCTCGACCCCGCCCTCCGGTGATGTGGCCCAGCAACTCTCCGGCGCTGACCCGCCCCATGACGGACGCGGGCTCGAAGCGACCGGTCGTCGGCGCCACGACAAGACCCATCGTGTGGGCACATGTGCCCGCCAGCGAAGCGGGCTCGGTCATCGACGCCGGGTGTGATGCTGTGAACTCAGACATCTGCGGCTCCGTCAGAAGGGACGACGATCGTAAGATCGTCGTTGACATTGACGTCAATGTCAATCTTGCCTGAAAGGGCATCGTCGAACCACCTTCGACCGCAATCCGTCGCGCACGAGCGGTGACGCCATCTTGTGGTACCTCTACTCTGCGACCATCAGCAGTGCGCTGCCAATCGCCTGCGAGCACCCGGAGGGGCCGGCCAGATGATCGACAACCAGATCCGCGACACGCTCGTGAACCGGATGGCGACACACCGCATCGACCTCGAGCGACTCGTCACCATCCCGAGCATCAGCGCCCGCGGGTTCGATCACGACGAGGTCCGCCGCTGCGCTGACGCCGTGCGCGATCTCCTTGCCGCGCGCGGCTGCAATGAGGCGCGCCTGCTCGACGTCGCCGGCAGCCATCCGGCAGTGTACGCAGAGTGGCTCGGCGCGGGCGACGATCGCCCAACGGTGCTGTGCTACGCGCACTACGACGTCCAGCCACCGGGCGATCCCGAGTTGTGGACGAGTCCGGCCTTCGAGCCGACGGAGCGCGATGGCCGGTTGTTCGGGCGGGGCGCCGCCGACGACAAGGCCGGGATCATGGTCCACGTCGCCGCGGTCGATGCATGGCTGTCGACGTACGAGCGGCTGCCGGTCAACGTCAAGCTGATCGTGGAGGGCGAGGAGGAGACCGGAAGCGAACATCTCGAGGGCCTGCTCGAAGCACACGGCGATCTGCTGCGGGCCGATGTGGTGATCATCACGGACTCGATGAACTGGAAGGTCGGCACTCCGGCGTTGACCCACTCACTGCGGGGTCTGGTCGACTGCGTGATCGAGGTCCGTGCACTGGACCATCCCTTGCACTCAGGGATGTACGGCGGTCCGGTGCCCGACCCACTGACCGGCATGATCAAGATCCTTGCCGGCATGACCGGCGACGACGGTGCAGTCGCGGTACCGGGCCTCGCCGACGACCTGCCGGTCCCACACGACCGCAGCGACGTCGAACGGCTGGAGTTCGACGTCGACCGGTTCCGTGCCGAGGCCGGCATGCTCGACGGTGTCGAACTGATCGGTCATGCCGACAGTCATGTGCTCGAGCGCCTGTGGTACCGGCCGGCGATTTCGATCATCGCCCTGGACGCCACCCCGGTGGACACCGCGTCGAACACGCTGGCGGCGGCCGCGCGGGCCAAGGTCAGCGCCCGGCTCGCGCCCGGTCAGGACCCGCGGCGTGCCCTGCGGGTGCTGGTCGAATGGCTCGAGGCGCAGGCGCCGTGGGGTTTGCACGTCACGGTCACGCCGGGCGCGGCCGGCGCCGGTTACTACGGCGATCCCGACGGACCTGCGATGAAAGCGGCCCGGCGCGCATTGCAGGCCGCCTACGGCGCCGAACCCGTACTGATCGGTGTCGGCGGCAGCATCCCACTGATCGAGCCGCTGACCCGCGCATTCGGTGACATCCCGGCGCTGCTGACCGGCGTCGAGGATCCCGATACGCGGGCTCACGGGATCGACGAGTCCCTGCATCTCGACGACTGGGAGCGCGCCTGCCTGGCCGAGGCCCACCTGTTCGCCGAGCTCGCGGACCTGTCCTAGCACGCCATGGGGTCGCGCTCCGAGTACGACGCCGCATACTTCACGCTGCTGCGGGCGCGCGAGGAGCATTCGGACCTGCTGCGCTACCGCGAGTTCCTGATCGCCGAACGCGATCGCCTCGACGACTTCGTGCGGGAGGTTCGGGCCCGGGCCGACATCGTGCCGCGCAAGATGCGCCGACCGATCGACCAGACCACCAAGGCCGTGGTCGAAGCCATCGGTGTCCGCCGGTCCGTCGTACTCGCCGAGTCCGAGCGGGTCGACGACAGGATCGCCAACGCCCAGGCATTCGTCGACGAGTGCGAAGCCGAGGTGGACGCGCTGCGGGGATCGGGCTAGTCCGGCACGGAGTTGCCGGCCGCTGTCTAGGTCGTCAACCTGGCCTGGAAGGCGGGATGCAACAGCCCGTTGGTGGTCAGCGCAGTCCCGCCGGCCAGCACCGAAGTGCCGTCCCAGGCCGTCATCCGCCCCCCCGCTTCGACGACGATCACCTCCAGCGCAGCGACGTCCCAGATCGACAGGTCATCCTCGAACGCCGCGTCGGCCTGCCCGCCGGCCACCAGCAGGTGCATCCAGAACTCGCCGAAACCCCGCGTACGCCAGGCGTCGTTCGCGATCGTTGCGAGCCGCTCCCACCGCGCTCGGTCTGTCGAGAACCGGTTCAGGCCACCATGAAGCACGTGGGCATCGCCGACTTCGGCGATGGCACTCACGCCGATCCGGACAGAGTTGCGACGCGCACCGGCCGCGCGGGCGGCGTCCCATCGCTCCCCCATCGCCGGCGCACTTGCCACCCCGGCGACGACCTCGCCATCGACCAGCACGCCGATCAGCGTGGCGAACACGGGCACGCCACGCATGAAGTTCTTCGTGCCGTCGATGGGATCGATGACGATGCACACCCCGTCCGGCGTCAGGTCGCCGCCGTCCTCCTCACCGAAGACCGTCGCAGCGGGAAGCACCGTGTCGACGCGGGCGCGGAGCACCGACTCGATCCGGCGATCCGCCGCGGTGACCGGCGTGCCGTCGGGCTTGCGGGTCGCCGGAACCGGGCCGCCGAACATGCCCAAGGCGATCTCGTCCGCCAGGTCCGCAAGTTCGAGTGCGAGGTCGCGCAGCTCAGTCGGCGACGACATCGTCGAAGCGCAGCACGAGATCATTCGGCTGCACCGTGAGACTCACCTCGTCCCGCGGAGCCCACAGCGGTATGCAAGGGCCCTGGCCGGCGTGACCACACAGGCAGACCACGAGCTGGCCGTCGGGTCGCATGCCGATCAGCTGTCGCGCATAGCTGAGCAACTCGGTCATCGAGGCGGCGTTGCCCGCCCGACGCCAGTACGCGTTGGCCCACCGCGACTCGGGCCGACCATAGATCGCCAGCGCAGCGCCCAGTGTCAGGCGGGTCACGTCGGTCAGCGCCTCAGCCGCGGTGAGCATCTTGTCCTGGCGCGGGTTCTTACCGACGCGCGCGGCGCTGATCGGCTCGGACAGCGGACCTGGAAGATCCGAAAGGTCATAGGTGCCGGCGGCCTGTGCCGCCTTCTGCCGGTCGACACTGACGTCGTACGTACGGGCCTGTCGGGTCGCCACAGGTTTCCTCACTCATATAGCAGTGGTCGGAGCTGTAGCCATGATGCCGCGGCCGGCGCGTTTCGCGGTCACACGTCGGTCCGATGCCATCAGCGCAGCTCGCATGCACCCCACACGCCGGCACGATCCTCGCGCGCGTCGGCCTCCGCCGCGGACATCTGGGACCAGTGCCGGTCGTTCGGCGCGAAGAGCACCGCCCGCGCATGTCCCGACGCGACGACCGCCCGGTTGACCATCTGCCCGTCGGCGGTCCACACGTAGCGCAGCGGCCTGCCGAAACGGTCGGTGTCCTGACTGTCGGCCTCCAGCCACACCTGCGCATCCCGTGGCAACCGAGCACGCAGGAACGCGGTCGCCGCCTCGGCACCGCACTCGGGCTCGCCGTGCGCGGTGTCCAGCTCGGGACTGTCGATCTCGAGCAGCCGGACGCGGTGCTCGCCACCGGCGAGCACACCCGTTTCCTCGGCGACGCGGACGCGGACGGTGTCGCCGTCGACCACCCGCTGTACGACGGCCGGCTGTGTGCCCACGGGCACGCCGTCGGCCTCTGGTGCTGGCCGGTTCCGATCTTCGCCCATGGCGCCGAGCCACAGTGCCGCGGCCACAACGACGCACGCGACGATCAGCCGGCGCAGGCGGACGTTACCCATCGGGTCCAGCAGCCGGCTTGATCGGGCAGATGGTCGCCGCGCCCGGCGTGAGCTCGATCGACTCACCCTGGTGGACGATCGTCAACGCGTCGCCGTCGGCGAGCTCGTAGGTCACCTCGTCGCTGGTGATATCGACGTCCAGCCGCTGACCAGCGAACTCGAGCGGAAAGCGCAACCCGTCCCAGGTGCGGGGCAGCCGCGGATCGAAGGACAGCGTGCCGTCGGAGTCGCGCAGTCCGCCGAACCCGTAGACAGCGGCGAGCCACACGCCACCCGCGGACGCGACATGCACGCCGTCGGTGGTGTTGCCTGCGACGTCGGCGAGGTCCATGAACGCCGCGTTGCGGAAATACTCCACCGCCTTGTCCTCGTAGCCGAGCTCCGCCGCGATGACGCTCTGAATGCACGGCGACAGCGACGAGTCACCGGTGGTGAGCGGATCGTAGTAGTCGAAGTTCCGCCGCTTCTGATCGCGAGAGAACTCGTGGCCCAGCAGAAACATCGCGAGCACGATGTCGGCCTGCTTGATCACCTGGAAGCGGTAGATCACCAGGGGGTGGAAGTGCAGGAGCAACGGGTACTTCTCGCGCGGCGTCGCCGCGAAGTCCCACACCTCCTTCTCCAAGAAGTTGGTGTCCTGCGGATGGATGCCCCTGACCTGGTCGTAGGGCACGAACATCGAATCCGCCGCGAGCCGCCACTGTGCGATCTCCTCGGCGGTCACACCGGTCTCGCGGTGCAGGACCGCGTAGCGGTCAGGATCGGTGTGGCGGATCTCACCGACGACCTCGGCCGCGAACCGCAGATTCTGCCGTGCCATCAGGTTGGTGTAGGTGTTGTCGTTGACCAGCGTCGTGTACTCGTCGGGCCCGGTCACACCATAGATGTGGAACGTGCCGGCACCGCCTTCTCGGTGGTAACCCAGATCGGCCCACAGCCGAGCGGTCTCGACGAGGATCTCGGCACCCAGTGAGTAGAGGGACTCCCTGTCGCCGGTGACGTCGACGTACTTGCGGAGGGCGTACACGATGTCAGCGTTGATGTGGTACTGGGCGGTCCCAGCCTCGTAGTACGCCGACGCCTCCTCACCGTTGATCGTCCGCCACGGGAACAGCCCGCCCCGTTGACTGACCTCGCGGGCCCGCCGGCGCGCGTCGTCGAGCAGGCTGTGACGGAATCGCAGCAGGTTGCGGGCGATGCGCGGTGCCGTGTACGTCAGGAACGGGACGACGTAGATCTCAGTGTCCCAGAAGTAGTGGCCCTCGTACGCGGACCCGGTCAGGCCCTTGGCGGGTATGCCCGTGCCCTCCGCGCGACCGGCGGCCTGGATCAGCTGGAACAGGTTCCAGCGCACCGCCTGCTGCACCGCCGGTTCGCCTCGCACCTCGACGTCGCTGCGCTCCCAGAACTCGTCGAGATAGGACCGCTGCGCTTCGAGCAGTGCGTCGAACCCGTCGCGGACCGCCCGGTCCAGCGTGCGCCGGCTGCGGTCCATGAGTTGGCGGGTGGGAGTGTTGCGCGACGTGTGGTAAGTGGCGAACTTCTGAATCCGGATGGTCTTGCCCGGCTCGGCATCGACGACGACCACGGTCTTGCCGAGGTCCTCGTCGCTCTCGCTGTGATGCGTATGCGCGTTGTCGGTCTCGATGACGTGGTCGATACCGCACGCGATGGTCATCCTGCTGTTGGCGACCCGGTAGCTGAGCACGGAGCGGCACTCGGCGGACTGGTGCCCCTGTGGTTCGAGCACCCGGTCCGGCAGCGACCGTGCCTTTCGCGGATCGCTGCCCGGGTCCCGCTCGTCCTGCTGGTTGCGGATGTGTGACGAGATCACCATCGGCGCGGGATCGTCGAGCAGCGTCACTTCGTAGCGCACAGCCATCAGATGGCGGTGCTCGAACGACACGAGGCGTTCGGAGTGCACGCGCACGCGCTTGCCGGCCGGTGTCAGCCACTCAAGATCGCGTGTGAGCGTGCCGCCGCGCATGTCAAGGGACCGCTCGTACATCACCAGGTCAGCCGTCGGGAGAAACAGCGGTTCGTCATCGACGTAGAGGTGGAAGGTTCTGGCATCGGGCACGTTGACGATGGTCTGGCCGGTCGTTGCGAAGCCGAACGCCTCCTCCGCGTGCTGGATCGGCCACACCTCGTGGAAGCCGTTGATGTAGGTGCCGCGCTCGACGACGGGCCGTCCCTCGTCGTGGGTCCCGCGCATCCCCAGATACCCGTTCGACAGCGACAGCAGCGTCTCGACCCGCGGCAGATACCGCCGGTTGAAGCGGCGCTCGATCAGGCGCCACTCGTGCACTGGGTACTGGTCGTCGGGAAGCGACTTGAAGGCGCGGCGTCGCATGCGCGCCGGGACGGACAGCACCTCGTCGTCGGGCAGGAACATGCTCACGTCTCGGCTCCTCTGCCGACCGCCGTCACGACACCAGCTCGGAGAGGTCGGCGACCACCAGGTCGGCGCCGTGGTCACGCAGGGCGCCGGAATCGCCGTCGCGGTCGACGCCGATGACCAGGCCGAACCCGCCGTTGCGACCCGCCTGGACGCCCGAGATTGCGTCCTCGACGACCACGGCGCGCTCGGGTCGGGTGCCGAGATCAGCGGCAGCGGACAGGAACGTGTCGGGCGCCGGCTTGCCCGGCAGGTTGCGGTCCGCCGCCACGATGCCGTCGACCCGTGCTTCGAACAGGTCGAGCAGGCCCGCGGCACGCAGGACGGCGACGCAGTTCCTGCTCGAAGACACGACGGCCAGGCGCACCCCGCGGTCACGTAGCTGGTGAACCAGGCGCACGGACCCCTCGTACACGGTCACGCCCTCATCGTCGAGCATGCGGTTGACCAGCTCGTTCTTGCGGTTGCCGAGGCCGCACGCCGTCTCCTGTTCGGGATCGTCGCCGGGGTCTCCGTCGGGCAGATCGATGTCGCGCGAGCGCAGGAAGCTGCGTACCCCGTCATAGCGGGGCTTGCCGTCGACGTAGGTCTTGTAGTCGCCGTCGATGGTGAACGGCACGAACGGCTTCTCGTGCTCGGCTGCACGCCGTCGCAGGAAGTCGTCGAACATCGTCTTCCACGCGCTGGCATGGACTGCCGCGGTGTCGGTGATGACGCCGTCGAGATCGAACAGCACCGCGTCATAGCGGTCGGCCGTGAGCTGATCTGTCATCGTGCTACCTGACTTGTGGCCGGAGCGAACACGTGTGGCACGGAACCGATTCGAAGTCCCCGGATCGGATCCGATCTACGAACCGGACCCGTTCGGCAGCGGCAGCACGCGATCCGCGCCGGGGGCCAGGCATCAGCACTACTGTATGACAGCGAACGACGCCACGGCGTGTCCTCAACGCGGCTCCGTGCCGGTGATACGGGTGGACATCGAGCCCGACCGGGCCGAGGTCGCGCAGGTCATCCACGAGTCCTATCGCCGCGTCGCGCCGGCCACGCTGGTCAGACGGCTCGACGAGTAAGCCTGAGCTCCGTTGCCGCCGTCACTCCGAACGCGGCGGCGGGCCGCTCAGCAGCCGCGTCACTGCTTCGATGTTGCGGCGTGTCTCATCGATCATGTGCTCGCCTACCGTCGCGCCGCTACCCGCCGCCTGACGGCTCAACTCGACGCCGAGCGCCTGCAGGCGCTCGAGCTGCTCGACGAACCCCGCCGCCTCGGCCTGCGCCAACAACTGTTCGGCGGCGGCCGTCGTCGCCTCCAGGCGACGCGTCACGCTGAGGAAGAGCGTGACGCCTTCGCGCCACTGCGCGATCGCGTCGGGCAGATGGCGCAGCTCGTCGGCCATGCGCCAGCTCCACTGCAGGGCCGCCAATGGATCAAAGGGCGGCGGTCGTCGGGCGGGGTCGGTCATCGCCGCTGTCCATAAGGTGTCGCGTTCGGTCGCGGCATGGGCGCTCCTGACTCAGGACGTCCGGTGCGTGCTCATTGTCGCCCACAGCGCCGGGACCGACAATAACCGGGTCGGGTGGACCGGCTCAGAGCTCGACGTCACCGGAGACACACGCCACCGTCGCACCGCCGACCCAGACGGTGCCGTCGTCGTCACGTTCGATGTACACGCGGCCCGACCGGCCGAGGGCGGTGCCCTGGCTGGCGACGTATGGAGTCGTTGCCCGGCCGGTGTTCAGCAGCCACTGCGCGACCGCGGCGTTGAGGCTGCCGGTCACAGGGTCCTCGACCATCGCACCGTCCTTCGGAAAGAACGCCCTAACCTCGATCGCGTAGGCCGCACCGGGCGGGTACGGCCCGACGACGCCGATGTCGATGTCGATCGGCGATGGCTGCAGCGCGAGCACGGCCGTGGCACTGGACAACAGCACAGCCACCCAGCCGGGACCGTTGTCGGCCCAGCGCGCCTCGACGATGTCGGATCGCGCGATACCGAGGGCCGACGCGATGCGGCCGATCAGCGCCTCGTCCACTGGACCCGACCGCAGCAGTGGTGGTGCCGCGAACATGAGAAGGTCGTCGCCGGCTTGGCGGATGCGCACGAGTCCCGCTCGACACTCCTGGACGATCATGTCGGTCCGCTGGGGCGTCGCGCCGGTCTGCAGCCAGCAATGGCACGTGCCCAGCGTCGGGTGGCCGGCGAACGGCAACTCCGTCACCGGTGAGAAGATGCGGACGCGATAGTCGGCGGCCGGATCCGTCGGCGGTAGCACGAACGTGGTCTCCGACAGGTTCGTCCACGCCGCGAAGCGCTGCATCTGCTCGGTCGTCAGCCCGTCCGCGTCGAGCACGACCGCGAGCGGGTTGCCGCGGTACGGCGTGTTCGTGAACACGTCCACCTGGCGGAACGGGCGCGTCATACCGGCAGTATGCCGGGCCAGTGTCGCGGTCGACGAGCAACGGTCACGATCCAGCGCCGCGTGGTCCGCCGCTGGCGATCGCGCCCCGAGCTATGACACCGAACGGCTGAACAGGTTCGGATCGGCCACCCCCAGCGCGTCACCGGTGCGTCCGATCATCACGAACGTCGTGATGAGGGCATTCAGCTCGATCAACTGTCCCGCGTCCCAGTGCCGTTTGAGCTCGTCCCAGACGTCATCGCCGACGGCGTTGGCATCGATGCCGATCTGCTCGACGAGCGCGAAGACGGCGCGCTCCGCGTCGGTGTAGTGCGGACTGGTGCGCCACAGCGAGTTCGCGAGATCACCGACACGCTCGGCAGAGTTGCCGAGATCGATCGCGAGCCGCTCGTGCGCGCCGTAGCTGTAGTACGCCTTGATCGCTCGTAGGGTCTTGAGGATCACCAGTTCCTTGAATGCCCAGTCCACGCGACCATCCCGCAACGCCTGGGCGAAGAACGCGGTCACCGACGCACACATCGTGGGGTTGCTCGCCAGTACCCTGACGAGGTTGGGGACGTGACCGAAGTGGTTGCGGGCCAGCTCGAAGGTGGCCTCGACGTCCGGTGTGGGCTGCTCGACAGTGGCGGTCGCGGGCATGGTGCCGACTCCTCGGGCCTTGGTGTGGTGGGGACCGGGCGAATCAGGCGCTTGGCGTGTTCGCCAGGAAGTGCTCGAAGTGCTGCTGCGCGGCCTTCGACGACGGCGGCTCCTTGGCGAACAGCACCGGCTGGTGGCCGTGGAAGACCGCCTCGAGCTCGACACCCAGGGCGTCGCCGAACTTCGAGACCTGCAGGTACGCGCCGATCGTTGCGACGATCTCCACGATCTGGCCGTCGTCGTAGTGCTCGTGGACGCGCGCCCATACGTCGCTGGGGATCTGCTCGGGATCGAGCACCACGTGCGAGGTCAGGTCGAGGATGGCGCGCTCGGCCTCGGTGTAGTGGGGCGAGTGCCGGTACTCGACACCGACGATGTCGGCCTGCTTCTCGGGCGAGACCCCCAGTCGCTCGGCCACGACCTCGTGCTGGGTCACGCAGTACAGGCAGTCCCCCATCTTCGTCGACTTGAGGATCAGCAGTTCCTTCGTCGGCCAGTCCACCTGGCCGTCCTGCAGGATGTCGAAGAAGATCTGCCACATCTTCTCGGCCATCTCCGGGGCGTGGCCGGTGATCTTGAAGATGTTGAGCACCATCTGGAAGCGTTGCTCGGCGCTGTTGTAGATCTGCGCCGTGACCGCGTCGGCGTCCTCGGGCTCGACGTAGGGCAGCTGCGCCATCACGGACCTCCTGGGTCGTCCACAATGTGAATCAAGCGCTTCAAAACTAATATGTAGCGTATGCTCCAGATGTCGTCAAGGCGCATGCGCCGGCACGGTCTCGGTAGCGACGGAATCGGGGCAACCAGAATGTCCATCCAGCACTCGGCCCCCATCCGCGGTCGCCCGCGCGCCTTCGATGCCGACGTCGTGCTGCAGGCGGCCCTCGAGCTGTTCTGGAAGCGGGGCTACCAGGCCACGACCACCCGCGACCTGGAAGCCGCCCTGGGGCTCAGCCAGTCGAGCCTGTACAACGCCTTCGGCTCGAAGCAGGATCTACTCACGGCAGCGCTCGACCGATACGAGACGCTGATCGACGGTGAGCTGCTGGCACCACTGGAAGCGTCCGACGCGGGACTTGACGCGCTCGATGCGTTCCTCGTCGCGCTCGGCGACTGGGTGACACACGACGGTCGCAAGGGCTGCATGCTCATCAACATGATGGCCGAGGACGGCGGTGACACGGTCGTCCTGCGAGAGCGAACCACCCGCTACCGCGAGCGGGTCCGCTCGGCGTTGGTCCGCGCGATGGAGCGCGCCGTGGCGCACGGCGAGATCACCGCCGACGCACTCGACCTCCGCGCCGACCTGCTGATGGGCATGATTCTGGGTATGAACATCGCCGCCCGTGGTGGCGTGGCCCGGGACGAGATCGACCGGCTGCTCGCCAGCGTCCGCTACCAGGTCGACGGCTGGCGCTCGTCCGACTGAGCGACCGTCCATCGCGCTCGGCGCGCAAGCCCTGCACGCAGTCAGGTCTGACGGTGTGACCACGCCGCGGTGCTCGGCGCATCGCGACCAGCGTGTCGGCGGGCGACGGCGCCCGACATCGAACGTCCATTCGACCTGCGCGCACGGGAGTGGCGCGCTCGTCAATGGTCCAGGTGCTACCCGACCTGGCGTCAGGCCTGCCAGTCATCGTCTACGGTCGAATCATGGATCTCGATCGGTTGCGTGACCTCGCGGGTACCGAACAAGGCCTGTGCGTCGTGTCGGTCGTGCACGGAGATGGTTCGCCGCATGCCAGCGTCGTCAACGCCGGTGTGCTCACGCATCCGCGTGATGGCGGCGACGTTGTCGGGTTTGTCACCCGCGGCGGATCGGTCAAGCACCGACGACTCCGCGAACGTGCGCAGGCGACCGTCACCTTCCGACGTGGGTGGCGTTGGGCGGGCGTGACCGGCCGGGTCGACCTGATCGGTCCAGACGATCCATCACACGACATCGCCGTCCTGCCACTGTTGCGCGCGGTCTTTCGAGCCGCCGGCGGCACCCATGACGACTGGGACGAATACGACCGCGTCATGACGACTGAACGTCGCGTCGCTGTCCTGGTCCAGCCCGACCGCATCGTCGGCAGCGGTTGAACCAACCACGCCCCGGGGTGCACCGCCCAACGAGGGCTGACCCGCCGCACGACCGCACACAACGACACTCCCACGCGGACGCTTGCCGCGTTGAAAGACGACGCCGGCTGGTGCGCTTCGCTGGCCGACCATCTCGGGTAGCGCAGGGTAGGTTGGCTGCCAGCTTCACCCTGGATGGCGTGTTTCTGGATGGCCTGGATAGCCGGCGAGCGCGCATCATGCGGGCAGCCGACGAACCCATCACGTGGACCTCAAGGCGGCAGGCGAAGGGAAGACCTAGGGTGCGCCGCGTGCAGCCGGAGGTCGCTCAAGGAGCAGCATGACCGACAAGCGGGTCTGGTTTATCACCGGCGCGGGCCGCGGCATGGGCGTCGATTTCGCGAAGGCTGCGCTCGCTGCCGGCAACGCCCTCGTGGCGACGGGCCGCGACACCGACTCCGTGGCCGACGCCCTTGGCGAGGCGGACGACGTGCTGGTCGCCGAACTCGACGTGACTCACCGTGCCGATGCCGAGGCGGCGACTCGCGCTGCCGTCGACCGGTTCGGCCACATCGACGTGCTGGTCAACAGCGCGGGCATCTCGTACAAGGGCTACTTCGAGGAGATGACGCCTGAGCAGATCGACCGGCAGTTGGCAGTGAACCTCATCGGCCCGATGAACGTCACTCGCGCCGTTCTGCCGGTCATGCGTGAGCGCCGCTCCGGACACATCATCTCGATCTCGTCGGGCGCGGCCCTCATCGGGTTCGAGTTCAGTTCCGTCTACGCCGCCGCGAAGGCAGGACTCGAGGGCTGGATGAGCGCGCTGCACGCCGAGGTCGAGCCGTTCGGCATACGGACGACCGTTGTCAACCCGGGGTTCTTCCGCACGGAGCTCATCTCGGAGAAGTCGATGATCTACGCGAACCCGTCGATCCACGACTACGACGAGCGTCGTGCAGAGCAGGAGGCGTGGTGGAAAGCGCAGGCCGGCCTACAGCCGGGCGACCCGGCAAAGCTCGCCCAGGCGCTGCTCAGGATCGCTGGCGGGGAACGGCCACCGCGCCGCTTCCTCGCCGGTGTCGATGCGATCGCACTCGCCGAGCAGAAGGCAGAGGATCTGCAGGCGCAGGCTGACGCCTACCGCGACCTGTCGACGTCGATGGCGTACGACGACTGACGTCGCCCAACCTCTCCGACTGGCGCCACTGGCACAGCTGCTTCGTCTGGAGCGACACCGGTTCCCGAGGACGTCGAGATTGTGGACTGCCACCGAAAGCAGGCACGATGACCACGACGACCATCCCACGAGGATCGGCACTCCGGAGCGTTGTGTTCGATCACGGACATCGATCGTGATGTCGACGGTCGCGATCGTGTGGTTGCCCGGATGAAGATCGCCGATGTCGAGACGTTCGTCGTGGGAAATCCTCCGCCGTCGTTTGGCGGTCGCTACTTCGTGTTCGTGAAGCTCACCACCGACGATGGCGTGGTGGGCTACGGCGAAGCGTATGCCGCCACGTTCCGACCGCACGTCATGGCGGCCGGCATCGAGGATCTCGCCGATCATTGCCTCGTAGGGAAAGACCCGTTCCACATCGAACGCTTCTGGCGTCGAGCGTACGGTCGAGGATTCACCCAGCGCCCCGACACGACGTTGCAGGGCGCCATGAGTGCGCTCGAGACCGCGTGCTGGGACATCGTCGGCAAGACGTTGGGCAAACCCGTCTACGAACTGCTGGGCGGCCGTGTGCACGAGGCACTGCGCACGTACACCTACCTGTATCCGAACCCAGACGATACGGCCGACGTGTACCTCGATGCCGACCTCGCAGGAACGCGGGCTGCCGAGGAAGTGGCGAGAGGCTTCACTGCGATCAAGTTCGACCCGGCCGGGCCCTACACGGCCATGGGCGGCCACCAGCCATCGCTCGAGCGCATCGACCTGTCGGTCCGCATGGTTGCGGCGGTTCGAACAGCAGTGGGGCTCGACGCCGACATCCTCCTCGGCACGCATGGGCAGTTCACGTCGTCGGGAGCGCTTCGGCTCGCGGCCCGACTCGAAGAGTTCGACCCGTTGTGGTTCGAAGAGCCGGTCCCCCCCGACAACGTTCCCGAGATGGCAAAGGTGGCGCAGCAGACCACGATTCCGGTCGCCACAGGTGAGCGGCTCGCGACGAAGGCCGAGTTCGCCAGGGTGCTCGAGGCCAAGGCCGCCTCGATCATCCAGCCGAACCTGGGCCGCGCCGGTGGCATCCTCGAAGGCAAGAAGATCGCCAGCATTGCCGAGGCGTTCGGTGCTCAGGTCGCGCCGCACCTGTACAACGGCCCGATCACGGCGGCCGCCAACATCCAACTCGCCACGTGCTCACCGAATTTCCTGATACTCGAGTGCATCCGCGACTTCGGTGGGTTCTACACCGACTTGCTGGACCGGCACCTCGAATGGGTCGACGGCTACATCGTCCCGTCGACGGAGCCGGGAATCGGCGTGAGCCTCGACGAGGCCGTGGCCCGCGCTCATCCGTACGTCGGCGACGAGACCCACCTGGTGATGGCCCCCGATCCGATCGACGTGGCCGACCCACTCGGTCGTCGTCACTAGACGACGCGCGTGGCACGACGATCTCGGTCTCGTCACGTGTCGCTGCGACTCCTAGGCTCAACTTCGACACGAGCCTGGCGACACGAGGTCTGCACGATGCCCCAACACCCACAGGCACCAGAAGCCAGCCGACGACGCGCCCGCGCCGGCGTTCTGGTTCTCGGCGGTGGCTTCGCCGGCGCTACGGTGACACGTAGGCTCGGCACGACCGGTGCGACGCTGGTCTCCAGCGAGAACGCGCTGCTGTTCACGCCGCTGCTGCCAGAGGTGGCGTCGGGCAGCATCGAGCCACGCCACGTCGTCGTGCCGCTGCGCCAGATGTGCCCAAACGCCGACCTGGTGCTCGGTGAGGTCTCGCACGTCGACACCGACCGCAAGGTCGTCGTCGTGTCCAACGAGGTCGGCGAGCTGATCTACAGCTACGATCACCTGGTCATCGCGCTGGGCGCGGTGTCGCGAACGTTGCCGATCCCCGGGCTCGCCGAACACGCCATTGGCTTCAAGACCTTCTACGACGCCGTCTACCTGCGCGACCACGTGCTGCGCGAACTCGACCTCGCCGACAACGAGCAGTCACCCGAGCGGGCGGCCAGCCACCTGAGCTTCGTGTTCGTCGGCGCCGGCTACGCTGGCGTCGAGGCGCTGGCGGAGCTCCACGACCTGGTGCAGGACGCGCTGCGCGACTACCCGAGCCTTCGCAGCATCCCGCAACGGTGGCTGCTCGTCGAAGCCCAGGATCGGATCCTGCCGGCCATCCCGACGCACCTGGGTGAGTACGCGACCGAGCTGCTGACGGCTCGCGGCATCGAGATCCACACCAACACGCGCTTGGACGCTGTGCACCTCGACCGCGTCGAGCTGTCGGACGGCCAGGTCGTGCCCGCCCACACCGTGGTCTGGAGCGCAGGCGTCGCCCCCCATCCGCTGGTGACGGTCATGGACCTACCCACGGACCGCGCTGGCCGCATAAGGGTCGACGCCACCCTGCGGGTCGAGGACCAGGAGGGCGTGTGGGCGCTTGGCGACATCGCGCGGGTGGTCAACGTCGCAACTCCCGGCGTGAATGATCCGCCGACCTCGCAGCACGCCATCCGACAGGGCCGGCACTTGGCGCGCAACCTCAAGCACGCGCTGGACGGCGAACCGCTGCAGCCGTACGGCTTCAGGGCACTGGGCCAGGTCGCGACGCTCGGGCGGTACCGCGGCATCGCCGACGTGCTCGGCCTGCGGTTCTCCGGCATGCTCGGGTGGCTGATCACCCGCGCGTATCACGTGTACGCCATGCCGCTGCTGACGCGGCGCATCCGGGTGCTCGCCGACTGGACGCTGTCACTGTTCTTCCGCCGCGACGTCGTCGCCTACGGCGGCTCTGAGTTGGCGCCGAAGCTGCATGACTACGAGCCTCCCGGCATCGAGGAGCTCAAGGCCGTCCGAGCGCCGGTCATCCCGGAGCACTCCAGCGCAACGGACGAGCCGTCCGACGGCGGGGCCCGCAGCGACGCGAACGACACCACGGCGTGACGCCCGACGACCACTTGGCACGCCCGGGTGGGACGACGAATGGATCCCCGCCCGCTACGACCTCGAGATCGCCAAAGACTCGCTCGGCGACGCCCTCGCACGGGTCGAGCCGCTGAGGACCGCCAGCTGACACGACGGCGCGGCTGGAATAGCAGCACAAGCCGGTGTCCTGAGAAGTGCCGTACTGTTGTGCGATCAGCTGTACACCTCTGCCGCCGAGGTGCCGCATCTGGCCCGACCTGACGCCCGCGTTTGCGATGGGCGCGCCATCGCCGCAGGTCAGCGGCGGTACTGGTGCTCCCGACGGGATTCGAACCCGCGCCGCCGGCTCGAAAGCACAACCGCGCCGCCCGCCATGCTCAACGGCGAAACCGAAGTCATACCCGGGCGAACCTCGTCCAGCTGAGTGTTCTGAGCGCGCCGTCCTCGCGTCGCGAGCGGTTGGTCGGGCCTGTTCGCGGACGATCGGTAGTCGGCAGACGCGCAGTCGTCGCTGACCCAGGACCCCGTCGAACCCGTCGTCGACGATCCGTAGGTAGTAGGAATGAGCCGCTCCGCTGCTGTCGCCTGAAGAGGTGACCGGGTCGGGCCAGGGGGTCGTCGGTGTTGGTTCGCGTGGATGGTGGATGTACGAAGCCGACGCGGATGTCGTGCGTCCGCGTCGGCTTCGTCGGTTGGGATGTGGGGTGTCACTGCAACGGTTCGAGTGCCTCTCTCGGCACGTGGCCGGCGTTGACTGCCTGCTGCAGTTGCG
>JAHELV010000130.1 GCA_024644015.1 Nitriliruptorales bacterium
GCCGCGGTAGATCAGGTACCCGGCCATCGACAGCACCGTCGGTGGCAGCAGCCATGGCGCGGCGACGGCGGCGACCAGTCCTGCCCCGTACTGCTTGCCCCACAGGAAGGCGAATATCGCCGGCGCCGCGAGGGCGGCCGCCATGCGGGCGATGTCGCCATCACGTGCAGCCAGCACGAACGTGGTCATGCCTACCACGGCTGCCAGCAGCCAGATGACAAGGAGCGCGCGCTTCCATGCGCTGGCCACCCAGCGGCTGCGCAGTGCCACCGCGCTCCACATGATCCAGCGCTTGAGGAACCGCACCCCCACGTGCTGGAGCATGAACCGCAGGTAGCGGTCGGCGTAGACCTCGCTCATGCCCGGCAGGTCGTCGCGAGCAGGGATGAGCTCGTCGTGGATGATGACGGCGGGGGTGTGCTCGCCGTAGGTTCCCGCGAACCAGCGGGCGGGGCCCGGCACAGATGCGAGGTCGGTGTAGATCGGCCGTTTCTTGGTCGGCGCGAGGACGCGGATGCGCTCGAGCACGTCGGCGCCGATGTTCTTGTCCTCCAGCCCAGTTGGGCCGTTGTACCGGATGTCTGAGTGCAGCTCGAAGGTGCTGCGGTCTCGCTGGGACAGCGCGATCGCACCGCCGTCGACGCCATCGACGGTGAAGCTGTCCGTCCACGGTGCCTTGAAGCGGCGGATGGGGCTCGCAGCGTCTGGCGTAGCGGTCATTGACATCGCAGCCTCCCGGCACGACCGTCCTCGTGGTGAAGAGTGGCGTGGCTCGTCTCTGATACCGGCATTGTGCCGCAACTCAGCCGCTCTTCTTTCAGCGCGGGCCTGCCGGCGGTCCCGCCTGCGCTCGCAGCGACGATCGTGGCCGTCTGGCTGGTACGGCCCTGCGGGCCAAGCACCGCATCGGCGGATCGCTCACGAACCCGTCGGCGGCCGCGGTGACCGCGCGCCGACGTCAGCGGGCGCGGCGGGGGTCGTCCGGCCGGGCGATGCCATTCACGCCCGCAAGCATCGTGGAATGTGGCGCCCGAGCCAGTCTGTGGGTCTTCACGCCCAGAATCAGATGGAAGGCGATGAGCGCGCACACGCCGACGATCGCGATGGGCGAGACCTCGACAAGAAGGACGGTTGCCGCTGCAAGGCCGGTCACGCCGAGCGCCACAGTCGTTGTGCCAATGCGCCTGCCGAAGCTTGGAGCGTCGAGCATGGCCGTCCCGAGTGCGATGAGCCCCAGCGGAAGGATGAAGAGTCCGGTGACGAGCAGCGCGTCGAGGATGCCGTAGGTGGCCTGCCACAGCAGCACGAGCGTCGTCTGATCCTGCAGGGTCGCCCCAGGGGCGTGGTAGAGGTCGGAGATCGGTGCGGTCGCGATGTGGGGGAGCGCTCCGGCCGCGAGCACGCCGAGACCCACGATGCTCAGGACGGTCCCGAACAGCGCGGGCGCCGGGCTTGTCCGGTGCAGTGCGCGGTACAGCGCGAGGGAGTGGATCACCCACAACAGGAGGCCCACGAGGTAGAGGCTGTTCTCCACGGTGCGTGCGGCTTTGATGTCGGGGAACCTCATGAGCGCCTGTTCGGGGCTCATGGTGTCCATCCCGACGAACACCGCGACGATGCCGAAGGTGAGGAGCATGAGGATGCTCCCGAGACTGCCGGCGAGTCCTCCCCATCGCAGGGTGCTGTCGGTCTGCTCTGTGGTGCGTAGGTCGTCCATCTTCGGTCTCCTCCGTGATCGATCGGCGATGGCGTCACGATGGCGAGCCAGCTCGACGGGCACATCCGTCTGCGGGCTCGAGTTGTCCTGGCCGCGGGGACGGCTCGCGTTTCGTCCTTTCGGCTGATCCGCCACAGGGGTGGTGTCCCTAGGCTGTGGCCATGGTGGAAGACGCCCTCCGGGCGCTCTGGGATGAACCCCGCCCTCCGCATCCGCCCGTGCGGGTGTGGCGGGATTGGGCGCTCGTCGGCGTGCTCGTGTGGTGGTCGATCATGGAGGCGCTGCTCCGCCGGGACCTGGCGTGGCGCCCGGTCGTGCTCACCGTCAGTGTCGCGCTCGCGCTCACCTTGCTGTGGCGGCGCACCCACCCCCTGGCCGCGGTCGCGGTCGCATTCGGCACGCTGACGGCGGTTGACGTCGCGAGGATCCTCGCAGCCGACGAGACCGCACTGTTGTTCAGCGTCGCGGCTGCGCTCGTGCTGCCGTACTCGCTGTTCCGCTGGGGAGCCGGCCGCGAGGCCGCGATCGGCCTTGGGATCATCCTGGGCTGGCTTGTCGTCACGCACGTCGCCGACCCGACCGGTGCAACCGAGGTGGTCACCGGGTACGGGTTCTTCCTGTTCTCCGCCGCGCTCGGCGCGTCGATCCGTTACTACGCCAACGCCCGCATCCGCGACATCGAGCAGGCCAAGCTCCGCCAGCGCAACCAGCTCGCGCGCGAGCTCCACGACACGGTCGGCCACCACGTCTCGGCCATCGCGATCCAGGCCCAGGCCGGACGTGCCCTGGCGGCATCCCACCCTGACCGTGCGCTGGCCACCCTCGAGACCATCGAGGAGGCGGCGTCGCGGACGCTCGAAGAGCTACGCGCCATGGTCGGCGTACTGCGCGACGGGGCGGAGCCCGACCTGGCTCCGCCACCGGGTGTGGCGGAGATCGAACAACTCGCTCGAAGCGGCGGGGGGTGGCCCCGCGTCGACGTCGAACTGTCGGGTGACTTCGCCGGCGTCAGCTCGTCGGTGGGAGCAGCGCTGTATCGGATCGCCCAGGAAGCGGTCACCAACGCGGTGCGCCACGCAGGTCACGCAACCCGGGTCGTCGTCCACGTGGCCGACGAGGGCGAGCGGGTGCGCCTGACCGTCCGCGACGACGGCGATGCGAGCGCGACCGGGCACACGCCGGCGGGTTACGGGCTCGTCGGCATGGCCGAACGAGCGAGCCTGCTCGGCGGCACACTGCGGGCCGGACCCGACCGGGATGGCGGCTGGACGGTCGACGCGGTGCTGCCGCTGGGTGGCGCGAAGCGATGACCGTTCGGGTGCTCGTCGCCGACGACCAGGAGATCGTCCGTACCGGACTCACCATGATCCTCGACGCCCAGCCCGGCATCGAAGTCGTCGGTGAGGCCGCCGATGGCCGCGAGGCTGTCGCCCTTGCCCGCACGCTGCGCCCCGACGTCTGCCTGTTCGACATCCGCATGCCGCAGGTGGACGGGATCGAGGCCACCCGGCAGCTCGCCGGCCCCGACGTCGCCGACCCGCTGGCGATTGTCGTGATCACCACCTTCGACCTCGATGACTACGTGTACGGGGCGTTGAAGGCCGGCGCTCGGGGCTTCCTACTCAAAGACGCCGGTCCAGCACTGCTCACGCAGGCGATCCACGCGGCCGCCGTCGGAGACGCCCTGATCGCCCCGAGCATCACCGCGCGGCTCCTCGCGGCCTTCGCCGACACCCACCCCAGGCCGAGACCACCGCAGCCCATCGAACTGCTGACCAGCCGCGAGGAAGAGGTCCTGAAGTTGGTCGCCCAAGGTTGGACCAACGGCGAGGTCGCCGACGAACTGCACATCAGCATCAGCACCGTCAAGACGCATCTCGCCAGCCTG
>JAHELV010000131.1 GCA_024644015.1 Nitriliruptorales bacterium
CCACTACCACGCGAACCCCGCAGAAGAGAACGCGGTCATCAGCTGCCTGACCGGCGAGATCGCCACCGAATGACGGCGCCCGACGATGGTTTCGCGGCGTTCGTGCCGGTACGGCGCGGCGCATCGTGCGCTCACGGCAGGGGAGCTGCTCGACATGCCGGTGGTTGGCCGGTCAGGGCCGTCGACCCAAATCGGTCGCGAACCCATACCCCAGCGAGATGTGCTGCCGTGCAGGGTATTGCGCGGCTTTCGCGCGACGGAGTAGCGTGCGGCGAAGGACGAGCCGATGATGCCGCGCAGCTTGCGTCCCGCCAGGAGCCGCGATGACCGCCCGGCGCTGAAGGGGGTCCGATGTGGCCGTCGACGTGACCAACGTCGTGCCGGACGAGGAGGTCCTGCCGCCGCAGCCGACCCGCAGGTCGATGATCATCGGCGAGGTGGTCGGGTCGTTCATGCTGGCGGTGCTCGGACTGGGCATCGGCATCTCGGCGCTGCTGTGGAGCACGCCCGACTCGCGGTGGTTCGCCGACATCCTGCCCATCTCGGCCGGGTGGGCGCTGACCATCGCCCTGGGCATCTACGTGACCAACACGCTGTCGGGCGCGCACTTCAACCCCGCCGTCACGATCACGTTGGCGGCGACCGGACGGCACGAGTGGCGGCTCGTGCCGCTGTACCTCGCCAGCCAGATGGTCGGCTGGACGCTCGGCGCGGCCGTGCTCGCGCTGATGTTCGGCGGCAACCTGATGGACTTCGCGCGCGCGAACGACATCCGGATCGGCAGCCCCGACAGCCTGGGCATCGCGTCGGCGTTCACCACGTACTCGCCGAACCCCGGCATCGCCGGAGCGGGACCCGACGGATACACGACGGTCCCCTTCGCCGTCGGGATGATCGGCGAGATCCTCGGCACCGCGATCCTGCTACTGGTCATCCTGTCGCTGCTGGAGACCCGCCACGTCAACGCGCCGTCCGCGTGGTTCTTCCCGCTGATCGTGGGCTCCACGATCGGGCTGCTGATCATGTTCGTCGCGCCGATCTCGCAGGCGTCGTTCAACCCCGCCCGTGACCTCGGACCGCGACTGGTGCTGCTGTTCATGGGCTTCGGCGAGCAGGCGTTCCCAGGACCCAACAATGGGTTGTCGTTGGTCGTGACCAATGTCGGACCGATCATCGGCGGCGTGCTCGGCGCCCTGTTCTTCGACAAGGTCATGCGCCCGAACATCCCTGGGGTGGAGCAGGAGTCGAAGCTGACGACGCTCAGTCAACTCGCGTACGACCCGACGCTGGTCGAGTCGCGACGCGGCACGCTCGCCGGTCACGCGGTGCGCCTGCCGTCGCAGCTGTTCACCCGCACGGCTGACATCGACGTGGTGTTCGTCGACGTCGGCGGAGCGGTCTACGACGACGACCAGTGGGCGCTGGCCGTCATGCAGGCGTTGCACGAGATGTCCGACCAGCCCCTCAACGAGGGCGACTTCTGGGCGGTGTACGACCACGTGCGCCAGACCGAGGGCTCGCTGAGCATGACGGCCGCAGAGCACTTCGCACCCAACATCGAGCCGGCGCAGCTGTCGGAGCGCACGATGCGACGCTACACGGTGCCGACGTCGGCGATCCTCGAGGACGCGCAGGCCACGCTGGAGGCGCTGGCGAGCCGCTACCGGCTGGTCGCCGTGTGCCACCCGCGCGAACCTCAGGAGTGGGCGCTGCGCCGCGACGGGCTGCTGCGGTACTTCGTCGCGACGATCGGACCCGACAGCCGCCACCCCCCGCCACAGATGTGGACCGACACGTTGGCTGAGCTCGGCGTAGAGCCGTCGCGCGCGGTGCACGTCGGCAACCGCTTCGACAACGACGTGGTGCCCGCCAAGGCCGCCGGGCTCAAGACCGTGTGGCTGCTCCGGGGCGAGGCGCCGCCCGCGCCGACGCACGACAAGCTCAACGAGCCCGATGCGGTCATCACCACGTTCGCCGGCGTGACCGAGGCGCTCGTGACGATCGCCGAGCAGCGCGCGGGCGCCAGATGATCGGCCCGACACCTATGACGGCGAACGACTCGAGGGTGACATGACGGACGTGCTGCTGGGCATCGATGTCGGGACGTCGAGCACGAAGGGCGTCATCACGCACGCCGACGGGTCGGTGGTCGCGTCGGCGCAGCAGCAGCACACCACGGCCCACCCGCGGCCGGGGTTCGTCGAGCACGACCCGGAAGCCGTGTGGTGGCACGACGTCGTCAGCGTCATCGAACAGCTGCTGGCGCGGGCCGATGGGCCGGTCGTGGCACTGTCCATCAGCGGCATCGGTCCGACGACGCTGCCGGCGGACGCCGACGGAAGGCCACTGCGCGACGCGATGCTGTACGGCATCGACACGCGCGCGGGCGACGAGATGGCCGAGCTGACCGAGCGCTACGGCGCCGACGCGATGGTGCAGCGCAGCCTGTCGATGCTCAGCCACCAGTCGAGCGCGCCGAAGTTGATGTGGCTGCAGCGCCACGAGCCGGAGATCTGGGAGCGCACCCGCAAGTTGCTGATGTGCAATTCGTTCATCGCGTACCGGCTGACCGGCGAGTACGTGCTCGACTCGGTCTCCGCGGCGTTCTGCGTGCCGATGTTCGACACCGCCAACCGCGAGTGGTACACGCCGTGGTGCGACGAGATCGCTCCCGGGCTGGAGCTGCCGCGGGTGATCGAGCCGTGGGAGGTCGCCGGCACGGTGACCGCCGAGGCTGCCGACCTCACCGGCCTACCGGCGGGCATCCCGCTGTGCATGGGGACCGTCGACTCGTTCGTCGAGTCGGCGAGCATCGGCGTCCGGGACCCAGGCGACGTGATGCTGACCTACGGCACCACGATGGGCATCGCCGGCGTCGTGTCGAAGCCGACGCCCAGCGCCGTGCTCAACAGCGCACCTGGCGTGTTCCCCGGAACCTACATCCTGATGGGCCCGACGGCGACGTCGGGCGCGCTGACCAACTGGCTGCGCGCGATCTCTGGCAACAAGCCCTTCGAGGACCTGATCGCCGAGGCGGGAGCGACACCACCGGGCGCCAACGGGCTGGTCGCGCTGCCGTACTTCGCCGGGGAGCGCTCACCGATCTGGGACGCTGACGCGCGTGGCGCGATCATCGGTCTGACGATGAGCCACACCCGCGGACACCTGTACCGCGCGATGCTCGAGGCCACCGCCTACAGCGCGCGCTCGATCATCGACGCGATCAGCAGCGCGGGTGTGCAGATGGAGCGCATCGTTGCGGTCGGCGGGGGCACCAGGGGTGGCCTGTGGACGCAGATCGTGTCGGATGTCAGCGGTCTGGGCCAGCAGATCCCGACAGAGACGATGGGCGCCTGCTACGGCGACTGCCTGTTCGCCGCGCGTGCCGTCGGGCTGATCGACGACCGCACCGTGTGGGTCGACGTCGCCGACACGATCACGCCCGAGCCTGAGCGCAGACCCGTGTACGACGAGCTGTACGAGGTCTACAAGGAGCTGTACCCGGCGACCAAGGAGATGTCGCACCGGCTCGCGGCGCTGCAGGGCGAGCAGGGACTGGCGGTCGCCGAGGACGAGCCGGTGCCGGACGCGCTGTAGCCG
>JAHELV010000132.1 GCA_024644015.1 Nitriliruptorales bacterium
ACGACGACGACGACAACGACACCGTTCTCGACACCGCCGACAACTGCCCGTTCACCGCCAACCCCTCGCAGAACGACGCGGACGCCGACACGCTCGGTGACGCCTGCGACGTCTGCCCGAACGACTTCGACAACGACATCGACGTCGATGGCGTCTGCGGCGACGTGGACAACTGCCCCTCCGATCCGAACAGCGGCCAGCAGGACAACGAATCGGACGGCATCGGCGACGTCTGCGACCCGGACGACGACAACGACACGGTCGCCGACGTCAGCGACAACTGCCCGCTGATCGCCAACCCCGGCCAGGAGGACAACGAGGGCGACGGCCTGGGCGACGTGTGCGACGCCGACGACGACAACGACGGCCTGGACGACGGTAACGACAACTGCCCGCTGATCGCCAACCCCGGCCAGGAGGACAACGAGTCGGACGGCATCGGCGACGTCTGCGACAGCGACGACGACAACGACGGCGTCGACGACGGCGTCGACAACTGCCCGCTCGACGCGAATGCGCCCCAGGTCGATACGGACGCGGACGCCCAGGGCGACGCCTGCGACGCGGACGACGACAACGACGGCGTGGCCGACGCTTCGGACAGCAACGCGCTCGACCCGGCGCTCTGCGAGGACACGGACGCCGACACCTGCGACGACTGCGCGGTCGGCGTCGACGGTTTCGGCCCGGCGGCGGACAACGATCCGGCGAACGACGGCACCGACACCGACGCGGACGGCCAGTGCGACGCCGGCGACAGCGACGACGACAACGACGGCGTCGACGACGGCGTGGACAACTGCCCGCTCGACGCCAACCCGGCGCAGACGGACACGGACGGCGACGGGATCGGCGACGTCTGCGACGCGGACGACGACAACGACGGCATCGCCGACGGCAGCGACGGCGATCCGTTGAACCCGAACGTCTGTGAAGACACGGACGCCGACACCTGCGACGACTGCGCGGTCGGCGTCGACGGTTTCGGCCCGGCGGCGGACAACGATCCGGCGAACGACGGCACCGATACGGACGCGGACGGCCAGTGCGACGCCGGCGATACCGACGACGACAACGACGGCGTGGACGACGGCGTGGACAACTGCCCGCTCGACGCGAACCCGGCGCAGGAGGACGAGGACACGGATGGCCTCGGAGACGTCTGCGATCCCTGCCTCGGGGACCCCACGAACAGCTGCTGAGCGGCGGGGCTAGATGTCCGGGTGCAACTCGCGGTGCGCCGTGCGCCGGCGCTGCTCGCGCATGTCGTCGCCGCGCAGTTCGCGGAGTGCGTAACCGACGAACTCCTGCGCGACGCGCTTGCGCCAGTGCAGCGTGAAGTCGGTGTTGTCCATCGGCTTGGCGCCGCGCGCCGCCGCCGCCCCGCATTCCTCGATCGCGCCGTCGGTCAGTTGCTTGCCGACGAGTCCTGCGGCCGGCTTGTCCATCACGAGCGGCCGCGAGGCGACCGCGCCGAGCACGAGGCGGGCCTCCTGGACCGTACCGTCGTCGCCGAGCCGGGCCGCCGCGGCGACCGAGAGGACCGGGAAGTCGAAGGAACCGCGCCTGCGCAGTTTCCAGTAGGTGCTTTTCCAGCCGTCCGCCGGGTCGAGCAGCACCTCGGTCAGGATCTCGTCGGGCCGGCGGGTGCTGTAGGCGATGCCGTCGTTGACGTACAGGTCGGAGAGCGGCAGATCGCGTTCTCCCCGGGTGGAGACCAGTCGTACCCGGGCGCCGAGGCTGATCAGCGCCGGCGCCGCGTCGGTCGAGGAGACGGCGAGGCAGCGCTTGCTGGCCGGGGCGACCCAGCAGGTCTCGCCGTCCTTCTTCATGCAGAAGTCGATCGCCTTGCGCCACTCGTAGTTCTGGTCGTAGTAGTTGCAGCGCGTGTCGAGGCACAGGTTGCCGCCGATCGTCCCCATGTTGCGCAGATGGACCGTGGCCACCTGGACCGCGGCCTCATAGAGACCCCGGTAGCTCTCCACCACGCGGGGGTCGCGGCACAGTTCGGTCAGGGTGACCCCGGCGCCGATGCGCAGTCCGCTCCCGTTGTCGATCTTGCGCAGTTCGTCGACGCCGCGCAGGCCGACGATGGTCTGCGGCACCTGCTGGCGCCGCTTCATGTTGGGCAGCAGGTCGGTGCCGCCGGCGACGAGCATCGCGGACGGGCCCTCGCCGGCCAGGATCTCCGCGGCCTCGGCGATCGTCGCCGGCGCGCGGTAGGAGAAGTAGGGCAGTCGCATCATGGCCGGCTCTCCTACGCACCCGCCAGTTTGGCGGCGCGCTTGCGTTCCGGTTCGTTGGCGGCGGTGCCGTCGCCGCCCTCCCAGGGCGGCGGTACCGACATCGGTTCGGGCCAGTCGATCTCCGGCAGCCCTTCCGGACCGTAACGCGGCTCCTCGCCCTTGGCTTTGCGGTCGAGCGCCGTGACGATCTTCTCCGGCGTGATCGGCACCGCGTCGATCCGCACGCCGACCGCATCGTAGACGGCGTTGGCCACCGCCGGCATGACCGGCAGTAGCGGACCCTGGCCGACCTCCTTGGCGCCGAAGGGACCGTTCGGGTCCGGGTCCTCGATCAGGTCGGTGACGACCTCCGGCATGTCGTGGGTGGTCGGGCTCTTGTACTCGAGCATCGACGGGAACTTGTGCACCAGCGCGTGGGACAGGCGTTCCGGCAGCCTGCGGAAGGTCTGCTCCTCCATCACGGCCTCGCCGAGCCCCATGTAGACGCTGCCCTCGACCTGCCCGCGCACCAGCACGGGGTTCAGCGCGCGGCCGATGTCGTGGGCGATCCAGATCTTCGGAATCGTCAGCCAGCCGGTGACCGGGTCGACCTCGGCCTCGACGACCGCCGCGGTGTAGGAGTAGGCCGGCGACGGGCCGACGCCGCCCCCCTTGAAGCGGGCGGGCGAGCGGGGCGGGCGGTAGGAACCGGTGGACCCGAGGGTGCCGTGGGCGGCTTCGGCGAGGCGCACCGCCTCGATGAACTCCATCCCGCGATCCGGATCCTGGGCGTCGAACACGCGCCGTTCGGCGAAGACCAGCCGCGCCGCCGGCACCTCGAGCTGCTGCGCCACCGTCCCGGCGACGACGTCGCGCACGCGCTCCGCCGCCTGGATCGCGGCGTTGCCCATCATCAGCGTGACGCGGCTGGAGTAGCTGCCGAGGTCGACCGGCGTCAACCCGGTGTCGCCGGTGACGCAGCGCACGTCGACCGGCAGCACCCCGAGCACCTCGGCGACGAGCCCGACGAGGACGTCGTCCGAACCCTGGCCGATCTCCGTGCAGCCGCAGAAGACCGTGACCTCGCCGCTGCGGTCCAGCCGGATCTGCACCCCCGAGTGGGGCATCTTGTTCCAGTAAATCGGCAGGCCGGCGCCGCACAGGTAGGAGCCGCAGGCCAGCCCGACGCCCCGTCCCTCCGGCAGCTTGCCGTGCTTGGCCTTCCAGCCGGAGCGTTCGACGACCCGGCGGATGCACTCCGCCAGACCGATGGTGCCGATCTTGAGGTAGTTCGCCGTCGTCGCCTGCGGCTGCTCGACGATTCGCAGGCGCAGTTCCGCCGGATCGATC
>JAHELV010000133.1 GCA_024644015.1 Nitriliruptorales bacterium
GCACGCGCGCCGTTGGACGGCTGGGCAGGCTTCGGCCATACGCGGCGTCCGCTCGTCAGTATCGATATCGATCATGACGCTGGTCCAGACGGATGGTGGTTGTGCGGCAGATTGACCATCGCACTGTCTGTACGTACAGTATCCGTACAGACAGTCCGTAGGGGAGTGCGATGTCGAAGACGAAGGACGCTCGACTCGAAGCGCGCCTCACACGGGAGCAGGACGCGCTGTTGCGTTGGGCCGCGAGCAGTCGCGGTGTCCCGGTGTCTGCGTTCGTGCTGGACGCAGCGCTCGAACGGGCAGAGCAGATCCGCGCGCTCGATCAGGTGACCGTGTTGCCGCAGGACAAGTTCGAGGAGGTCACGGCGTGGCTGGACGCTCCGCCGGCGCAAGTGCCGGAGATGACGCGACTGGCTGAGGCCGAGGCGTTCGACAACCGGTGAGTGCGGCAGCGGTCGCCGGACGGGCCGGGGGGCAACCTGCTCGCGTCAGCGAGGAGCCTGGGGCGGTGAGTCTGTTTGTCACACGGCTCGACGCTGACCACGAGCGCGACCGGTTCGACAGCGGACGCCCTGAGCTGGACGAGTGGCTCCGGCGCCACGCCCGGACGAACGACCGGCGCTACAGCACTGCTCGGGTCTGGGTGTTGTGCGACGACGACATCGCTGCGGGCGCTGTGCCGATCGCTTACTACACGTTGTCGACGCACGCCGTCGTGCACGCCGACGTCGGACAGGTGGGCCTGCCGCAGTTACGTCAGTGGCCGGATCCAGTGCCAGCCGTGCTGCTTGGGCGGCTCGCTGTCGCGAAGTCGCATCAGGGTCGAGGTCTGGGTACCCGACTGCTGCGAGACGCCGTCGAGAAGGTGCTCGCGATGCAGCGGCATGGCGCCGTCGTCCTGTTCGTCGTGCATGCGATCGACGAGCAGGCAGCCGACTTCTACAGCGCCCGCGGGTTCACTCGTCTCACGGACGTCCGGCTCGCCGCTCGGATGAAGGACCTCGCGGCCAATCTGAGCGGCCACTGAACTGAGCGGCCACTGAACAAACGACTGCTGCCGCGTGCACGACCGGTGGACGGGTCGAGTTCCGCGCCTGCCGTCATGTCTGAGCGAGGCGCATCTACGAGTCGCCAGAGTTATCAGGCCGCCGAGCGCGTGACGCCGTGTCGGGTGACGTGTGGCACGTTGTCGTCGTCCAGCTCGACGTGCTGAATGCTGACGGTGCCCAACGACCATCCTCTCGTGTCATACCGCAAGAGTGGCGTAATACGCGACGTGCGAGTAGCGCGACGTGTCCGCACGATCGGAGGAGCAAGGCATGCGGAGCATCCTGGAAATCCGGGGCTTGACAGGTGACTGAATATTCGTTCATGCTGAACGAATATTCAGTCACTGTCCGAGAGGCGCATCATGACCTGGAACATCAACCACATCCCTGACCTCGCCGGTCGCACCGCTGTCGTCACCGGAGCCAACGGAGGCCTGGGACTCGAGACGGCACGAGCCCTCGCTGGCCGGAACGCCCACGTGGTCATGGCCGTCCGGAATCTCGAGAAGGCAGAGAAGGCCCGCCAGGACATCCTTGATACCCACCCGAATGCTTCGCTCGAGCTCGCGGCTCTCGACCTCGGCTCCCAGGAGTCGGTGAAGTCGGCCGCCGCCGCAATCCGCGCGGCGCACCCGAAGATCGACATCCTCGTGAACAACGCCGGTGTCATGGCGATGCCAGAAGGAAGGACCGTCGACGGTTTCGAGACTCAACTCGGTATCAATCACTTCGGCCATTGGACATTCACAGCCGGGCTGATGCCGGCCATCGTCGCCGCCTACAGCGCTCGGGTCGTCACAGTCACGTCCACGGCCCACCACCAGGGCACGCCGATCGATCCAGACGACATCAACCTGGAGAAGAACTACAGCGCCTGGCCCGCGTACGGCCGGTCGAAGCTGGCCAACTACCTCTTCGGGCTCGGACTCCAGCAGGAGTTCGAGGCTCGGGGTATCGCCGCCGAGAGTCTCATCGCCCACCCGGGCCTGTCGAACACCGACCTCCAGGTCCAGACGGTGGCCCACGGGGGCGGGGGAGGGAGCGGGCGGTTCTTCCAATGGCTGGCCGCCAAGACCGGCATGTCACCGGCACGCGGATCGCTCCCCCAGCTGCGTGCCGCAACCGATCCCGGAGCGAAGGGCGGCGAGTTCTACGGGCCCCGATTCATCAACAACGGGTGGCCGGTGCGCCTCCCGGTGCTTCGCCGCAACAACGCCCGCGACATTGCCTCGCTGTGGCGGGTCTCCGAGGACGCAACCGGCGTCTCGCTGTTCTCCGAAGGCCGGGTTCCTGGCTGATGACCTCCGTCGATCGCCCCGCCGCCATTCGCCGGGTGCTCCGTGACCTCGTCGCGGAGCGCGGGTTCCACGGCGCCTCGATGAGCGCCGTGGCGAAGGCGGCCGGGGTGGCGGCCGGCACCGCCTACGTCCACTACGCGTCCAAGGACGACCTGATCATCGCCACCTATCTGGAGATCAAGACCGAACTCGCAGCGGCCGTGCTTGCCGATCATGACGGGGCGGCCGACGCCTTGGAGCAGTACCGGCACGTGCTCAAGGCCACGTACCGGCACATGGTCGAGTTGCCCGAGCGGGCGAAGTTCCTCACGCAGATCGAAGGATCGCCCTACCGGGCCGAAGCCCACGTACGCTTCATGGAGCGCGGCGACGCCCTCGTCGAGGCGCTCTACCCGCTCGTGGCCGACCGGCTGCGGCCACTCCCGGTGGAAGTGATCTCGGCCATGTCCCTGGGGCTGGTGGTCCAGCTCGTCGCCTCAGGGATCGAGCTGACAGACCCCGAGCTCGACGAGCTGGTCGAAGCCACCTGGTGCGCCATCACCACCTGACAGACGCACCCTTGCCGACGCTGATTCGCGTCCGACTTGGGCACGCATGCTCGTGGGCGCGTTCGGTGATCGCCATCCGCGGCCGCACAGCCAGATGCTGTCGGGTCCACGACCCGCCCGGGCACGCCGGCTCCGGCACCGCCAGCGGCGCTTGCGCCACCGCAACCGCGCTGGGTAGGAGTGAACGCTCAGGAGGGGACGGCGGCTCGGCTCCGTTGGTACAGGGTGCGCGGTGACACGTCGGCGCCGTTCGGCCAGACGATCGTGCCTGCCTCTTGTCGGCGCGCAGCTGTGCGAACAGCTGGTAGTCGCGGAGGAGTGGTTCGAAGACGGGTCCTCGTAGGAGCGGTTCGAGGTCGATGACCTTGACCTCGCCGGTGTCGAACGTCAGCTCGACGATGTAGCGTCCAGCACGCGCGCTCCCGTGCCGTCGACCATTGTCACCACCGCGGACCTCCTGTCAGCCCATGCTATCGGGCGGTTCATGCCGCTGTGTCGCGTCCCACGCTTTCATCGCCTCGTCATGGTGTGCGTCGAGGAAGCGACGAATCGCACGGTGGACCTTGGGCGGAAGCTGCCCGGCCAGGATCTCGCCGGTCCGCAGGTCGAGCGTCGCGCGGTGCTCGCCGGAACCGCGACATGTGGTCGCTGGCGCTCCTCAAGGTAG
>JAHELV010000069.1:0-8398 GCA_024644015.1 Nitriliruptorales bacterium
GGTGCGCGAGACAGGACTCGAACCTGCACGCCCTTGCGGGCACCAGGACCTAAACCTGGCGTGTCTTCCGTTCCACCACTCGCGCGTTGGGCCGCTGACCTGCGGATTCAAGACAATGCACCGCAGTCACCGGTGGTGCCAAGATACTGCGACGTTCGCGGCGAACGTCGCATAGCCGCTGACTGCTGTAGCACAGGGAGGGCCATGCCCACCAGGGCAAGCCACCGCTTGCTTCTGCGCACTTGCGGACGACGGTGTGCACATGGCTCAGATACCGTTGCCTGCCGCTGCCGTTCGGCGGCGGCGGGGCATCCGCGGCACGGCGATGCTGTTCTGCCTGATGGCGTCCAGCACGATGTTCTTCTCGCTGACGGCGCCGGCAGGCAGCGGCGCTGCCTTCGACTGCGGTCCGGCCGCCTTCGCGCTGATCGCCGGGCCGGGCGAGCAGACGCGTGACGCCGCCGACTGTCGCCGCGCCGCCGGCCAGCGGATGACAACGGTGACCGGTCTGGTCGCGCTTGCGACGATCGGGGCGGCGATCGGCCCACCGCTGCTCGACTCGAACGAACCCGAGCCCATCCGCACCCAACCGTTACCAGACGGGGGGCCGTGCGACCGATCACGCCAGCCACGATCCACGCGCCGGCGCTCACCCTTCGCCGACACGATCAGCTGACCAGACGGTCAATTCCCGCGTAGCCTGCGGGCGGATCCGATTGCACATGCACGCTGTGCACCGACCACCACGCACCCTGAGCGACCCGCGCGATCAACGCACGACGCGACGAACAACCGTCCGAGCCGGTGGACACAAGATCGCCGGATCTTGCCGCGATCGCGCAGCTGATCGGGGATTGCGACACAGAACTCCCCAAGATCACCCCATGACACGGATTCAATGCTGTGTCAGAGTGAAGGTGCCGTCGCCCCCGGGAGGTCCGCAGTGTTGAATGATCTGGAGACGCCTGCGACGGAGACGACAGGCAGCGATTCGGAGCTGATGCGCCTGGCACGGGCGCAGCGCGCCGATCTGCGCAAGGCAATGATCGATCTCGAGCGTTCCCTCGCGCGTCCGGCGCCCGGGCGCGTCGAGCAGTGGTCCGACGCGATCCACGAGGCGTTGGTGGCCCTCGCCGCGACCTTCGAGCGCCATATCGCCGTCACCGAGGGCGACAGCGGCTTTCTCGCCGAGATCGCAGAGCACAGCCCCCGGCTGATCAACGCCATCGAGCGTCTGTCCGCAGAGCACGACCGCATCCGCCAGGAGCTGTCGTCGACGCTGGCCCACATCCGCCGTCTCCCCCCGCGCGCAGACGACAACGACATCGCGCAGCTGCGCGACCACGTGACAGTCCTCGTCACGGACCTGGTTCGCCATCGCCAGCACGGCGCCGACCTGGTGTGGGAAGCGCACGCCGTGGACATCGGTGGGTGGGAGTGACCTGAGCGGTCAACCGCACTCGGCAAGGCAGGAGATCGAGCGCAAGTTCCTCCTCGAGGCCCTCCCACCACAGGTCGCCGACACCAGCAGCACGCGGATCATTCAGGGCTACCTGGCGATCACCGACGATGTCGAGGTCCGCGTCCGCGCGCGCGCTGCAGACCGGCTCCTGACGGTCAAACAGGGCCGGGGCGCGGTCCGCCGCGAGGTCACGATCTCGTTGGACGTCGAACTGTTCGAACAACTGTGGGAATTCACGGTTGGTCGACGGATCCACAAGCGCCGCTGGGTCATCCCCTACGGACCTCAGGGTGAACTACAGATTGAGGTGGATCGGTTCAACGGACATCTGGAAGGTCTGCTGGTCGCCGAGGTGGAGTTCGCGTCCGTGGCGGACAGTCGAGCATTCACGCCTCCCGACTGGTTCGGACGCGAGGTGACGGACGACGACCGCTACCGCAACGCCGCATTGGCGCTCGGGCCCCCGCCCTGACGCCCCCGGTCAACCGCTGCGAGCTCCAACAGGTGTGGCCGGAGGGCGCGGAACGCCGCTCCACGATGTGAGATGGCGTCCTTTTCCGCCGGCGTCAACTCGGCGTTCGTTCGCTGCTGACCGGTCGCGATGAAGATCGGGTCGTAGCCGAAGCCACCGGCGCCACGAGGCGCCTCGGCGATGACGCCCTGCATCGTCCCTGTCTCGGTGACCTCGTGACCGTCGGGTGTCGCCAGCGCGGCGACGCACACGAACCGCCCTGAGCGGTTGGTCTCGGCACCCAACCGCTCGAGCACAAGCAGCAGGTTCGCTTCGTCATCGCCATGCTCGCCGGCAAAGCGCGCAGACCGCACGCCGGGATCGCCACCAAGTGCATCGACCACCAGGCCCGAGTCGTCGGCGATCGCCGGCGAGCCTGTGGCGGCCGCACACATCCGGGCCTTCAGCAGGGCGTTGTCGGTGAAGGTGTCACCGGTCTCCTCAACCTCGGGCAGCGCCACATCGACGCCGCTGACCAGCTCGACCGGCACGTCGACAAGGATGCGGCCGAGCTCAGCGACCTTATGGGGGTTGCGTGTGGCGAGAACAACGCGGATCATGCGCCGTCGTCACGCAACGCTGCCGCCTGCGCAAGCGTCAATTGCCGACAGCCCACCAGCGCCAGGTCGAGCAGTTCGTCGAGCTGTGTACGAGAGAACGGCGCGCCCTCCGCGGTTCCCTGGACCTCCACGATGCGACCGTCTGCCGTCGCCACGACATTCATGTCGACCTGGGCATTCACGTCCTCGTGGTAGTCAAGGTCGAGGACCCTGGCGCCATCGACGATTCCCACGCTGACCGCCGCCAGCGGATCCAACGCCGGTGGGGTCTTGAGCTGGCCCTCGGCGACCATGCCATCCAGCGCCACCGACAGTGCAACCCATCCACCGGTGATCGCCGCCGTCCGCGTGCCACCATCCGCGACGAGCACGTCGCAGTCGACGACGATCGCCCGCTCACCCAATGCCTCGAGATCGATCACCGACCGCAGCGCTCTGCCGATCAGCCGCTGGATCTCCTGGGTCCGCCCCCGCGGCCGCCCCGAGCTGACCTCGCGCCGGGTGCGCTCGGCCGTGGCCCGCGGCAGCATCGCGTACTCGGCGGTGACCCAGCCCCCGCCGGAGCCGCGCAACCAGCGAGGCACGTCGGGCAGCACACTGGCCGAGCACAGCACCTGGGTGTCGCCGAAGTTGACCATCGCCGATCCCTCGGCGAACCGTTGCACCGCCAGCTCGAAGCTGACCGGACGCAGGTCGGTCGGCGCGCGACCGTCGTGGCGGCGGTTGTCCTGGTCGGACTGGCGCTGATCGTCGACGCCCACGTTGCTCGAGGTATTCACAGTTCGTATTCCTCCCGGTCGGCCGCAACCCACACGTAGCCGTCATAGACGGTCTCCGCATCGGCGGCCACTTGCTCAGGTTCGCGTTGTGGAAAGACATGCGTAATCATCAGGCGCTCGGCGCCCGCGACGCTGGCGTGCTGACCGGCTTCCGTGCCCGTCATGTGCACGCCCTCCGGGAACGGCGCGTCGCGCGACACCCAGGTTGCGTCGCAGATGAACAGGTCGGCGTTCTCGGCGCAGGCGATCAGCTCCTCGGTCCTGCCGCTGTCGCCGCTGTACGCGATGATCCGGCCGTCCACGGTGACCCGCGACGCCAACGTCTCGATCGGATGGTTCGCGGCGAACAGCTCGACGTCGAACGGTCCGATCTCCAGACGGTCGCCCGCCGCGGCGACATGCATCGGCAGATGGCGGACGAAGCTGTCGCCGGCGTCGCCCAACAACAACGACGTCAAGAGCTCACTCGCGCCGCTGGGCGCATAGACGTCGACCTTCTTCGCGCCGTTCTCGTGGAAACGCAGCGCGTAGTGCAGACCGTACAGGTCAACGAAGTGGTCGGGATGCAGGTGACTGATGATGACCGCGTCGAGGTCGGCGGGATCAACGGCGTCAATCAGGTTGGCCACCGAGCCGTTGCCGCAGTCCAGCAGCAGGTGGTGGTCACCGGCGGAGATCAGATAGGACGAGCAGGCCCGTCCGTTGCCCGGATGGCTGCCGGCACTTCCGAGCACCGTCACCTTCACCATCGCCGTTCCTTCTGCCGGGACCGGTGCGGCGTTGCGCCTGAGATCGGCACCCGCGGCCCATCGATCGACGTCATGACGAGGCTAGTTCACGCCACGGTTGCTCGACATCAACCGCCGCAAGGCGCGGGCCGAGGAAGCGCATCGCCAGGCCTCGAAAGCCGTCCGCGTCACCGCTGGTGACGAAGCGATGATCCCCCACGCGCCGATCGGCGAGCAGGTCATCGTCGATCAGCTGTGACACGACACGGCGTGCGGTTTCCTCGGCACTGGATATCAGCAGGACGTCCGGCCCGAGCACATACGACAGCACGCCGGTCAGCAGCGGGTAGTGGGTGCAGCCGAGGATCAACGTATCGACCTCGGCGGCGATCAGGGGGGCCAGTTCCTCGCGGACACGCGCCAGCACGCCAGGGTCGGTGGTCCTGCCCTCCTCCACGAACGACACAAACGCCGGGCATGCCTGTGGGAAGACCTCGGCGTCGGCGGCGATCTCGCCAAACGCGTGCTCGTAGCTGCGCGACGCGATCGTCGCGGCAGTTCCGATGACACCGACCCGTCCGCTCCGGGTGGCCCGTGCCGCCGTGGCCACGGCCGGACGGATCACGCCAACGACCGGCACCGGTGCGTCGAACGACGGACCATCGCCGGGCTCGAGCGCCGCAGCCGTCGCCGTGTTACAGGCAGCGACAACCAGCTTCGCATCGGCTCTGGCCAGCCACGCGACGAGCTCGTCGACGTAGCCTCGGACCTCGTCCAGGCTGCGCGGTCCGTACGGCCCCCGAGCGGTGTCGCCGAAGTAGACCAGCCGCTCGTCGGGTAGCAGATCCAGCAGGGCGCGGGCGACCGTCAGCCCGCCGACGCCCGAGTCGAACACCCCAATGGGGCGGCGGTCAGGCATCGACGCGCCTGCGGGTTGCGCTGCGCGGAGACATGCCGCGGCAGTCTAGCCGCTCACCAACACAGCGATCGGGGCGCCCGTCGACCGGCTGGACGTCACGCACCGCGCGTGTGTGGCTGACGGCAACCCCACCAGGCAGCCAGCCGCCACACGCCAGCAGACGTGGCCGACAACAACCCCACCCAGGCAGCCAGCCGCTACACGCGGCGGCTCACGCCCAGACGGTGCCTGCGAGCTCCCCGGCGAGGGTGCTCGCGTCGCCGACGTCGAACGCGCCGGTCGACAGGTACTTCCAACCGCCGTCGGCGGAGATGACGACCAGCTTCGTGCCGAGGGGCAGCCGCTCGGATCTGCACATGCGGTGTGCCACCGACAGCGCCGCGCCGGTCGAGACCCCCGCGAAGATGCCCGCGTGCTGCGCCAGCTCCCGGGTCGCCTTCAGCGACCGCTCGGAGTCGACCTTGACGCGCCCGTCGAGGAGGGACGGGTCGAATATCGGCGGCACGAACCCTTCGTCAAGGTTGCGCAGGCCGTAGACAAGGTCGCCGTACTCGGGCTCAGCAGCGAACACCTTGATGTCGGGGTTGTGCTCCTTGAGCCGGCGACCGACTCCGGTCACCGTGCCGCCGGTCCCCAGGCCGGCGACGAGCGCACCGACGTCGGGCAGGTCCCGGATGATCTCGGGCGCCGTGGTCTCGTAGTGGGCGCGGGGATTGACCTCGTTGCCGTACTGGAACGGCATGTAGACGTCGCCGTCGCCCTCGGCCATCTCCCGGGCCAGCCGAACCGCGCCGTTCGAGCCTTCGGTACCGGGTGAGAACACGATGTCGGCGCCGTAGAGCTCGAGGAGCGTGCGACGCTCGACCGAGGTGTTCTCGGGCATGACGCACGTCAGCTTGTAGCCACGCGCCACGCACAACGCCGCCAGTGCGATGCCGGTGTTGCCGCTGGTCGGCTCGATGATCCGCGAGCCCTGACCGATCAGCCCGCGGCGCTCTGCGTCGTCGAGCAGGTACAGCGCGACACGGTCCTTGATCGAACCGGTCGGGTTGCTGCCCTCGAGCTTGACGTAGATCTCGTAGCCCGCAGGTGAGACCGCCGCCGCCTTGACCAGTGGCGTGTCGCCGATCGCGAGTGCCGGATCCGAGACGAGCATGTTGGGCTCGTCAGCCGCCCGCGACGGCAGGAAGGATGGACACCACGTCGCCGTCCGACAGCGGAGTGTCGATGCCTTGCATGAAGCGCACGTCCTCGTCGTTCACGTAGACGTTGATGAAGCGGTGCAGGCTGCCGTCATCGGCGACCAGCGCGGCCCGTAGGCCGTTGTGTCGGTCGCCGACGTCGTCGATGAGATCACGCAGGTGCGCTCCGTCGCCGGAGACGCGCCGCTCGCCTTCGGTGTGCTTGCGCAGCACAGTCGGCACTCGAACCTCAATTGCCATCTGCATCGATCCTCACGTCGGACGCCCGACCCGTAAGCGTAGTGATCGGGACCACTGCGAAGGGGGTGACAATAGGGTCAACGTGACTCGCCGGAAGTTTGTTCCCCGGCGGAGCCGGCCCGCCGCGCGTTTCGCGGAATCAGGCTCCGCGAAGCTCGTTCCCCGTCGACCACGAGCGCACGCTCGCTGACCTGCCCGTCGACGATGTCGAACGCGCGGATCTGCGGCGCGTCGGGGGCTTGCAGCGACACGATCAGGTACACGGCGTCCGCGTAGAACGCCAGCTCGATGTCGGTGCTCGACGGGTACGCCTCGGTGTGCGTGTGGGAGTGGTAGATCCCTAGCAGATCCCAGTCGTTGTCGTCCATCTCGTTCATCGCGTGGAGCATGGCCTTGGGGTCCATGTTGTACAACGTCATCGACCGTGCCGCGTTCGGGATCCGGTAGTGCGCTGTCAGCGTGCCATCCCGGCCGGCGAGGAGCCCGCACACCTCATAGGGGACGTCACTGCGCGCGTGCGCGACGAGGTCGTCATAGGTGTCACTGTCGAGATGGAACTCGCGACGCGACTGCACCGTGGTCACCAGCTCGGCTCCTGGGTCGGCGGGGGCACCCAAGGCTAGTCCGCGCATCCACGGTCAACCACGACCGCCATACGTCGTTCGTGGCCACGTCAGCCCCAGCGCCGGATCGTCGGGCACGGCGGCACCCAGAAACCGGGCGCCCAGAACCGTCAGATGCCGACCTGGTATCGGCGCCTGGACAGCCACCGCGTAGCATGCGGTACACCCACCACAAGATGCACAGGAGCGAACATGTTGGAGGCAGTGCGTCCGCTGCCACCGGATCCGATCCTCGGCCTGATCGGCGCATATCAACGCGATCCGAACGCCGACAAGGTTGATCTGGGCGCAGGCGTCTACCGAGACAGTTCCGGGGCGACGCCGGTCTTCGCCGCCGTACGGTCCGCCGAGCAACGCCTGCTGGCGGCGCAGCGGACCAAGAGCTACGTGGCGCCGCCGGGGGATCCTGCGTTCATCCGAGGCGTGACCACCCAGCTCTTCGGCGGCGAACACCCGGCGCTGACCGACGGCCGTGTCGGCGCCGTCCAGGCACCTGGGGGGTGCGGAGCGTTGCGTCTGGGCGCCGAGCTCATCCAGCGCCTGCGACCGGGCACCGGACTGTGGCTCAGTACACCCACGTGGGCGAACCACGAACCACTGCTGGGGGACGCCGGCCTGAAGATCCACGCGTATCCGTACTACGACTTCGAGGCACACGCGATCGACTTCGACGCCATGCACGCGACGCTGTCGCAACGGGGTCGTGACGACGTCGTCCTGCTGCACGGCTGCTGCCACAACCCGTGCGGCGCGGACCTGACGCACGCGCAGTGGGACGCCGTCGGCGATCTGGCGCTCGAGCGCGGGTTCACGCCGTTCATCGACATCGCGTACCACGGGCTGGGTGACGGACTCGACGACGACGGGTACGGCGTGCGGACCTTCGCCGAGCGTCTGCCGGAGCTGCTGGTCGCCTACTCGTGCTCGAAGAACTTCGGGCTGTACCGCGAGCGCGCGGGTCTTGTGTGCGCGCTGACGCCGTCGCCCGAGACCGCCTCTGCAGCCCGTAGTCAGCTCAACTCGGTCGCGCGGGGCATCTATTCGATGCCGCCGGCGCACGGGGCCGGGATCGTCGGGCGCATCCTCGACGACGAGGAACTGACAGCCAGCTGGCGCGACGAGCTCACGGGCATGCGCGCGCGCGTGCTCGACATGCGGCGCCTGTTCACCGAGCGGATGGCCGCGCACGGCGCGGACTTCGGTTTCATCGCCGACGAGCGCGGCCTGTTCTCGTTCCTCGGGATCACCGAGGAGCAGGTGGCGCGTCTTCGCGAGCAGTACAGCGTGTACCTGTTGGCGTCGAGCCGGATCAATGTCGCCGGCATCACCGAGGGCAACGTCGATTACCTCGCAGACTCGCTGGCAGCCGTGCTC
>JAHELV010000069.1:8498-14154 GCA_024644015.1 Nitriliruptorales bacterium
CGCCGACATCGAGGCGCGACGCGGGCGCGGTTGCGACCCCATCCGGACGCAGCTGCACCCGCGCCGCTCGGTCAGCGGACCGCGGTCCGCCCCTCGCCCGCACGTGTCACAGCGCCCACCACAGCGGCGTCGTGGCCATCCGCCAGCAGCTCGTCGACCGCCGCGGCCCCCCGTCCGTCACCGACGCCGAACAGCAAACCGCCAGAGGTCTGCGCGTCGGCCAGCAACAGCAACGTGTCGTCGTCGACATCGGGAGCGTCGAGACGTTCCCGCGCCCACGACAGATTGCGGCGGGTGCCGCCCGGCACCATCCCCAGCGCGAGCAGATCGCGGACGCCCGGCAGCACCGGCACCGCCGCGGCGTCCAGACACACATCGACGCGTGACGCCTCCGCCATGCGGCGCAGATGCCCGAGCAGCCCGAACCCGGTGATGTCGGTCGCACCGGTGGCGCCGGCGGCGACTGCGACCCGGGACGCCTGCGCATTGAGCCGGACCATCGCTGCCGTCGCCGCAGCAACCACCGCCGCCGGAGCGACGCCACGTTTGACCGCGGTGCTGACGATGCCGATGCCGAGCGGCTTGGTCAGCACCAGCTCGTCGCCGGGTCGCAGCCGGTCGGCACGCAGCATGCGGTCGATAGCGACCTCGCCAACGACGGCGCAGCCGAACTTCGGTTCCGGATCGTCGATCGTGTGGCCGCCGGCGGTCACCCATCCGCCCTCGGCTGCGGCGTCGTCGGCGCCGGCGAGCACGTCGCTGAGCAGCTCGAGCGACAGCTCGTCGCGGTTCCACCCGATGACGTTCAGCGCGAACAGCGGCCGGCCACCCATGGCGTACACGTCGCTGGCGGCGTTCGTCGCGGCGATCCGCCCCCACAGTCGAGCGTCGTCGACCAGGGGCGTGATGACGTCGACCGTGGCGACGAGCGCACGGTCGTCGTCGAGCTGCCACACGGCGGCGTCGTCGCCCGGATCGGCGCCGATCAGCAACCGCGGATCGCTGGCTGGGTGCAGACGGCGCAGAACCTGCGCCAGCTCGCCCGGGGCGAGCTTGCACGCTCACCCGGCGCCGTGGCTGAACTCTGTGAGTCGACGGGTTGTGGGGTTCACGGGTGCTCTCGCAGGGACGGCATGACGTGACGGTGAGCCTAGCCTGCGACTGGCCCCACAACCGGAGCGCACGATGGACGACGGAGGCGACATGATTGGCGAACTCGATCTCGACCGGTTCACCGACGACCTTGCGACGCTGGTCGGCTACCAAACGGTGGTGTGTCGCAACGACGGAGAGTTCGCCCGGGCGCGCGACTGGATCCGCCAGTACCTCGCCGGCACCGACGCGGAGTTCGTCGACTTCGACGTCGACGGGCTGACCTCGACCATCATCCGGCCCGCCAGCTCGGCGAAGCCCACGCTGATCGGCGACGCACATCTCGAGGTCGTCCCTGGAGCAGAGCCGATGTTCGCGCTGCGGCGCGACGGCACCCGCCTCTACGGGCGGGGCGCCGCCGATATGAAGACCGCCCTGCTGATGCTCCTGCGGGTCATGCGCGACCTGCTGACCAGCGACGACCACTACGACCTGTGGCTGGTGATCACCGAGGACGAGGAAGTCGGCTCGCAGCGCGGCGCCAGGTGCGTCGTCGAGCACCTCGTCGACCGCGACCTGTTGCCGCCGGTCGCCTTCGTCCCCGACGGCGGCCACGACTTCTCCTACGTCGAACGCGAGAAGGGCATCGCGGTGATCCGTGCCGTCGCGTGCGGCGACGGCGGTCACGCCAGCCGACCGTGGCTGGCCGCCAACCCGATCGACACCATGGCGGCGTTCGCGCGCGCGTGCTCGCAGGTGTTCCCTGATCCGCGTGACGAACGGGACTGGCGACCGACGTTCGTGCCGACGGCGATCACGGCGGGTGGCGCCTCGAACCAGATTCCCACCGAATGCCGGGCGGTGTTCGACCTGCGCTACACCGAGAACTTCACGCCGACCGACATCCGCGCACGCGTCAACGACATCGCCGACACCCACGGCGTCGCCGTCCAGTTCTCCAAACTCGACGCCGCCGCGCGGTACCCAAGCGACGCGCCGATCGCGCGCGACTACCTGGACCTGCTCGAGGACGTCAGCGGCCGCCGTCCACCGATCCTGCACTCAGCCGGCGCCAGCAACGGCCGGTTCTACGCTGCGCACGGCAGCCACGTGCTGATGACAAACGCTCGTGCCGGCGGCGCCCACAGCCGACTCGAGTGGGTCGACGAGTCGTCGTTGCCCGCCTACTACGAACTGGTGCACCGGACGGTGCGACTGGTTGCCAACCGCGTGCGGTCGGGCGCGCCGATCACCGGCGCGACGTCCTAGCCGCCGTCCGGCGCCGACGTCGGACGGACGGGCATCTCGTCATGCCCGCTCGGGATGGCGGCGAGCGCGACGGCACAGACGATCAGCGCGGACAGTGCGGGCACCCACGCCTGGGCCAGCACCAGCACGAGGGCCACCACGTATGCGCCCGTTGCGATGACCACGGCCACCGTCCGCACGAGCAGCGTCTCGAGGACGTGGGCGCGACGGGAGGGCGCCGCAGCAGCCAGCCCCTGATCAGGCGCGCTCAGACCGTCCCCGTCGCGCCGCGGCGGCATACGACCCACGGTTGCACGCGTGCGCTGCAGCACCGTCGGGACCGCGAACAGGAGGATCGACAGCACGTCCGAGAACTGGTACCCGCGGATCCCCTCGGAGCGCAGCTGCATGGTCAGAAGCGCTGCGGCCAACACGGCGCCCAGCACGACGCCGTTGCGTCCGGACAGCCGCCACATCAGAAGGTGATCATCGCAGGGGATCGCACGGCGTGGACGGGTCAGCCGACCCGTTGGTGCCCCGTGTAGACGTTCATGCGGTCGTCCCGCAGGAACCCCGCCACGGTCATGCCGGACTGCTCGGCCAGCTCGACAGCCAGTGACGTCGGCGCCGACACCGCGGCGACCACAGGGATCTGCGCACGCAGCGCCTTCTGGACGATCTCGAACGCCACGCGCCCCGAGAGCATCAGCACCTGCGCCGTCAACGGCAGCTCGCCGGCCAGCGCGGCGGCGCCGATCAGCTTGTCGACCGCATTGTGACGACCAACATCCTCCCGCAGATCGAGCAGCGTGCCGTCCGCCGAGAACCTGCCGGCGGCGTGCAGACCGCCGGTGCGTTCGAACACCCGCTGTGCGCTGCGCATCGCGTCGGGCAGGCTCGACAGCACCGCACTCGGCACCGTGACGGCATCGTCGATGTCGGGATAGTCGCGTCGCACCGCGTCGATGCTCGCCGTCCCACAGATGCCGCACGACGACGTCGTGTAGACGTTTCGGCGCAGGTCGACCGGTACAGTTCCCCCGCTGCGCAGCGCGATGTCGACGACGTTGTACGTCTGCAGACCGGTGTCGGGGTCGGTGCCGGCGCAGTAGCGGACGTGCGCGATGTCTTCGGCGTCGTCAATCAGCCCTTCGGTCAGGCAGAACCCTGCAGCGAGCTCGAAGTCCGAGCCGGGCGTACGCATCGTGACCGACACGGCTTCGCCTCCGACCCTGATCTCGAGCGGTTCCTCCGCGGCGAGCACGTCGACGGTCGGACGCGTACGGTCACCTTCGATCCTGCGGATGCGACGCCGCACCGTGACCTGGTCGGCCATGTGTCACCCCACTGCCCGTTCTCCCTGGTCGGAGGCCCATGCTCCGAGCAACCCACGGTACCGGGCGACGAACCTCTCGTGCTCGTGAGCGGGGAACGCGGCTTTGATCGTCGCGATCAGATGGTCGTCGAACTCGGCGCTGCTGATGTAGTCGACCATCACGTCGTCGACGTGGGCCAGATGCGTCGCGCAGAACTCCTCGTACCGCTCGCGCTCGATGTACTCGTCCGTCAGCGCACGGTATGCGTCGAGCTTCTCGCTGCGGGTGCGGGCGGGATCATCGGCGATGTCATAGAAGTCACGCATCTGCCCGTCGATGCGCATCCGGCGCCCCGTCGTCGTGCAGTAGACCGCCCACTTCACGAGCGTCTTGATCGCCCACGGGAAGTAGTAGTGCAGGCTGATGATCGCCATGTCCGGGCAGGCGTTGGCGAAGTCGATGGGGTAGGCGACGCCGTCGCGCACGATGACCTCGAACGAGTTGTGCTCCCACCGGAAGAACGCCCCGATGGTGCGCCCGAACGTATCGATCTCGTAGCCGTTCTCCGGCGAGAGGAAGTCGTGGTCGACGTTGTAGCGCTCGTGCAGCGGCTTGGTCGGGTCATACGACAGCACGATCGTCTCGGCGCCGATCTGCAGCCCGCGGGCGAACACGTCATAGCGCTCGATGCCGGCCTGCACGTGCATCAACTCACGTCCCGATGTGTCGAACGCCTCGCGCAGCTCGTCCGCGTTGCCGATGCGGGTCACGTTGACCCATCCGCCGCCGTGGAACGGTTTCATGTACATCGGATAGCCGACCGCGTCCCCCACACGATCGAGGTCGAAGATGCGGTTGTACCGGCGGGCCGTCGGCGCGAACCGCTCGTTGTCCGGCGGGACCTTGTGCGGTAGCAGCCACGTCTCGGGCACTTCGAAGCCCATGCGGATCGCCGCGCAGAACGCCGCGTGCTTCTCCATGCTCTGGAAGGTGAAGGGGTTGTTGGGCAGGTACGCGTCATCCAACAGCGCGACCTTCTTCAGCCATTCACGCGGGTGGTAGTACCAGTAGGCCAGGCGATCGACGACGAACGCGTGCCGGGCTGGCTGGCGCAGGCTGAAAGGCTCGATCGTGATGCGTTCGCTGTCGAACTCGTGCGTGTCGCCGCCGTAGGGGATGCGCAGTCCCAGGCGACGGACGTACTGCTCGAAGGCGGTCGGCCAGTCGTCCTCGGTGCCGAGAAGCAGCCCGATCAGATGCGTCGTCGTCATGTCGCGCTCCTTGGTCCGGTCCTGTGACCTCACCTACCGCTTTGCCATCCGAGGTCACACCACCCGCGGTAGGTGGTGGGCGATCTGAGCCCGCCAGCTGGGCCAGTCGTGAGGGATGTCGTAGCCCCACAGATCGATCTCGAACGGGATCTGCTTGTCGGCCAGCACTTCGGCGAACCGCCGGGTCGACTCCAGCGCACCGGTGGTGTCCTCCCACTGACCCTGGCCGCAGACGAGGATGAGCTTGACGCGTCCGCGGAGCCAGTCGAGATGATCGCCGTGCATGTTGGCGACGTAATCCATCGGGTTGTTGAAGTACGTCGCGTCGCCGCGGTGCCCCCAGCCCGTGCTCGAGATGTCGTAGTTGCCGCTCTGGCAGATCGCCAGTGGGAACAGGTCGGCGCGTTTCAGGGCGAAGTTGGCTGCGTGATAGGCGCCAAGGCTTGCGCCCGTCGTGATGATGTCCTGACGCCCGCCACAATCGTCGAAGATCCACTCGACGACCTCCGACGTGATCCAGTCCTCGTACCGCCCGTGGCGACGGGCGCGTTCCTCGGTATCGATCGAACGATCCGACCAGCTCTCGCCGTCGTAGCTGTCCACGCAGTAGACCTTGACCCGGCCGTCGTTGATCAGCCACGCGATCGCGTCGATCATCCCCCGGTCCTCGTAGTCCCAGCAGTTGCCCTGCTCCGACGGGAAGACCAGCAGCGGCCGACCGTAATGTCC
>JAHELV010000070.1:0-6834 GCA_024644015.1 Nitriliruptorales bacterium
TGAACGCGCCGATGTTCGGCATCACCATCGCGGCCAGATTGCCGCCGACGTGCTGAACCCTCGCCTTCCAGCCCCCACCCACATCCGGCGCTGCAGCTGCTGAACTCATGGTCTGGCCTCCGGCTCACTGCTCGACTTGTTCCGTGGACGCCACGGAACCCCTTGCGAAAACCACACGATCGAAGATAAACCAACATCCAGCACCGCACAAGCGTTACTCTGCATTCACCTGCAATACGGAAGGACACTGGCGGGGGGTAGGCCAGCGAGGTGGCACGTGTACGGACCTGAACGACTGCGTGAGATCGTGAGACGGGCGCGACATGACGGGCGCGTCGAGGTCGCCATACTCGCCGACGAGTTCGGCATCACCACCGAGACCGTGCGCAGGGATCTCACACGGCTGGAGCGCCAGGGGATGCTGCGCCGGGTCCACGGTGGTGCACTGCCGGTCGAGCGGTTCGGCTACGAACTGGATCTCGAGGAACGCATGGCCTTGCATCAGGACGAGAAGGAGCGCATCGGCGCGGCCGCCGCCGAGCTGCTGCCACTCGAGGGCAGCGTCATCGTCGACGCTGGGACGACGACGGCGCGCCTCGTGGACGCGCTGCCTTCGAACCGTGAGCTCGTCGTGACGACCAATTCGCTGCCGTTGGCGCGAGAGATGATCAGCCGGCCGAACGTCACGGTGCTGATGCCCGGCGGTCGCGTGCGCCCCCTGACGCTGGCGCAGGTCGACGTCTGGACCCAACGCACGCTGGCTGAGCTCCACGTCGACGTCGCGTTCATCGCCGCCAACGGCATGTCGGCCGAGCACGGGTTGACGACGCCCGACATCGCCGAGGCGGAGGTTAAACGGGCCATGATCCATGCCGGCGCACGGGTCGTGCTGCTCGCGGACTCCAGCAAGGTCGGCCAGCGCCACTTCGTCCGCTTCGGTGAAATGGACCAGGTCGATGTGCTGGTGACCGACGACGGACTCGACGAGCACGCGGCGGCAGAGTTCCGAGACATCGGTGTCGAGCTGATCTGCGTCTGATGGTCGCCCGGCGAACGGATCAGGACGGCCCGGCGCGTGACGTCGCCGGCGAGCTCGGCGGCCACGTCGTCCTCGAGACGGCGGACAGCACGCCGTACGCCTCGGTGCGCAGCCGCCCCATCCCACGCGAGCAGCGACGAGCGCTGGGCAAGGCCATGCGCCGGAAGGCTCCGCCCGAATCGCTGGGCGAGTGGAGCCCACCGGCCGACCGTCGCGATCCGGTGGACCTGGTCGCCGAGAACCACCGTGGCCGCATCGACTGGCTGGTTCCCGTCCGGGTCGGGCGCATGGCGGCCTCGCCGTACGGGTTCCTCCGTGGGACCGCGATCGTCATGGCGCACGACTTCGCCCACCTACCGGCGACCGGCATCACGCCGGTGATCGGCGGCGATGCCCACTTCGGCAACTTCGGTTTCTACGCCTCGCCGGAGCGGCAGCTGGTGTTCGACATCAACGACTTCGACGAGGCGCACCCCGGCGCCTGGGAGTGGGACCTGCGCCGCCTGTGCGCCAGCATATGGGTCGCCGGACGCCAGCAGGGCGCCGACGAGGACGCCTGCACCGACGCCGTCGCCTCGGCCAGCGCGTCCTACCGAAACCAGCTGTGGCAACTGTTCGAACAGCCGTTGCTGTCCCGCTCGTTCCAACGGCTCGACCGCGAGCAGCTCGAGGCGCTGGCCTCGACCACGTCGTTGCGCAAGCGCATTGTCAAGGCGTCGAAGCGGGCGCGCAGCCAGACCAGTGACCGGGCGCTGCCCCGCTTCACCGAGACGCACGGGAGCGGCCGCCGGATCGTTGAGGAACCGCCGCTGATCACCCGCCTCGATGACCGGGAGCGCGAAAGTCTCGCTGAGGCACTCGATCGTTACCTGCTGACCCTGGCCCCCCACTGGCGGCGGGTCGTCGGCGGCTACACGCTGGTCGACATGGCCCACAAGGTTGTCGGCGTCGGCAGCGTCGGCCTACGCGCCTACGTGGCGCTGCTGGAGGGCAGCAGCCCCGACGACGTCATCTTCCTGCAGCTCAAGCAGGCGAGGCGATCGGTGATCGCGCCGTTCGTCCACGGCGACTCGGCCTGGCACGACCACCAGGGCCAACGGGTCGTGGAGTACCAGCAGGCGCTGCAGACCGTCAGCGATCCGCTGCTCGGCTGGACCACCGTGGACGACCGGCAGTTCTACGTCCGCCAGTTCCGCAACATGAAGGGCCGCATCAGGCTGGACGAGATCAAGCCGAAGGCCATGGCCGACTACGCCGGCATCTGTGGCCGGTTGCTCGCCAAGGGCCACGCGCGCACGAGCGGCGCGTCGATGATCGTCGGGTACCTCGGCGACTCCGACGAGGTGGACACGGCGCTGTGCCGGTTCGCCAGGGCGTACGCCCACCAGACCGAGCGCGACCACGAGACGCTGATCAAGGCCGTCGCCGGCGGCCGGGTGGCCGCCGAGTACGGGATCTGATCCCCGGACGACGCAACGCGCGCCGCGACCGCCGCGCCGCGCCGTCGGGTCGTCGTGCTCAGTCGTCCTTGTGGTCGTCGGGCCACGCGAACCGTGCCACCAGGGCGGCGACCACGAAGAGCACGAGGATGAGCCAATCGGGCCAGTCGGTCGCCGACGCGACGACGGCGAGCACGATGCCCACAATCGTAAGTGCGACGGTCATCTGCACCATGCGGGAACGCGGCATTGGATGCCTCCTGTGTCGTGCCTGGTCAGCCGATCGCGGCGTCGGCGACGATCCGTTGTGCGGCGGCCGCGAGCCCGCGGGCTTCCTGGTCACCACGGGCAAGGGCCGCCTCCAGAGCATCGAGCGTGTCGTAGAACAGCTGCCATCCGCGGCGCTCACGGTCCAACGTCTCCGACAGCGGACTGGGGTCACCATCCACGAACGCCAGCGCCTCGCACAGCTGGTGACCGCCGTCGCGTACGAACGCCACGCCCTGCTCCGGGTCGTCGCCGTCGAGCAGCGCCGCCGCCTGCAGTGCGAAGCGCAGGAGCGTAGTCGCGACCGGGGTCCGGGACACGAAGCATCCGGTGAAGGGGTCGACGATCGCCTTCAGTGCGTCGACGTCGCCCAGTGCCAGCCCGTACGCCGAGAACAGCAGCATGCGGACGTGGTCGCCGATGAGCTTGCCGACCGCGGCCGCCTTGATCGCCTCGCCGGCGAACGCCTCCTTGTCGTGGCGCATGATCAACCCGTCGGCGTGCAGGTAGGCCAGGCGCGTCGGTGCCGCACCGTAGGTGGCGAGCACGAACGCCTGGTCCTCGGCGCGCGCGACGAACGACGGCGTGAAGGGGCGGTGGCGCCGGAGGGCGTCGACCCTCGCGCCCGTCGTGCCGCCGGTCACGTGGACGCGCTCGAGCACCGCGGCGGCGCCATCGGGGTCGCCGGCCGCGTAGCGCGTGCCCATCTCCGCCGCGGTCGACAGCGCCTGCGGCAGCTTGCTGAAGAAGACATGGTCGGGCGGCGCGGAAGGCCCGTCGGGGAACGCCACATCAGGCGTGAACAACGACGTGGCGATGTCGCGTTCGTTGACGAGCGAGCCGGCCAGCATCCCCAGTTCGACGTCGCCGTCGACGCCAGCGCCGCGGGCGCCCCACTGCGCCGCCGCCAGATGCTCGAATGCCGACCGGCCGGTCTGGTCGACGAGGACGTCCTGGGGGAACACCTGGTCCAGATCGATCTTGAAGGTCGCCCGGACGCGGTCGTCGACGACGACATGCCACAACGCGGCGATCGCCTTCAGGAACGAGTAGTGCCGGCCGTACCGCCCGTCGACGCCGACGACGTCGAGCAGGTCGGTGTCGTCGCGGCCGAGCAGACGACTGGCGGCCGGCGCGAGCACCTCGGCGACGAGGCGGCCGGTCTGATCCTCCCCGAAGACGTGGACGTCGACGTGGCGCAGGCCGCCGGCCCGGTCGATCACGTCGGCCACGTAGTCACGCGCCACGGGGCGAAGGCCGTGGTGGGTCACCGAGACCGACAGCACGCACGGCACCCGCACGCCGTCGGGCACGGTGCCGCGTTCCTGCTCGAAGGCGATCGCGGCGTCGAGGTGCGTCAGGCCGTAGAGGATCTCGTTGGCCTCCGGTTCGATGCCGACCGGGATCGGATGGTCGTAGAAGTAGCGCTGGCGTTCCGTGGCGGCGTCACGGGCCACCTCGGCGACGCGCTCGGCGACGTCGAGCTGCGCGGCGTCCCGCGTCGCCAGTGGTGTCGTCAGCAGGGCGTTGGCTGTGAACAACACCTCGCTCGCGACGTCGCCGATCGCGTCCGCCGGTGGCTCGGAGACCGTGACGGTGCGACGGCGGCGCAGCGCGTCCTCGCGCTGTGCCTCGGCACCGAGGATCCCGACTCCCTCGGGGAACAGCACGCGCCAGATGTGCTGCGCCACCTGCACGGACGTCGCTTCGACGTCCGGCACGTCCACGACCCCGACGAGCGTCGCCAGGGCCGCCGCGACCTCGGGCGCCGCATCCGCGCGCCACGCGATCTCCGCTGGGATCACCTCCAGCCCGTGCCGGTACAGGTTGGCGGCGTCGGCCCAGTCGCCGTCGACGTCGGCGAGCACCGCCCGCGCCTGGTCGGACGCGGCGCCCTCCCCGAGCGCCTCGAGGAACGCACCGGTGAGGCGGCGCGCAACCGCAGCATCGTCACCGCCGGTGTCGTCGAGCAGCGCCCTCGCATCGACCAGCGGCAGCGGCCCGCCGCCACGACGGCGCGTGGTCAGTGCGGAGACGACGCGCGCGAAATCACTCATCGGTCGGGCTCCCATCCGATCACCTCAGCGGCACAGCCGCCGGGGTCGTCCACCGTCGCACAATTGCCGACCGCCGTCACGCGCCGGCCGGTTCGCTGTCCGCGTCGGGCCAGAGGTGCAGATGTCAGGGCCACGGTCATCTGGCCGTTCAGCGGGCGACAGGCGGGAGAAGGCTCGCAACGCCTCCAATGACGCCTGTGGGCTCGATCCGGTCATCGTCGCCCCCCTTTGACGCCCAGGTCCGCAAGCAGGTGCAGCAGGTTGGGCATGTACGCGGGGCTGTGATGTCCGGAGACGGCGCCCGCCTCACCCCACCGCGGCAGCCGTGCGATCAGGTGGCCCACCATCGGGCCCGACAGCGCGGCGGACCGCGCCGCGCGGGCATCCGGATCCTCGTCGGGGCGATCCAGCAGCGCCGTCAGCGCGATCCAGCGCGCCGATGCCTCATCGGCCGCCAAGAGCCACGGCCGAGGGTCGGCCCCCAGCATCTGGACCCACCCGTCGTCCGACACCTGCGCCATGTGGACAGCGTCGCCGGACGGACACCACCGGGCCAGGAACAACGGCCCGTTCGTGCAGGGCCGTCGGGCGACGTTCCCGCGGCATCCTCAGCTCGGCTCGCTACGCGTCGACGAGGCCGTCGTCAGGAGGGGCGGTCAGCCTTGACCGTCCGGTACTTGCCGCTGGCCTCCGACGCCGGCGGATCGGCGGAACGGACCAACGCCGTATCCGCGGCCCCCTGGTCGGCGAGGTGGGCAGCCACCCGCTGCCGGAGCATCTGCCACACGCTGTCCGGGTCAGCGTGGCCGACCGGCTCGAAACGGATCGTGAGGGTGGCGGCCCCGGTCTTGATCAGCTGCACGCGTCGCAGGCCGGGTGTGTCCTCGGCAACGGTCGCGAGCGCCAACGGCAGGAGATGGATGTCACGATCGCGGCCGGGGAGCGTCAGCACCTCGTCGCCGCGGCCTTCGACCGTGATGACGGGCAGTGGACTGCCGCACGGGCAGGGTGCGCGATGCCAGGTCACGCTGTCGCCGAGGTCATAGCGGATGATCGGTTGAACCCGGTTGGCGAGGTTGGTGACCAGGACGGTGTGCGACGCGACATCCGGCGGGACCGGGTCGTGGTGCTGGTCGACGGGCTCGAGGATGACCCAGTCGGTGTTGACGTGCAGCCGACGCTCGGCGCATTCGAACGCGATGCCGCCGGCCTCCGACGAGCCGTAGGCGTCGCGCACGCTGCAGCCGAACGCCGACTCGGTGCGTCGCCGGACCGGCGCGGTCAGGGTCTCGCCCATGGATCCCATGAGGACCGGGTCGAGATGCAGCCGGCCCGCGGTCTGCTCCGCCGCGAGCAGCGCCAACGCCGACGGGTAGCCGTGCAGCACGCTGGGGCGGAACGCGTTCAAACCCGACACGAGCGTCGGCACGGGCTCCAGCACGGAGAACAGCCGGTTGCGGCCGGCGAGTCGCGGATGACGGCGGTGGGCGCGCGCGACCATGACGGCGCCGCCGTGGTGTCCGCCGGTCACGACCACCGTGGCCACGCGCCCGCCCCGCCACGCGACCTTCGCCACGTCGCGCACGAAGCGCGATGGCGCGCTCGACGCGACATAGCCGCGCACGACGCTGACGGCGGTGTACACGGCCAGTGCCGCGCGGTCCTGCACCAGCACGGCCGGAACGCCGGTGGTCCCCGACGTCGTCCAGATCGTGTAGCGGCCGAGGAACGACTCCCCCACCCGGCCGGGGTCGGCGATGAACTCCTCGACGCCGGCGCGCGTGATGGCCGGGTCGCACACCCAGCTGTCGAAGTCGTCCATCATCTGCGCCTTGGTCACCACCGGCAGCTGCCGAACGTCGCGAACGTCAGTCGGGAGTCCGCGCAGCCGCTCGGCGTAGAAGGGCGACCGCGACCGGGCCAGGGCGACCAGGTGCGCCAGGCGCCGCCGTCGGCGGTCTGCCAGCGCAGCAGTCCCGCGTCGTGTCGCCGACCAGGCGTCGTAGGACACCCGGACCACCGTGCTCGGCCA
>JAHELV010000070.1:6934-14122 GCA_024644015.1 Nitriliruptorales bacterium
ATCCGCGTCGGCGCGCTGCTGTTGTTCGCATCGTCGCCGGATACCGAGCATCTGTCTGCGCATGAACACGAAATCGCCGACGTCGAACGCGAGCCCGAACAGCCTATGCCTCGGCCGGAAGTAGGCCCGAACGCGAATGACCAGTCGAGTCCGTCCGTCGGGTAGCGGCGTCAGCATCGGGACGCTGGTGATGCGCGAGCCGCGATCGTCGATGTCGAGGATCAGCGAGCGGCCGGGATCGATGGCGCGGACCACGAAGCCCTGCGTGGGCGACGTCAGCATGACATCGCCGACGGTCAGACCCTGCAGCTCCGGGACGATGTGGTCGGCGCTCGGCCGACCGGCGTTGTCGAAGCGGTCATAGGAATACCAGCCGGCGCGCGTGTACCCGCCCATCTGGACCAGCCACGGCCACACGTCCGCGGCTGGTGCGTCGATCGTGATGCCGCGCGTGGCACACAGCGTCGGATGAGGCACGAGCTCGTCGCCGGGCATTGGCCGTCGCACCTCGTCGGGGACCGCACCCCACTGCAGGTGCCACGGCCGCACGAGCCAGCTGTAAGCCAGATGGAGGACCGCTGCGGTCCGAACCAACGACCGCACACTGCGCAATCTCATGCAGCCCATTGTCGACGCTGCCTGCCCCGACGTGGCCAGAACCGCTCAGGTGCACGCAGGCCTGAGATCGCTGCGGCGCAGGGGTCGCGCGCCCGCTAGTCGTCCGCCTCGTACTTGAAGGAGATTGCCAGCCTGGTGCGGAAGTGCTTGACCCCACCATCCTCGATCGTCAGGTCCTGTTTGACCACCTCGGCGACGCGCAGGTCCCGAACGGTGCCGGCTGCGGTCTGGACGGCGTGGTGTGCCGCCGCCTCCCACGACTCGCTGCTGACTCCGACGACCTCGGTCACCCGGTACACGCTGTCTGTCACATCCTCGCCTTTCGTATGGTTTCAAGTAACCGCGACGCTACTGCCGACCGATCACGCGGTAAAGGGGCGATCGCACCGGTTGACAACCCGAGGACACCGACGACCGCAACGGTCCTGTTGGGTCACTGCCCGTCTATCTCCGTCAGTCGTCGCCCGATCATCTCCGTCAGCACCTCGCCAGGGACGGGGCGGTCGGCGGTGAATCGGACCGCGCCCTTCGAGAGCCCGAAACCGTCGAGCTGCGCTTTCACGTCCTCCAAGACCTGTGGGCTGAAGGGATACAGGCTCAGGTGCGCTTTGGTGGCAGCGAAACCGAGAAGGGGCTTCCCGTCGTACAGGAAGGCCGGCACGCCGTAGCTGCGGCCTTCGGTGGCGCGGGGTGCGACGGTGCGGACGTGATCGATGACCGTCTGCAGCGCCTGCCGCTCGTCCCGGGACAGCTTGCTCAGGTATTCGTGGAACACGACGTCTCCTTCATCGGCCTGCGAACCAGCAGGCGACGATTGCCCGCACGACGGGCGTGCCACAGACCGCCACACCTGTCATCTGGGCGGCGCGCCGTCGGCCGCGCCGCGTAGCGCGGCGATGTCGAGCTTGCGCATCCCGAGCATCGCGTGCATGGCCCGCTGGGCCCGCCTCGGGTCCGGATCGTTGAGCACCTCCTCCATGCCGGTCGGCACGACCTGCCACGACAGGCCGTAGCGGTCCTTGAGCCAGCCGCACTGCCCTTCCTCCCCACCGTCGGTCAGCCGCTGCCAGTAGTGATCGACCTCGTCCTGGGTCTCGCAGCTGATCTCGAAGGAGACGGCCTCGTCGAATGTGAACTGCGGGCCGCCGTTGATGCCGACGAACCGCTGACCATCCAGCTCGAACGTCACGGTCATCACCGTGCCGGCCGGTCGCGGCCCTGCCTCGGTGTAGTGGGTGACGTTCACGATGCGCGAGTTGGCAAAGACGGAAGCGTAGAAGGTCGCGGCCTCCTCCGCCTCGGTGTCGAACCACAGGTTCGGGATGATCTTCTGGTGCATGACGTGGCCTGTCGTCGGGTACGCGCGGCCAACACATCGGGGACCAGCGTCGGCTCGTGCCTGAACTTCGCCGAAGGACCCGTTGATGTCCAGCAGTTCCCACACGCGCGTCGACCCGACGACGGTAGCCTTCTGGTCCGTGGACGAGTCACATGTGCGGCGGGGCGATCCACCTGGCGGGACCCGCCTCGCCGCGGAGATCGCGCGCAGCCGGCTGTCCGTCTGGCGTGGCCTGCTCGTGGTCGCGCTGCTCACGGCTGTGTCGGCGTGCGGCGGCGCGGCGGCGCCCCATGCCGGGGTGGCCAGGACCGGCTATGCCCAGCGTGCGGCGGCGCAGCTCGAGACTGAGGTCCTGCCGAAACGGGGCGCGCCGGACGAGGTGTGGGGACGCGTGCTCGACCTGCCGATGCCGACGCCGGACTTCGATCTGACGGCAGCGGACCGCTCGTCGTACGACTTCGCGCGCGATGCCGAGGCGCTAGTGACCCTGGTCTACTTCGGCTACACCAGCTGCCCGGACGTCTGCCCGACGCACATGGCGGCGATAGGCCGCGCGCTCGACCAGCTGACGCCCGTGCAGCGTGGCCACGTCGACGTCCTGTTCGTGTCGGTCGACCCGACCGTCGACACGCCCGAGCGCCTGCGTTCGTACCTCGACAACTTCGCCCCCGACATCACCGGACTGACGGGAACCCCGGAGCAGGTCAACCGCGCGCTGCAGTCGATCGGGCTGCCACCGACGGCCATCGACGCCGACGTCGACGAGCCGCCGCGCCACCCGTCGTCGGTGCTCGGCTACACCGCCGACGGCAGCGCACACGTTGCCTGGTCGTTCGGCACGACGCCCGACATCTACCTGCACGACCTGCGCTTGCTGATCGACAACGGATGGAGCGAACCGACGTGACACGCCTGCGAACCCGGACCGCACTCGCCGTCGGCGCGCTCGCACTGTTCCTGGCCGCTTGTGGCGGGGCCGCCTCCAGCGGCGAGATCACCGTCACGAACGCTCGGGTGCCGGTGCCGGCCGGCGCGAACGGCGCGGCGTACATGACGCTGGCCAACAGCGGCGACGGCGCCGACCGGCTGATTGGGGCGAGCACGAACGTCGCCGAAGCCGCCGAGCTGCACCAATCCTCGATGGAGGACGGGTCGATGGCGATGCAGCAGGTCGACGGTGTCGAGATCCCCGGCGGCGGCGAGGCGATCCTGGAGCCCGGCGGATATCACGTGATGCTGACCGGCGTCACCAGCGATCTCGCCGAGGGTGACACTGTCGACCTGACGCTGACATTCGACAACGCCGGGGAACAGACCGTCAGTGCCGAGGTCGTCCCAATCGGCGACATGGAGGCGGGATCCGAAGGAATGGACATGAGCTCCGAAGGCATGAGCTCGGAAGGCTGACGGGCTCCGTCACGGAGCCCGTCGGCTGGAATTGGCAGATCCGCCAAGCCGTCCTGCGCGGCGACGCGCGTCAGCGAACGACTCGAGTCAGTTGACGGGTATCGCCTTGGCGTTCTCGTCGAGCCACTGGCGGAGCGTCTGCAGCTCCGGGTTCAGCCTGCGGGCCTCTTCGATGTCGCGCCTACCGACGTAGAACTCGCTGAAGTCCCGCTTGTACTGGAACATGTTGCCCATCTCGTCCGCGCCGTCGAAGCCGAAGCTGCGATACGTGTCCGCGGGGACGTCCTGGTAGCGCACCTCCTCGCCGAGCGCATCGGTCATCGCCTTCGCCATCGCCGCGCCGGTCACGTGCTCGCCCGCCACGCCGACTGTTCTGCCGATGTATGCGTCGCCGGCTTTGAAGATCCCGTACGCGGTCTTACCGATGTCCTCAGCGGCCACACCTGGCAGCGGCTTGTCGCCCATGGGCATCGTCAGCGCGAGCACGCCGTCCTCGCCACGCTGCGGGCCGGCGCCGAACGAGATGAAGTTCTCCCAGTAGAAGGAGGTGACGAGGAAGGTCGTCGGCACACCGGCCTCCGAGAAGTACTCGTTCGCTTCGCCCTTCGCGTCGAAGTGCGGGATGTTGTACGACTCCTGTAGCACCGGCATGCGCTCGTCGGTGATCGGCAGCCGGTCACGCGTGTCCGTGAACGTCGACCAGATGACGTGCTGGAGGCCCGCGACCTTCGCGGCCTCGGCCAGATTCTTCGCCTGCGCCTTCTCCTTCTCCGCGGAGAAGAGCTCCCAGAAGTTCGTGACGCAGTACGCACCGTACGCGCCGGCGAAGGCCCTCTTCAGGCTTTCGACGTCGTCGAGGTCGGCTTCGACGACCTCGACGCCATCTGCGGCGAGCGCCTGGGCCTTGTCCGAGTCCGGGTTGCGCGTGAGCGCGCGGACCGCAAAGCCCCCTTCCGGGTCGTTCAGGATGGCGCGGACCAGCCCGCCGCCCTGCGCGCCGGTCGCGCCTACAACGGCGATGATCCTGGTGTCGGTCACGGCGTTCCTCCTGCGTGTTGGGGTTGGCGCCGTCGAGCGCCGGGCCGATGCAACGAGCCACCGACACTGTAGGTGCCCGCTGTTGGGCAGAACGGCGTGACTGCACGCGCCGTTCTCCAGCGTCTCCAAGGTACCGAACCTCTTGGCGCAAACGATGCACAGCGTCGTGGCCGGGTCGAGATCCCTTGGAGGAACGGCGTTCCGGCCATTCCCTGTACCGCCCTCTGCGACCGGCGTAGGTTGCGTGGGGACCAGCGAGTCGTGACGGAGGCGGCATGAAGATCGCGTTGTTCGCCACGTGCCTGGCCGACACCCTGTTCCCCGACGTGGCCAAGGCGACCGTGCGCGTCCTCGAGCGCCTGGGCCATGAGGTCGTGTTTCCGCAGGCCCAGACGTGCTGCGGGCAGATGCACGTCAACACCGGCTACCAGCGCGACGCGCTTCCCCTGGTGCGTAGGTACGTCGAGACGTTCGAGCCCCACGACGTGATCGTCGCGCCGTCGGGCTCGTGTGTGGGGTCGATCCGCCACCAGCACGCGACGGTGGCGCGCAACTTCGGCGACGAGGACCTCGCCCGGCGGGCCGAGTTGGTCGCGGAACGGACCTACGAGCTGTCGGAGCTGCTGGTCGGCGTGCTCGGCGTCGACGACGTCGGCGCGTACTTCCCGCACCGCGTCACCTACCACCCCACATGCCACTCGCTGCGCATGCTGCGGGTGGGAGACAACCCGCTGCGGCTTCTGCGCAACGTACGCGGGATCGACCTGGTCGAGCTGCCCGAAGCCGATCAGTGCTGCGGCTTCGGCGGGACGTTCGCGGTCAAGAACGCCGACACGTCCACGGCGATGCTGACCGACAAGATGCGCAACGTGCTGGCGACCCGCGCCGAGGTGTGCACGGCGGGCGACGCCTCGTGTCTGATGCACATCGACGGCGGACTGTCCCGGCTGCGGACCGGCGTCCGCACGCTGCACCTTGCCGAGATCCTCGCCAGTACCGCGGAGGCCACGCCATGATGCCCGACGGATCTGCGGCACCGCCGACGGCACCGCCCGGCGTCGGCCACCTCCGCGGCGATCGGTCGTTTCCCGCCGCCGCGCGCGAAGCGCTGGGCGACAGCCAGCTGCGCCGCAACATCGGCAACGCCACCGGCACGATCCGCGCCAAACGCGCAGCCGTCGTCGCCGAGGTAGCTGACTGGGAGGAGCTGCGCGAGGCGGGACGGGCACTGAAGGCCGACACCATGGCACGGCTGCCCGAGCTGCTCGTCCAGCTCGAAGCCAACGTCACCGCCGCGGGTGGCACCGTTCATTGGGCGCGCGACGCCAACGACGCCAACGCCATCGTCACCGACATCGTGCGCGCCACGGGCAGCGACGAGGTCGTGAAGGTCAAATCGATGGCCACGCAGGAGATCGGCTTGAACGAGGCGCTGGCCGACGCGGGGATCGCCGCGATCGAGACCGACCTCGCCGAACTGATCGTGCAACTCGGCGATGATGCGCCCAGCCACATCCTGGTCCCGGCGATCCACCGCAACCGCGCCGAGATCCGCGACATCTTCCTGCGCGGCATGGCCGACGTCGACCCGGAACTGACCGACGAGCCACGACGGCTGGCGATGGCCGCCCGCGCCCACCTGCGAGCCAAGTTCCTGACGGCACGCGTCGGCGTGTCGGGCGCCAACTTCGCGGTCGCCGACACCGGCACCCTGTCGGTTGTGGAGTCCGAAGGCAACGGGCGCATGTGCCTGACCCTGCCCGACACACTCGTCACGGTGATGGGCATCGAGAAGATCGTGCCGACGTGGCGTGACCTCGAGGTGTTCCTCCAGCTGCTGCCGCGGTCGTCCACCGGGGAGCGGATGAACCCGTACACGTCGATGTGGACGGGCGTGCATCCGGGAGACGGACCGCAGGACGTGCATCTGGTGCTGCTCGACAACGGCCGCACCGCGGCGCTGGCCGACGAGATCGGTCGCCAGGCGCTGCACTGCATCCGCTGCTCGGCCTGTCTCAACGTCTGCCCGGTCTACGAACGAACCGGCGGCCATGCGTACGGCTCGGTGTATCCCGGTCCGATCGGTGCGATCCTGTCGCCGCAGCTCACCGGCATCGAGGACAACGCCTCGCTGCCGTTCGCGTCGTCGCTGTGCGGTGCCTGCTACGACGCCTGCCCGGTCAAGATCAACATCCCCGAGGTCCTGGTGCATCTGCGGGCACGCCACGTCGAGGAGCGCCGCCGGCTGCGCTCCGTACCTGGCCCGGAAGCGGTCGCGATGGCCGCGGCCGCATGGGTGATGGCGGAGCCCACTCGCTACGCGGCTGCCCAACGCGCCGCTCGCGCGGGGCGGCTGCTCGCTCGCGGCACCCCCCGGCGGATCCGAGCGCTGCCGCCGCCACTGTCAGCGTGGACCGCCGCCCGCAACGCACCGGCGCCGCCGACCGAGACGTTCCGCGAGTGGTGGGCCCGCACCCGCGGCGACGGCGAGGCACGCTCGTGAACGCGCGCGACGACGTCCTCGCACGCATCCGGTCGGCGCTCGGCGACCACGGCAGGGACCACGTCGATGTCCCCCGCGACTACGACCGGCAGGGCACGCGTGCGCCGGGCGACGCCGCACTGATCGACCTGCTCGAGGATCGGCTGATCGATTACCGGGCGCACGTTCGGCGCGCGAGCGACGAGGAGCGTTCCGCGGCCATCGCCGAGGCGGTCATGCACGGACTGCGGCTCGCGCCGGCGCCCAGCAGCGACGATCGGCGACCGCGGTTCGTCGTTCCTTC
>JAHELV010000071.1:0-2299 GCA_024644015.1 Nitriliruptorales bacterium
CCTGTAGCCTTGCGGCCGAAAGCCGGGCCTATGCAATGGAGATCGTCGTGCCTGAGCTGCAACGGTCGTCCAACGCAGTGAGTCGGCTCCGTAACAGCTTCCGGTACCGGTTCGACACCCTGTTGTCCCGTGGGACGTGGGTGGTCCTGGTCTGGCTCGGCGGGGTCACCCTGCTGGCCGTGCTCTTCAGCTCGTTGCTGCTGACGGTGTTCGGAGTCGAGTTCGCCGGCAGCGAGGGGTCGTCGTTCTCCGAGGACTTCTGGCAGAGCCTGCTCCGCACCCTCGACCCGGGGACGATGGCCAGCGACGTCGGGATCGGTCGGCGGATCCTCGCGCTTGTGATCACCATCTTCGGGATTCTGATCGCCGGCACCCTCATCGGCCTCATCGCCAACGGCGTCGAGCAGCGGGTCGAGGCGATGCGCAGCGGTCGGAGCACGGTGGTCGAAAAGGGTCACGTGGTGATTCTCGGGGCGTCGTCCAGGCTTCCCGTCATCGTGGAGCAGTTGGCGCTCGCCAACCGGACGCTGCGCTCCAACGCCATCGTTGTGTTGACGGACCGAGAGCCGGTGGAGCTGAGCGAGCACGTGCGGGCAGTGGCCGGCGACCTGTACCGAAGTCGTGTCGTGATCCGCCGCGGCGACCGGGCGCGGGCCTCCGATCTCGTGATGGTCGGGGTCCACGACGCGCGTGCGGTGATCGTGATCGCTGAGGACGACGCGAACGGTGATGCCGGCGTGGTGAAGGCCGTGCTGTCCACAGGTGCCGAGTTGGGCGGCTTCGATCGCGTGCCCCTCGTCGCGGAGCTCAGCGATCTGGAAACGGCGGAGAGCCTCGTCCGCGCCTCCGGTGGCGCCGTGCATCCCGTCGTCGGCCTGCAGAGCGTCGCCCGCATCACCGCGTTCGCGCTGCGCGAGCCGGGTCTCAACCAGGTGGTCGAGGAGCTCCTGGACTTCCGTGGCTGCGACCTGTATGTCCGACGAGTCGATGAACTCGCCGGTCTGTCATTCGGCGAGACCGTGTTCCGGTTCGCCAAGACCCGCCCGATCGGCCGGCTGCTGCCCGACGGTGCCGTCGAACTCAATCCCGCACCCCAGACCCGGCTAGAGAAGGGCGACCGTCTGATCGTGATCGCCGACGACGACCAGCCCCCCGAACCCGCGTCGAGCGGGTTGTCCGATCGTGCGTCGCTCGCGGCCACCTCGCAGGCCCGGCTGCGCGCCTCCAGGCGGGAGGAGCACCTGCTGGTCATCGGATGGAACGCGCTCGGTCCGCAGCTTCTGGCCAATCTGGAGGAGTTCGCCGAGCCGGGCTCCACGGTCGAGGTGGTGTACGACTCGGGCCTGTTCGACCAGGATGAGCTCCAGATCCCGACGCTGCAGCGGTTCGACGTGACGCTGACGCCCAGCAGGGCCGTGACCTGGCACCTTGGGGAGCAGGCGCAGACCTCCCACATCACGTCGATCGTGCTGCTCGCCTACAGGCGCGGGACGTCGGCCGACGAGGGGGACAGCCGGACGCTGCTCAACCTCATGTTGCTGCGCCGCGAACTGGAAGCGCGTGGCGGCGAGACCCCGCGCGTCATCGTCGAGTTGCTCGACGCCGACAACGTGGATCTCGCCCGCGTGACTGGCGCGGACGACTACGTCGTGAGCGACGCGATCACCAGCCGCCTGATGGTCCAGCTAGCAGAGCAGCCGCAGCGCCGGGCGATCCTGCTGGACCTCTACGCCGCGGACAGCCCGTCGGTGCACCTCGTCGGAGCGCGCGAGCTAGGCCTGGCCGGGACTGTGGGGTTCGCCGAGGTCATCGCTGCGGCGTACGCGTCCGGACTCCTTGCATTTGGCTGGCGCAGCGGCGGCGACGTCGTGCTGAATCCGCGGAGCTCGACGCAGGTGGAGCTGCACGATGGCGACCAGATCGTCGTCATCGGCTGACCTCGCGAGCGACATCGGATCGCCTCGGTAAGCCTTTCCGGCGATGCATGCATGGTGCGCAGCGGTGTGGACCAGACTGTCAGGGTCAGCGCGCAACAACCGAGAATTGGATTGCACCATGATCAAGATGGTTCGTGACCTTGGCATCACCAGCGAGATCGCCTACGTCGCGGGGATGGCGTCGATCCTGCTGTCGATCATGTCGTGGGCGGCGGCCAAGCGCGCGCAGGACCGGGCCAGTGCGCAGCGGTGGGGCATCTTCGTGGGCCTGTGGGCACCGACGTTCTTCGAGCTCGGCAACGCGCTGAAGATCGACGAGGAGAACTGACGCGGGAGCGTTCGGTCGCGACGCCCGGCCACCA
>JAHELV010000071.1:2399-7160 GCA_024644015.1 Nitriliruptorales bacterium
GCGCCTAGTCGCGGATGCTGATCAGCCACATGGCCAACACGTTCATTGCGATCCCGAATCCCGCGACGATGGCGATGTCTGCGGCGACGCCGACCTGCTGGCCACCGAGTGACAACGCCAGGCCGGATTCGGAGAGGCGGCCCAGCACCTCGTCGGGCAGCCCCTGGGCCTCGAGGATCAGCCGGCGCAGCGGATCGACGGCGTAGCTCACCGGGTTGACGCGGACCAGGACGCCCATCCACGGGGGCAGCCCCTGCAGCGGAAAGAAGATCCCTGACAGGAAGATCAGCGGGAACATCACGAACTGGTTGATCATCTGGAACGACTCGATCGAGCGCATGCGCGCCGCCATCGCCACCCCCATCGACGACAGGGCGAACGCACCCAGGAACATGATCGGCCACAGCTGCAGCACCAGGAGCGGGCTCAGGCGGATGCCCACGAGCGGTGCGAAGACGAACACGACGGTCCCCTGGAGGGTGGCGACCGTCGCCCCACCGAGCGTCTTGCCGAACGCGACCGCCGCGCGGCTGACGGGTGCGACGAGGACCTCTTTCAGGATCCCGAACTCCCGGTCGTACACGAGCGACACGGCGTTGAACAGCGCCGCGAAGAAGACCGACATCGCGATGATGCCTGGAAAGATGAACTGCTCGAAGTTGACGGCCTGCGCACCGTCGCCGATCAGGCTGCCCATCGCGCCCGACAAGCCGCTGCCGAACACCAGCAGGAAGATCAGTGGGAAGCCCGTGGACCCGATGATGCGAGGTTTGTCCCGCCACCATCGCAGCATCTCACGTTTCCAGATGATGCCGACCGCGCCAACGGTCATCGCTGTCCGGCTCGACCGGACACCGACAGCGGCGGAGGTCACGTCGCGGCCCTCGGCGGCGTCCGGTCCCACTGTCGTCATCGGCGTCCCCGTGACCCCATCGAACGCCGCATCCGGCTGCGGGACACGTCGCCAGCGTTCAGTTCGCTCTCGCGGATCGTGCGCCCGGTGAGCTTGAGGAAGACGTCATCGAGGGTCGGGCGCCGCAGGCTGGCGCCGTCGATCTCCCCGGGAAACCCACGGACCACACGGGGAATGAACCGCGCACCGTCGTCGACCTCGACGCGAACCTCGGAGTCCCGCATGGTGGCATCGAGTGACTGTGTTCCGAGGTAGTCCACCATGGCCTGCGCGTCCGGAGTCGTGAGGACGACGACGTCGCCGCCGACCAGGTTCTTGAGGCCCTCCGGGGTGTCGAGCGCGACGATGCGCCCGTGGTCGATGATGGCGATGCGGTCGCAGAACTCGGCCTCCTCCATGTAGTGGGTGGTCATGAACACCGTGACGCCCGTCGTCTCCCGCAGCGTGCGGATGTGCTGCCAGACCGAGCGTCGCGACTGCGGGTCCAGGCCGAGCGTCGGTTCGTCGAGGAACAGCACCGCGGGCACGTGCAGAAGGCCGCGAGCGATCTCCAGGCGGCGGCGCATCCCACCGGAGAACTTCTCGACGATGTGGTCCGCCCGGTCGTCGAGATCGACCAGACGCAGCGCCTCGCCGATCCGCTGCGGTCGCTCGGCTCGCGGCATGCCGTACAGCACCGCGTGGAACTCGAGGTTCTCACGGGCGGTGAGCCGCTCGTCGAGGCTGGGCTCCTGGAACACGATGCCGATGGCTCGCCGGACGCCGGCGGCGTCGCGCTCGACGTCGTGTCCGGCGACCAGGGCCCTGCCCTCTGTCGGCCGCAGCAGGGTCGTGAGCATCGCGATCGCTGTGGTCTTGCCGGCGCCGTTCGGTCCGAGGAAGCCGAACACCTGCCCGTGGCCGACCGAGAGGTCCATGTGGTCCACGGCGACGAGATCGCCGAAGCGTCGGGTGAGGTTCTCGGTGAGGATCGCCGGGTCCTGGGCGTGTGCCATCCATCTCCAGCCTACGCAGGAGGCGGCTGGCGAACGCCTGGCGGATCGCGTCGACCGCTGCGTGATGCCGTAGGCGACGGTCGTCGAAGAACGCGTGCAGGCCGACCAGCGCACGACCGGGCCCTCGCGAGCGGAATTGCGCGGCGGTTGGCATCAGTTGAAGCCGGACAGCGACGTCGCGCCCGCGAACGGCCCGTGGGAGTGGAAGTACACGGCGAAGCGGTGATCCATTGGCGTGATGAGCGCCGACTCGTGGATCGGCGGCACGTGCAGATCGAACAGGCGGCGGATGCGCGCCGACCACGGATCCGGGGGCTCGATCTCGACGGGCTCGACGGCCATGTGGGGGTCCTCGAACGGCAGCAGATGGAGCACTGTGCGCCACGGTTTGCCGCGCTCGCCGATGTGTGCTCGCAGAACCCACAGCGTCCCGGCGTCGGCTTCGTCCGGTTCGTACGCGCCGGGCGACATGACGAGCAGCTGGTCGGCGTGCAGTTGCGGGAGGAAGCGAACAAGTTCGTCGGTGATGAGTTCGGCGTCCTCGATGCAGAACGGCGGGGTTTCGACGACCACGCTGAGCCGGCCGTGATGGAACGCGAACGCGACGGAGGCCGGCACCACATGAAGACGTGTGCACTGACGTGCTTCTGCCTGCAGCCACGAATCGACGTCGCTCCATCGCGTGATCAGCGGTTGGTCGCTCATGACGTTCGTCCCCCGGGGTTCTGGCATCGATCGGCGGCGCATCGCCGGACGCTCAGCGTGCCGCACCGGCCCGCCCGGCGTGGACCAGCCTGTGGAGAAGCCGCTCCGGCGAGCGATGACCGCTGCCGCACCCGGCAGGACCCTGGCCCGTATCGCGAAGGATCCGTCGGCGGTGCGCCGGCCTTGCGTCAGTGCTCGCGGATGAACACCGGCTCGTCGGGGGTGGACCGGTCCGGGTCGTAGCGGTACCCCATGCCGTCGAAGGCGCGGATCGCCTTGACCGTCCGGGCGCGGCTGCGGACGAGCCACGCGGTCATCGCGCCTCGCGCCGCCTTGGCGAAGAACGAGATGATCCGGTAGTCGCCGTCGCGCCCGTCGAGGAAGCGCGGGCTGATGATCCGGCCGTTGACATCCGCGGCGTGCACGGCGGCGAAGTACTCCGCCGACGCCAGGTTGACCAGCACGTCGGGCCCCGGCGACGCGGCGAGGTCGGCGTTGAGCACGTCGGTGATGGTGCCGTCCCAGAAGTCGTACAGCGTCCCGCCGTGATCGGTCTCGAGCTTCGTGCCCATCTCGAGGCGATACGGCTGCATGAGGTCCAGCGGCCGTAGCACGCCGTAGAGACCGGACAGAATGCGTACCGTCTTCTGCGCCTCGGTGAAGTCACGCTCGCCGAAACGCGCCGCCTCCATGCCGCGGTAGACGTCCCCGTCGAAGGCCAGCAGCGCGGGTCGTGCGTTGCGCCGGTCGAACGGCGTCGTGAAGTCGGCGAAGCGCTGCGCGTTGAGCTCCGCGAGCTCGTGGGAGATGTCCATCAGCGAAGCGAGCTCGGACGGCGACCGCGTGACCAGCAGGTCGACGAGCTCCTCGGAGCGGTCGAGCATCCGTGGCTGCGAGCGCTTGCGCGTCGGCAGCGGGGACTCGTAGTCGAGGGTCTTGGCGGGGGACAGCACCGACAGCATGCGGCAGTTGTACCGTTCTGCGCCGCCGCTGTCCGCGCCCCCTAGATGTGGGTGCACGCGCCCGCATCGCGCTGAGTGCACTGCGGTCCAGAAAGGATGCCGCGCCCGGTAGCGAACGTGAAAGATGTCCACGGCCGGCCGGCACCGTGGCTCAGGCGCCGATGAGCGGGCCACGGCTCGTCGGCCGTGCCCGCGCTGTGCTACCCGTGGTGGTCGGGCGCAGCGGAGCGCCGGCGCGCGGCTGTGATGATCAGGTCGGCCAGCGTCGGCAGCGCGTCGGTCGCCAGTTCGCGGACGACCCCGCCGCCGGTGTGCGCCGCCAGGTCGCCCAGCGGATTGTCTGCCGGGTTGATGTCGATGATCGTGGCACCGCTGGCCGCGGCACGTTGGACCACCAGCGTCGGCAGGGTGGTGGCACCCGACGTGCCAACCGTCAGCAGCAGCGCGGTACGCATGGCGGCCCGCAAGGAGCTGTCGAAACGGAAGCGCGGCTCGTCGTAGGTCTCGTCGAACCACAGCACGTCCGGACGCAGCCAGGCGCCGCACGCCGGGCACCGCAGCGCCGCACGGTCGGTGTCGGTCAGCGGTTCACCGCGACACTTGGTCGTCACCTGGACGGGCATCGGCACCCGCTCGGGCGTGCACGCGTCGGCGCAGCGGGTCCACTCGATCTCGCCGTGCACCGGGTAGGTGCGCGCGGGCGTGCTGCCTGCCCGCAGGTGCAACCCGTCGACGTTCTGAGTGATGAGCAGGCAGCGGTCGCCGAGGGCCCGCTCGAGTCGCACTACGGCCTCGTGAGCGGGATTGGGGGCCGCCGCCCGACAGACGCCGAGCCGGTACAGGTACCAGGACCACACATCCTCCGGCTCGCGGACGAACATCGCCCGCGTGGCCAGCTGCTGGGGCGTGTACTCCCGTGCGCCGACAACCCAGAAGCCCTCGGGGCCGCGGAATGTCGGGATGCCGCTGGCGGCCGAGATCCCCGCACCGGTCAGCACGGTGACCAGGCCGGGACGCGCAACGGCGTCTTGGATCACCGACTCGACCTTTGCCGCGACCCGGGTGACCACGGTGCACCTCCTGGCTGTCGTGCCACGTCGCCCACAATCGACTGTGGCACGCGGAGCGGGGTGCCGCCACGCACGACACGACAGGCCGCAAGTTGCTACGTCCTTCGGCCCGGTCC
>JAHELV010000071.1:7260-12192 GCA_024644015.1 Nitriliruptorales bacterium
ACCGGTCAGCTGACCACGACGCCGTACCCCTCGGATCTCTGCAGGAGCGCCCGTAGCTCGATGACGCCCCCGGTAGGCCCAGGGACGCTCCAGGCCACGTTCTGGCCAGGTGATCCTGTCCCGTCGCGTGGCCATCTCGCGCTGTGGGGAACCGCCGACCTCGTAGAACAGATGACGCGGCTCGGGTTTCCGCCCGGCGTCCCGGCGACGCTGCCGACCGTACTGCCGCGCAGCCAACGAGCGTACAAGCGCGTCCGGGTCGCGGACGTGCAGGCCCGACTCGTGCCCATAGGTGCCGCGGTGGTTGCGCTCGTCGCGTTGCCGTCGCCGGCCATGCCGGCGCACCGGTGGCCGGGACGACGCCGGCCGTCCGACTCGCTGCTCGCCTGGAGCGCCGCGGCGAAGATCGCGCTCGAACTGGTCGCGGCGGGCCACGTCGTCCCCACGCTGCGGCCGGCGGGCGACGTCGGCGTCGCCTGTTGGGCGCTTGCCGGAGCGGGTGATGACCGACTGGCCGTGCTAGCAGCACGGCTGCCGCCCGCGGCGCACGCGCTGCGGGTCGAGGGCGAGGACGCCGTGCACTCGCCGGCCGAGCTCATCACGACGTTCGGTGATGCCGTCGCTGATGCGTTCGTCCGCGACGCGGCGGGCGGCGGGAACACCACCCGCCGGCGCAGTGCGCACGCGCGGCGCAACGCCGGGTGGGCCGGCGCATGGCTCGCCGGGTTGATCGATCGGGTCGATCCCGTGGTCGGCGGCCTCGACGACGCGACGTTGTATGCCGAGCAGATCGCGCAGTGGAGCGCAGCGGTCCGGGGCCACCGGGACGACGGCGCGCGGCTGTGCGTGCGCCTCAACGCACCGCCGCTCGACGTGGCTGCCGATGAGCGGTGGTGGCGTGTCGACTACCTGTTGCAGTCTGCCGACGACCCCAGCCTCATCGTGGAGGCCGACCGCGTGTGGGACGCCGCCGATGCGCGCGTTGACCTCGGCCGCCTGCGGGTCGGCGACGCGCACGAGGCGCTGATCCGGGGTTTGGCCGAGGCTGCCCGGCTGTTCGACCCGCTGCGGCCCAGCCTGTCGCTTGCGCGTCCGGCAGGGATCGATCTGGACACCGACGATGCCGCCGGACTGCTGGACGCCTCGGGCGACCTGGCCGCCGCCGGGCTCGGCGTGCTGCTGCCCGCCGAGTTGACCGCCAGCGGACAACGTCGTCTGCGGGCGCGGATGCGGGTGGGCACCACGACGCAGACGCCGGGCGCGGGTCTATCCGGGGCAGGGCTCGACGCCGAGACGCTGGGCGCGTTCCGCTGGGAGGTGGCGTTGGGCGACGACACGATCGACGCCGACGCGTTCGCCGAGATCGTCGCGCTCAAGCAACCGCTGGTCTCCTGGCGCGGCCGATGGGTGCGCGTCGATCCCGACGAGGCGTTGCGCCTGGCCGATCTGGCTGCGACGACCGGCCGGTTGGCGCCGGGTGAGGCGCTGGCGGTCGCGCTGGCCGGCGAGCGCGACGACCCCGACCTGGGCCGGGTCGAGACGGTCGCCGACGGCGATCTCGCCGCCCTGATCACGCGGCTCCACGACGGCGCCGCACGCGACGCACCGGACGTGACCGGCATCGTCGCCGCCCTGCGTGCGTACCAGCATCGCGGCGTCGCCTGGCTCCAGGCGATGGCCGGCCTCGGACTGGGCACAGTGCTGGCCGACGACATGGGCCTCGGCAAGACACTGCAGTCCATCGCGCTGCTGGCGTCGCGCGCCGCGGACCGGCCGCACCTGGTGGTCTGCCCCACCTCGGTGGTCGGCAACTGGGAGCGCGAGCTGGCGCGTTTCGCTCCCGACCTGCCCGTGCTGCGCCACCACGGACCGGGCCGCTCGACCGAGCCGGATGCGTTCGTGGCGGGCGCGGTCACGGTCACCAGCTACGGGCTGGTCCGCCGCGACGTCGACCTGCTCGCCGAGGTCGACTGGGACACCGTCGTGCTCGACGAGGCCCAGCAGGTCAAGAATCACGCGTCGAAGGCCGCGCGCGCGGTGCGCCGCATCCCTGCCCGGGCGCGTATCGCGCTGACCGGCACGCCGGTCGAGAACCGGCTGGCGGAGCTGTGGGCGATCGTCGACTTCACCAATCCCGGCCTGCTGGGGTCGTTCCCCCGGTTCCGCGAACGCTACGCCGTGCCCGTCGAACGCTGGGGCGACACCGACGCCGCAGACAGGCTGCGCCGCGTCGTCGCGCCGTTCCTGCTGCGCCGCACCAAGACCGAGGTGGCGACCGACCTCCCGCCCAAGCAGGAGGCCACCGTCGTCTGCAACCTCACGCGCGAGCAGGCCACGCTGTACCAGGCTGCCGTCGACCGCGTCTTCGACCTTGGCCTGGCCGACGACGGCATCGACCGGCGTGGTCAGATCCTGGCGCTGCTGACCGCGTTGAAGCAGATCTGCAACCACCCCGCCCAGTACCTGGGCGAACGGGGACCGCTGCCGGGCCGCTCCGGCAAGCTCGCCCGCACCACCGAGATGCTGACCGAGGTCGCCGCAGCGGGCGACCGTGCGCTGGTGTTCACCCAGTACCGTGCCATGGGCGACGTGCTGGCCCAGCACCTCGCAGCGCGGCTCGACGTCGCCGAGATCCCGTTCCTCCACGGCGGCGTGAGCGCCAGAGCCCGTGATGCGATGGTCGCGGCGTTTCAGTCCGGCGAGGAACCATCACCCGTGCTGCTCGTGTCGATCAAGGCGGGCGGCACCGGGTTGAACCTGACCGCAGCGACCCATGTCGTCCACTACGACCGCTGGTGGAACCCAGCCGTGGAGGACCAGGCGACCGACCGCGCCTACCGGATCGGCCAGTCGCGCGCGGTGACGGTGCACAAGCTGGTCACCGCCGGCACCGTCGAGGAGCGCGTCGCCGACCTGCTGGAGCGCAAGCGCGCGCTGGCCGACGCCGTCGTCGGCACGGGCGAGACGTGGATCACCGAGCTCGACGACGATGCGCTGCACGAGCTGGTGTCGCTGTCGCCCGCCGACATCTCTGACGAGGACGAGGCCGCATGACGACACACAGGAGCTGGCCGCACCAGGCCGAGGACCACCGATGGTGACACGCTTCGGTCTCACGTGGTGGGGCAAGCGGTGGATCGGTGCCCTGGAGGCGCTCGGCGCCGTCTACGCCAACCGGCTACCCCGCGGGCGGACCTACGCGCGGCAAGGTCGCGTGACGAACCTGACCGTACGGCCTGGCCGGGTGACCGCGAAAGTGCAAGGTACCCGCGCCCACCCCTACCGCGTGACGCTGACACTGCCGGTCTTCGACGACGCGACCTGGGACAGCATCCTTGCGGCGCTGGCCGGCGAGGTACGCCACACCGCCGCGTTGCTCGACGGTCGCATGCCCGATGACGTCGACGACGCACTACAGGCCTGCGGCGTGTCGCTGTTCCCACGGGCGCGGGAGTTGTCGACATCGTGCTCGTGCCCCGACGCGGCGAACCCGTGCAAGCATGTCGCCGCGGTCCACTACACTCTGGCGCAGACGTTCGACGACGACCCGTTCCTGCTTCCCCGGCTGCGGGGCCGCGACCGCGATCAGCTGCTTGCAGGACTGCGCGCGCAACGCGCCGGCACCGACGAACCCGCCGACGACTCCCCAGGCGACAGCGGCCCCGTCGCCGTCGCGGATCTGGTCGCCCGGGAGCTGTACACCGCCCGCGGGCCACTCGACGAGATCGACATCCGCCCCCGCCCGGCCGGCGACCCGACCGCCACCCTGCGCCGCCTCGGCCCACCGCCTGCGGCCGCAGGCATCGAGGCTGAGCTCCACGATCTCGTCACCGACGCCGCCGCCCTCGCCTGGCACGCCCTCGCCGACGACGCCGACCAGGACGACTGAGCCGGCGGCCCCTACAGATGCCACCCTCGCCGGCGACGCGGATCAGCGCTTCGAGCGGGCTCGGCGTCTCTCAGGGGGCGGATCGCGGTTGCGCAGGGGATCGGTCAGTCCTGTGTGGCAGGCCGGCATCCCATGACATGCATCAGATGTCGGGACGCCGATGGTGAAATAGCACAAACGGATGATGAAACAGCACTGGCCGATGATGAAACACCGCAAGCCGATGACGAAACACAACCGCAGGGCGCGTACTGACCGGGCAATTATGTTGCATATCACGAGGTCGCATTGCGCCGAGTGATCAGTCCGCGACAGTTGCATTGATTGTGTTGGATTTGTGGTCGCTCGGGTTGACGTCGTTCGCCGCGGCGCCGTAGGTTCACCGACCATGAACGCACGCACCGATTCATCGCAGCACCCAGCCACGCGGTGTTTGTTCCGGTCGGGGTGCATGTTCGCAGTGGTCCTGGCAGCGGCGCCCGTTGATGATCGCCCGCCGAGGCGCATGCGTGCGATCGCCGCCGGATCCAGTAGGCGCTGGCGTGATCGCCGTGCTTCGTGGCGCCGCGGTAGCACGCGCATACATGTCCAAAGAAGGAATGGAGGTGAACAATTGCATGCTGCTCGCAGAAGCATTGAACGAACGCGCTGATGCGCAACGCCGACTGCTCGATCTGCGAGATCGGATCCGTGCCAACGCCCGCGTGCAGGAGGGTGAGCAGCCGGCGGAGGACCCGCAGGTCCTGCTCGACCAGGCCATCGACGTGAGCGAGCGCATCCGCGTGCTGGTCGTCGCGGTCAACGTGACGAACACGGCGACCCGGTTGCCGGATGGCACCACGGTGACCGCGGCACTGGCCCGGCGCGACGCGCTCGGTCGACGGATCCGCGTCGTGACCGAAGCCGCGAAGCGCGCAGGCGACAACGTGGCGCGCTGGGGCCGTGCGGAGATCCGCGAGGTCGCGGTGCTCGACGTCGCGACACTGCGCGCCGAGGCCGACCGCCTCGCCGCGGAGCGGATTGCGCTCGACGCCGAGCTCCAG
>JAHELV010000071.1:12292-14004 GCA_024644015.1 Nitriliruptorales bacterium
GGCGAGCGCAGCGAGCCCGGTGGGTGGGGATCAGATGGTTCGGGCACCACGCACCGGGGACCGGGCACTGCTCACCGGGCACTGTTGCGTCGTCCTGGCCACCCACCCCGGCCGACTGCCTCCCCGCCGCGGCGGACCGCCGGCCGCTTCCTGCCGCGCCAAGGGAGCGGCCGGCCGCCTGGCCCCCGGGACGCTGGCGCCATCCGCCAGCGGACTGTCGGGTGGTACCGCAATGAGGAAGTCGGTCATGACAACGCGACCCGCCCACGGCGGCTCATGACGCCGCTGGCCCGCGTTTCTTCGCGCCGTCGCGCGCGGCGTGTGCGGGAAGCCACAGCGCGACGGTCGACGGATGCAGGGTCTCGGCCACGACGTGCGTCAGGTCGTGTCCGATGGTGTCGATGTCGACCTGCCGGTGGACGCCGGCGGTGAACGCGTCGAGCACCGTCGTCATCTCATAGCTTGCCCGGTCGAAGCGGCGCTCGACGATGCGCTGCACCCCTCCACGCAGCGGTCGGAACAGTGCGGCGACCGCCAAGGTCGAGCCGGCGACGGCGAGGTCCGAGCCGTCGACGGGAAGCACCACGTGCAACCCGACGACGAGGGTCACGTAGACGACGCCGAGCAGGCCGACCACCACCGAGTAGCTCACGGTGCGACGGATGAGTCGATCGATGTCGAACAGTCGATGGCGGGTCACGGCGATGGTGACGGCGACCGGCAGGCTCCAGAAGGCCAGCATCCCGATGACGCTGCCGACGAACTCGGCCAACGGACCGCCGCCCGGCGACGCCGCAACTGCGATCGCGAGGATGATCCACGTCGCCGCGCCGAGGAACCACTTGAGCTGGGCGCGCTCGACGAGGTCGGCGGTCCACCAGCGCCGCGCAACGACGACGAAGCCGAGCAGCGCAAAGACGACGATGCCGGCGACGCCGCGACTGTAGACGTCCTCCACCCACGCTGGCCCGACGCCGAGCGGGTTGGCCCGTCCGGTCAGCGCGAGCGGGCCTGGATTGACCACGCCGAGTGCCGCGAAGCACGCGACGTACGTCCACAAGGCGAGGAGCACCCAGCGGTGCGCCCGGCTGATGGGACGTCCGGTGGGGAACAGGTGGAGCAGAGCGAGGATGCCGCCGAACTGGAGGACCGCAGGAATGGACTCGACCGCCTCGGCCCATGCCGAGAGCCTCGCATCGGTACGGGTGAGTGCGAACCACGACAGCACGAAGATCGCTCCCGCCGACATCGCCACGACGCCGAGCAGCCGACCGATGGCATTGCCGGGACGACGGGCGAGGAGCAGGGCGGCCGTGACAGGAAACGCCATCAACCCCATGACCCACGGCCAGTTCGCCTCCTGACCGCTAAGCGGCCACAGCACGTTCAGCGCCAGCAAGAGATCGAGCGCCGCCGCCCAACCCGCGAGCGCCCAGCCTCTTGCCCGTTCGCTCACCGACGCCACCTTTCGTCCTGCCGGATGGAGCCGACCCTACGGGCGGGGGCGCAACGGGAGCGTTACGGGGATCGTCCGCCGGCGCCGAACCCGAGATGCCGGACGCGTAGGCGTCGTTGGTGATCGACCGGTCGACGTCGTGGTGGTCGGCTGCCTCCGCCGTCCACCACGACGCGCGCTCCGGACCCTGGTCTCGGGCGCCGGCGAAGAGAAACATCCCATCGGATGTCGATCCCGGCTGTCGCGTTCGTAGCAG
>JAHELV010000028.1:0-21539 GCA_024644015.1 Nitriliruptorales bacterium
GTTGATCGCGGCCGCTGCTTCCGTCGTGTCGTCGATCGTGAACACGGTGTGGAGGCGGTCGGCCAGACGCTGCGCCGCGGCCTCGTCGCCAGGGCGGACTCCCGCTGAGGGCAGGTGCCACGCCTGCAGGAAGGCCTGCAGGTCGGGCAGCGGCTCGCCGTCTGCGCCAGCGGCCGCGCGCGGCGCCGCGGCGTAGTGGTTGATCAGATCGAGCGCGAGCGCCACCGACTCATCGCCGTAATGTTCGTAGTTCAATTGACACCTTACATCGATTCGGTTATGGTGTAATCTCCAAGACCAGTTATACACCTTACACGAGGGGATGGTCGTGATGCATCCGGAGATCATCGGCCAGATCGCCGACGCGCGGCTGGTGGAGCGCCGTCGCGAGGCGGATCGAGCGCGTGGAGTCCTGGCAGCACGACGGGCCGGGGCGTCGAGGGCCCGTGATGGTCGAGTTCGGTCGCGCCTGCGCGGCGTAGGCGCGTGGGCGACGGCGCGGCAAGGTCACTGGCGTGCACGACACCCGGGCGCGTGGGGCTCGCGATGATGGCGGTGTGGTGCGATCGCTGCCGGTCGCGCGTCCTGCTGTGGCACAACGACATCAAGGGTGTGGTCAACAGCCCGCGCGGACCGATCGTGGTCTATCGCTGCGGCGCGGGTCACGATGGCGCCGAGCTGATCGAGCCCGCCATGTCAACCAGGTAGGCACTGGCATCCTTCGCGGTCCGCGACCGTCGGGTCCGGCGTGGGTTTCGTCACTGGGCCGGTCGCATGGGCTGGTGTACGTTGCATCTGCTCGATGGCCGCAAAGCCGATGAGTCCATCACGGAGATCACGGTCGCTGGGGTAGCAGATGATCGACGTCACGACGACGCAGGTGTTTGCCAGGTTCGGGCTCGCGCTGGTCATCGGGTTGCTCATCGGTATCCAGCGCCAGTACTCGTTCGACGACGCCGACGAGGGTGGGGGCCTGTTCGCCGGCGTTCGCACGTTCGGGCTGATCGCCCTGATCGGTGCGACCGCGGCATTCGTGGCGGACCTGCTCGACTCTCAGGCGCCGTTCATCGTGCTCGTCGCGATCGTGGGTGCGTTCCTGACGGTCACCTACTTCGTCGACGCGTGGCGCGGCGACGTGGGGTTGACCACGGAGATGGCCGCTCTGCTGGTCCTGCTTGCTGGCGCGCTCGCATACACGGGGCAGATGGCGATCGCCTCAGGCATCGGTGTCGCCACGGCGGTCCTGCTGTCGCTGAAGTTCGAAATGCGGCGGTTTGTGACCGCGCTCACGCCGGATGACGTGGCGGCCACGCTCAAGCTTGCCTTCATTTCGGTGATCATCCTCCCGGTCCTGCCGAACCAGACCTACGACGTACCATCGCCGTTCAACGTCTTGAATCCCTTCAAGATCTGGCTGCTGGTCGTGCTCATCTCCGGGATCAGCTTCGTCGGCTACGTCCTCACCAAGCTGGTCGGCGCCGAGCGTGGCATCGCGCTCACGGGGCTCCTCGGGGGCCTGGCGTCGTCAACCGCCGTGACGCTGAGCTTCACGGAGCGCAGTCAAGGCAACGAGGACCTCGCGCGACCCTTCGCGCTCGCCGTGATGCTGGCGTGGACCGTTATGTTCGGTCGGGTGGTAATCGCCGTGGCAGCGGTGAATCAGGAGCTCGCGTCCGAGCTGTGGGTCCCTATGGGCGCGGCCATGGCCGTCGGCGCGCTCTACTGCGTCATTCTCTACCTGCAGTACCGCCAGCGGACGACGTCCAGCGAAGTACAGCTGAGCAACCCCTTCGAGCTGGGGCCGGCCATCAAGTTCGGGCTGTTGTTCGCCACCGTGCTCCTGGTCGCGAAGCTCGCGCAGGACCTGTTCTCGACAGCGGGGATCTACATCGCTGCTGTCGTGTCGGGCCTGGCCGACGCCGACGCGATCGCCTTGTCGATGGCGCAACTGCAGGCGGACGGCAGCATCGAGCTCAGCACCGCCACGCGGGCAAGCGTGATCGCGGCGGTCGCGAACACGTTCGCCAAGGGCGGCATCGTTCTGGCAGGCGGCGCGATCGCGCTGCGCAACGCGTTGTTCCCGGGCTTCGTAGCAATGATGGTCGTCGGTGTCGCGGTCGCGTTCCTCGTATGACGTCGCAAGCGCGGCGCTGTAGGGCGTGGACGGCTCCTTCGTCCAGGTTCGCAACAGCGTCGAGCGGTCGGGATTCGACTTCGAGCCGACGTGATCGCCAAGCAGGCGCGACGCACGGAGGGTCCGCTGCACAGGTGAGAAGGCCAGATCGCCGGGTCGGTTGCTGACGCGCCGTACGGTGGTGGGGTGACGACCCTGCTGTTGGACCGACGATCGCGATCGTTTCGCTGGACCGAGCGCCCAGCGAGCACGCCAGCGCGCGCACCGACGTACGAGCTCGCGGCGGTGGTCGTCCTCGCAATCTGGAACGTGGCCGCCAACGTGCTCGTGCCCGGGGCCGCCGCGGTCCCGGTCAACGTCGTCGCAGCCGCGCTGCTGCTGGGCCTGGCGTTCCGCTCCGGGGCGGACGCGACCGCGTTGGGGCTGCGGAAGCGGAGCGTGGCGAACGGCGTTCGTGTCGGCGCCGCCGCCATCGGTGTCGCGGTCCTGGCGGTTGCCGTCGCCTCCGCCGTGCCGGTTTCCCGCGCGCTCCTGGCAGACGGCCGTTTCGTCGGCGTTGCGATGTCCGGTGTGCTCTACGAGACCGCCGGTCGCATACCGATCGGCACGGTGCTCGCCGAGGAGATCGCCTTCCGTGGCGCTCTGCTCGGCATGCTGCTGCGGTGGACGTCACCGCTGCGGGCGACGGTCGTGTCGTCGGTGCTGTTCGGGCTCTGGCACGTGCTGCCGGCGATCGCGGCGCTCGAGTCGGCCACCGCGGTCGGCCTTCCCGCCGGCCTGCATGTGACGGCCGTGGCTGTCGGGGGACAGGTCATGGTCACCGCACTGGCGGGAGTCGTCTTCGCCTGGCTCCGGTTCCGCGGCGACAGCCTCGCCGCGCCTGCGCTGGCGCACTGGGGACTCAACGGCGCGGCCTACGTCGCAGGCTGGCTCATCGTCCGCAACGCATGGGCATGAGTTGGCGCCGCGGGTACCGCGCCACACGCGGAGACCGCGCTGTCACAAGGCGGGGACCATGACCGAGCCGACCGAACCACCGGTTACCGAGGGTCGACCGCGTGCTCGCGATGTGGCTTTTCGCGTCGCTGCGATCGGCGTCGTCGCCGCGGTGCTGTGGCTGCTCTTCACCCGGCTGGTCTCGTGGAGTGACGTCACCGCGGCGCTGCGCCAACTCACCGCTGGGGACTGGGTCCTGCTCGTGGCGGTATCGGGCTTCAGGCTGGCCGTCGAGCCGCTTCTGCTCATGGCCGCGACCCCGAACCTGCGCTGGCCGCGAGCGGTTCCCGGCTACCTTGCGCCGACGGCGGCTGCGGTGGTGGTCCCTGGGCCATCCGATCTTGTCGCCCGGTACGCGATGTTCCGTAGCTGGGGGTACTCGGGCCCGCAGACCAGCGCCTCCGTCGTGTTGGTCCTGCTCTACACCACGTTCGCAAAGGTGGCCCTGCCGCTGCTCGCGGCCGCTGTGCTCCTCGCGTACGACAGCGCGGTCGCGCAGGTCGGGACGGTGGCCATGATCGCCGCCGGCGTTCTGGTGAGCGGAGTCATCATGCTCGCCCTGCTGCTGCGTTCGGATGCGACGGCCCGGCGGCTCGGCCACGCGGCTGGCATCGCCGCGCGGCGGGTCGCGTCGGTGTTCCGCGTCAGCAGTCCGGATACGCTCGCGGCCGATCTGTCCGAACGTGCCGCGCGCTTCCGCGATCGCACTGGAGACGTGGTCCGGGCGCGCACCCATCTGGCCGCCGGTGCAGCGTTCGCAGGCCAGGCCGCGCTGTTCGGGATCCTGCTCGTCTCGGTGCGCGGCGTCGGAATCGGGCCAGAACAGCTCGATTGGCTCTCGATCTTCGCAGCGTTCGCGCTCGTGCAGCTGATCACGACGATCCCGATCACGCCGTCGGGCCTCGGGGTCGCGGAGACCGCGTACGTGGTGCTTCTGAGTTCGGAGGGGTCGGGGGACCTCGCGGGCCCGGTGGCGGCCGCCGCGCTCATCTACCGCGTCTTCAGTTGGCTGGTGATCGTCCCTCTGGGCGCCTTTGCGTGGTCGGTCTGGAACTGGCGGCGCCGCACGCTTCCGCCAGCGCCGAACGGTGCCGGGTGAAGCGCCGGCGGGCGGCGCAGGCCGCGCGCGTGGCCGTTCGCTATGTCGGCGTGTGCTCGTCGATCTGACGCGTGAGCACCGCTCCACCGAGAAAGATCTGACTCATGTAGTAGAACCACAGCAGTACCAGCAGCACGCCGCCGGCCGCGCCACCCGCGGACCCGACCGCAAAGGTCCGCAGGTAGAAGACGAACGCCACGCTGCCGACGGCCAGCAGGGCGCTGGTCACCAGCCCGCCAATGACGGCCGCGCGCCAGCGAACGCGTGTGCGTGGCAGGATCCGCAGCACCAGGGCGACCGCGCCTGCCAGCAGCGACCATGACAGCACCCTCGCGAGGGTCTTCGTCAAGGTGCCGACGAAGACCCGCCCGGAGGGAAGCGCCGCCTCCACGAGGCCGATCAGCGACTGCACCGCGACGACGGCGATCAGCAGCGCCGACACCAGCAGGATGATCCCGAAGGCGGCCGCCCGGCGGCGGATCGTACGTTCGAGCCCGGCAACGACCGGGACGTGCCAGATGACGTCGAGCGCGTCCTGCAACGCCACGAACACCAGGGATGCGGTGAGCAGTAGCGAGCCGACGCCGATCAGCCCCAGGCCCGTGGACACCGAGAAATCGCTCGCGGTGTCGGACAACGCCTCGCTGACGACCTTGCGATCGATCTCCAAGGCAGCGGCGATCGTGTCCTGCACCGCGTCCTGCACTTCGGTCTGCGAGTACGCCAGGCCCGCCAACCCGATCGTGATCGTCAGCAACGGCACCAGGGCGAACAACGCGTAGTACGCCAGTCCGGCACCGAGCCGTGCCACCCGGTCACGTCGCCACGCGCGGTAGGTGCGGCGCAGCAGGTCCATGGGCTCGACGCTGCGCACCTGTGTCTTGTCAGCGTCCGGCTGTGGTGGCTCGTCCACGCGGCACTCCTCGCCCGGCGGTTGCGGGTCGATTGTGACCGATGGCGGGCGACCGTGGTGAGCGGTTGTCTGCGTACGCTGCGCACGGGCCGTTCGACGGCCCGCCTCGCATCACGGGATGTTCAAGGCGCCCGCGATGGACTACGCTCGACACCCCGGGAGCGTGTCCGATGAAGCACTACCTTGTCGTCGCAAACCAGACACTCGGAGGCCAGCACCTCATCGAGGAGCTGGGGCGCCGGGTCGCTGCGGGTCCCTGCCATCTCCACGTGGTGGTACCCGCGAACGTCGATCCGCCGGGTTGGACCCACACGCCGGACGAAGCGCGCGCCGAAGCCGAGCAACGCCTGCTGCAGGCCGTCGAGCGCTTCGGTGAGCTGGGAGCCACAGTCGACGGTCAGGTTGGCGACGAACGGCCGCTGGATGCCATGCGGGACGCGCTGCGACGCTGGCCCTGCGATGAGGTCATCCTCTCGACGCTGCCCGCAGGCGTCTCCCGATGGCTCGGCATGGATCTGGTGTCCCGTGCCACCCGGGTGCTGCCCGTACCGGTGACGCACGTGGAGGCGACCGAGGTCCCGTAGGCACGGCCACGCCGGCTCATGACCTCTCTCTGGCGACGTCAGGCCGGTACCGGTTCCAGAACGCAGCGAGCTCGAAACCCTGCGGTGGCGTGAACCGCCGGCGGGTGATTCGGGTGGCACGAAGATCGTCGATGCCCAGGACCTCGATACGATCATCACCAGCCCAGACGAGATGCCATGAGCCGGCCTTGAGCACGAGGCCGAGCGGCCGTGTGGTCACCGCCGTTCGACCGGTGATGGTGACCTCGACCTCACGGCGCCGGTGGATGCAGCTCGCGAGCCGTCGCAGCTCGCCGTGGGGGATCCGATTGCCGTCCCACGGGTCGGGATCGTGGACGAACCAGCCCGACAGGCTGTCGGCGGTCTCGTCGAGTCCGTCCGCCAGGGCGCCGAGCAGCTTGTGTCGGACGGTCCGCGCCGGCGCGCCGTACCCGAGGCGGTGTGCAAGGTGCGGCTGACCGGCCAGGAACAGCACGTGGAGTTCGTCGACGGTCAGGCTTGTGAGCCGGGCGCGGAAGCTGTCGACGAGCTGGATGCCGCCGCCACGCCCCTGGGACGTGTAGATCGGCACCCCCGCCTCGCCGAGTGCCTCCACGTCACGGCGCACGGTGCGCTCGGAGACCTCGAGGAGCTCGGCCAACTCGGCGGCGGTGGCACGGCCACGGTGCTGCAGCGCGAACAACATCGAGATCACCCGGGCGGCGCGCATGAAGATAACCGTAGTCGAACCGGACACGAGACGTCCGGTTCTTGCAGTAGGGTCACATCTATGAGCGCAGACACACCAATGCATACAGATGAAGTGGATGGCACCGGCACACCCGAGGATCCATGGCAGTTGTCGACACCGCCCGGGCGCAGTGGGTTCGAGGCCTACCGCGACCCCGACGCCGACCCGCCGGCGCTGGTCGTCCGGGTGGGTGCGACCGAGTTGCAGTACCACCTCGGCTGCATCGAAGACCTTCATGCCATGCTCATCGAGCACGGCGACTGGATGCCACTCGGCAACGCCGACGAGCAGAAGCCGGCCCGTGACGGAACCGTGGAGGCATGGGCGCGATCGACGGCGAATCCCGTCGGAGGCTGGTACGGCATCAAGAAGGGACTGCGCGGCCGCTTCGGCAACTACGTGCCACCGGTGCTCGAGGCGCTCGGTCTGGCCGAGGTGGAGCACAACGCCCGGAACAACCGCATGCGCGCGATCTGAGGCCGACATGACGAAGCGCTACCACGTGTCCCGCTCGATCGACGCCCCTGCGCGCACGATCTGGGAGCTGCTCAGCGACGCATCGACCTACGCCGACTGGAACCCGGCGGTGGTCAGCATCGAAGGCCCCATCGCGACCGGCGAGACCATCAAGTTGGTCTCGGTCGTCGACCCCCGCCGTACCTTCACCTTGAAGGTCGCCGAGATGCAGCCTCCCCGGCGGATGGTCTGGACCGACGGTATGCCGCTCGGTCTGTTCAAGGGCGTCCGTACGTACGTGCTGGAGGAGCGCGGCACGAGTACGGCGTTCTCGATGACGGAGGAGTTCTCGGGCCCGCTGTCCGGGCTGATCACCAAGATGATCCCCGACATGACCGACTCGTTCGATCAGTTCGCGAACGGCCTCAAGGCCGCAGCGGAGGCGGCGGGGCCATCTGGCTGATCGACGAATCGGAGAGTGTTCTTCCCGAGGGGTGTAAGGCCGCGGGTTCTGCCTCGTCAGGTCCCGTGACGGCTCGCCCGAAGACCGGGCCGCACGGACCCCGAGGAGCACGATCATGCACACCCCGACCATCCTGACCAGGCGACGTGACGCCCGCGCGCGGAGCGTGCCGGCAGTGGCCCTCCTGCTCACCCTGCTGGCGCTGCTCGCCGCCGCCCCGGCGTGGGCAGAGGAGCCCGGTGATTCCGCCGAGCTGCTTCCGCCAGCCGTCGAACCCGCACCCGAGGTCCCCGGTGCCGTGGTGTTGCCCACCGAACCGCCGCCGCCGCAGCCCGATCCCACGGTGACGATCGCTGTCGGCGGCGTGTGTGAGCCCCACATCGGCATCGTCTACGAGATCGACGTGGATGCGCCACCGGACGGCTCGGTGGCGTACAAGGCCCAGTGGCGAGAGCCGGGCGGCCCGGTCCACACGGTCGACGGCAAGTCCGGCCTCATCTCGACGGGGGAGGGCGACTTCGAGGTCCGAGGCGTGCTGCACGATGAGGGACCGGGGTTCCACGCGACCGAGTTCGTCGCCGTCCACGTCGCCTGCGACGACCCCGGCTGGCCTGAGTGGCCCGACGACAGGCCACTCCCGGGTACGCCGAACTTCACCGGCTGACCCACCGTCGACCCCGAACGGTCCGCCCGCGTGGCGGACCGTTCGCGCGCCGACGGTCGGCACGCAGATACACGGTGCCGCGCGTGTAAGGCGGGTCCGCGTGGATCGTCAGGTCGGGTGACGGGCCGGCCAGCGGCCCCCGACGACGGAGGTGCACGATGTCGCACGGCACACGCTTCCCAACCGCCACCGCCCCTTTGCGCGCTCGCGCGGGCGCCCTCGCGCTCGGTGCGGTGCTGTTGCTCGCGGGCTGCGGCCCCACCCCGCGTACGACCTCACCGCCGGACGCCGGTGCCCAGGCCGTTCATCCAGCTGCGACGCCCGAGGTGCCGACCGAGCCCGCTCACCGCGTGCCCGCAGCGCTCGCCGGCCGTGCCCGGGCGCCCCTGGCGGTGTACGACGCGCCGCATGATCCCACGCCGTCGCAGACGTTGCCGGCCGCCACCGCGTTCGGCACGCAGACGGTCGTGCTGGTGTCAGACGCCGGTACCGGTCCCGAAGACGGGTGGCTCGAGGTGCTGCTGCCGGTGCGCCCCAACGGCGCAACCGGGTGGATCCGGTCCGGCGACGTCGAGCTGCGCGATGTCACGCTGGCGGTCGACGTCGACCTTGCCTCCCGCGAGCTGCGCGTGTTCGACGGCGGAAAGGAGCTGCTGACGACCGCGGCGGCGATCGGTGATCCGGACCATCCGACACCGACCGGGCGGTTCTACGTCATCGACAAACTCGAGACGCCTGACCCCGCCGGGGCCTACGGACCGTACGCGCTGGGCCTGTCGGCCCACTCGGACGTGCTCACGCAGTTCGGTGGCGGCGACGGGCAGATCGGGATCCACGGCACCAACGCGCCGACCAGCGTCGGTCAGCCGGTGTCCCACGGGTGCCTGCGCGTCGACAACGACGTGATCGAGCGCCTGGCGCGTCTGCTGCCTCTCGGGACACCGGTGACCATCTCGTGAGACGATGAGCGGCGGCGGAAGAGTCCGGTCGCCCGGTGGCGGCACGACACCACCGGTCGATCGGCTACGGGATCTCGCAGGAGACGCAGGGTGACTGAAGACGCGGAGTTGGTCATCGCCGCACGGTCAGGAGAGCACGACGCGTTCGGACTGCTGGTCGAGCGTTGGTTCGATCGCTGCTGGGAGGTCGCCTGGCGGATCCTCCACGACCGAGACCTCGCCGCGGACGTGGCGCAGGACACGCTGTTGACCGCGTGGCAGCAGCTGGACCGGCTGCAGCAGCCCGCGTCGTTCGGTGGCTGGGTTCTGCGGATCACGCGCAACCGCGCCCTTGACCGGCTGGCGAGGGAGCGTCGCGCGGTGCCGACCGCGGAACACGAGCATCTGGAGCCCCCAGTGAGCGGCAACGACCCCACCGGCCCCGAGGCCGCGTTCGCCCGGGCGCAGGAACGTGATCTCGTCTGGGCGGCGGCCGCGGCGCTCGGCGAACGCGACGCGAGCCTGTTGGACCTGCATCTGCGTCACGGTCTCGAACCGGCCGAGCTGGCCGTCGAGCTCGGGATCGCGGCGAACGCGGCGCACCAGGCGTTGTTCCGTCTGCGCAGGCGGCTGGGTCAGGCCGTTAGAGCCTGGCTGTTGTGGCGCGACGACGCCCCGACATGTGTGGTGCTGCGGGCGGAGCTGGCGGCCGCGGGACACACGACGTTCGGCGCCGCGACGGTGCGCACGGTCCGCAGGCACGTCACGACATGCGAGACGTGCGCGGAGGAGCACGACCGGGTGGCGGCGCCGGCCGCGCTGTTCTCCATCGTGCCGCTGGTCGCTGCACCTGCCCTGCTCAGGGCACGGGCGCTGGTGTCGCTGGCGAGCGCGGGCGTGCCCGTCGCCGCCGGAGCGGACGCCGAGGTCGCCGCCGACGTCACGACGCCCGCGGACGGCGGGAGCGGAGGTGGCGGTGACTCCACGGCCCTCCTGCACGCCGCCGACGGACACAGTGACGCCTGGGACGCCCAGACACTGGCGTCGTCACGGGGCCGGCGCCTGCTGGCCGGCACCGCCGTTACGCTCGTCGCACTGGCCATCCTCGGCGGCGTGCAGTGGTGGCGCGGTTCCGCCGCGCCGGCGTCGGTCGTCCGCGACGATGTCCCGGTCGCGCCCCTCCCGTTTCCGTCGCGCGAGCCGACGGTTCGCGACGCGCCTTTGCCGCCCGCCGCCGACGCGCAGCCGTCGCCGGTGGACCCGCCGCGCCCGGCGGAGCCGACGGCGCCGGCCCCCACCCCCTCGCCGTCGCAGCCCACCGTGCCTCGGCCGCCCGAGATCACAGACCTCCGAGCGGTGTTCGTCGGGACGTGCCCGCCGACCCACGCGACAACGTCCGGGCCGAACGCCGGCCTGTTCGAGCTGACCTGGCTGTCCGAACGCGCCGACACGGCAACGCTGACCGATGCCGCGGGCGTGGCCGCGCCGGTGCCGGCATCCGGCACCGCGCGGCGGTGCGCGCAACGCGGCGCGGTCTTCACCCTCGACGTCGTGGGGGCCGGCGGCACCGCGACGCGAACGGTCGAAGTCGTGCCACCGGTCGTCGAGTGAACGACGACGTCGTCGTCGAGCTGGAACAGGTATGCGAACGGTGAGCGGGTGTACGCGACGCCACGGCCGGTTCGGTGCAGCAGCTCCGTGGTGACGTCCGTGGGGCGCCTGGCCTGCAGATACGTGTCGAGATCCGAGCGGCTGACCCGGTAGGTTCCGGCGCGGGAGTTGACGACCGCCACCAGCCGGTAGCGCGGGTCCGTCGACGCCATCGATGCGTCACCGTGGCTGTTGTTGACCAGCAACAGGCCGCCCGGCGCGAGGAACCGTGTGCAGTGCTCGGAGACGAAGCCGGCGTACAGCGACACGAGCAGCGCAAAGCGTCGATGGGGAAGATCGACGTCGCCTCGGTAGTCGTCGTGAAGGAACCGCCAGCGTCCGTTGGACGGCGCGGTGCGGTGCGCGGCGATGATGGCGTCCACCCCCGCGGTGTCGGCGAAGAACCTGGCGGCGCGCCGGTCGGTGTCGACGTAGGTCACCGCAGGGAACGCGAACGAGGCGGCGACGTCGACGAACGAGCCGGGGTACAGCACCGACGGGGCTGTGACGGCGGCCGCGACCGCCGAGAACAGGCGCGCCCGGTCGCCGGGGTGACGGTCCTGTTCGGCCCACAGCTTCCGTGTCGTTGACCGCATCGCCGGGCTCCTCCTACCCTCGCCGACGATCTGTTCCGCGGTGGCAGGCGGCGCAGCGCGTAGACCCGAGGTTCGCCGCGGTCAGCCAGGGGTCAGCTAGCATGACGCATCCTTCGACGCCTGCACTCTGTGCGCTGCAAGGGAGTATGGACATGCGCAGGAACCTCAGGCTCGCGGTCGCGGGCGCGACGCTGGCGGCCGTCACCGCCGGGGGAGCGGGCGTCGCCGCCGCGACCGGCCTTGCGGACGGATTCGACACCCCGATCACCGGTGCAGCGCTCGAGCGGGCGTCGTCGGCCGCACTCGCCCACACCGGCGAAGGCCGTGTCACCGACACGGAGGCCGGCGACGAGGACAGCTACTACGAGGTCGAGGTCAGGCGGGAGGACGGCAGCCAGGTCGACGTGCAACTCGACCGGCAGTTCGCGGTCGTCGGCACCGAGGCCGATCGGGCGCACGCAGACAGCGACTGAGCGCCAGCCCGACGTCGGCAACATCGGGCTGACCCTGAACGGATCGCACAGGTACGGCCGCCACACGTTCGACGAGTCCCGTGGGCAGCGGCCCATGCGGACCGCTGCCCCGACGTCACGGCACCACGACTACGGGCATCTTGGCGTGATGCAGCACCTGCTGGCTGACAGATCCGAACGACATGCGGCCGAACGTGCGGTGCCCGCGGGTACCGACCACGAGCAACCGCTCTCCGACGGTCTGCAGAAGCGCGTCGGCGGGCGTGCCGACCACGACGACCCGTTCGACGGTGACGTCGTCGGGTACCGCGGCGGCGTCGACGACCTCGTCGAGCAACGCGGTCGCGTCGTCATGCGCCTGCCGGTGCGCGCGCTCGTACAGTTCCTGGTTCAACACGCCGGACGCGGACATGCTGACCGGCAGCAAGTAGCTGTGGATCACCACCAGACCGACGGCCCGACGTGCTGCTTCCGCGAGCGCCCATTCCAGGGCGTTGCGCGCCGGCGGCGAGTCGTCGATGCCGACCGTGATCGCGCGGCCGCCATCCTGGTCGGGGTCGCCGTCCGGGATGACCGCGACAGGCACAGGTGCGTGGGCGGCGACGCGATAGCTGGTCGACCCCACGACGAGCTGCTGGAAGCCGCCGGCGCCGCGGGCGCCGACGACCACGAGCTCGGCGTCGCTGGCGGCGTCGAGCAACGCCTCGGGCGCAGAGCCCGCCTCGACGAGCGTCGACGACCACTTGACCCGCGCGAGCAGTGCCTGGTTGCGCTCGGCCGTCTGGTCGAGTCGCGACTGCGCCAGATCGCGGTCGGTGCCGCCGAACATGGCGGTGTACGGGTGCACCACGAAACCCATCAGCAGCTCGATGGGCGCGGAGCGCAGCTCGGCCTCACGCACCGCCCAGCGCAGCGCGCGGTCCGCCAGGTGTGACCCGTCGACCCCTACGATGATACGTCCCATGATCCGCTCCTCTGCGGGCGTGGCGGTCGCCGCCGACCGGCGAACATGCCCGGATGTTCTGACGCCACGCTGACACCAATGGCCCACGACGTGAAGGGCCACCGGCCCGCCGCGGCCGGTCCGAACGTCCCGCCGCCAGCGAGCGCGTCGACGCGGCACTTCGCCACACCGCGAGGCTCGGTGGGCCGCGTGTGGTGCGCTCGACGCCCACGGCGTCCGGCTCAGGTCCAGATCGTGACCTGCGGAAGCCGTGTGGCGAGGTCAGCGCGCCCACGCGCTGTCGTCCGGGTCTGCGCCAGGCTGATCTGCTGCAGGCCGGTGAGTTGCCCCAGCTGCGAGAGTCCGACATCCGACACGCGGGTCTTGGCCAGGTCCAGGGTCTGCAGCCCGGTCATGCCGCTGAGGTACGGCAGTGTGCTGTCGTCGATGCGGGTGTTGGCGGCCAGGCACAACGCTTGGACGTCTCCCGTCACGACCTCGCGCAGCACGCGCAGATCTGCGGCGTCGTCGGTGCCGACCCGCAGGAGGACGGGGACGCCGGACGGCACGTGCACATGCGCGCGGCCCGTGTCCAGGCGGTGCCAGGTGCCATTCCGTCGTTCGTACAGGGGACCGGGCGGGCCCGACGACAGCGTCAGCGTGCGGTCGGGCAGGTGGCTGTCGGGCAGGTGGGTGGCCATGCAGTCACCGGGCGGGTAGCCAAAGCCGTGGATCACGTCGACCAGGCCGGCGTGCAGCACGCGCTGGCGCGCCGGGTCGCCCAGGTCCTGCCACGGCCGTGCGGAGCCGCCCTCGTGCAGGTTGCTGGTGACCCTGCTGCGCCCCGTCCGGATGGCTTCGGCGTCGTGATCGCGGACCGCCAGCGCGATCCGCGGCTCGTCGATGCCATGGCGCAGCGCCGTCAGCACGTCGCGCAGACCCGAACTCGGGTCCTTCAGCAGATCCTCGTACCGGCACGTGACGTCGATGCGGTCGCGGACCGCCAGGTACGCGCGGTAGGCGGCGACGTTACGACCGATCATGCGCTGCAGATACTCGTCATCGGTGGCGTCGGGCGCGAGGTACTGCCGGAATCCCGGTTTGCGGAAGGTCACCGACAGCACCTGGTCGCGGGGATCGCGCCTGAGGTGGACGATGGTCGCGCCCGGAAACCACTGCACGCTCCGCGTCAGCGCGCGCACACCGGCCGCACAGTTGATGATGCCCAGCGCCCATACGTCCGCTGACCGCGGCCAGCCATGCATGAGGTGCACCGCATCGATCACGCAGGCCTGGTCGGTCTCTGACAATCCGTCCAACTCGTCCAGCAGCGCGCGCGGAACGTACACCTCACCGGCGGCAACCAGGTCCGCTGCTGCTTCCAGCATCCCGGCCAGCCAGTGCGAACCACTCCCACCCAAGCCGGTGATGTACACCGGCGCCGGTCGGTGGATGCGGCGCCTGGTGGCCATGCGCACCACCTCGTCGATCATCGCATGGTCGTCGAGGCCGTCGCGGTGGCGGATCGCCCGCTTCTTGCGTTCCAGCTTGTCGGCGTGCCGCGGCGCATCCTGCCCCCAGAAGGCGAGCGGTTCCGCCAGGTAGGCGGCGGCAACGGTGGTCCAGTCGCGACGCGGTCGGCTACGCAGGATTCGCCGCACGGGGTCGGCTACGGTCACACCCGGGCCTTTCGGAGTCGAGAGCTGGCGGGTCGACGAGCACCTCAGGGCTGGCTTCCGAGACCTCGTACGAGTGGCATCGTGCAACCCAAAATCATCGCGCCATCACGCAGCGTAGGTCGACTCGTGTCAGTGCGTCGAGGCCGGCGATAGGATCGCCGCGGTCGACAGGGGCGGGTCCGTGCGCGGACCGCTGGCTTCATCCGCGAAGTCCACGGCCTCGGCATAGCAGTCCGACACTGCGCCGGCCTCGATACCGAGCTCGCTCAACGTGGCACGCACCCGGTCCCAGTCGCCGCCCTCCCACGCCACCACGAGCTGCAGCACAGCCCACAGCGGGCCATCGCACTCAATCAGCGCATGGGCCACGGAGGGCGGGATCGGTGCCTGCCGCACGGTGGTCGTGTGCTCGGCGCCGATGAGCAGGTGGATCTGCGAGTACAGGCCTGTGAGGAACAGATCGAAGCCCGAGACTCGCGACGGCAGGACGTCGGCAAGTAGCTCGCACATGCGCGCGCGCACGAGCGTGGACACCACGAGCTCGGCCGGCTTGCCGCTGTTCACCGCAGACAACGCGTTGACTGTGATCCACCGGCGGACCTGGTCCTCGCCCAGCCTGACCAACGCCTGTCGGATCGTGCGTACGCGGTCGCGCCACCCGAACGCGGCCGAGTTGAGATACCGCAGGAACCGATCGGTCAGCGCGACGTCCCGCTTCACCGCGGCCTCGACCTCGTCGAAGTCCATCGGGGCCCTCGCCACGGTCGCCACGGCCGCCAGCAGGCCGAGGCTGCTGCGGTCGATCGCGCGGTGGGACACGACCGCCGGCTGACGCAGGAAGTAGCCCTGCAGGAGTTCGTAGCCCAACTCGACGGCTTCGAGCTGCTCGGTCCGCGTCTCGACCTTCTCGGCGAGCAGCCGCGCCTGCCCGGCGAAGCGCTTCACCAGACCGGCCCTGGCCGCGGCGTCGGCGGCCCGAAAGTCGACCTTCACGATCTGGGCGACATCGAGGAGCGGATTCGGATCGTCGCTGTCGACCACGTCGTCGGCTGCGAGGACGTAACCCCGGTCGACCAGCTCGCGGCACGCCGCGACGGTGCCGTCGTCGGCCACGATGTCCTCGAGTAGCTCGACGACGATGCGCTCCGGCGGCACGAGCAACGCGGATCCGGACTCCAGCAGCGACGCCGGGAAGTTCACCCACGCGCGCCGCCCGCCGGTCAGCTGATGCCATGTGTCGGTCAGAAGGTGGTCCGACAGCAGTTGCCCGGTGGCGACCGCGGCCTCGGTCCCGTCGAAGCGGTTGGTGGAGTCGACGCGGTGGAGCAGTTCGTAGCCGACGACGCGGTCCCTGACGTCGAAGATCGGTTGGCGCGCGACGAACACGTCCACCCGTGCGTTCCTCCTGCTCGCCGGCGCTGGTCGTCAGCACGCGGTTCCTGTCGTGTCGGCCGCGCCGTGCAATCGCTGCGTGGTCGCCCGGGTGCGAAGTGCACGCTGGCAGCGCTTCGTGTCAGCCCGCGGGTGACCTTGCCGGCAGGTCCCCGTTCGCTGGCACGGTGCGCACGCGCGGGCGCCGATCGTGCGCGTGACGCGCGTGCTGTGCCGGCCGTGGGCCGCTGGTGGTAGGCATGGCAGTCGTGTTCCGTTCGACCGTTTCCCGCGTACTGCGCGCTCTCGGCGACCGGGTCCCGGCGACCGGCCCTCGGCGACGGCAGTTGCGCAGGTCGCTCGAACGCGCGCATGGTCGCGTGCAGGGTCACGGGGCGTGGCAGCGCGCCGACGCGACCGTGCTCGCCGGTCGCCTGCAGCGCATCGTGGGATCACGGTCTGCGGCGCTGCAACAGTGGCGGGAGCGCAAGCCGTTGCCGGCCACGTTCCTCCATCCGGTCGCGCCGGAAGCCACCGCTGCCGTCCGCGCCAGCGCGGCACGGCTGCTCGACGGGCGGTTCACCCCGCACGCGTCGGTGCGGGAGCAGCGGGAACCGTTGCCGCCGCGCTGGGCCGAACGCGACGACGGCCGTCGCACCGAGCAGATGTACCGCCACTCTCTGCGCTGGCTCGAGCCGTTGATCATCGTGGCCTACGCCGATGGCGCCGAGCGCGCGTGGCAGACCGCCACGGGCGTCATCGTCTCGTGGATCAAGGGCAACTCGCGGCCGCCGGGACAGTCGAGGGGGGCCTGGCACGACCACGCCGTCTCGATCCGTGTGCGGGTTCTGTGCTGGTTCTTCGAGCTGTACAGGCGCCGGCCGGACGCCGACGCGGCGGTGCTGCGCATGCTCGTCGCCAGCATCCATCAGCACGCGTTGTTCCTCGCCGACCCGTCCACCTACACCCCGCGGTCCAATCACGCTCTGGAGACCAACGGCTCGCTGCTCGCCGTGTGCGTCACCGTGCCGGAGCTGCGCGGCGCGGCGGAGTGGGAGCGGCTGGCACGACGCCGACTCGAGCGGTATGCCGCGGCCGCGTTCACCGACGACGGGTTCAGCAAGGAGCAGTCCCCGCGGTACCACTTCTTCATCCTCCGCCGGCTGGCCGCCATCGTCAGCTACCTCGACGCCGTCGGCAGACCGGTGCCCCCGGTGGTCGCCGAGCGGCTTCACCAGGCGACCGTCGTGTGGCCGTGGCTCGTGCGGGCTGACGGCACGCTGCCGCGCGTCGGCGACACCAACGATCACGCCATCGCGCACTGGCGCCGATCACTGATCGAAACGACCAACGCCGAACCTCCGCCGCCGTGCCCGTCAACCATGCCAAACCCACGAACGGACGGTGCAGCGCTGCTCGTCAGCTTCGATGCCGGTTACGCGGTGCTGGCGGGTCACCATCCTGGCGAGCCACCGGACCGCGACGACACGCATGTGCTGTTCAAGTGCAACTACTTCCGCTTCCCCCACTTCCATCGGGACGGGTTGTCCTTCGTCCTGTACGCGCTCGGTCGTGAGTGGCTCATCGATCCGGGGCCGCACTCGTACGAATACGACCGGTGGGAGCGGCGCCACCTGTGCTCGTCGAGTGCCCACAACACGGTCGAGGTCGGTGCGCGCTTCGACGTGCACCCCGTCGAGTTCGTCGACGCGGCGCGTACGGCGACCGATGACCGGGTGACCGTGCGCCACCTGTTGGGCCACGCGACCCACACGCGCACCCTGGAACATCGGCCGCCACGCCAGGTGCGCATCATCGACGAGATCGCCGTCGCCGACGGCGAGATGCGCGACATCCGACAGTTGTTCCACGTGCATCCCGACCTCGTGACACACATGGGCACCGGTGGACGTCTCGAGCTACGGGCACCCGACGGCGCACGGTGTCTGATCACACAGGCGCACGACGGCGTGTGGCGCACCGTCCGCGGGCAGCGGTACCCGGAGCCGCTCGGGTGGCGCTCGCCACGTCAGCTGACCATCGAACCGATCACGACGTGCAGCTTCTCGCTGCAGTCCGACAGCTTCGCGCGCTTCGAGACCCACATCGCGATCCATCCCCCGTCCACCGTGTGAAGCCGTGCCGGACCGGGCACCGCACGTGGACGCGCGGCCAGCGTCTACGGTGTGTGCCGTGACCGAGTGAGCAAAGGAACGAAGATGGCACGTGTGATCGTCGTCGGTGACGGCCCGGCGGGGCTCTCTGCGGCCCTCTTCCTGGCCAGGAGCGACCACGACGTGGTGGTCTACGGACAGGACGAGACCCCCATGCATTACGCGCTGCTGCACAACTATCTGGGCATCGACGAACTGGAAGGCAGTGACTTCCAGGAGCGCGCACGCGAGCAGGTTGCGTCATACGGTGCGCCGATCAGGGATCTCCAGGTCGAGCAGATCGAACGCGATGGTGAGCACTTCGCGGTGACGGTCGCCGGCGGAGACGTCGAACACAGCGACTACGTCGTTCTGGCGGGCGGCAAGGCGGCCCAGCGTCTGGCTGAGCACCTGGGCGCCGAGCGCGACGACGGCCGCGTGGTGGTCGACACGCAGTATGCGACCGACGTCGACCGGCTGTACGCAGTGGGGCGTGTCGCCAGGCCTGACCGCAGCCAGGCGATCATCTCAGCCGGTGCCGGTGCCACCGCGGCGCTCGACATCCTGGCCCGCGAGGCGGGGCGTTCGGTGACCGACTGGGACACATCCGACGACTGATGTCGCCGGCGCGCGACGATCCGCCGCGACGCACCAGATCCTTCGTGCGCGCTCGCGTGACAGGTAGCATCGCAGACGACCTCGGCGCGCAATGTTCGCATGAAGCAGGGTATGGGTGCCGGCCGGCGCCGGTACGCACCGACAGCGCGGGGCCAGCAGCAAGGAGCCGAGACCGTGCATCCGGACCTCGCCAACAGCCGCAACGGGTAGGCCACGATCGGCACCCGATGGATCGGTGACCGGCCGTGAGCGATCACGACACGGATCTCGACGCAATGCGTCCCAGCCGGCCGGTCATCGTGCCGCTGCCGGACGTCACGCGTTACCTGCTGCCGAAGGAGAAACTGCTGTACATGGACCGCCGGCATCCGGTCGTGCTCGTCGGACCGGTTCTGATCGCTCTCGGCATCTGTGTGCTGACGGGGTTGTTGGTCACCATCACCGGCGCGGGCGCGATGGTCGACCTGTACGTCTGGGTCGTCATCGGGGCCCTTTTGTGGGTGTTCTTCAAGGTCTTGCGATGGTCCCGAACGGTGTTGGTCGTGACCGACCGACGCGTCTTCGAGTGCGAGTCAATGCTCATCGCCCGAGCGGCGATCCGCCCGGTGTTCCGCCAGAGCGTCGTGTTCCGCCAGGACCCCGTTGGTCAGCGGCTCAACTACGGGACCGTTCTGACGGAGACACCCAACGGCGAGCGGGTCAACACGTTCAAGTGGATCCACAATCCGAGGGCGTTCTACCAGGCTGTGACGGACAAAGCCGTATAGGGTCAGGCCCTAGTACCGCCGCAGCACCGACGTCAGCTCGGTGTAGAGCTGTTCGGCCTCGTCGTGCGTGCCGGCGATCGCGACCGCGCCGAGCTTTCCGTACTGGGTCACGGCGCCGAGCATGTGCAGGGTGACCCCTGTCTGGGACGCGGCGTCGAACGCCAATCCCGCGTCACGCACGCGGTCGATGATGTCCGTCGGCGACCGGCCGATGAGGCCGGGTTCCTTCAGGTTGTCGCTGGAGACGTAGACGCGCGGTCCGTGCGTCGAGCGGAGGCCGTCCGCGGCAGCGTCGGCCCGGGCGTCCAACACCTGACGCACCATGCCGAACGGGTGGGTCGTGCCTCCCAGGCGTAGGTTGATCTCGCTGAGGTGGCAGTGCAAGCCGCCGTCGTCGATGACCGTGTAGTCGATCGCGAAGGGCCCGACCACGCCGGCCTCCGCGAGGTGGCCACCGACGGCCTCGGTGTGGGCGATGATCTGCTGCCGGTAGACGGCGTCCGCGGGATATCGGCAGCCGAGGTACACCTGGCCACCAGGGCCGCCCAACAACTGGTCGTGTGTCGACAGCACCTCGAGCCGGCCGGACGGGGTGATCCAAGCCTGCACGCTCGGTGATGCCGCGCGTTGCGTGACGAGCTGTTCGACGATCGCCCCTTCGCGGGCGATCTTGGCGGCGAACGAGTCCCATGTCTCGCCGGTCGCGCAGAAGACCGTCTCGCGGTCCGACAGGTCTGCCCGGTCGCTGCTCCACGCGACCAGTGCGTTCCCCTGACCGGAGAAGCCGTTGTTCAGCTTGACCACGACCGCGTCGATATCGGGGTGCTGCGACCGGAGGTGGTCGACGGCCGCGCTGATCGCGTCGGTCGACCACAGGTCCTCGACTCCGGGGATCACGGGCACACCCGCCGCTCGGGCGGCGCGACGGGAACCGGTCTTTGAGCCCAGCCCGATCAGCTCGGGGTGCGCGGCGAACAGCGGTGCCTCGAGCTCGATCGCGATGCGGCGCTCGGCGGCGGTGACGTTGAACGGCAGGATGACCGCGCGGTCGTTGTCATGACCGATCGCTGCGCGCACCGCGGCCAGTGCCCGTTGGTCGGCGGCGAGGTCGTTGGCGAGCCCGCGGCCCGAGAAATGGCCGAGGTGGAGCAGCGACAGACGGGTGCGGGCGTCGGCGGGATCCGGCAGGAAGCTCAGGTAGTAGTCGACGACGGTCGGGTCGATCGGCAGCGACGTGATGTAGACGATCCGGGCCAGGGGTTCGCGCAACCGCAGCAGCAGATGCAGCAACCGCTCCTCGTAGCGCTCGATCGCCGTTATCTTGGCCAGCTCGTCGGCGGGGAAGCTCAACGACGGCAGTATCACGAAGGTCCCATGCGAATACATGAGGGACGTGACCCGGTCGGCGAGGGTCTTCTGGAGGGCATCGAACGACAGCGGTTGCGTCAACACGGAGGCCCAGCCTAGACGGACCCCGGCGTGTGGCGGCGAGGTGTCTCTACCGGATGCGGCGTGGCCTGGTGAGAAGACCAGGAGATCGACGTGTCAGCGAAAGTCGCGGGACCGGCCGGTCTCCAGCTGTAGGTCCAACGCCTCGAGTCGGGTCGCGACCAGGTTGACCACCCCCTCGGCGCGTTCGAGCCGCCCGTGCACGACCAGTGCCGGGCTGGTCCGCGCGACAGTGCGGTACCGCGTCCATACTCCCCTGGAGCAGATCACGTTGACCAGGCCGGTCTCGTCCTCCAGGTTCATGAACGTGGTGCCGCCTGCCGTTGCCGGTCGCTGCCGGTGTGTGACCAGACCGCCGACCGCGACGATCCTGTCCGGCTCGGCAGTGTCGAGGTCGGCCGCGGTGAGCACGCCCGCGCGGCGCAGGTGGTCTCGTACGAACTGCATCGGTGAGGCCCGTGTGGTCACCCCCGTTGCCCACAGATCCGCGCCCACCTCGTCGAACAGCGTCATCGGTGTCAGCGTCGGCGCCGTGATCCCCGTGGTCGTCCGTTCCAGCTGGTCTGGCCTTGCCTTTGCGGCGGCGCCGGCCGCCCACAGTGCCCTGCGCCGATCCGGCTCGAACACCGCCAGCGCGCCGGACGTCGCCAGCGCCTCGGCCTGAGCGGGTGTCGGCTGGCAGCGTCGCATGAGCGCTTCGAGGTCGTCGTAGGGTGCATTGGCGGTGATCCGCTCGGCAAGGTCGTCGCCGACCGTGCGCACCTGGGACAACCCCAACCGCACCGCCAACCGGCGGTCGGCCTCGGCGCGTTCGGCCAACTGCTCGGCCGGGATCCGTTCGTCGTACCGGCCCGGTTGTGGGG
>JAHELV010000028.1:21639-46872 GCA_024644015.1 Nitriliruptorales bacterium
GGGGGTTTGGCACCCCGGAAAGGTCGGGCAGGGGCTCGAGGGTGGCGTCGGCGGCGCTGGCATGCACGCAGGCGTCGCGGACGACCACGCCGTGGCGTGCCGCGTCGGCGATCAGCGTCTGTGGTGACCAGAACCCCATGGGCTGCGAGTTGAGCAGGGCGGCCAGAAACGCCGCGGGATGGTGCAGCTTCAACCACGCCGAGGCGTACACCAGATAGGCGAAGCTGACCGAGTGGCTCTCGGGGAACCCGAAGTTCGCGAACGCCAGCAGCTTGTGGTAAATCGCATCCGCCGTCTCGCCGGTGATGTCACGCGCCGCCATCCCGGCGTAGAAGCGCTCACGCAGCCGTTCCATCCGCTGATGGCTGCGCTTGGCGCCCATCGCCTGACGCAGCTCGTCCGCCTCGGTCGCTGTGAAGCCGGCCACCTCGACCGCGATCTCCATCATCTGCTCCTGGAACAGCGGCACGCCCAGCGTCTTGTGCAGCGGCCGCTCGAGCAGCGGATGCAGGTAGGTGATTTCTTCCTGTCCGTTGTGCCGGCGGATGAACGGATGCACCGACCCACCTTGGATCGGACCGGGACGGATGAGCGCGACCTCGATCACCAGGTCGTAGAAGTCCCGGGGCTTCAGCCGTGGCAACGTGGCCATCTGGGCTCGGCTCTCGACCTGGAACAACCCGATCGAGTCGGCGCGGCACAGCATGCGGTAGACAGCATCCTCCTGTGGGATCATCGCCAGATCGATCGCCGTCCGCTGGTGGGTGGCGATCAGGTCAACCGCACGATGCAGCGCTTCGAGCATCCCCAGGCCCAACAGGTCGAACTTGACCAGGCCGATCGCCGCGCAGTCGTCCTTGTCCCACTGCAGCACGCTGCGGTCGGGCATCGTCGCCCACTCGACCGGGCAGACGTCGATCACCGGCCGGTCGCAGATCACCATGCCGCCGGAGTGGATGCCCAGATGACGCGGGAAGCCCTCCAGCTGCGCCGCCAGGTCGACCACCGGTGCGGGTACGGAGTCCGAAGAGGAGGCCGTGGGCGCATCCCCCGCCGGGGCGGCGACCTCGCGGAGAGGTCCCCACCCGTCGAGCTGTCGCGCCCACCGGTCCAGCTGCCCGGGGGAGAAGCCCAGCGCCCTGCCGGCGTCGCGGATCGCCGACCGGGGCCGGTAGGTGATGACGTTGGCGACCTGCGCGGTGTGATGGCGGCCGTAGCGGCCGTAGACGTACTGGATGACCTCCTCGCGCCGCCCGCTCTCGATGTCCAGGTCGATGTCGGGGGGCCCGTCGCGTGCCGGTGACAGGAAGCGTTCGAACAGCAGCTTGAGCGCCACCGGGTCGGCCTTGGTGATGCCAAGCGCGTAGCACACCGCCGAGTTGGCCGCCGACCCCCTGCCCTGGCAGTAGATGTTGGCACGCCGGCAGAACTCGACGATGTCCCACACGATCAGGAAGTAGCCGGGGAAGTCGAGCTCGGCGATGACCGCCAGCTCGCGCCCGATCTGCAGGTATGCGCCCGGCACGCGTTCGGCGCCGGTCGGGCCGTAGCGGCGCAGGGCGCCCTCCATGGTCAGCTGCCGCAGCCACGTGTCCTCGGTGTGGCCGGTCGGCACGGGGAAGTCGGGCAGCTGCGGCGCGACCAGGCGCAGGTCGAACGACGACGAGATGGCCAGGGCGGTCGTGGCCTCCACCGCGCCGGGGTAACGGGCGAAGCGTGCCGCCTGTTCGTCACCGGAGCGCAGGTGTGCGGTGCCGGCGGGCGGCAGCCAGCCGTCGAGCTCGTCGAGGCTGCGGCGGGCACGGACGGCGGCCACGGCACTGGCCAGCCCCCAACGCTGTGGCGTGGCGTAGTGGACGTTGTTGGTGACGACCGTCTCGACGCTGCAGCGGGTGGCCAGGTCGGCCAGTGCGTCGTTGCGCGCGGTGTCCAGCGGGTCGCCGTGGTCCCAGAGCTCGACCTTGACATGGCGCCGGCCGAACACCGCGATCAGCCGGTCGAGCTCGCGGCGTGCGGCGTCGAGCCCGTCAGTCATCAGCGCGCGGGGGACACCGCCCTTGCGGCAACCGGTGAGCACCAGCCAGTGGTCGCCGGCCAACTCGCCGAGCTCGCTGAGATCAGCGACGGGGCTGGCCTTGCGTCCCCGCAGCTGCGCCAGGCTGACCGCACGCGACAGCGCGGCGTAGCCGCTGGGATCACGCGCGATGACCACCAGATGGTGACCGTCCGGGTCGGCGACGCCGTTGCCCGGCCGGGTCTGACCGATCGACAGCTCGGCGCCGAACACGGTGCGCAGGCCCAGTGCACCGGCGGCCTCGGCGAAGCGCACCACCCCGTACAGTCCGTTGTGATCGGTCAGGGCCAGCGCCTCCAACCCGAGGCGCGCTGCTTCCTCCGCCAGCTCCTCGGGGTGGGATGCGCCGTCGAGGAAGCTGAAGTTGGAGTGGCAGTGCAGTTCCCCGTAGGGCACCGCAGGCGCAGCGCGCCCGGTGGCGGGTCGTGGTGGCTCGTACGGCAGGCGCGTGCGCGACCAGGCCGGGCTGTCTCCGCCATCGGCCTGCGGCGGGGTGTTGCGCGGACGCCCGTCACCGTGGCGAGGTCCGACGCCGCGCAGCCGGTCGGAGAACTCCCGCCAGGGCATCGGTGGGTTGTTCCATCCCATCCCCGTGAGTTTACCCGAACACATGTTCGCTGCCAGGTGGGGCGCGACGGGGCAACGTGAACCGACCACTGCCCAGCAGCCGGCACGGGCACCCCGGTGCGATGACGACTCGCGCGACAAACACCTGGCCAGGACGGGTGTCGTCGACTTATCCTGAGTACTGCGCCGGGTGTCCGTGGCTGCGGCCGATCCGCCGCACTGTTCTGTTCGGTGGATACGTGGGAGGCGCTGCGCGATTCACTCGCTCGGCAGGCAGACATGAACGAGGCGCGTGCGACGTTCGCCGGCTATCGGCTCGACCAGTTGCTCGCGACAGACACCGTCTCTTCGACGTACCGGGCCACACCTCCGCGCCAGCGTGACGCTGCCACGCGAGCCGTCGCGCTGCGGATCACCCACCCGCTGCGCACGTCCGGCCGCCCCGACGTGGACGCGATCGCCGCTTACATCAGCAGCGTCAGTGCGGCGCTGAACGTCAGTCATCCCGCACTCGTTCCCATCGTCGACGCAGGGGACGTGGACGACCGGGTGTATGTCGCCACGGCACTGATCGACGGCGTGACCCTTGGACAGCACGTACGTGACCGCGGCCGCCTGAGCAGCGACGACGCTGTTGCACTGTTGCACGATCTGGCGGTCGGGCTCGACCGCGCGCACGCGGCCGGCATCATCCACGGCGCCATCAGCCCTCGCACGATCCAGATCCGCGGCATGAACGGCGGTCGGTCGGCCGCTGTGCTGCGTGGCTTCGGTATCGACGCGCTGCTCGGGCGTCAAGCGCGAGTCGATCGTGACCGCATCGACCTCCACGACGTCGAGTACGTCGCACCCGAGCAGTTGCGCGGCCTTGGCGCAGACGGCCGCACGGACCAGTACGCGCTCGCCTGTGCGCTGTACCACTGTGTCGCAGGTCGACCGCCGTTCGTCCGTGAGACCGTCACCGCAATGTTCGGTGCACATCTGCTCAGTCCCGTCCCGCCGGTGCCCGACGACGTCGACCGCCCGCTGTCCGACGCGCTGGACGTCGGTCTGCGCAAGGAGCCCGCCGCACGACACGCGTCCTGTGTCGACGTGCTGCGCGGGCCGCGTAACGTACGCACGGGCGATCGACGCGCGGGCGCCGGGGCGCCGGCCGGTGATCGGCGTCCTGTCGTCGTGGCCTGGCCCGACGATCGGGAGCACGGCGCTGTCCCCACCGCGACGGCCGCCATGGCAGGGGCCCGTCCGACGCGTCGCAGGGGGCTCCGCCTCGGCGGGGATCGGTGGCCCACGCTCGCGTGGCCGGTCGCGACGATGCTGATCCTGTCCGGGATCATCAGCACCCTGACACTGGCAGCGGTCCTGCGCGAGTGGGGCCTTACCGGTGCCGTCGGCAGCGACCGCGGTCGTCTGGCCGCCGGCGCGCTGGCGGCGGCCGGCGACACGCCGGTCTCCGCCGGTGTCCGCTGGCAGCGGACGCTGACCGACGAGGCGCTGTACGCGTTGGAGGTGACCGGCGACACCGTCGTCGCCGCGGCGCCACACAGCGTGATCGCGCTTGATCGAAGCCGCGGAACGACCAGGTGGCGGCACGGGATCGACGTCGGTGTGCTGACCGACATGGCGGTGACCGACGACGTGGTGGCGTTGCGCGCCGCAACGTTCCGTGCGCTGTCGGTCGCCGGCGGCACGCTGCTGTGGGACAAGGCCGACATCGTCGCACCGATCAGTTCGCTGGCGGCTGTCGACGGCGTCATCTACGGCCTCGGGTCCGGCAGGCTGACCCCCGAAGTCGTTGCGCTCGAGGCCGCGACCGGCGCGCCGATGTGGCAGTTCGACGGTGGCCCGGACCGCATCGACGACGACGCGGCCGTCGCCGCGATCGACGGCACGGTCGCGTTGCTCGACGGCGATGCGGTGTCAGTGATCGATCCCGACCCTGCGGCGTCGCGGTCCGGCGGTGGGGGGGTCACGGTGGACCGCGTGCGCTGGCGTACCGACGTCGCCGACCCGTGGCTCGATTCGCTCGCCGTGGTCCCGGACGCTGTCGTCGTCGCCACGCACTCCGGTGATGTCTGTGCCTACGATCCCGCCGACGGCGAGCAGCGCTGGTGCGCGGCCGTCGACGGTCTGGCCGAGCAGTCACCGACCGTCGTGGCAGACGGCGACGCGATCGTCGTCCTGCTCGGGTCCAAGGTGACGACGCTGGCCCTCGAATCGGGCGCGACGCGGTGGTCCTTCGACGCACCACGCACACTGACGCCGATTGTCGCGAGTTCAGGGCGCCAGGTGATCGTCAGCGACGTCACGGGACGAGCGCACGGTCTCGACCTTGAACGGGGCTTCGAAGGCTGGCGTGCATCCGGCTTCGGCGAGATCACCGCGCTGCTCGCCACCGAGGACGCGGTCTACGCCGGCACGCGTGACGGTGTCATTGTTCGTCTTGAGCCACCGGCGGACGGCGTGCCGTCGTAGCGCGCGATCAGGCGCCTGACCGGCGGCGATGACGCCGGGACCAGCCGGGAACAGGCTGCGATGTTCACCGTTTGTTCATCTTGCGTACGCCGTGCGGCCTACTGGGGGACGTGTCCTAGGAGCCATGGCTGAATCACGTCCGCCGGCCGTCGAGCAGACCGCCGCATCCGCGCCCGCATCCGCCCCAGTCGAAGAGACGCCGACGTCTCCGGCCACCACCACCGCTGTGGAGCAGGCCGTCGCCGAGCGACCGCCCCACACCGGCATGTCGGTGCTGGAGCGCGTCCTGCGATTCGTCGCGCTGATCGCCCTGCTGTATGGGTTCTTGATCGGCATCGACATTCTCGGGGAGGGCATCTCCGGCCTCGGGTCGGGTTTTGCCGACGCGCTGTTCCGCGGCGTCGCCAACCCGCTGGCGGGTCTGGCCGTCGGCGTGCTCGCGACGGTGCTCGTGCAGTCGTCGTCAGTGACGACGGCGACTTTGGTCGCCCTCGTCGGCACCGGCGTGCTCTCCGTCGAAGCGGCGGTGCCCATGGTCATGGGCGCCAACATCGGCACGTCGATCACCTGTCTGCTCGCGTCGCTCGGCGCGATCCGCCGTACGAACGACTTCCGCCGCGCGTTCGCCGGCGCCACCGTCCACGATCTGTTCAACTGGCTGGCCGTCGCGGTGCTGTTGCCGCTCGAACTGCTGACCGGCGTGCTCTCGCGCGCGGCCATCGCCTTGAGTAACCTGTTCCCCGGTGCCACCGGAGCCGAGTTCAAGAGCCCGTTGAAAGTAGCGGTCGGTGCCGGTGCCGGTGCATTCGAGTCGATGGTGGGGATCGTCCCAGGGCAGGGCAGCGCGATCCTGCTCATGGTGCTTGGCCTTGGCCTGCTGTTCCTCACGCTCGGGCTGATCACCAAGAACATGCGCCTGCTCATCGCCGGCGCGGCCGAGCGCTCCCTGAACGTCGTGCTGGGCCGCAGTGGGTTGCTCGGCATCTTCGTCGGCATGACGATCACCATGGCGGTGCAGTCGTCGAGCATCACGACATCGCTGCTCGTACCGATGATGGCGGCCGGGGTGCTGACCCTGCGCAACGCCTATCCCATCACGCTGGGCGCGAACGTCGGCACGACGGTCACCGCGATGATCGCCGCGCTGGCCGTCCCACAGATCGAGGGACTGCAGATCGCGCTGGTCCACCTGCTGTTCAACATCGCGGGCATCCTGTTGTTCTACCCGGTGCCCTTCATGCGCGAGATCCCGATCCGGGGCGCCGAGATGCTGGCCGACGTGGCCTCTCGGCGCAAGACCGTGGTGTTCGTCTACATGATCACGATCTTCTTCCTCCTTCCGGGTGCTGCCATCGTGTTCCTGGGGTAGGTCCTCGCGCCTGCGTGCGCCACTCGGTAGCGTGCACGTCACACCCAGCGGTTCGTGACGTGTGGAGCACACATGGCGGCACTGAGACTATGGGGTAACCGGGGCGGTCTCGACAGCGCGTACGACGAGTTCCTCACGATGCTGCACGAGGCGCGTCAGGCGCTGGAGGCGGCGCTCGCGGCCCGGTTGGGCGACGCGGATGTCGTGCAGTCGTGCGCCACGGTCAGCGATCTGGAGGAGCGGGCCGACGCGGCCGAGATGCGCCTGCGGCGGCTGCTGCTGGTGCACGCCAGCGTGCACGGCGCCGGCGACATCCCCGCATGCCTGACCTACATGAGCATCGGCAAGGACGCCGAACGCATCTCTGACCTCGCGCTGGGGCTGTGTCAGATCGCCGAACGGATCGACCCGCCGCCGGCGCGCGAGCGGGACGATCTCGCGTTGCTGGGCCGTAGCGTGGTGGCGGTACTCCAGCACTTGGCGGAGGTCGTTGCCAGCGACGACGAGGACGGCGCCCGAGCGCTGATCAAGGAGGCGCGCGGAGTGCAGCAGGCGTGCTCGGCGCGGCTCGACGACGTGGTCCGCGACGAGTCCGGCGACGACGTGGCAGTTGCCGAAGCGATGGCGACCGTCGACGAGGCGGCGGCAGGCGACGCCGATGGTCCACGACAGCCGGTGGCATTGGCGTTGACCTACCGCCACCTGGGCCGTGTCACGGCGAATGCGTTGAACATCGCGTCATCGGTCGTCGTGCCGCTGGACCGCCTCGACTACCCCGCGACATTGGAGTAGCCGCCGCCGTCAGTCGTATGTGGCTTCGACCCACCAGCGGCTGTCCTCCTGCGCCAGCAGGTGGGCGCTGCCGTCGGACAACGCCATCTGGAACCGTGCCCGGCGACGGGACTGTTCGGCGTCCCACCAGCGTTCGTCGACCGGCCAGGGCCCTGCCCAGCCCACCACGTCCAACCAGGGGCCCGCGGCGACAGACACGCGCGACGGCTCGCTGGTCGCCGTGCAGCGTGCGGTTACCCCCACCGGGCGGTTCGTCCGATCGCAGACCTCGGCCGGCAGGGGGTTCGCATGAACGATGGCCGGGGCCGGCGGGGGCAGCCGCCCTGGCCACGGTGGCATCTCGACCCCGGTCGGCACCCGTACCGTCACCGTGCCGGGCAGGCCCGGCCGCGCAGGTTCGCGCGGGTCGCCCCACGCCACCAGCCGCACCTGATCACCTGGTGTCCTGCCGCCGCCGATCACCGCCGTGGCAACCCGGTCCTGACCCAGCAGCCCCTGGACCCGGCCGAGCGTCCGTCGGACCTGCGCATCGATCGTGGCATGGGCGTCCCACAGGTCGGGCTGCACCTCGCCGACGGGCGCGCACTCGTCGGCGTGCAGCCTGATCACCGACAACCCCGCCGACGGCGGCGTGGCACAGTGCCACCATCCCTCGAGCTGCCACCGCAGCCGGTCGACCATCGCTGCCGGGGTGAATGCGCCGTCCAGATGGCGCCACAGTCGGATCTGTTGTTCGTCGTGTGCGGTTTCTGCCTCGATGGCCAACCGCACGCAGACCAGCCCGTGCCGTTGCAGCAGCCGGTGGAGCTGCTCCGCCATGCCACGGGCAGCGAACGCCGCCACGTCGACCCGCTCTGCCGGCGGGTCGAAGGGTGTGGTGACCGTCAGCTCCGCGCGGGCCGGTCGGGCTGCCAGCGGGCGTTCGTCCAGCCCGCGGGCCAGGCGGTGGGCGCCCAGCCCGTCGCTCCCGAAGCGGTCGAGCACGTCGTGTTCGTCGAGCGCGGCCAGCCGTCCCAGCGTGGTGATGCCCAGTCGCCACAGCAGATCGGTCAGCTCCGGGCGATCGAGGATCGTGACGGCGAACGGCGCGAGGAACGCGGGGCTTTCGCCCGGCGGCACCACGACCCGGCGGCTGGCCGCCAGCAGCGCGGCGAACAGTCCGTCGGCGACGCCGACGCGGCAGCGATCCTCACGCTGGTCCGTGGGGGCGATCCTGGTGAGGGTGTCGCACACGGCCGTGGTGATCCGGCCGGCCAACGCCGCGTCGCCGCCGAAGTAACGGGAGGGGCCACGGGTCGCCAACGCCACAACGCCGGGACGAATGATCTCGACGCGCGGACTGAATGCGGTGACCGCTGCGACCACCGGCTCGAACGACCGGGCGTCGGTGTCCGGGTTCGCCCGGAGCAGTCCCAGCTCGGGACAGCGGGCCTGGGCCTCCCGCTGTCGCTGCCCGCGCTGCACGCCAGCCGACCGCGCCGCGGCGGTCGCGGCCTGCACCCGGTGGGCGTGGAGGACCGCCACCGGCTCACCGGGGGAGATCCCGGCCGCTGTCAACGGCCAGTCGGTGCACCCCACCACCAGCGTCCGCCGTGTCACGTCAGACTCCCCGCGGGGCCTGGTGCCGCAGTGCAGCGCCTTCACCAGACCCTGCCCCAGTCATGCGACGCCTTCGACGCGCCCGATGGGCGCCGGGACGGGCCGGGCCGGGGTCAGACGTCCCCGGGTGTCTGGCAGCCACACCGTGGTGTGACGCGGGTGACCGGCAAGCCGCCGGCCCTCCGCGCGCACCTGCAACTGCCGGGTACGCAGATGGCCTGCTCCCCAGCCCAGCCCCTCCCACACCCCGGTGGCGCCGGTCAGCTTGACATCGGGCGCCAGTCCGGCCGTGTCGTCGGCGGCCACGACCAGGACCCGCTGGCGTTCACGGACGCGAGCGGTCATCCGGCGCTGGAGCGGCCCGCCGATCCGGGTCGGCGGGCGCAGCAGGACGATCTCGAACGCGTCGAACAACGTCGCGACGATGGTCGGCCACTCGGCACCGGGATCGGGTACGAGGACGAACCGCGACAGCGCCACGCCTGCATGCTCGGCGGCGAGCAGCCCCAGCGAACCCAGCCCGACGGCGGCGCACCACGCGCCCGAGGCGGCGACCTCTGCGAGGAGGGCGAAGCCCAGGGAGGTCGCGCCGGTACCGGCGACGCCGATGGTGGTGCCTCGCCGCAGCCCGCCGTCGGGCAGCAGCGGTCGCAGGGCGGGGGTGGTGGGCAGCAGGTGATCGCTGCGCTCGGTCAGCGTTGCGGCTGACGTGACCGTGGACGACAGTGCAACGGAAGCGCGTTCGGTTCGTGGGGACGTCACCCGACAAGTATCGAACACACGTTCGAGCAATGCAACGCTGTGTGGAGAGACCGGCCGAACATCCCAGAAACGTCGGCGATATCTCGCCGTGAGTGACTAGGGTTCGTTGGGTATCACGATCCACGCGACCAGATAGAACACGGCCTGCGGCCCCGGGATCAACAGCGAGGCGACGAACGCCACCCGCACGAGTGTCGGGTCCCAGCCGAAGTACTCGGCGATCCCTCCACACACGCCGGCGATGACGCGGCTACGTCGGGAGCGGTACAGGCGTTTCGACGGGTTTCGGCTTGTGCTCATGTCAGGCTCCTTCGATCTCCGTCTCTGACGCTAGTTTCATCCTCTCCCTGTGGCAGTCAGGGACCATCCTGATCTCGACCGGGTCGCGCCTCGCCGTATGCGGCATCCCCCTGAGCGTGGCTGCCACGCGTCAGCGGCACCCGCGACGCTCCCGCATGCGGCCACCGGCGGCGTTGCCGTCGCACCGACGGCTGCTACCCCGTGGCACGGACCGGACCGGGGTCGTCCGCTCCGGTGCGGTGGACCGCGAGCGTGCCGCGCGGGCCACGGCGCCGCCATACCGCCCGCGTCTGACTGACCGTCAGCACCGTGAAGAACGCGATCACGGCGACGCCCGCCATGGCGGCGCCCGCCGCCAGGTCGAGGTGGTAGCTCAGGAGCAGTCCGACGTACACACTGACGACGCCGACCGCCACCGACGTGGCCATCATGGCGGGCACACGACGTGCGAGCAGGCTCGCAGTCGCAGGCGGCGCGATGAGCAGCCCGTACACCAGCAGGTTGCCCACCGTGCGGAACGAGCTGACGATCGCCAGCGCGATCAGCGCGAGCAGCGCAACCCGCGCCAACCGTGGGTGCAGGCCCAGCCCCTGCGCCTTTCGCTCGTCGAAGCTCAGCGCCAGGAACGCACGGTGGAAGACCGCCACGCCGACGAGGGCGATGAAGGCGGCGACCGCCTGCACGACGATCGCGGTGGGGGGGACACCCAGCGCTGCGCCGAACAGGAAGCCGACGAGGTCACCGAAGTAGCCCGAGCCACGGGAGATGATCGTCACGCCCAGTGCCAGCATGCCAACGAACAGCAGGCCGATGCCTGCGTCCTCCGGGAGACGGGACTGGCGTTGGACCACATTGACCCCGGCGATCATCACCACGGCGGCGATCGCCGCGCCGATGCTCGTCGCGACGTCGCCGCCCCCCAGCAGGATGTAGGCGATCGCGACACCGGGCAGGACACCATGCGCAAGCGCGTCGCCCATGAAGGTCAGGCCGCGCAGCACCACCCAGGTGCCGACGAGCGAACAGGTCACCGCGGCGAGCGCCCCGGCGGCGAGCGCGCGCTGCATGAACCCCGCCACGAATGGGTCGATCAGCAGCTCGACGAGTGTCTCCATCGTGTCCTCCATCGACCTGGCGGCCGTCATGCGGTGACGTCGGACGCACCGCGCCCGCGGTCTAGCTGCGCAGGGCCCCGTTGATCCGGCGGGCATTCGTGCGGAGCATGTCGACATAGGTTGCGGCCTCCGAGCCTTCCCCGCCCAGAGCGTCGCTGTACAGCTCGACGACCTCGATCTGTGGGCCCACCTCCCGTGCCAGCGTCTCGGTGAGCTGGGTCGACGCGGTGCTCTCTGTGAACACCGCGCGGACCCCCGCCTGCTGCGCGGCGGCGGCGAGCGTCTCGAGATCGCGGGCGCTGGGCTCGGCGCCCGTCGACACACTCGGGATCACGGTCCCGACGATGGTGAAGTCGTAGCGGTCTGCGAAGTACGCGAACGCCCGATGGGTGGTGACCAGCGTCCGTTCGTCGGGAGGGATGCCCGCGAGCAGATCCTTGATCTCGCGGTCGACGTCGCCCAGCCGCATCGCGTACGCCTCCGCGCGCTGTGCAACGACGCTGGGATCGTCGGTCAGCTCACCAATCTGCGTGCCGAGCGCACGCACGACGTCGGCTGAGCGTGTCGGATCCTGCCAGAAGTGCGGGTCGATGGAACCGTCGTCGACCCGGCCGTCCGCGGCGGCGGCCGTTTGCCCACCGGCCTCCGCGTCGACGACGAGCGGCTCGATGTGGTCGGTTGCACGGAAGACCGGCACGCCCGAGCGCTCCACCTCCGCCAGCGCACTCTGGAGCTGCTCCTCGAAGTCCGCGCCGTTCGCGACGACCAGGTCGGCCTCCTGCATCTCGGCGAGTTGCCGCGCGGACGCCCCGAAGTTGTGCGGATCCGAGCCTGCGGGCATCAGCGCCGAGACGTCCGCGATCTCGCCGGTGACCTCGCGGGTCAGGTCCTCGAGGATGGTCGTCGTCGCGACGACAGACAGACGCTCGCCGTCTCTGCCGCCACCATCGTCGCGCTGCCCGGTGGCACCGCACGCGACCAGAAGCAGCGACAGCACGAACAGCGTCGGCATGCCCCCGCGCGGTCGACGTCGACCTCGCACCACGGCGCAGCGGTGTCGGCGCACGACCCTCCTTCGCTGGTGTCTCGCGCCGTTCGGCGGGGTTGAGCTCGATGACATCGAGAACGGTTTTCGGTGTACGATCACAGGTGTACCATGCTATTGGTAATCATTGTCGAGTGAGCGGCATCCTGATCGAACGTGTGACGGAGCCTGCGGTACAGGGTCGCGGCGTGACCGTGATCTTCGGACGTCGGGCCGCGCTGGTCGACTGCGACGTCACGCTGCCCGCGGGCGCGACAACGGCACTGGTTGGACCCAATGGCTCTGGCAAGTCGACGTTGCTGTCGGCGATCGCCGGACTTGTGCCCCTCGCCGCCGGTTCGCTGACCGTGCTGGGCAGGCGGCCCGGCAGCAACAACTTGTCCGCTCGCGTGGCCTATGTGTTGCAGTCGACCCCTGCCAACGAATCCCTGCCGATCACCGTCCGTGAGGTCGTGACGATGGCGCGCTTCGCGGCCCGTGGGCTGTTCGGTCGGCTGACGCCAGCCGATCGGCACGCGGTGCAGGACGCGATGGATCAGCTCGAGATCGCCGAGCTCGCAGACCGACACCTATGGGAGCTGTCCGGTGGCCAGCGACAGCGAGTTCTGGTCGCGCAGGGGCTCGCGCAGGAGGCCGACCTGCTGCTGCTCGACGAACCCGTGACCGGCCTGGACCTGACGAGCCGCCAGCGCATCCTGACGGTCGTCGACGATGCCCGCGCCGGCGGCAGCACCGTGGTGATGGCGACCCACGACCTGGGCGACGCCGAGCGCGCGGACCATGTGGTGCTCCTCGCCGGCTGCGTGGTCGCCTCGGGTCCACCCGACGAGGTGATCACCACGGACAACCTCCGTCGGGCGTACGGCGGCCGTCACGTCAGGGAAGAGCGTGCGCCAGGGGTCCCTCGCATTGACGAGCACGTGCACCCCCACACCGCCGTGGACCGGTCACGGTGACGACCGCCCGACCGGTCGCTCCGCGATATCTGGCTGACGCCACAGGCTCTGGCGAAGCGCGAGGAGTGAAGATGACCGAGGCCGTGACGTCGGACGCACTCCGTGACGCCGGACTGCGAGCGACGCGTCAACGCACGACCGTGCTCGACGCGCTCCGCGGACGGCCCGACGCAATCACCGCACAGGAGCTGCACGGCGAGCTGCGCGCCGCAGGCGAGCCGGTCGGTCTGACGACGGTCTACCGCACCCTGTCGTCGCTCGCCGACGCGGGTCTCCTCGACGCGATTCCCCGTGAGGGCGAACAGGCGTTCCGGCTGTGCTCCGACGATCATCATCACCACTTGATCTGCGAGGCGTGCAATCGCGTCGACGAGATCACGGCAGAAGAGGTCGAGCGGTGGGTAGCTGCCGTCGCCTCTCGCCGCGGATTTCGGGTCACCGGTCATCGCGCCGACATCTTCGGCGTCTGCGCGGGGTGCACCGCCGAGATCTAGGGTCTGTCTCCCGGTTCCGGCCGGATGGCCGGTCGGCGTGGGTGCAGTTGGGTGCGGATGCGGTCGGTGGCGCACCCGCGTCGGCGTGGTCGGGTGGCGTGGGTGCGGTTGGGTGCGGATGTGGTCGGTGGCGCACCCGCGTCGGCGTGGTCGGGTGGCGTGGGTGCGGTTGGGTGCGGATGCGGTCGGTGGCGCACCCGCGTCGGGTATCCACAGGCCGCGGGGCCGCAGGTGGACACGGTTCGGCGATGTCGCGAGGTTCGCCGGCATGCGTGACAATCCATGGATCCGGGTCTTTCGCTGCGCGGCCCTGCAGTTCGGAGCGATCGCTCGCTGGCAGGCGATCGGCCTCGGGATCGACGACACGTCGTTCACCCGTCGTGTCAGGTCCGAGCAATGGCGTCAACCGCACCGTGGTGTGTACGTGATCCCAGGAACGACGTGGGGCCCGATGACTCGGCTCAGCTCGGCGCTGCTCGCGATCGGCGACCACGCAGCTGCCACCGGAGTCACCGCGCTGCACCTCCATGGCATCGTGGAGCAACCACCGGCGCACACGACGCTGGTGGTTCCGCACAGTCGGCGCGCGCCCCCACTGGGTGCGGTCCGCGTTCTGCGATCACGGACCCTGTTGCCCGACGACGTGACCGTGGTGCGGCGCCTGCGCAGCGCCACGGCGCCGCGGGCTTTGCTCGATGCCGCGCCGATGATCCCCCGCGAGGAACTCCGTGTCATGTTGATCAACGGTCGCCAACGCCAGATTGTGCTTCCCGAGCAGGTCGCGGAACGCGCCCTCATGTCGTCAGTGCGCCAGCCCGGACGGCGCCGGCTGCTGTCGGCGGCGAGCGACGTCTCCAAGGTGGGCGCCGACTCGGCGTTCTCCGACGCCGTGCATCGTCGCCTGATCACAGACGGGCTGGTGCCCGACGACGATCCGGTGGCCGTCGAAGTCGGCGGGAGGCGGCTGCACCCGGATATCACGTTCGCTCACGCGCGCGTGTGCATCGAGTGCGACTCGCTGGCGCATCACAGCGACCAGCGCGCGATCGACCTCGACCACCGTAAGGATCAGGCGTACGGCCGCGCCCGGTGGAAATGTCTTCGGATCGGATGGCGCCGGTTCGACCGCGATTGGCCGGGTTTCGTCTCGGTGGTGCGTGGCGCGCTGCGCGAGTGGCCCGTGGTGGTGGCAGCGCTCGCTCGCTGACGTGGGTGCGGTTGGGTGCGGATGCGGTCGGTGGCGCACCCGCGTCGGCGTGGTCGGGTGGCGTGGGTGCGGTTGGGTGCGGATGCGGTCGGTGGTGCGCCCGCGTATTGACGGTGATGTCGTGAGGTGTTGATCTGTAGGCTGGATGCAGATGGCCGCAACGGATCCGGCCGGGCCGACTCAAGAGGGCAGCGTCATGCGCAACAAGCACCGTCTGACAACCCCACTCGTGCGTCGCAACGGCGCGCTCGAGCCGACATCGTGGGACGACGCGCTCGCTGTCGCCGCCGAGGGCCTGCGCACGGTCCGAGACACGCACGGTGGCGACGCGATCGGCATGTTCTCGTGCTCGAAGGCGACCAACGAGACGAACTTCATGGCTCAGAAGTTCGCGAGAGTTGCGCTGGGCAGCAACAACATCGACAGCTGCAACCGCACCTGACACGCTCCCAGCGTCGTCGGTCTGGCGACAGCGTTCGGTGCCGGTGGCGGCACCAGTTCGTATGAGGAGGCAGAGCACGCCGACCTCATCATCCTGTGGGGCTCGAACGCACGAAACGCGCACCCGATCTTCTTCCACCACGTGCTCAAGGGCGTGCACAACGGCGCCACGTTGTACTGCGTCGACCCGCGGCGCAGCGAGTCTGCGGAGTGGGCCGACGTATGGCTCGGCATCGACGTCGGTTCCGACATCGCGCTGGCCAACGCCGTCGCGCGGGAGATCATCCACGCCGGCCTGGCCAACCAGGAGTTCATCAGAAGAGCAACCGCCGGATTCGACGAGTACGCCGCGGCGGTCGAGCCGTACACGCTCGACCGGAGCGCCGACATCACCGGAGTACCGGCCGAGGCGATCCGCGACCTGGCGCACGCCTACGCACGGGCGGACCGCGCCCAGTTGTGCTGGACCCTGGGGATAACCGAGCACCACAACGCGTCGGACAACGTGTTCGCCCTGATCAACCTGGCGCTGCTGTGCGGACATGTCGGTCGTTACGGCTCCGGCCTGGTGCCCATCCGCGGTCAGAACAACGTGCAGGGTGGTGGCGACATGGGTGCGCTGCCCAACAAGCTGCCGGGGTTCCAGGATGTCGCCGACGACGAGCTGCGCGGCAAGTTCGAAGCCGAGTGGGGCGTGGCTGTGCCGTCCACGCCGGGACGCCATCTGACCAGGATGTTCGAGGGCATCGAAGAAGGTGCGATCCACGCGCTGTACGTCATCGGCGAGAACCCGGCGCAGGCAGAGGCCGACGCGGGCCGCGCGCGACGGTTGCTCGACGCCGTTGACTTCGTGGTCGTGCAGGACATCCTGCTGACCAGGACGGCCGAGATGGCCGACGTGGTGCTGCCGGCGGCGGCCGACTGGTGTGAGGCCGAGGGTACGGTCACGTCCAGCGAGCGCCGCGTCCAGCGGGTGCGAAAGGCGTTGGATCCACCGGGTGAGGCGCGCACCGACCGTGAGATCATTGCGGCGCTCGCAGCCGAGCTCGGACACAGCTGGGGCAACCCGACCGCCGAGGAGGTGTGGGACGAGCTGCGCCGCCTGTCGCCGATGCATGCCGGCATGAGCTACCGGCGTCTGGAGGAACACGGCGGACTGCAGTGGCCCTGCTACGACGAGGAGCATCCCGGCGAGCTGTTTCTCCACGCGCGGCTGTGGGATGACCCCGTGACGGGACCGCGCGCTCCCTTCACCGTGGTCGAGGACGAACCGCCCGTCGACGAGCTGACCGACGAGTATCCGATCCGTCTGACGACGGGTCGGCACCTCGACTCGTACAACACCGGCGTGCAGACCGACGGCTACCGCTCGCCCCTGCGCCACGTCGGGCGCAGCGGTGCGATGATCGACGTGTCGCCCGAGGACGCGCTGCGTCTCGAACTGGCCGACGGCGACCGGGTCACCGTGACGTCGCGCCGGGGGTCGCTGGACGCCGATGTCCGCATCCACGACGGGCTGCGGCCGGGCCTGGTGTTCATGGCACTGCACTATCCCGACGAAACCGATGTGAACCTGTTGACGATCGAAGCGTGGGATCCGAAGAGCGGGACCGCCGAGTTCAAGGCGACCGCCGTGCGGATCACCAAGCTGGTGGCCTGAAGCTGTGTGCCGATAGTCTCCCTGAGCCGTCTGCACGACAGCGACGAAGGAGCTGACTGACTCCGTGGACCTGCGCTTCTCTGAAGCCGAACCAAGTCGGGACGAACGTGCGGCCGTGGACGCCGTCCTGGGCCCGCCGGACTCGACCTGGGTCGGAGCCACCGAACGCACGGCTGGCGACACCCGTCTTGCGCACGTGGGACGACGCATACGCGAACGCCGCGACGAGCTCCTGCCGGCACTCGACGCTGTGCAGTCGCAGATCGGGTGGATCAGCGAGGGCGCGCTGATGCACATCTGCCGGCGCCTGGCGGTCCCGCCAGCCGAGGCCTACGGCGTCGCGACGTTCTATGCGCTGCTGTCGGTCACCGAGCAGCCCCCGCGGGTGCTGCACGTCTGCGACGACGTCGGCTGCCGCGGCTTCGGCGCGAACGAGCTCATCGCCGGCATCGAGGAGCAGTTCGGGCCCGAGGGCACCGTGGTCGACGACGCGACGTGGCGGCGTTCGCCGTGCATCGGCCAGTGCGATCGCGCCCCCGCGTGCTACGGGCAGATCGCCGGGCGCGACGACACGACGCTGGTCGGCGCGTCGGTCGACGACGCGATCAGCATGCTGGCCGGGACAGATGTGCCGCATCCGCCCGTGGAGATCCCGCAGCGCGGACAAGCGGGGCTACGGCTGCTGCGCCGGGTCGGTGTCGTCGACCCGTCTGATCTGGACGCGTACCGGGCCGACGGCGGCTACGAGGCGCTGCGCCGCGCGGTGGAGCTCGGACCGGCGCAGATCGTGCGCGAGATCAAGGACGCGAACCTCCGCGGCCGGGGCGGTGCGGCCTTCCCGGCCGGCGTCAAGTGGGAGGCCGTGGCCACTGCGACACGTCGGCCCAAGTACCTGATCTGCAACGCCGACGAATCCGAGCCCGGCACCTTCAAGGACCGTGTGATCATGGAGGGCGACCCCTTCGCGATCATCGAATCGATGACGATCGCGGGCTTTGCGACCGGCGCCGAGCAGGCCTACTTCTACATCCGCGGCGAGTATCCGCTTGCGACGCGGCGGATGCGCCATGCGATCGACCAGGCACGTCGCCGCGGGTTTCTCGGCGGCGACGTGATGGGTACGGGTTTTGCCTTCGACATCGATCTGCGCCGGGGCCAGGGCGCCTACATCTGCGGCGAGGAGACCGCCCTGATGAACTCGATCGAAGGCCGCCGGGGCGAGCCGCGCAACAAGCCGCCGTTCCCGACGGACGCCGGGCTGTTCGGTCAGCCGACGGTGATCAACAACGTGGAGACCTTGATCAACGTGCCGGCGATCGTCGCCGGGGGCGGTCCGGTCTATGCGCGCATCGGCACCCCCGACTCCACGGGTACGCGCCTGTTCTGCCTGTCGGGTGCGGTCGACCGTCCCGGCGTCTATGAGGTCGAGTCCGGCACGACCTTGCGCGAACTGATCTCGCTGGCCCATGACGCGGTCGATCAGATCTCCGCGGTGCTGCTCGGAGGGGCGGCCGGCGCGTTCGTCACCGCGGACCGGCTGGACCTTCCGCTGACGTTCGAGGACGCCCGCGATGCCGGCCTGGGGCTGGGCTCGGGCGTGGTGATGGCGTTCGGGCCGGGCGCTGACATGGCGGACGCCGCCCGCCGCATCGCGCGCTTCTTCCGCGACGAGTCGTGCGGGCAGTGCGTGCCGTGCCGGGTCGGCACGGTCCGGGTCGAAGAGGCGCTGGACCGGTACCTGTCGAACGGTCACGACCCGACCGATCGGTCGCTGATCGACGAGATCGACCGGGTGATGAAGGACGCGTCGATCTGCGGGCTCGGGCACACGGCCGGTACCGCGATCCGTTCGGCGCTCGACGCGGGACTGTTGGGAGGCGCCCGATGACCGAAGTCACGAACCGTACCGTGACCATCCGCCTCGACGGCACCGACGTCGAGGTGCCCGAGGGTGCCACATTGTTGGACGCGTGCCGGTCCGAGCGGATCGACACGCCGACGTTGTGTTACTCGGATGTGCTGCACCCGGTGAACGCGTGCCGGGTGTGTGTGGTCGAGGTCGAAGGGTCGCGCCCGCTCGTCCCCGCGTGCTCCCGCACCGTCGAGGCCGGCATGGTCGTGCAGACCGACACCGAGCGGGTCCGCCACAGTCGCAAGATGGTGCTGGAGTTCCTCGGATCGTCGGTGGACATGTCGTACGCCTCGGCCGACGTGCATGGCTGGATGGACCGCTATCAGGTCGATTCCGGGCGCTACGGACCGCCCAGGGCGCCGGCCGGCGACCGCGACGAGCGCAAGGCCCACGCGGGGCACCACGGGCAGGTTGACGGCTTCACGGCCGAGACGGTCGCGCAGCCGGAGAAGGTCGACAATGCGTTGTACATGCGCGATTACAGCCGCTGCATCACCTGCTACAAGTGCGTCGAAGCGTGCGGTGAGGACGCGCAGAACACGTTCGCGCTGACCGTCGCGGGCCGCGGGTTCGACGCCGGCATCTCGACCGAGTACGACTTCGCGCTCGGCGATTCGGCGTGTGTCTTCTGTGGCAACTGCATCAGCGTGTGTCCGACGGGCGCGATCATGTTCCGCTCCGAGCATGAGTTGCGGGAAGCCGGGCTGTGGGAGCCGGACGAACAGCATGTCACGCGCACCGTGTGCTCGTTCTGCGGCGTCGGGTGCAACCTCGATCTGCACGTGCAGGACAACCGCATCGTCAAGGTGACGTCGCCGCAGGACCATGACGTCACCCGTGGACACCTGTGCATCAAGGGCCGGTTCGGCTACGACTACGTCCAGCAGCTGCCGGACCCGTTGACGAGCCCGATCGACGAGGTGCTGGCCGCCGCGCGGGAGTCCGGCTGATACCTGCGGCCACGGCTGCGCATCCGGCGGTCACGTCGCTGCCACGACACCATCAGAAAGCGCCGGCGGCCGGTGCAGCGCCGAGGGACACGGCCGCCGGTAGAAGGGCACGACGGGACGCAGCACCGTCCGGGTTCAATCGCCGTGACCCGTGCGGCCACCGTCGGCTGCTGCGGTACCGATCCCGTCCTCGGGGTGCGCCGGGTCACGGTGCGCCGGTCGCCGGGGATAGATCGCCGGCTCGCCGATCATCGTGCGCGGGCCGGACCACGGCGTCGGCGGCGCGACGGTGTGGTCGGCGAGCGTGTAGGCGATCGCCTCGTAGTTGACACGCCAGCCGCGGAAGTGCGGCCACGCCTCCTCGGGCGTCCGTTCGGCGGCGAACCCGGCGCGCTCGAGGCGGTCGATCGCGGCGAGAAAGTCGTCGAAGCCGAGTTCGAGCGGGTCGTCGGGCTTCGGGTCGGGGTCGTAGGCGATGCCTGCGGTGTCGGCGAGTGTGCGGAAGCACACGAAGCCCATGCGTACGCACAACCGCGCCTGCGACGGCGCCGACGACGGGCACAGCGCCAGGTGCAGGGCCGCGGCGTCGCACACCGCCAGCAGGCCGATCAGCCACGACCGCTCCGGCAGGGGCGACCGGAAGCTGATCAGCGTCGGATAGTTGGAATGGCTCTCGGCGACGTCGGCGGCCCACCTCTCCCAGTCGCCGTAGAAGCCCGCCAGGTCGTCGACGATGTCGACCAGCTGGTGGCGGGCCAGGATCTCGGGTCCCCACGGCGGCGACCCGCCGCGGCTGTCGAGCGTGGTCACGAGGGTCTCACGTCGGCTGAAGGCCGAGTACAGCGTGGGGAGGTAGGCGATGAACAGGGTGATCACGCCGAACCCGCTGAGGCTGGCCAGGAAGTCGATGGCCGTGGGCCAGCTTGCGGCGGTCGACGCGAACCCCAACGTCAGCATGGACGAGCCGCTCTCACGCAGCGCGGTGCCCGGCGACCCGTCGACGAACGGCACGAGCATCAGCGCGTAGCCGACCCAGAACAGGGTGAGCCAGACGCCGGCCACGGCCGCCAGCTTGGCCGCGCCGGCGCCCGCAAGGAAGCTGTCGATCTGCTTGTAGCTGCCCAGCCGCGCGGCAATGAACCGTGTGAGCCGCCACACCGTGCGCTCGACCACCCGGCTCAACCTCGACGGCTTGGCGCGTGGCACCACGAGCATCCGCGCGGCGCTCAGCGCCGTCATGACCACCAGAGCGACGCCGGCAGCGAACCCGGCCCACTGCACGACCATCATTGCCGGCGGTCCAGGGTCAACGGCCGACGGACCGCTGTCGCGATGCGCTCGGCGACACCGCCGGCAACCTCGCTCGGCGCTGCGAGGAGGAGGAGGTCGTGGAACAGGTCCAGCCAGCCGACGGCACGTGTTCCTCGCAGGGACCGACGTCCAGGCCCGGTTGCGACCGACGCGACAAGATCATGACTGTGGTCATGGTAGGCGCTCCTGCGCCGGCCGGCGCAGTCGGATGAGATCGGGGACGGACAGTCGGGCTGGCCGACTGTGACCGCGGCAGTCCCGTTCGGCTACAGCACGATGTCGTCGGGTGTCCGCAACGGTCGGACGGCTGGCCCTTCGATGGCACCGAGTGGGTCGAAACCGTTCAGTCCAAAGTCGAGGCCGGTCAGCTCCTCGATGGTCGACACGGGGACCTGGTAGGACTCGTACGGGCCGAAAACGAACTCGAGGTCGTGCATGAAGTCCCGCTGGCTCACGACGTAGCCGGTCGCTGACAGCCCGCTGGTTTCTTCGTTGACGATCGCCACGACCTTCCAGAAGTCCTCCGGTAGCCGGATGTCGCGATAGACCCGGTCGCTGTCGCGGAAGATCGGCCCGCTGAACACGCTCGCCTTGAGGTCGTGGACCCGCGCGTTGCCGAGGATGTGGTCCTCGAGGCCGAGCCACAGCCGCTGGTTGTGCAGCTGGTGCTGTGGCGCGCAGTTCGTGTAGAAGAACGTGTCGTCAGCGGCTGCTCTTGCGTCCTCGAACGTGTCGCCCCACGCCGAGTCGAGACGGCGCACCAGATGGCCGCGGTCGAGGTTGTTGTGCCGATACAGCTCGTTGCCGACCTGGAACTGGGGGTCCATTCGCGGATCGAGCCGCCAGTCGTCCTTGCCGCGGGGAACCCCACGTAGCGCGCGGCCGTCGATGTTGACCGCGACGTACATCGCGAGTCGGCGAAACCGGTGGATGCGCACGGAATAGTGCAAGTACCGCAGAATCCCGTCGTCGGCGGTGGCGACGGGCGCGACTGCGTCGGCGAGACCACACTGCAGCGCGGGATGGGCGACCGTGGGGCCGAGGAAGTCGGGATCGTAACCGGAACGGTCGGCAAGGTCGGTCAGATCGATCCCGGCTCGTGGCTCGGGGGTGACCCGACCGCCCCCAGGCCGCAGTCGCTGCAACCGGGCGCGGATCAGAGCGGCGGGCACAGCGAAATTGCGGTCGCGCTCGCGTCCCGCGAAGTGCAGCGCAACGGCTTCACCGGAGTCCAAGTCGAGCACGACCGAACCCGAGTTGCCGCCCAACGTCGTGCAGTCGTGATTGACCAGCCCCCGCTCGTCGGAGCGGCGCGTCAGCCGGCCGGGCGCGAGCCGCTTGACGTTGTAGATGTCGCCGAAGATGCGGTCCATGTCGGCCGGGATCTGGGTGCGCGAGTCCTTCGCCGGATAGCCGATGACCGCGATGTCCTGACCGTCCTGGAGCGCGGGAGCGAGGGCGATCGGTCGGCGTCCGGCAGGGGCGACACCATCGGCCCAGTCGACCCGGAGGAATGCGATGTCGGGACCGCGATCGTCCTCGATGTGCAACACCTCGGCGATGCGGACCTCGGCAGGTTCGGCGGCGTCTCGCTCCTCGTGGAAGTCGACGCGAGCCACCATGACGGCGGGCGGTGCGTCGCGGAACACGAAACCTGCTCCCTCGCGACGCGCGAAGACCTCCGCTACGTGCCGGTTGGTGACGATCACGTCGTCGTCGACGACCCAGCCGGTGCCAAGCCAGTCCAGCCGGGGGTGGTTGCGCAGCTCGATGCGACCGACCGCTGGAATCGCCCCGCGCACCGTCGCGCGGACGGCCGTAAGGCGCTGCCGCCAGGTGTCGGTCTCGAGCGTGTCGAGGTCGATGTCGTCATCTCGCACGAGCAGTACCGGCCGACCGAGCATCAGCACGATCGCCTCCGTGACGGGATCCGTCGAAGCCTCGGGAGGATCGTCGATGACCGCGCGAACCCGGTCCGGCGTCACGCGGGCCTCGACGCCGCGGGCCGCGGTCGCGCGGACCGTGCCGGCGAGCTCAACCGCTCGTTCGACCAGGTCCGAGTCGTCGCTGATCCTGCTCAGGATCTCGTCCCTGAGCGCCGGATCGTTGGCTATCTCGCGCAACGCATCGAGTCGACCCATCGTGAAACTCCTCGTTCGGCACTCGTAGCAGGGTCACGACACGGACCTGAGGCTGCGAACGGCAACCCTGATACGTCCGCAGCCGCGCTTGCGCGTGCGTGCGGGTGCAGTTGTGGCCGGATGCGGTCGGTGGTGCGCCCGGGTCGGGTGGCGGCTGGGGACGCGGGTGCGGTTGTGGCCGGGTGCGGTCGGTGGTGCACCCGCGTCGGTTGCGGGCGGAGCGTTCGGCGACAATGGACGCGTGACGCCCGACATGACCGGCCTCGTCCTGGCCGGCGGCACCAGCCGTCGGATGGGTTCCGACAAGGCGCTCATCGACCTGCGTGGACGCCCGCTGGTCGTGTATGTCGGCGAGCTGCTGTCGACGGTCTGCACCGCCGTGCTGATCGCACCAGGTCAGCGTCGCCTGCCGGATCTGGCGTGGACGCAGGTGGACGATCGCGTGGTGGGACAGGGCCCGCTCGCCGGGATCCTCGGTGGACTGGCTACCGCGACCACGCCGCTCATGGCGGTCGTCGGCGTCGACATGCCCGAGTTCAGCCCACCGCTGCTGGCACTGCTGGCCGACCGCTGGCGTGGCGAGCCCGCACTCGTGCCGGTCGCGGGCGGGCGCCTGCAGCCGCTCCACGCTGTGTACGCGACCGCGGCGCTGCCGCAGCTGGCGGCCCTGTTCGACGCCGGAGAGCGGTCGCCCACGCGTGCGCTCGAACGACTGGGGGCGGCGCACCACGAGGTCGCCGAACCGGGTAGGTGGGCGCGCAGCTTGAACACCTCCGACGATCTGGCGCGCTTCCGTCGCCGGTAGGTGTGGTCTCTGCGAGCGGGTGCGCCGTGGCGGCGCCGCCCGCGGTCTACGTGCGATGCGAGCCAGCGACTATCCTGCGTCGCGGTATGTCGATTTCTGCGGTAGGCCCGGCGGTCGGCGCGACCGACGTCAAGTTCAGGTTGCGTCTTCCCGCCGACGGTGTTCGCGGCGTGCGGTTGTGTCAGCACATCGGCCGCCCATGGGTCGGCACCGACCTCGAACCGAAGCACGACGCATCCACTGACGGGCAGACGACGTGGTGGGCGCGGATACCGCGACCGGCGGTCGACCGCCTTGAGTACCAGTACGAGCTCGAGTTCGCCGACGGCACCCGGGAACTGACCCTCGACCCGCACAATCCGTTGCGCGCGCCCGGCCCGTTCGGTGAGAAGTCCGTTGTCGAGATGCCTGGCTACCGGCCGCCGGGGTGGCTGGACATGACAGGGTCGGTTCCTGGGCGGTTCGTCAAGCTCGACGTCGTCAGCGATCTGCTCGGCACGACCGTGGACGTGTGGCTGTGGGCGAGCCCCGAGCTCGACGTCGAGCAGAAGGCGCCGCTGATCATCGCCCACGACGGGCCCGAGTACGACCGCTACAGCTCGCTGCTGCATTTCGTCAGCGCGATGATCGCCGACGGGCGGCTGCGGCCGCTGCGGGTCGTGCTGTTGCCGCCGGTCGACCGCAACGAGCACTACGCGGCGTCGCCCCTGTATTCCCGCGCACTCGCCCGCGAGCTCGTGCCGGTGCTCGACTGGCTGGCGCCGCAGCCGCCGGTCCGCCGCGACGGCCGGCCGTGGCGCGTCGGCGTCGGAGCAAGCCTCGGTGCGCTGGCGCTGCTGCATGCCCACCGCAGTCATCCGGACCTGTTCGGCGCGCTGTTCCTGCAGTCGGGGAGCTTCTTCCAGTGGCGCACCGACCGGCAGGAGTCGGGGTTCTTCCGTTTCGACCGGATCAGTCGCTTCGTCGGCCGCGTGCTGAGCGCCCCGACGTGGCCGACGGCTATCCCTGTCGGTATGACGTGCGGCACCGTCGAGGAGAACCTCGTCAACAACTGGCTCATGCGCGACGCGCTGGCGCTCCAGGGCTACCAGGTCGACTTCTCCGAGCATCGCGACGCGCACAACTGGATCGCCTGGCGCGACAGCTTCGATCCCCATCTCGTCGACCTGCTGAAGCGCGCGCTGGAGTGAGTGCCTCAAGTAGCGTCAGCGGTAGGCACCCCGGTGTGAGTGCCTCAAGTAGCGTCAGCGGTAGGCAC
>JAHELV010000134.1 GCA_024644015.1 Nitriliruptorales bacterium
GCGGACCAGGCTGCAGCGGATCGAACGGTAGCCGCCGGTTGTCGCGGCTACGAGCCGGGGATCCGCATCAACAACAACTGGCCGTCCTCACGCTTGTACAGGACGCCGTCGATCAACTGCTTCTCGACGAAGGTGCCGTGCGCCTGCACGGTAGCCAGCCACGCCCCCTCGCCGAACCAGCGGGACGCGTCGACGATGCCGCTCGACTCGCCGGCCGGGTCGTTGACGGCGGCGACGGTCGTCCACTTGCCGGAACCGAAGTCGTGCCGCCAGATCACCGCGTTGCTCGTGTCCTCCTGCACCATGAGGCTGTTGCGGCTGGTGTCGACGTTGTCAGGACTGGTCATTCCAACGTAGGTCGGGTCGGCCATCGGCGCGTCGCCGTCGGCGAACACCGAGAAGCTGGTGACCTTCCGCGGATTGCGCGTGTCGACGACGAACCTGAAGATCCGCCCGTTGTCGGCCTGCCCGACGGTCCCGCTGGGACCGCGCATCATGCGTCCCGTCGCGGGATCAGGCACGATCCGCGTCCCACCCGTGTCGGCGACGTACACCGTCCGCGGGTGCTTGTCATCTGTGGCCAGGTCTTCCAAGCGGATGAACTGGAAGACGTTGTTGTCGTTGGACCACTGCTCCAGCGCGTCCTGAGGGGCCACATCGGTGTCACCGCGGGCAATCTCTTTGGGCACCGGGATGAACCGGCCCTGCCAGTCATCGCCCGGTTGGATGTCGAGGTAGTCGTTGGCGTCGTTGAACGGATCGCGCGGATCAACACGGCCCTCGTCGGTGCGAGTGACCTGGAACGCCCACAGGCTGCCCTTGTCGCGGAACAGGTCCTTCTGGCTGCGCGTGAGGTACATGTACAGCTGCGACGTGCCGGCCGTGAACGTGTCGTCGGTGGTCCAGATCGAGTGGTCACGCCAACGTCCGGGGATCACGACGCTGTTCTCGTGGTTGAGCCGTCCCATGCCCGCGACCTGCGTGTAGCGGCCGCTGCGAACGTCGTAGGCGATCGCGTATCCCGCCTGCCGCTGCCCGGGGGTGCCGGGGTCGGGCCCATACGGGGCCTTCCGGGGCACGTCGATGATGTCGTTGCTCTCTTCGTTGAGGAAGAGCGTGTAGCGGTCGAACCCCTCCTCGGGGCCGGCCATGAAAGCCGAGCAGAACCGGATGAACCCGTCGTTGGGGTCCACGGCGACCGACGCCTTCCGAACGCCTGCGTCCTCGTCGAGGATCAGCTTCGACGCCGATGCATCTTGGAAGTCGGCCTCTCCGAAGAACGGCACGGTCGTCTGTTCATGCGCCACGAAGGCCTGGACCGTGCCGTCGGGACCCGGCGCGAGCCCGATGCCGTCGGGCAGCCCCTCGAACATGAATCTGCCGACCTGGTCACCGACCGAGATGATCGGTTGCAGCGACGACCCGGCGGGGGCGTCGGGACCCAACGTCAGGTAGGGCTCCTTGTCGGTCTGGAAGCCGCGGTGGCCGCGTGAAGCGTTCGCCGGCGCCGCCAGCGACAACGTCAGCAGGACCACGGTGGTCAACGACAGAAAACGACGCAACCTCATCACGAGCCCTCCCGCATTGCACCGACGGCCGGACTCTCGCACCTGATGCCTACGCGGTCAATTGTCTGTAACATCGTGCGGCTCGGGCTGCAGATGCCGCCGAGCATCGAGACCCAGGGCTCGGGTCCCGCCGGCCCGGGTACTGGAAGCCGATCTGCGATGATGGCACGCTATGGACCCTTGCGAGTCGGCGCCTCGGGGGTTTCACGCGATGCGGTCATCACGCACCCGGTCGAAGATCATCGTGCTGCTGGTCGTCGCGATGGTCTTGTCGCTGGCGGTGCCGGCGACGGCGCTCGGCAACCACCGGACGGACCGCCGGCGCCCCGTACGCGTCGCGACGTTCAACGCTTCGCTTAACCGCTTCAACCAGGGAGATCTGCGTAGCGATCTCTCGACGCCGGACAACGGTCAGGCTCGCCAGATCGCCGAGATCATCCAGCGGACCCGGCCCGATGTCGTGCTGATCAACGAGTTCGACTTCGATCCGGTCGCCGCAGACCTGTTCCGCGAGAACTACCTGGGCGTCGCCCAGAACGGCGCGAGGCCGATCGACTACCCGTACCTGTACATCGACGAGTCCAACACCGGCGTGCTGCCCGATTTGGAGGTCGACTTCGACAACAACGGCGCGTTCGCGCTGCCCGGTGACGGCTTCGGGTTCGGCTTCTTCCCCGGGCAGTTCGGGATGCTCGTGCTGTCGAGGTACCCGGTCAAGAAGCGACATGTTCGAACGTTCCAGACGTTCCTGTGGAAGGACATGCCGGGCGCGCTGCTGCCCGACGATCCGACGACTGCCGAACCGGGCGACTACTACACCGACGCCGAGCTCGACGTGTTCCGGTTGAGCTCGAAGAGCCATTGGGACATTCCGATCGACGTGGGGGGCCGCAAGCCACTGCATGTGCTCGCCAGCCACCCGACCCCGCCGGTGTTCGACGACCCGGTCATCGACCAGAATGGCCGGCGCAACCATGACGAGATCCGCTTCTGGGCCGACTACGTCCGGCCCCACCGCAGCCGCTACGTCTACGACGACGCCGGTCGGCGTGGCGGACTGCGTCCCGGTCATCCCTTCGTGATCGTCGGCGACCAGAACGCCGATCCGCTCGACGGCGACAGCGTGCCGGGCGCGGTCCAGCGCCTGCTCGACAACCCGAAGATCAACGCCCGTCTGACGCCGCGCAGCGAGGGCGCCGTGCAGGACGCCGAACAGGACGGCGGCGTCAACCTCCAGCACCGGGGCAACCCCGCGTCCGACACCGCGGACTTCAACGACACCGCGCCCGGCAATCTCCGCGTCGACTACGTGCTGCCGAGCAGGCGCGCTGTGCAGCCGATCCGCGGCGGCGTCTTCTGGCCGACCAGGAGCAGTCCGCTGTTCCCCCTCGTCGGCGACGACCAGGACGGCCCGACGCCCAGCTCCGATCACCGGCTGGTCTGGCTGGACCTGCGGGTGGCCTCCCGGCGCTGGTGAAGGTGTGGACAACTGATCCACACCTTCACCAGCGCACCTATCCTCCGTGTCGAACACACGTTCGAGGCGGAGGTTGGCGTCATGCACGTACTGGTAGCGACCCGACGGACACAACGGCAGCGGCGAGGCGACTACTCACACGCCATCGACGGGGAGTTGGTGACGCTGCCCCTCGCCGAATGCGACTGGGGCGACGATGCGTCGTTCCGCGAACACGCCCGATACTTCGTGGGTATCGAAAGCGCGCGCGAGACCACCACCGCTGAAGTCGTCGAACTCGACGTCACTGACGACGTGATCGCCGGGTACATCGGCGAGGCGCTCTCCCGGCAGACCGCGTGGGATCCAGACACGCTCGCGGCTGTGACGCTGCAACTCGCGACCG
>JAHELV010000135.1 GCA_024644015.1 Nitriliruptorales bacterium
ATGTACCACTATCGCTGGGCCAACGACCCCGACATCCAAACGGCTGGTCGCGTGCTACCCGCGGCGGGGAATCGACGGCTCACCAGCGACCAGCACGAGGCAGCCGCCAACATGGTCATCGAGCGCCAGACCGGTCGCCGCGCGCTGATCGGGTCGACCGAGGAGACTGCGCCGATCATCGAGTCGTCCTACAAACGCGTCCTGGACGTGTTCAGCGAACTGTTCTCACACCAGGAGTTCTTCCTCGGTGATCGACCGGGGCGGGGTGACTTCGGGCTGTACGGCCAACTCACGCAGCTCGTGCAGCGTGACCCGACGCCGACGGCGATCGCCGCCCGCCGTTCACCGAAGGTCGTCTCGTGGATCGACGATCTCGACGACCTGTCGTGGCTACCGGTCGACGGCGACGTGGGCTGGTCGTCGTTGGAATCGCTTCCCAACGCAACAACGCAACTCCTGCACGAGATCGGATTCACCTACGCGCCGTTCATGGTCGCCAACGCGCAGGCGCTGATGTCAGGAGCCGACGAGGTGGTGTGCGACGTGGAGGGCGGCACCTACCGGCAGGCCCCGTTCAAGTACCAGGGCAAGTGCCTGCAGTGGCTCCGCGAGGGCCATGCCGCGCTCGGCGACCCCGACCGCGCTCGGGTCGACGACCTGCTCGCCGGCACCGGCTGCGAGGTTCTCTTCGCATGAGCTTGCGACGCACACTGACCTGGGCGCTTCCGGCGGTCGCCTACGCAGCGTTCGTCCGCTGGTACACCGACTTCGGCGGCCCACTCGACGACGACGAGATCGAGATGTACCTCGCTCGGTTCGATGCGCTCGGCTACAGCGACGTGGAACTCGACCGAGTCGGTCGCTTCATGAAGACCGACACCGGGCGGCAGGTCCTGATGATGAACGTCATCGACTACGCGGACGATCCACCCGACGTGCCCGGAGCCGAGCCCGGCGAATCCGCCGCCAAGCTCATGGACCGGTACATGCAGCACATGTACGCCGAGCTGTTCAAACGCGCCTGTCATCCCACCCTCATGGGGAAGGCGGTGGGTGATGCGATCGACCTCGTCGGCGTCGACGACCTCGAGACCGCTGAGCGCTGGGATGCGGGAGCGGTCTTCCGCTGGCGGAGCCGCCGCACCTTCTGCGACATCGTGACGATCCCCGAGACGACGGGTCGCCACGAGTTCAAGGTCGCCGCGCTCGACAAGACCATCTCGTACCCGACCGAGCCGCAGCTGAACCTCGGCGACCCGAGGGCCCTGCTGGGCCTGTTCCTGCTCGCCGCCGCAGCGCTCGGCGATCTGCTCACGACACCCACCGGCCGCCGCCGCTGATGTGCGCCGACGCACCCCACAGGAGATCGGCCCCGGATGGCTGAGATCGCACACGCGACGAGCATCGCTCGCCCGCCCGAGGTCGTCTGGGCCGCGCTCGCCGATTTCGGTGGCATCAGTAGGTGGGCGCCGAACGTGGACCACTCCTGTCTGACGACCTCGCGGAGCGAGGGGGTCGGCGCCGTGCGCCGCGTGCAGGTCGGCCGCAACGCGCTGCTCGAACGTGTCGTCGAGTGGGAGCCGGGGGACCGTATCGCCTATGCCATCGACGGATTGCCCCCGGTCGTGCGAGCCGCGGTCAACACCTGGTCTCTCGAGGCGAGTAAGTTGCGCGAAGGAGATGATGGCGCGACGGAAGTGACGTTGCGGACGCTCGTGGACGCCGGCCCGCAGCCGCCTCGACAGGTGGTCGCCCGCGTCGTCGCCAGAGCGATGGGCAAGGCGTCTGTCCAGATGCTCGCCGGCCTCAAGGGCCATCTCGAGGAGGCCCAATCCGAGGTGGTAGCGCCATGAGTGGGCGCCCCGATGTCGTCGTGCTCGTGACCGACGAGGAACGTGCCGCGCCGCCGTATGAGTCGGCGGAGGTGGCGGCGTGGCGGCGCGAGAAGCTCGCTGGCGCCCGGTGGTTCGAGGACAATGGGGTGTCGTTCCGGCGCCACTACACGGGCTCGTTGGCGTGTGTGCCCAGCCGCCCGACCCTGTTCACGGGCCAGTATCCCGATGTTCACGGGGTCACCCAGACCAACGGTCTGGGCAAGATGGACGACGACTCGCGGATGCGCTGGCTTCGGCCCGGCGAGGTGCCGACGCTCGGTCACTGGTTCCGGACCGGCGGATACGACACCCACTACGTGGGCAAATGGCACATGACCCATGCCGATGTCGTCGACCCGGCCACGGGCGGGTCGCTGGCAACCCACGACGTCCGCGGGACGCTCGATCAGGCGGCGATCCAGACCTATCTCGACGCCGACCCACTCGATGAGTTCGGCTTCTCGGGCTGGATCGGACCCGAACCACACGGCCCCGATCCGGCGCTGGCGGGTCTGGTCTGCGATCCGATCTACGCGGATCGAGCGGTGGCCTGGCTCGAGGACCGGTACGAGCGCCGTCGGGCCGGTGAGGGGGCGGCGCTCCGGCCGTTTCTGCTGGTCGTCTGCTTCGTCAACCCCCACGACATCGTCTACGCGCCGGCATGGCTAGGCAGGATCGGCCCCAGCAATCCGTTCGTCGACGACCCCGACAATCCACCCGACGTGCCCGCCTCGCCGACCGACAACGAGGATCTCGCCTCCAAGCCCGCGGCCCAGATCGCGTTTCGGGCCTCGTATCCGTCGACGTATGGGCCAGCGCCGGTCATCGAGCGGGCCTACCGCGACAACGCCCAGGACTACCGGAACATCTACCACCGACTACACCTGGCGGCCGACGAGCCCCTCGATCGCGTCCGCCGAGCAGTGACCGACGCCGACTCGACTGACACCGTGCTGGTCCGCACGTCTGACCACGGCGATCTGTTGGGGGCGCACGGTGGATTGCACCAGAAGTGGTTCAACCTCTACGACGAAGCCACTCGCGTGCCGTTCGTCATCGCCCGAACCGGGGAGCAGGCCACCAGTGCCCGTGTCGTCGACGATGCGCCGACGTCCCACGTCGACCTCGTGCCCACCCTGCTGGGAGCGGCCGGCATCGACAAGACACAGGTCGGCGACCAGTTGCGGCCATCGTTCTCCGAGCTTCACCCGCTGCCGGGTCGTGACCTCACGCCGTTGGTCGCCGGCGCCGCGGCCGACGCCGATCGAACCGTGTACGCGATGACCCGAGACAACATGCCCGAAGGCGATTCCGGTGCCAGCGGTATCGCACGCCGAATGGGGCGAATCGCCAAGCAGCCAGCGCCGCTGCGCATCCAGGTGCCCGCCCACGTCGCCGCCAACTTCGAGGGCATCGTCAGCCGCGTTCACGACGCCGACGCACCCGGCGGCGCCGGGCACCTCTGGAAGATCGTGCGAAGCTTCGACGATCCCGACACCTGGACCGATCCCGGTGTGCGGCAACTGGCCAGCACCGGACCGGCGGGCGACAT
>JAHELV010000136.1 GCA_024644015.1 Nitriliruptorales bacterium
TCCACCACCGCCACTGGAAACCCATCCGACACCCCGACGGCCACTGGACCATCCAACGACCACCACGAAAACCCCCCGACCAACCCACCACCAACAACACACGCAACACCCACGACACACGAGACGAACAATGACCCCGGACACCGACCGTGACCCGCACGGCGGTCAGCCGGGCGGCCCACCGGCATGGACGGCCCACGCCGCAGGTCGTCCTACGGGAGCGGTCACGCCCACACGGCGGTCAGGCGGCCCAGCAGCGTGGTCGGCCAACGCGGCGTCGGCAATGCAACACTCATCTGTCATCCGAGGTGTAGGTGGCGACCGGGTCCCCCAGAGCGTCGATGCGGGGGTCCGCCCCGATCCCGGGCACGTCGGGCGCGGTGGCCCACCCGGCGGTGTTGGTCACGCCACCGTCGATCGGGTTGGTGGTCAGCTGGTCGAAGCACAGCCACGTGGCGCGGCGGAACGGCTCCGGCGTCGCCTGGGCCAGGTGCACCGCCGCCGTCGCCGACAGCGCGGTGCCGCCGGTGTCCTCGATGTTCAGCTGGATCCCGGCCTCGAGACAGACGTCCCGAATCCCAGCGGCCACGGTCAGGCCGCCGACCCGGCCGAGCTTGAGGCCGACCGCCTCGCAGGCGCCGGTCTCGACGATCCGCAGCATGTCGCCGTACGAGTGGAGCGACTCGTCGAGCGCGAGCGGTTGGGACACCCTTCGCCGGACCTGCAGGTGCTGGTCGACGGTCTGGCAGGGCTGCTCGATCAGACGTGTCAGGTCGCGTGTGGCCTGCAGCGCCGCGATGGCCTCGGCCGGCAGCCAGGCGCGGTTGCAGTCGAACGTGAGTTGTTCGCCCGGCCCCATCTGCGCGTCGATGACCCGCATGCGGTCGATGTCGGCCTCGACGTCGGCGCCGATCTTGGCCGAGTGCGACGTGTAGCCCTGCGCGCGGGCGAGATCGATCTCGGCCAGCATCTGCGCCGGTGTGCCGGTCGGGATCGACGAGTGCAGGCGCACCCGCCCGTCGGTGCGACCGCCCAGCAGATCGCACAAGGGCACGCCAGCGGCCTTGGCGGCCACATCCCAGCACGCCATGTCGAGCGGCGCCTTCACATACGGGTGGCCCGGCAAGGCGACGTCCATCGCCCGGTGGACGACAGCGGTGCGTCGAGGATCAAGCCCCAGGACGGTGGGCGCCAGTTCCTCGATCCCAGCCCGCACACCACGCGCGAACGCGGGCAGGTAGGTCGATCCCCAAGGGCAGCCCTCCCCCCACCCGACCAGCCCCTCGTCGGTGTCCAGGCGCACGACCGTCGAGTCCAGTCGCTCGACGTGCAACCGCCCACCCGACAGCGAGTACGGGCGGGCAAGTGGCAGGTCCAGCGACCAGACAGCGATCCGCGTGACCTTCACCCGAGCTCCTCACAGGCCCGACCTCGGTGCACGAGATGTGTCTGCGCGCAGTGCGACCTCCAGCGGGGCGCCGTCCACGCGCGACTCAGCATGGTACGAATATACCGATCCTCTACACTCGTTGTACAAATGTGACATGGCTTCGCAAGGAGGCCCAATGCCGGTACCGGAGCACGTCAGAGTCCTGGTCATCGGCGGTGGGATCATGGGTGCGAGCGTGCTGTACCACCTTGCGCACGAGGGGTGGACCGACACGCTGCTGGTCGAGAAGGCCGAGCCGACGTCGGGATCGACCTGGCACGCGGCGGGACAGATCACCCACTCGGTGTCGAGCTACACGCTGGCGGCCATGCGCCGGTACGGCACGCAGCTGTACGCCGAGCTCGAGACCGAGACCGGGGTCGCGACCTCGTGGCACCGGACCGGCAGCTTCCGAGTCGCGTACGAACCGGTCGAGGTCGACTGGCTCAAGGGCCAGCTCGGCGTCGCCGCCTATGCCGGCAACGCAATGACCTACGTCACCCCCGATGTTGTGGCCGAGCACCATCCGTTCTACGACGTCAGCGAGATCGTTGGCGCGGTGTGGACGCCAGAGGACGGTCACGTCGACCCGTCGGGGGCCACGAACGCCCTGCTCACCGGCGCCCGCAAGCGCGGTGCCGTCGTGCGCTCGCGGACGCGGGTGCAGCGGATCGACCGGCGCCGCGACGGTGGGTTCGACGTCGTCACCGACCGGGGGACCGTCACGTGCGAGCACGTCGTCAACGCTGCCGGGTGCTACGCCGACCAGGTCGCGGCGATGGCCGGGCTGCGTGTGCCGCTGGCCAACGCGCTGCACACCTACCTGGTCACCGACGAGGTGCCCGAGTTCACCGGCCTCGACCACGAACTGCCGGTCGTGCGCGACGACTATGTGTCTGGCTATCTGCGCCAGGAGCAACGCTCCGGCCTGATCGGCATCTACGAGCAGACCGATGCCGAGGCGGCCTGGACCGACGGCGTGCCGTGGGAGCTCGAGCACCCCTTGTTCCCGGCGGACTTCGACCGCGTGGGATTCTGGCTCGAGCGCGCGTTCGAGCGCATGCCCGTCCTCGAACCGTGTGGCATCCGGCGAGTCATCCGCGGGGCGATCACGCACACACCCGACGGCGAGGCCATGTTGGGGCCGTCCGGCGTTCCAGGGTTCTGGATGGCATGCGGCGCCCAGGTCGGCGTCGCTGACGGGCCGGGCCTCGGCCGCGAGCTGGCCCGATGGATGGCACATGGCGAGACCGCGCTGTCGGTGCGGTCCTACGATCCCCGCCGGTTCGGTTTCATTCCCGACGACCGGCCGGCGTACGGCCGCGCCAAGGGACTCGAGGACTACGAGTACCGGCACCGGACGCCCATCCCCGGTCTCGAACGGCCGGCCATGCGCCCGCTGCATCCCACACCGCTGTACGACCGGCTGACCGAACGGGGCGCGGTGTTCACGCAGGTCTACGGCTGGGAGCGGCCGAAGTGGTTCCCGGGCGCCGCCGGCCAGCCGGTCGAGGACCGGATCGGGTTCCGGCGGGTCGAGTGGTTCGACCCGGTGCATGAGGAGTGCCGCGCGGTCCGTGAGCGGGTCGGCCTGCTCGACCTCTCGGCTTTCGCCAAGTTCGAGCTGCGTGGACCCGACAGCGCATCCGTGCTCGACTGGTTGACCACCAACCGCCTGCCCAACCCCGGCCGGATCGGCCTGACCTACCTGCTGACCCCGACGGGCCGGCTGGAGGGTGAGATGACCGTGACCCGTCTGGCCGAAGATCACTTCTACCTGGTGTCAGCCGCGGTCGGGGAACGCAAGGACCTGGAGTACCTGCGCACACACATCCCCGCCGACGCCGACGTCGAGCTGACGGTGCGGTCGCACGATCTCGGCGTGCTGGTCCTCGCCGGACCGCGTTCTCGCGCCCTGCTGTCGCGCTGCACCGCCACGCCACTCGACAACGAGGCGTTCCGTTGGCTCAGCGTGGCCGACATCGAGGTGTGT
>JAHELV010000137.1 GCA_024644015.1 Nitriliruptorales bacterium
GACGCCCCCGCCACCTGGCCCTGGCACTCCTGGACGGCATCAGCGTTGGCGGGATCGGTTGGGTCGAAGTTCTCGCCGAAGGCTCTCACCAGCGCCCCGGGGCCACCGGCCTGGATGTCGCTCAAGACAGGATCGATCACGTCATAGCCGAGGCCCCGCAGGCATTCGGCGAAAGCCAGAAGGTTTGCCTGTTGTTCGGTTTCGTCGACGTTGGCCCCCGGCAAGAAGCTCGCTCCAGCAACGATCGGGCCGCACACCGCTACGGCATCGCTGAACGTGTCGCTGGTGGGGTCGATGGAGCCGGGGGTCACGTTGCCGCCCAGATCGATCGAGCCATCGGCGTTGATCACGGGATCTGGAAAGTCGACGCCGTTGTCACGCATGCACTGGGCGAAGTCGAGGGCTCGCTCCTCGTCGGTCGCCTCGGTCGCTGTTGAGGGGGTCGCCGAGTCAGCCGTGTCCGTGTCGTCGGCCACGGCGGCGGTCGGCTCGGTTGCCCCATCGGTCGAGACGGCTTGATCTTGTTGGGACTCGGCGACCACTGGAGCGGCAGACACCACTTCGTCCCCGTCGCCCCCACCGCAGGCGGCAAGTGTCAGTACAAGCACTGTGACCAGCGCCGTTGCTCGCTTCATTGTCGATCCCATCTGTTGGACTGCGCCACGGTCGTCGCAGTGGGAGCCAGCATCGGGTCCGACCCTCGGGACCCCTTTGGTGAACCCTTTGGGTTTCCTGGGGATCTCGGCCGTGTCCTCAGGAACTCTTCAGGTTCTGCCCAGGAGAACCACGGACACAGCTGTCATGCTCTTGGGGTGGACCGCCCGAAGGTGCTCGTCGTCGACGACGAGGAGAACATCCGCTTCCTCGTGACCTCGGCATTGTCGGTCCAAGACCTGGACGTCACTGCCGTCGACAACGGCACCGACGCACTCCACCACCTGCGCACCGCACCGGTCGACGTGGTCGTGCTCGACATCAATCTGCCCGACATCGACGGGTTCGAGATCCTGCGTCGTCTTCGCGCCGAGCGGTGGGAGGGCTCGGTGCTGTTCCTCACCGCCCGTGGAGCGACCGAGGATCGCGTCCGGGGGTTGACCAGCGGTGGTGACGACTACATCACCAAGCCGTTCGCGTTGGAGGAGCTGGTGGCTCGGGTGCATGTGGCGCTGCGACGGGCTGGCAAGCTCGAACAGCGGGCGCTGCGGGCCGGCGACGTGGTGCTCGACGAGGACGCCCACGAGGTGCGCGTCGGGGGCGACCCCGTCCATCTCACCCCCACCGAGTTCAAGCTCCTGCGGCTGCTGCTGGCCAACGTCGGTCGTGTCTTGACCCGGGCCCAGATCCTCGACCACGTCTGGGAGTACGACTTCGACGGCGAGTCGGCCATCGTGGAGACCTTTATCTCAGGACTACGCCGCAAGATCGACAGCGGCGAGACGCCACTGATCCACACGGTGCGAGGCGTCGGCTACTCGATGAAGGAACCCAGATGACCCTGCGGGCCCGACTCGTCGTCGCCGCCGGCGCCTGCCTCCTCGTGGTGATGGCGGCATTCTTCGGGGTCCAGCAGCGACAGCGGCAGGTTCTGCTCGATCAGGTCGACACCCGACTGGCCCTGGTCGCAGACGCCGGCTCGATCATCGTCTCCAGACTCACGACGCCAGAGCCTGGCCCACCCGCCGACACGGGGGAGCTCTACGTCGGCGCGGTCTTCAACGGCGCTCTGGTGACCTCCCGCGCCCCAGCCTCGACCCCTGGGCTCAGACCCGACATCGAGGACATCCAGCGCGCGCCACGCGACGTGCCCGTCACCATCGGAACCGCCGGCAGCGACGTGGAGATGCGCGTGATCGCCCAGGACATCGAAGGCCTGGTGCTCGTCATCGGACAGTCCACCGAGCCCATCGACGACGCGATCCGCAGTCTCCGGCTCTCCGGCCTCATCGCCGTCGCCGCAATCGGCGCCTTTGCGCTCATCGTCGGATGGTGGGTCAACAGGCTCAGCATCCGACCGATTCGCGCCGCCACCGAGGTTGCCCGTGCCATCGCGGCCGGGCGACGCGACGAACGGGTCCCCCAGAGCCAGGCCAACACCGAAGCTGCCACGCTCGGCTCGGCCATGAACCTCATGCTCGACACCACCGCCGAGACGGAGGCTCGCCTCCGCTCCTTCGTGGCCGACGCTTCCCACGAACTGCGCACGCCGCTCACCACGCTCATGGGCTACGCCGACCTGCACCGTCAGGGCCTGCTCACCTCCGACGAGGCGGTCGATGACGCCATGCGCCGCATCCGGGGCGAAGCCAAGCGCATGTCCACCATCGTCGAGCACCTCTTCCTGCTCGCCAACCTCGACGAGGGCACAATCTCCATCGAGACGTCAACCGTGGACATCCGCCAGCTCCTCGACGACGTCGCCGCCGACACCCGAGTCGTTCAACCCGACCGCACGATCACCGTCGACGTCCCTGCGCCCATCGAGATCGCTGCCGACCCCGAACGAGTGCTCCAAGCGGTGTCGATCCTCGTCACCAACGCCCTCACCCACACTCCCACCTCCGCCACGCTGTCCCTCGAAGCCGAGGCGGACAGCGATGGGGTCGCCATCCGGGTCACCGACAACGGGGCAGGGATCGCCGCCGAGCACCTCGACCGGCTGTTCGACCGCTTCTACCGCGTCGACAACGCACGCGACCGCGAACAGGGCGGCAGTGGACTCGGCCTCGCCATCGCCCGCTCGATCGCCGAAGCCCACGGCGGCACCCTTCACGTCGAATCCGCAATCGGCCACGGCTCCACCTTCACCCTCCGCATCCCCGACACCGCCCTATGACCGCAGCGAGATCGAGGGCCCGCCTCAGCTCGATGCCCGCACCGGGCCGAGACGCGGCGAGAAGGCCTGAGAACCTCGGCCTGTTAGGCCACGTCTTACCTGGTCACGCAGCTGCCGGTAGCCGGATCCAACCACTTTCGGTGTGTGGAGTTAGGGTACAAGACGCCCCTCCGACACGAGCAGATGTTCGATCGCCGTGGCGTCTTCGCCGGGTTTCGGACCCGGGGATAGATTCCCGGTCCATGAGCACACGACCGTTCAAGATCCTCGGCCTCCAGCAGATCGCCATCGGCGGCCTCGATCTCGGCGCGTTGCGCGGACTTTGGGTCGACACCTTCGGCGTCCCCAAGGTCGGCGACTTCGAGAGCGAGTCCGAGAACGTACGCGAAGACATCCTTCGCCTCGGCGAAGGTCCGCACTCGGTCGAGATCGACCTGATGGAGCCGATCGACCCCGACGGCCGGCCGAAGGTCCATGACCCCAAGCTCAACCACATCGGGCTCTGGGTCGATGACATCCACGCCGCCGTCGACTGGCTGACCGAGCAGGGCATGCGATTCACCCCGGGGGGCATCCGC
>JAHELV010000138.1 GCA_024644015.1 Nitriliruptorales bacterium
GCGCGACCGTCGACCACGACCGCCAGATCGCGCTCGACGCCGCCGATGACGTGGAACACCGCGGACATGCCGTCGGGCAGTCCGACCTTCTTGCCCACGATGTAGCCGATGGCGCCGGCAACCTCGTCGAGCGCCATCGCGGCAGGCGCACCGGCGTCGTCGAGCCGCTCCCCCATCGGGATGGTGATGTCGCGGGCGTGGACCCAGAGGTCGAAGACCCTGATGCGCAGGAAGTCGCCGTAGGTGGCGATCCCGGTGGGCGTGATGGAAGGAGCATCGACGACCGTCGGATCGAGCGAGCGGAGATGGCCGAGCCGGGAGGACGTGACCTCGGCGACGCGAGTGGCGAGCGCGGCCGGATCGAGGTCGGCCATCTCGGCCTGGAACGCGCCCAACCGGTCGAACGGTGGCGGGTCGTCGGGAGCCGGAGCCCAGCCGTCGAGGACGTGCTCCACGCCGATCACGTGGGAGAGCACACCGCGCACGTCCCAGTCGGGACACAGTGAGGGAATCGCGAGCTCTTCGGTGGTGAGGCGACCGCACAGCTCGTCGTAGTGTGCGTACATCTCCTCGTGGGCGGCGACATAGTCCGCCATCGTCGGGGTGGTCATCGGGCGGGCTTCTCCCTGCTCTCCCAGTCACGGGCTTCGAGGTACGGGCGGAACACATCGGCGATGGTGGCCATGTCGCCGTCGGTCTTCGGGGTCTTCAGCTCGTAGAGGTGCGGCACCTTGCTGTAGGCGACCGTGAGCTCCCACAGGTCGAGCGCCGCCTGCCCGGTCGGCGCCGGCGCGACGACCGGGCCGTACACCTCACGGCCGTCGTCGAAGACGAGCGTGGGCACGCCGAATCCACCGTTGGCGACAATCGCGTCGTGGTCGATGCGGACGTCGTCGTGCGTCGTGGGGTCATCGATGGCCGCCCGCACGACGCCCGGGTCGAGCCCGAGCCCGGCGCAGATCTCCTCGGCCACCTCGGGCCGGTGCGGCTTGCGGCCGTCTTCGTGCAGCGCCCGGCCCGCCGCCTCGTAGAAGCGGTCGCAGTCGTCCATCGAGCCCCGCCGCAAGAGCGCGGCCACGCGCATCATGCCCCAGCCGTAGGACCACTCCCGTTCCCACGGGTGCTTCTTGCCCTCCTCGCGGTTGATCTCCTCGAGCGAGAAGAACCGCCAGTCGATGTCGAGAGGCACGGTTGCGCGCACCTCGCGGATCCACTTCGATGTCTGATACGCCCATGGGCACATCACGTCGAGGTGGAACCCGAGCCGAGTGGGGGAAGCAGCGTCGGTGCGTTGATCAGGCATGCGATGCTCCGGTGAGACGTTGGTGGAGGCGATTCATTCCGCCGATCCAGCGGTCGTAGTCGGCGGTCTTGCCGCGCATGTACTCGAGCACCTCGGGATGGGGCAGGATCAGGAAGCGTTCGTCGGCGAGCCCCTCGATCACGAAGTCAGCCAGACGTTCGGGTTCCATCAGGCCATCGCCGGCGGCTGCGGCGGTGGCGGCCGAGTCGCCAGTCATCCCGGTGCGCACCGCCTGGGGGCAGAGCATCGAGACGCGGATTCCCTGGTGTTGGTGGGTGAGAGCGAGCCATTCACCGAAGCCGACCGCCGCGTGCTTGCTGACGCCGTAGGCCGCACCGCCGATCTGGTTGAGCAGCCCGGCCGCGGACGCCGTGTTCAAGAAGTAGCCACCGCCTCGCTCGATCATGCGCGGCACGAGATGGCGCGCCGCGTAGACGTGGGACATCACGTTGACATCCCAGCTCTTCTGCCACTCCTCGTTCGGAGCGTCGAGGTCCATCCCCATGCCGATGCCGGCGTTGGAACAGAAGAGATCGATGGCGCCCACCTGAGCTTCGGTGGTCTCGATGACGTTGGCGATGTCGGCTTCGACCGAGACGTCAGCGGCGAGCGCGATGCCCCCGATTTCGGCTGCGGTCGCCTCGGCGCCCTCCGTATCGAGATCGACCGAAACGACCGAACGCGCGCCCTCGGCGTCGAAGCGACGGGCCAGCGCCCGCCCGATGCCGCTGGCCGCGCCGGTGACGACGATGACCTTGTCTCTGACTTCCATGCTTGCTCTCTCTCCGTTGGGCCGCGGCGCGGGCTGCTGGTCAGGTGATGGTGGTTCCACCGTCGACCACGAAGGTCTGGCCGGTGCAATAGCTCGACGCCTTCGAGGCGAGGAACACGGCGATCCCACCCAGTTCCTCGGGTTCACCGATGCGCCGCAACGGCGTCGTTGCGGTTGCACCTTTGAGGGTCTTGGGGTCCTCCCAGAGGGCGCGTGCGAAGTCGGTGCGGATCAGTCCCGGTGCGATCGCGTTCACCCGCACGTTCTTGGGCCCGTACTCAGCAGCGAGGTTGCGCACGAGTTGCATGTCGGCGGCCTTGGAGATCGCGTACGCGCCGATCACCGCGCTCGACCGCAGACCACCCATGCTCGACACGACGATGATCGAGCCGTCCTCCCGCTCGACCATCTCGGGCAACACCATGTTGCACAGCCAGTGATTGCTCTTGATGTTCGAGGACATGATCTTGTCGAAGGCCGAGTCGGGGATGTCCATCGAGGAGCCGTAGAACGGATTGACCGCGGCGTTGCAGACCAGGATGTCGATGCGGCCCCACGCCTCACGCGTCTGGTCGACCAGGGCTTGGAGGGCGTCCTTGTCGCCGATGTTCGCGGGGATCGCGATCGCTTCACCCGGCCCATCCGCGCACGCGGCGTTGATCTCGGCGGCAACGGCATCGCACGGCTCGGGCTTTCGGCTCGAGATGACGACCTTTGCGCCGTGGGCCGCGAGGTCATGGGCGATCGCCCGGCCGATACCGCGCGACGACCCAGTGATGATCGCGACCTTGCCGGTGAGGTCGAAGAGTTCGCTCGTGACCGGCATGGGTCAAGCCTCTTTCGTAGCTGTTGCGGAGCGTTCCGCCACGAGCCGCAGCATCTCGCGGGCGACCATGGGCGAGGCGTTCTGGTTCTGGCCCGTGACGAGATTGCCGTCGACCACCCAGTAGTTGGCGAAAATGTCCCGGAACCGGGCCTCGCTCTCGAAGTCGGCGCCGAGCTTGCGGAGCTCGGTTTCCGGGTGGTGGGGGGTGCTGTCGATGCCGAGCTCGTTCACCTGTTTGTCGGTGACCGCGGTGACTCGCCGGCCTTCGACCAGCGGGGAGCCGTCTGCCGCCTTGGCCTTCAGCAGCCCGAGCGGGCCGTGGCACACACCGCCGATCACCCGATCGCGCTCGTTGGCGACGGTGATCTGGCGCCCGAGCTCCTCGGAGAAGCCCAGATCGAACGCCGCACCCCACCCACCGGCGAGGAACACGATGTCGTAGTCGGCCATGTCGAGGTCACCGATCGCCAACGAATCGGTG
>JAHELV010000139.1 GCA_024644015.1 Nitriliruptorales bacterium
TGGGAAGACCCTGGCGCTCGAACGGGGCGTGACGGCGTGCAGGAGGCAGACATGGTGACGGGCGAGCTGGCGGTCGTCGATGGCGTGGGGTACTACCGGATCGACGGCGTGGAGGAGATGGAGCCGTTCCTGATGACGGTCGTGTCCGACGCCGACCTGTGGATGTTCGTGTCGAGTACGGGTGCGCTGACCGCCGGACGCGTCGACGCGGACCACGCGCTGTTGCCGTACGAGACCGACGACCGGCTGCACCGTGCGGCGGGGATCTCCGGGCCGGTCACCGTGATCGCGCGGACCGTCGCGGGAGTGAGGCAGCTGTGGCAGCCGTTCGGGCCCCGCGTCGCACACGGCTGTCGACGCTCGATCGCCAAGAGCGTCCTCGGCGACCGGCTCGTCTTCGAGGAACATCATCCAGAGTGGTCGCTCACCTGTCGGGCGACTTGGGCGCCATCAGTCGTCCACGGTTGGGTGCGCACCGTCGAGCTCGTCCACGACGGGGGACCCGGTGTCGGCACGGTCGAATACGAGGTGCTCGACGGCCTGCTCGACGTGATGCCCGCGGGCGTCGACGCGCACACCGAGCAGATCCGGTCGAACCTCGTCGACGCCTACAAGCGCTCGGAGACCGGCCCGTGGGGCACCGTGTCTGTGTACTCGCTCGAGGCATTGATCACCGACCGCGCAGAGCCCGCCGAGGCGCTCACGGCAACCGTCGTGTGGTCGTCGGGCTTCGCCTCCGCCGAGCTCGATCTCGATGGCCGTGCGGTGACCGACATGATCGCCGGCCGGCCGCGTCCGCCATCGCACCTCGTCACGGGTCGCCCCGGCGCGTATGTCCTGCGCGGCCCGGTCTCGGTCCCGGCCTCCGGATCGGTGACCTGGACGATCATCGCCGACACCGGCCTCGGGCACGCCGAGGTGCTGGCCGCCACGCGGGCGGCTGGCGCGGCCGACGTCCTCAACGGCGTCGACGAGGACATCGAGCTCGGATCGAGGCGACTCAGGGCCCTGCTCGAGGCCGCGGACGGGATCCAGGCGACATCGGACCCGGTGGCCGACGCCCACCACCTGTCGAACGTGCTGTTCAACTCGATGCGCGGAGGCGTCTTCCCGTACGGCCACCAGGTCCCCGTCGCCGATCTGGCCGACTTCGTCGCAGCACGCAACCGCGAGGTGTCCGAAGCCCATCAAGGCTGGTTCGCGTCGCGTGGATCATGGACCGATGTCGCCGATCTCCGCGCCGAGGCACTCGCCACCGAGGACCCCGATCTCGTCCGGCTCGTGCTCGAGTATCTGCCGCTCACGTTCTCGCGCCGACACGGCGACCCGAGCCGTCCCTGGAACCGCTTTGCGATCAACGTCCGCAGCGAGGACGGACGAGAGGTGCTGGCGTACGAGGGCAACTGGCGCGACATCTTCCAGAACTGGGAGGCCCTGCTCCACTCGTATCCCGCGTACTTCGCGCACGTCGTCGCGAAGTTCGTCAACGCGTCGACCATTGACGGCCACAACCCGTATCGCATCTCGCGGGAGGGCATCGATTGGGAGGTGCCCGACCCGGACGATCCGTGGAGCCACATCGGCTACTGGGGCGACCATCAGATCATCTACCTGTTGCGGCTGCTCGAGACGTGGGAGCACTACGAGCCCGGCGCGATCCGCGAATGGCTCGAACGACCGGTGTTCGTCTACGCCGACGTGCCGTACCTGATCGCCGACCACGACGACGTCGTCGCCGACCCGCGCAACACGATCACCTACGACGAGCAGCGGGCCGAGGCGATCGCCGCGCGTGAGGAGGTCGTCGGCGCCGACGGCCGCCTGCTGGTGGACACCGACGGATCGCTGCTTCACGTCGGCCTGCTCCAGAAGCTGCTGGTGCCTGCCCTCGCCAAGCTCTCGCGCTTCGTACCGGGGGGCGGGATCTGGCTGAACACCCAGCGCCCCGAGTGGAACGACGCGAACAACGCGCTCGCCGGTCCCGGTCTGTCGATGGTCACGCTGTACCACCTCCGCCGGTACCTGCACTTCCTGGGTTCCCAGATCGACGGGGCCGGGCTCGGGTCCGCGGCGCTGTCCGCTTCTGTCGCCGGATGGCTGACCGACGTGGTCGGCGTCCTGGAGCAGCTCCCGTCCGACGACGTCGACGACCACCGGCGACGCGCCGTCGTGGACGCGCTGGGTCGCAGCGCCGCCGCACATCAGTATCGAACGCGATCCGGTTTCGGATTCGGTGTCGTCGACGTGTCGATTGCTGACATCCGACGCCTGTGCACGATCGCGGTGGGCCACCTCGACCGCTCGATCCGTTCAGCGCGACGCGACGACGGGCTCTACCACTCCTACAACCGGGTGTCGTTCCCGACCGCCGATACCGCCCACGTCGATCACCTGGGCGCGATGCTCGAGGGACAGGTCGCTGTGCTGTCGTCGGGCGCGCTCGACAGCGAGGGCGCCCTGACCGTCGTCGACGCGCTGTTCGCTTCGGACATGTACCGCGGCGACCAGGACTCGTTCATGCTGTACCCAGTGACCGAGTTGCGTCCGTTCCTCGAGCGGAACGTCCTGTCCGACGAATCGGCCGCGCGAGTTCGCGCGATGGGTCCGCTCGACGGGCCGCTTGGGAGGATCTTCACCGAGGACCACGAGGGCGGGTTGCATTTCCGCCACGAGCTCGTCAACGCGAACACGCTCGAGGAACTGCTCGACGGTTCGGACCTGGCGGACGTGCACCCCGCCGCGATCCTCGACATCTACGAGCAGGTGTTCGCGCATCACTCGTTCACCGGCCGCTCCAGCAGCATGTACGGCTACGAGGGCATCGGCTCGATCTACTGGCACATGGTCGCCAAGCTCCTGCTGGCGGTGCAGGAGGCGTACTGGACCGCGGTCGACCTCGGTGAATCGGACGACGTCGTCGCTCGGCTCGGCGATGCGTACCGTCGCATCCGGGACGGCCTCGGCTTTCGGAAGGATCCGAAGACCTTCGGCGCGATTCCCACGGACTGCTACTCCCACACGCCGGCACATGCCGGTGCGCAGCAGCCCGGCATGACCGGCCAGGTGAAGGAAGAGGTGCTCACGCGACTCGGTGAGCTGGGGTTCCGAGTGATCGCAGGGTGCGCCATGCTCGCCCCGAGCTTGCTTCCATCCGACGAGGTGTTCCCGGTCGGTCCCGATGGCCGCCCTGGAGTTGCGCAGTTCAGCGTCTGTGCGGTGCCGATGACGATCGGACGAGGTCCGGACGACTCGGTCACGATCGTTCGCAGTGACGGCACTCGTCACGACCGTGCCGGCCTCGCCCTCACCGCTGCGCAGTCCCACGAGCTGTTCGCGCGGACGGGCACGAT
>JAHELV010000140.1 GCA_024644015.1 Nitriliruptorales bacterium
CCCCACCGACCTGCACAACCTCGCCCTGGTCTGCCGCTCATGCCACACCGGCATCCACCACCGCCACTGGAAACCCATCCAACACCCCGACGGCCACTGGACCATCCAACGACCACCACGAAAACCCCCCGACCAACCCACCACCACCCACAACACACGCAACACCCACGACACACGAGACGAACAATGACCCGGGAACGCGTCGCGTCGCGGCGTCGTCCAAACAGCGATGATCGGAGCCTGTCATGAGCCCACGCCCGCGGCGACGCAGCACCGGCGGCCGCCCCACCGCCACACCACGGCCATACCGGCATGGCGAGCGACGGCAGCGGTCGGCACCGGCAACGCGCGCCATCGTTGGGATCGTGGTCCCCGCTGTAGCAGCGCTCATGCTGGCCGCGTGCGCTGGTGCAGCGTCCCCCGACGATGCCGAAGCACCGACTGCCGGGCGCTCAGCCGACCCCGGAGCGAACACCGCCCAGCCAGGAGCCACCGCCACCGACCGCGATGGGACCGCCACCGACCCCGGCTCGACCGCGCCGCGCGCGTACACCGTGGACCAGGCGCTGACCGCCGGCGTCGACGGGCCCATCCTGGTGACCGGCCTGCTGATCGACGCCGGCAACGGCTGGCGTTTGTGCGAGGCGATCGCCGAGAGCTACCCGCCCCAGTGCGGCGGCGCGTCCGTGTCGGTTGATGGCGTCGATCCAGCCGAGTACGACCTTGAGCGGGCCGACGGCGTGCGCTGGAGCGAGGCCGCCACCGTGGTCGGTACGCTCGACGGTGACACCCTGACAGTCACGGGCTCCGCAGCATCGTCGTGAAGGCCAGCCACAGGCTCCACGGCACCGGCGCAAAGGCCAGGCGACAACGTCCGCGGCATCGGGCAGACGCCGAGCCAGAGGCTCTACAGAATCGGCGCAAAGGCCAAGCCGCACGCTCCGCAGCGTCGGTGCGAAGGCCGAGCGACAAGCTCCCCAGCGTCAGCGTGAAGGCCGAGCGACTGGTGGGAATCTATGGTCCACGTCATCGTCCATAACAGCGTCAGCGTCGACGGTCGTGTCGAGGGTGTCGCGGCCGACATCGCGCTGCACTATGAGGTCGCGGCGACCTTCGACCCCGATGTGCATCTGGCGGGAAGCGGCACGATCCTCGCGGCGGAAGCCGAGGTCGACGACCAACAGGCGCCCGACCCACCGCGCGATGAGCCCGACGCGCCCGACCCGCCGCGCGGCCACCCAGAGGCGCCCAACCCACCGCACGACGAGCCCGACGCGCCCGACCCGCCGCGCGACGAGCCCGACGCGCCCGACCCGCCGCGCGACGAGCCTGACGACGGGCGGCCACTGCTGGCCGTCGTCGACAGTCGCGGACGGGTGCGGTCATGGGCGGCGCTGCGACAGGCGCCCTTCTGGCGCGACCGCATGGTCGCCCTGTGCTCGCACGCAACGCCCGCCGACCATCTGGAGCGCCTCGCCGCGTTGCACGTCGACCGCATCGTCGTCGGACAGCGCACCGTCGACCTCGCCGCAGCGCTCAGCGCCCTCGAACGTGACTACGGTGCGACTCGCATCCTTGTCGACAGCGGAGGCACCCTCAACGGGGTCCTGCTGCGCGCCGGGCTGGTCGACGAGGTGAGCCTGCTGATTCAACCCCAACTCGTGGACGGCCGGCACACGTCGATCGTCCGACCGAACGCATCAGGTGGCACGATCGAGCTACGTCTGTCCGCAGTCGAGCAACTCGCGGCCGGCGTCGTCTGGCTGCGCTACGACGTCGTCCGCGACCAGGCGACGTCGGCCTGACCGCCAGCGAACACGGCAGCCGGCCGACGGACAGGCCGACAGGCCTGCCACGCGGTCGCCGCCGTCATCGGGCCAGGCCACGGCTCAGGAACGACGCCAACTGGCCGCGGGACACGTTGCCAGCCACGCAGAACCGGTCGCCCGTGCAACCGATCGTGATGCCCGACGCCGCCAGGCGGTTGATGTTGTCCTCGTGCCCGTGACCGTCATCGTCGACGAAGTAGTCCCGGTCCGTCGCTGCGAGATCGAATCCGCGGGCGAGGTAGCTGGCCATTCGCGCGCGACTCACCGTCTCGTCAGGGCAGTACATGGAGCCGTCGCCGCAGCCCAGCACGACACCGGCGGCCGCGAGCGCGTTGATCGCCGGTTCGGCCGGAGACCCGTCATCGTCCGCGAAGAAGTCCTGGTCGGTCGGTGGCACGTCGAGCGCCCGTGCCATGACCTCGGCCATCTCGACGCGGTCGATCACCTCGTTGGGGCAGAACCGATTCTCGTCGCAGCCTGCCATGATCCCTGCGTCGACCATCTCGACGATGGCGTCGGCGTGCTCGTTGCGGGCAACGTCGCTCAGGGGGTACAGGTCGTCACCGCCGTCGTTCGCACCACCGACATCGCCACGTTCGTGGGCCGCGATCAGGCTCGGATACGGGTTGATCCGCTGCTGGCCGTGCGGGTTGTTCACCGACTCGTCGTGGATCTCGAAATGCAGATGTGGCGCGCTGCACGACGCGTTGCCCGAGCAGCCGACGAACCCGATGTGCTGCCCGCGCTCGACCTTGGAGCCCTTCACCACACCGGCGACGTAGGCGTCGGACGGCGGTCCGCTGTTGCGGCCCAGATGGACGTAGGCGTAGTCGCGACCGTCGTCACCGGCGATCCGGATCATGTAGCCGTAGCTGGGGACGGCCTCGGTCAGCCCGGTGATCCACTCGACGGTGCCGCCCACCGCGGCGTGGATCGGCGTGCCCTCCGACGCCATGATGTCGGTGGCCATGTGCACCCGCCCGCCGCTACGCGGTGCGTCGAACGAATCGCTGTAGCTGGCCGTGCCGGCGACCGGGAAGGTCAGGTCCACAACCTGCTGGTAGCCGGCCACCGCCAGCGCCGGCGTCGCAGGGACCATCATCAGCGCCGCCAGCAGGAACAGCGCGATTCGACGTAGATGCATGCAGGCCCCGGTCGTCGTCCACCATGTGCGATTCCGTTCAGGAGTTGAGACGGCCGGAACATGGGGACTTCATCCGGCCAGACGGCCGGGTTGGGACACCTGTACTGCAGTGCAGATGACTGACTGTAGGTGAGGTGTCACAGTGAGCAGAAGCTTGCGCGCCTGCTGCACACCAGCCGGCGCTGGCGCCGCAGTGCGCCAGCGCCCGCCGGGAAGCCAAGCCGCCGATACGAACACCGGCGTGCCCAGACCCAGCCCCACGCCTGCCCGGGGAGCCAGGCAACCGATACGAGCGCCAGCCCCCAGAGCACCGTGCCGGGTACGCCTGCGGCAGCGCGCGCCAGCCGGCCCGGTCAGACCCGCACCGG
>JAHELV010000141.1:0-1244 GCA_024644015.1 Nitriliruptorales bacterium
CGCAGGTGGGCGTAGTCGTTCATGATCTGCTCCCCTGTGTGAGGTGTCACAGATCACTGTGGTCTCGGACCCCGACCGGGCGCATCGGGCACCTGCCCGAGATCGCTGGCCACGCGGTGACTGCGCGGTGCGCCGCTGCCGCAAGGAGCGGGTCGAACCGCCGACCTCACCGCACCGCCTACGGTGCGATGTACGTTGCGCTCGCCGAGGCCCTCGACGTCCCTGTACACCCTGATGTGGGCGGTTCTGAGTAGACGGGACGATCTGGCTGGCGGCGTGGTGATCCCGTAGGGTTGCTGATACACGTCGTCGGGGCCGGCGGCCGTGGCGCCCGCCCGCCCCGCGGAAACGCCCATGACGGTGGTCGAGATGCTCGAGCAGGACCGGGAGCCGTTCGACGTGCACGCCTGGGGCGAAGCCTTCTCGCAGCTGTCGACCGTCGATGCGCGCAACGGTCTCGACCCCGCGGGCCTGGACCGGCTGGCACGGTCGGCCTACCTCACGGGCCGCGATGCCGCCTGCGAGGCCGCCTGGGCACGAGCGCACCAGGGGTTCCTCGACGCCGGCGACGTGGAGGCGGCCGCCCGCTGCGCGTTCTGGCTGGGGCTGGTGCTGTTCAACCGCGGGGAGGAGGCCCGCGGTGGCGGCTGGATCGGCCGCGCAGGCCGGCTGGTCGCCGACTCCGGACGCGACTGCGCCGAGCAGGGCTACCTGCTGATCCCAGCGGCGCTGGGACGGTTGGGCGCCGGTGAGCCGGCGCAGGCACTCGAACTGTTCAGCCGCGCGCTTGACGTCGCCGAGCGGTTCGGCGAGCCCGACCTGCGTGCGCTCGGGCGGCTCGGGTCCGGGCAGGCGCTGGTCGCGATGGGCGAGCCCGACCGGGCGGTTCGGTCGCTGGACGAGGCGATGGTCGCCGTGGAGACCGGGGAGGTCTCGACGGTGGTCGCGGGCATCGTCTACTGCGCGATGATCCTGGCGTGCCAGGAGATCCTCGACCTGCGCCGGGCGCAGCAGTGGACGGTGGCGCTGAGCGACTGGTGCGCGTCGCAGCCGGACCTCGTGCCCTACCGCGGGCAGTGCCTCGTGCACCGGTCGCAGCTGGCGCAGCTGCGCGGCGACTGGCGCGAGGCAATCGCCGAGGCGCAGCGGGCGTGTGCGCGGCTGTCGGACCCGCCAGGGCAGGCGGCGATCGGGATGGCGTACTACCAGCGCGCCGAGCTGCACCGGCTCCGCGGCGAGTTCGC
>JAHELV010000141.1:1344-3340 GCA_024644015.1 Nitriliruptorales bacterium
GTCATCCGCCTGGTCGCGGCCGGGCTGACCAACCGGGAGATCGCCGACGAGCTGGTGATCAGCGAGAAGACCGTCGCCCGTCACCTCAACAACATGTTCACCCGGCTCGGGCTGTCGAACCGCGCCGCGGCCACCGCCTACGCCTACGAGCACGAGCTGGTGTAGACGCCACTACACAGAACGACCCATCTTCGGGCCCAGGCCGATCTTGGGTTGTCCTCCCGACGCGGCACCGCCGGTCACTGCCTAGCGTCAACACCGACGCGAACGACCGGAGGACCGACCGTGACGACGATCCGTGAACGGCTGTTGGACAGGCTCCCCGTGACGGAACGGCAGCTGGACCTGGCAGGTGTGCCGACAGCGGTGCTGGAAGGCGGCGACGGGCCACCGGTGGTGCTGCTGCACGGCCAAGGCGAGTTCGCCGCGACGTGGATGCGGGTCATCCCCGATCTGGTGGCGACGCACCGGGTAGTGGCTCCCGACCTGCCCGGGCACGGTGCGTCGGGTGTCGGTGACCGCGCCCTCGACCGTGACCGGGCACTGACCTGGCTCGACGAGCTGATTGCCCGCACGTGTCCGGAGCCACCGGTACTGGTCGGGCATCTGCTCGGCGGCGCCATCGCCGCGCGCTTCGCTGTGCACCACGGCAACCGCATCGACCGGCTGGTGCTCGTCGACACCTGCGGGTTGCGGTGGTACAGGCCCACAGCAGGGTTCGGCCTGGCGCTCCTCGGGTTCATGGCCCGACCGACCGGTCGCAGCCGTGATCGGCTGTTCCAGCAGTGCTTCGTGGACCTCGACGGCATACGCGAGGAGATGGACGGCGACATGGAGCTGCTCGAGGCCTACGCGCTCGACGGCGCCCGCAGCCCGCGCCTCAAGGCGGCACTGCGTGTGCTGATGCCCCGCTTCGGTATGCCGCCGATCGCGCCTGAAGACCTCGCGCGGATCACGGTTCCAACGACGCTGATCTGGGGTCGCCACGATCTACAGACACCGGTTCGCACAGCCGAGGCGGCAGCGGCCCGGCACGGCTGGCCGCTGCACGTCATAGACGACGCCGCGGACGATCCCGCCCACGAACAGCCCCGTGCGTTCCTGAGGGTCTTCCGGGCGGCACTGGCCGACAACCCTCGACCCATCGATCACCGGAGCGCATCATGACGACCGCACACCGCCCCGAGACCGCGCCGACCCCGGAGCAGATCCGGGCCGGATGGGACCAGGTCGCGCCCCGATTCGACGAGCACCTCACCACGGCCACCATCGCGTCGGGCAAGGAACGACTGCTCCGGCACGGCGTCACAGCGGGTATGCGGGTCCTCGACGTGGCCGCGGGCAGCGGCGCGCTGGCGATCCCCGCCGCCCGGCTCGGCGCGCAGGTCGTGGCCACCGACCTCTCGCCGGTCATGATCGAGCGGCTCGCCACCCGCGCCCGCGACGAGGGGCTGACCGCCGTCGAGACGCGGGTGATGGACGGCCTCGACCTCGACCTCGACGACGACGAGTTCGACCTCTCGGTGTCCCAGCACGGCGTGTCGCTCTTCGGTGACATGGCCCGCGGGCTGCGCGAGATGGCACGGGTCACCCGACCCGGCGGCCGTGTGTTGGTCATCGCGTTCGGCCCGCCGCCGCAGGCCGAGTTCCTGACGTTCTTCATCGGTGCGGTGCGGGCGGCCGTCCCCGGATTCACCGGCCTGCCGACCGACCCGCCGCCACTGCCGTTCCAGGTCGCCGACCCCGATCGGCTGCGTGACAAGCTGACTGGTGCCGGGCTGACCGACGTGGAGGTCGAGCCCGACGTGTGGGATCTGCCCGTCCGCTCGGCGGCGCACCTGTGGGACGTGGTGACCAGTAGCAACCCCATCGGCGCCGCGATGGTGGCCGACCTCACCGACGAGCAGGCCGCCGAGGCCCGCAAGGTGCTCGACGGCATGCTCCGCGAGCGCTCCGGCGGTGGTCCCGAGGCGGTACTGCACACCGCGCTCAACAT
>JAHELV010000072.1:0-6303 GCA_024644015.1 Nitriliruptorales bacterium
TCGGATCCACCGGTCACGCTGACGCCGGGCAACATAACGGAGATGAGCGCACTCGGAGCCCGTCGGGTCGGGCAAACCACGGATCGGACGTCGACGGGACCGAACCGTCGCGCACGCGAGCGAGTTGCCGCGCCGCCTCCTCGATCGCCGTCGCCTCATCGTTGGCGGCAAGGGCTGCGACCGCTCGATGCGCTGCCCCACACCGCATCCGGTAGTCCTCCTGGACCCAGACGTTGTTCTGGCCAGCCTCGCATGCGTCCCGACGCGCGGTGCCGTAGACGGGCAGATCCGCGAGAGCGGCGGCCACCGCGCGCCGCCGGGGCAGCTAGACGAGCTTGCTGCGGACGAGGTCGTCGCGCCGTGGCGGGTCCCAGGCAATGACGTTGCCCGTGTAGATCCGGTCGGCCCACTGCGGCAGCCGATCCCGCGCTGTTCCGCGGCTACGCGCTCGAGCGGCTGACCGACCGGACCGGCACCTCCTCGTCAATGCGCCGCTGGTGGTGCTCGCGCTCGCCGGATAGCCCATCACAGTCGTCTTCACTGCCCGAAGAGCGATCGCCTCAGACGATGATGACCACCTTCCCTCGGGCGTGGCCTTCTCCGACGTACGCGACGGCATGGGAGGCCTCGCCCAACGGGTAGGTCCGCTCGATGGCCGGCGACACCGTGCCTGCCTCGATCCACGCGCCGAGCGTCAGCAGATCGTCGGGTCTCCATGCCTGAGCCGAGAACCGGGCGCGTTTGCGGCTGAAGACCGTCGACGCTGCCGCGCCGAGCATGCGGGGCAGGTTGGCCAGCCACTTGCGGTCGAGCATGCCGGCGTTCGGGATGAGGATCCCTCCGTCGGTCAGGACCCGGAGGGTGCTGGCCAGCGAGTGGCTCGCCGCGTTGTCGAAGACGACGTCGTACCGTGCTGCGCCTGCGGTGAAGTCCCCTTGGGTGTAGTCGATGACGTGGTCGGCACCGATGGCCCTGGCTTGGTCCACATTGCGTGTGCTGCAGACCGCGGTCACCTCGGCTCCCAGTGCCTTGGCGACCTGGACCGCGTACGTCCCGACACCCCCCGATGCCCCGTTGATGAGGACCCGCTGACCAGCCTCGACCCGTGCGGTGTCGCGAAGCGCCCGCAGCGCCGTGAGTCCGGCTATCGGGACGGCGGCCGCCGTGGCGAAGCCGAGACCGGCAGGCTTCCGGGCTAACCGCTTCTCCGGTGCCGCGGCGTAGTCGGCAAACGACCCGAAGCCACCTCCGAATACCTCGTCACCCGGGCTGAATCGCGTGACCTTGGCGCCTGCCCTCTCGACCGTGCCGGCAAGGTCCTGACCGATGACCCGCCGCCTCGGCCTCGTTACGCCGTACACGGGTCGGATGACGTAGGGACTGCCTTTCACGATCGCAGGATCACCGGCGTTGACACTGGCTGCTCTCACTCGCACCAGCACCTCGCCATCTCTGATGGTGGGCACGTCGACGTCACGGAACTCGAGGACCTCTTCGGGTGGGCCGTACCGCTCGCGGACGATCGCCTTCACGGTGTCACCACCGGCCTCCTGGGAACCCACGTGCGCTCCCTCATCTTCTTCCTCCCCGGCATCGAGGTCAACGCGTCGAAGAAGGTCGTATCCGTCACGTGGCTTAGTCGACGTCTTCGCACGGCGACCGACCTGTCACGCACCAGAACGCTGTCGCTTTCTTCATGCGTGCCGGCTCCACTCGGCGTCCGATAGGCGTTCCGACGGCAAACAGAGGAGGACGCGTCACGAAGCCCGCGGTCCACGTCCGCCGGCCTACCCCAGGAGTCGACCCGCATGGGGCCTGGATCACCCGTCCCGTTGTTCGTGCTGCGCCGGGTGGCCCCTGACGCCCAGGGCGCGCCTCAAAGAGGTTCGTGCTGTACCGCTTACGCGACCGGTTTGCGCGACGCCGACCCCGACAACGGAATGGGCGTCGCGCAGATCGCGGTGGACCTGACGGCGGGGGCCATCACCGGGAACGCGCCACCCATTCGGCGCCCGCAGCGCCCGGAGCGGGGACTATGGCGCGGTCGCGCCCTCGAGTATCGGCTGCCTACAGACAACGCGGCAATCTCACGGGATCCCGGCGCTCCGATGGTTCGTCTCGACGGCACGCCGACACGCGTCTATTCGTTGCCGGTAGGTCGGTTGGCAAGGAGATCCCTGCTCGGAGATGACTGCGTCGCCCGTTGACGCGCGAGGTGGTTGAATCACAAGGCGTCGAAAGGCGGCGGGTAGCGGAACTGACCGGTTGGCGGTTCGCTGATCGGGCCGATGGTTCTGACCTGGAAGTGGTCGCCCCACGACGGGGTCTGCGGCTCGATCCCCACCGCGGACGCCGGTCGGAAGCCGAACCGTCCGTAGTACGCCGGGTCGCCGAGCACGCCGACCAGCGTCTCGTCAACTGCCTCGGCCGCGCCGAGCACCGTGTGCATGAGCGCGTGGCCGACTCCGACGCGCTGGTGGTCCGGCACGACGGCGAGCGGCCCAAGCGCGAGCGCCGGTTGGTCGCGACCGACGTGCGCACGAGTGCACACGACGTGCCCGATGACCTCACCGTCGACGTGCACAGCGACGAGCGACAGACGCGGGATCCAAGCAGGTGATCGCCGCAAGGCGGACAGAAGTACTTCCTCAGGTGGGACGTCACCAATGTCGGTCGGGTCTGTGAACGCACGACGGTGCACACGCTGGACGGCACGGGTGTCGGCGGCACGCTCGCGGCGGATCAACACGTCGTCGAGTATGCCGGGCAATCCCTCGGTCAGGGGCAGCGACGACTGACACCAGCCCGGCGACGGACATCTGCGCGCCGACGGTCATGATGCCGTGCACGTTATCGACGTCTGGCTGGCGACGGCGACCGACCCGCAGATCGTCGAGTACGCCGAAGCCTACGACTTGGTGATCGTCACGGTCGACACCGACTTCCCGATGCTGATCGCGCTCCGCCGCTACGTCGCCCGACCAGTCACGGGGCCACAGGCAGGCATGGCGGGTGTGCCCCTCGTGAAACGTCCTGAATCGTTCGGGTCTGACGCCTCTGGTGGCCTGTGGGCTCGGCGCTTTGACTGGTGGGGCATGACTGGGAGGTGGCACGGATGGGACAGCACACGAAGGCAGACGTGGTTGTTGTTGGTGCCGGAACAGGAGGCCTGACCGCGGCGGCCTACCTCGCGGCTGCGGGGCGTCGCGTGACGGTGGTTGACCGTGGCTTCGCGCCCGGTGGGCACGGCTCGGTGTTCACCCGTGGCGGCTTTGAGTTCGACATCGGCCTGCACTACCTGGGTAGTACCCGTGAGGGCACACCGGCGACACAGCCGTTGCTGGACCCGCTGGGCATCGATGTGACGTACCTGCCGCTGAACCCGACCGACACCGTCGTGCTTGCTGACGGTGGACGGTTCGAGGTGCCACGCGGGTTGGAGGCCTTTAGGACGGCGTTGCATGCGGCGCTTCCTGGGGAGCGGCGCGCGCTCGACGAGTACTTGGGCACCATTGACGCGATCGACGCCCTGGTGATGCAACTCAGTAAGCGACCGGCCCTGAGCGAGATCCCCGCGACGCTGCGCCGGTCTGGGGTGATGCTGAGGCACGCCCGAGACACCGTCGAGGGGTACTGGGACAGCCTGGGCTTCTCCGCCCGCGCCAAGACGCTACTGGGCTGGTTGCAGGGCACCTACGCGGTCCCACCGTCGGAAGCATCGCTGCTGTTCCACGCGCTCATCAGCATGCACTACGTCAACGGTGCCTGGTACCCCCAAGGCGGCGGTGCGGTGATCTCCCAGCGCCTGGCCGATGTCGTCACCAGCAACGGCGGACAGTTCCTGCTCCGGCACGAAGTCACCCGGATCACGGTCGATCACGAGCGGGCTACCGGAGTGGTCGCCACCGATCCCGACGGCACTACGGTGACCGTGACCGCACCAATCGTGCTTGCTGCCGGCGACATCAAGCACACCATCCTCAACCTGCTCGACCCGGCCGTCGTGCCCCGCAAGCTGCAGCACAAGGTGCGCGGGTACGAGATGGCCCTGCCCCTGGCTGTGCTCTACCTCGTCATCGACCGGGACCTGGCCGCCGAAGGCCTGCCCCCAACGAACTACTTCGTCTACCCACATGACGACCTTCAAAGCGAGTTCGCCGGCGCGCGACGCGGAGCGTTCTCTGCCGACCCGGCCGTCTTCATCTCCTCAGCCAGTCTGAAGGACCGGGACAACCCACGACTCTGCCCGCAAGGTCACACCAACCTTCAGCTCATGACAGTCGTCCCGCCGCAGCCCTCCTCCTGGGGCCTGGAGATGGGCAAGGAGCGCGGCGAGGCCTACCAAGCGGCCAAGGACGAGCTCTCCCGCCGCATGCTCGAGGCAGCCGACCAGGCGCTACCAGGACTCAGCGACAGCGTCGTCTACTCCGACCTGTCCACCCCCTACACCGAAACCCGCTACATGGGCGTCACCGACGGGACCTCCTACGGAATCGCCGCTACCCCCGACCAGGTCATGTGGAACCGCCCAGGGCCCGCCACCCCAATCCCCGGGCTGTATCTCGCCGGCGCGAGCACCCGCACCGGCCACGGCATCAGTGGAACGATGGAAGGAGGAGTCCAAGCAGCAACCGCGGTCCTCGGCCGGTCCGCGATCAAGGCAGTCACCGGGTGGGGCGTGGCGACTTCGCGTCGGTTTCTCCAGTCCCTCACGGACTCCCCGGCTCGGTGCCCGCGCTCGATTCCAAGCCAGCCAATGCGATGGCCAGGCCGCACGCCCCCGGGCGAGGACCAGTGGCACTGGTCGCTGGCGTGCCCGGGTGGGACGCTAACACGGGTTTGCCGCGCGTCGCGTCGCGCTGAGGGGTCGCGACCAGCGGTCGGGGAGGTTGCGACGACGGACTTGAACACAGTGCAGTCAGGTGTCTTCGACAACTCGATGGCCTACGCGACCTGGGGAGAAGGCCCGAAGTCGCTCATCTTCATCCCAGGCGGACCCGGTAACGACGTCGCGTCCGGGTTCATGCTGCGCACAATGCTCCAACCGCTGCTGCGGCCGCTGGTGGATGACGGCTACCAGGCCTGGGTGGTCACGCGGCGCCGGAACATGCCCGAGGGGCACAGCTTCGCGGACATGGCCGGCGACTACGCGGCTCTGATCCGCGACGAGTTCGACGGCCGGGTGGACCTCGTTCTCGGCCTGTCCTACGGCGGGATGATCGCCTTCTACCTGGCGGCCGACCACCCCGAGCGCGCCGAGCACTTCGTGGCCGCCGGCGCCGCCCACGAGATCACCGAGTTCGGCAAGGACATCGACTACCGCATGGCCCTCGGAGTCAGCAACGGTGACCGTATCGCCGCCGGGATGGCCATGGGCGAGTACATGCTCGCCGGGGACCGCTACCGCTGGCTGCGCCGGCTCCTGGCCCCGGGGCTCGGCCGCATGATGGCTGGAGCTCAGCACGAGTCCTACCAGCACGACATCATGGTCGAGGCAGAAGCGGAACGGGCCTACAGTGCGCGCGACGTCCTGCCCCGCATCAGCGTGCCCGTCCTGCTGGTCTGCGGGGACAAAGACATCTTCTTCCCCAAGGAAGTGGTCGAGGAGGCCGCCCGCCTGATCCCCCACTCCACCCTCGTCCTCTACCCGGGCCAGGGCCACATCAAGGCCTCCAGCAACAGGCGCCTCGGGTCCGATGTGCTGGTCTATGTGCACACCCGGCAAGCCAGCCACCCGATCACGGGGTGACCGACAGAATCGTCCGCTCATGCCGCGATGCGTACGGCATAGCGTGACCGCTCATGCCGCGATGTACGGCGTTCCAATCTACGTGAACGCGACGAGCCAGTTCGCGTCCCGTCAGGTCTGTGTGATCGGGCTGGCGCTGGTCGATCTAGTCCCTCGCCCCGTCAGCTCACCGGTCACCCGGCCAGGAAGCTGACGGCCGGTGCAGACCTACCGGTAGCCCCGGATGCAGGATGGTTGGTGAGCCGGCGCCCTGCAATGACGATCTCCCGCGGTTGGCATCCGCCTGACGATTGGACCGATACAGGCATGGACGCGCATGACGCCGGCTAGAGCCTGCGGCCGGCGCGGCTCGGACTTCGTCAGGTGGTGTGCGGCCGTGGTTTCTTCGGTTTCGCTACCGTCTTGGGACGACATCGCGGTGGTGTCGGTGTCGGCTTGCTCTGGGTTGCGCATGCGCGGGGCCGGTGGTGTCCAGGCACGGATACCCTGCATGACCTGGGCGTAGAAGCAGTCGACCAGGTCGACCGTCGACGCGATGAACGAGCCGCGACCGT
>JAHELV010000072.1:6403-13447 GCA_024644015.1 Nitriliruptorales bacterium
TTTGAGCCCATCGCTTCCGTGAGATGCAGCACATAGCGACGTAGCTCGCGACTGCGGTCCTCGATCAACAGATCGACGTTCTCTCGGACGTCGCTGAGCAACGCCGACATGCTCGACCGGCCGTGAAACGCGTACGCGTCAACGCGCAGACTGTCCGGGGCTTCGCCGAGCTGGCGCAGCAGCCAGCAGACCCGGGTCGCGTTGCGGCCTTGCACCCGCTCGGTGGCATCCCCGAACAGGTCGAGTACGAGGTGCCCGACATCGGCTTCGTGGGCGACAGCGTCGGCGCGACGCAGCAAACACTTCATCCAGAGCCGGCGGTCCGGTCAGCCCTTTGAGAGCGAGGCGCTGGACCACCTGCGGTGCGAAAAGATCATCGACGCCGCCTACGCGTCGGCCGACACCGGCGGGGCCATCACGCTCACGTAGACGCCCACGGTTGCGTACCGGGACCGACGCTCCGAGCGCCTCCGTTGCCGTCAGGTTCGGCTTCGGAACGGGTCCCGGCTCGCTGCAGCCGGAACCACCACGCCGGTGTTGCCGTCGACGGTGATCGTCTGCCCGGTCCGGATGCGGCGGGTGGCCGCACCGGTACCCAGCACGGCTGGGATGCCGTACTCCCGGGCGACGATTGAGCCGTGGCTGAGCGGGCCGCCGACGTCGGTGACGATCGCCGACGCCATGGCGAACAGCGGCGTCCACGCCGGCGTCGTGATCGAGGCGACCAGCACGTCGCCGGGCTGCAGCTGACCGAAATCCTCTGGGCCGCGCAGCACCCGCGCCGGCCCGGTCACCCGACCAGGGCTGCAGGCGACGCCCTTCAGGCGGTCCCCGTCGCGACGCCCCCCTCGTCTCCGCCGGGCACGAGACTCGAAACCCAGGACGCGCACCACAGTGAAGGGCGGCGACAGCCGCCCGGCGGCACGCCAGGCGGCCCGGCGTCTGCGCACGACGTCATGCATGGGCTTCAGAGCACGGTCGTGGCGTCGCTGGCGCAGCGCAATCTCCACCTCATCCTGCTCCAGCCAGAAGATGTCGTCGGGCCGGTCGATCAGACCCCGGTCATCCAGGCGACGGCCCAGCTCCAAGAGCATCTCCCGCAGCAGTGGATAGGCGAGGCCGATGTCGGCCAGCCCATCCTCACGGAGGGGGGCGAAGCGCTGCGCGGGTGCCAGCGTCCGGTGGAAGAGCTCGCGGCGCACACGCCCCAGGCGTCGCGAGAGGCGCCAGGTGGCCGCTTCGCGCGTCTCTGCGCTGGTCCGCTGACGTGCGTGCGGGTCGACGCCGCCGCCCCGCAGGTAGTGCTTGCACGTTTCCAGCAGAGGCGCCGGGTGATCGGCCGGAACGGGGTTGGCGAAGTCAAGGCTGTAGATCATGCTGCCGTAGCGCTGCAGATGGGCTCGAAAGCGAGACTGCCAGCCGTGCCAGTCGCTCGGGGTGACGCCATCCGGTGGCTGGCTGTCCGCGAGTTGTCCAGCGAGCTGCGGTCCGGGCGTACGTCGAACGTGAGCGGCCAGCGCTTCGCGTTCGCGGACCCACTGCGCGAGGTCGTACAGCGACTTGTCGGCCCGTAGCGGGATGCTGTCGAAGCCCATCAGGAAGGTGCGGGCCGGCACGTCGCTGCGCGCGACGAGGTTGCAGACCAGTGTGCACAGGCCCTCGGTGATCCACGCGCCGGGGATGACACCGGAGACCAGCGTGCCGTACGCGTCGACGGCCGCTTCGGTGAGCTCCCGCACCGCGGACAAGATCTCGGGCTCCGACAGTTGTCGCCACGGCCGGGATCGCCAGCTGTTCACGGTCGCGACGTACCGCGGGCGCCCCATCTCGGTCCACCGGGCCACCGCGCCGCTGAACATGCGCCGCAGGATCCCCGCACTGCCCAGCATTACGCGCGCCATCTGGCGCGCCGACAGCGAGCCGTTGTAGTAGGCATAGTCGTTCACGACGATGATCAGCGGCGTCGGCGCGACATCGTGCCTGCCGAAGAACGCGCCGAGGATGCGCTGCAACGAGATGTTGACCGCCTGCAAACCCAACGTCGCAAAGAGCGGCGACAGTGGATCTGGCATCAACTCGACGATGTTGTTGCGCATGGCCACGTACGCGCCGGCCGGCAGCCTCCACGCATCCGGACGCGTTGTCGTCGGCTCCGGCAGGGCGGTGATGGGTCGGGCCTGCAGGATGGCGAGGTGGCCGTCGGAGCGGGCCCACTCGATGTCCATCGGCGTCCCGTACAGCGCCTCGATCTGGAGCCCCAGTCGGGTGAGCTCAGCTGCGGCCTCGTCGTCAAGCACACGAGCCCGCCGCCGGCTCTCGGGCACCGCCTCGACTCGCGTGCCGCCGTCACGGCGGACGGTCATCAGTGCCTTGTCACCGGTCTCCCGTGTCACGACCCTTGTGCCCTGCTTCTTCACGATGATGGTGTCGGGGGTGACTTCGCCGCCGACGACGGTCTCACCCAACCCCCACGCGGCGCTGATCATGACCCGGTCCCGCTGACCGGTCAGAGGATGGGCCGTGAACAGGACGCCGGCCGCCTGCGCCGGAACCAGCACCTGGACGACAACGGCGAGCGCGATGCGCTCCGGCGCGATCCCCTGCCGCCCGCGGTAGCCGATGGCCCGGGCCGTCCACAGGCTGGCCCAACAGTTCTTCGTCGCCTTCAGGAGGGCATCGACGCCGCTGATGTCGAGATAGGTCTCCTGCTGGCCGGCGAAGGACGCGTCGGGCAGATCCTCGGCCGTCGCCGAGGAACGCACCACCACGGCCGGGTCTGCACCGGGCAATGTCGAGTAGGCCTCGACGATGGCGCCGGCGAGTGCGGCCGGTATCGTCCCCGCCGAGAAGCGGTCGCGGATGTGGCGGGATGCCTCCTCCAGCGTGGCCACTCGGGAGCTGTCCACCGCATCCAGCGCTGTCGCGATGTCGTCTCGTAACGCGTTGTCGGCGACGAACTGCTCATAGGCCGCGGTCGTGACGTGGAAGCCGTCGGGGACGGGCAGGCCCGCGGCCGCCAACCGGGCCAGCGAGACCCCCTTCCCGCCGCAGGTCGCGAGTGTCACCCGGCTGTCGGCGAGGGGCAGGATGTACTCCATCGCGGCGCGTCTCCCCTGTCGACCTGCGGCGGCCACCATGCGCCCGACGTACCACCTGTGTCGCGTCGCCACCACGGTCGGAGGTCCTCCAACCGTGAGGCCATCGGTCCAACGGGATCCCGCGACCGACGGCACCACAGCGCCGTCGTGCGGAGTACCCACTCGCGGCGAGTGATCGTGGCACGAGGCCGCGGACGTCGAAGAAGCCCATTCAGCCTTCGTACTGCTCGTCAGTGTCAGGCGAGGCGTCGATCACGCGCGGGTTCAGCAGCGTGATCGACTCACCCTCGTTTGGCCGGACGATGGCTGCGGCGCGGCCGATGCCGATCTGGCGTGCGGCCAACCCGAGCCCCTTGCCGAAGGTGTGGACCGTCGACACCCGGTCAGCGGCCGACTGAAGCTCGGTGATGACGCGGCGTGCGTCGTCGGCCTCGGTGGACAGGTCGAACGGCTGCGCCTAGTGGTCGAGGATCGGGTCGCCGCGTTGCACGATGCCGACGAAGCGCATGCGGTCGGCCGACGTCAACGGCTCGTCGTCACGTCAATCATCGTTTCAGACTCCTTGAACGCCCATTCGAGCCGATGTGCCGCGCAACTTCGCGTCGTCGGCGACGCCAGTGGGTCCAGAAGTGGGTCCAGAGATCGCCCAGAACCGGGCGACGAAAGCGCTGACGAGGAGGCCGCGGGCCGCTGACCAGCACAGATGGTGAGCGCGCCCTGTGGGATTCGAACCCCCGACCTTCTGATCCGTAGGCGTGCCCGGGGCAAGATCGGGCGTCCGCGAGGGTTCGCTGCGGCCATGTGGCAGGCTCGATCGACCTGCGGGGCCAACGGCGTGCGCGATGCTGGGTCCCGAGTTGGGTCCCTACGGCGAGCGTGGAGACCTTCTGCGATTCACGGGGCGGTCGCGGGTCGTCGACCTGGAGGTGCATGACGTAGACGGGCGCGACGGCCTCGGCGCTCACGGGCGACACTACCCTCCACGTTGGGGCGGGCTGGCGAGGACGGGCCGACGGAGGAGGCCCGCCCGCAGGTGGCCCGCCCGGCTCGCTCTCCCCCTCTCCCCTCACCCGCGCCCCACCGCCACCCTGCTGCGCACACTCCCTCGGCTTCCGTCATCGCCAGCTCCGCATACTCACGGAGAAGGCGGTGCCGTTCGGGTGCCCGAGCGCGGGCGACGCACGTCCACCGCCGCTGCTCGCTCCTGGTTGGCGGCCCGCAGGGCCGCCCTTGAAATCGTAGAGAAGATCCTCACGATGATACGTACCGATCTGGTCCCAGCCGTCTCGGTGCCCGACTTGGTGTAGAGAACGTGGGCGACGGGAGGGTGCCGGTCGACCTACCGGTCCCCGACCACCCCGATGTGGGCGCGCTGCGCGCGGATGAGGGCGAACTGGAGCTGAGCGTGTGGACCTCGACGCTGACCGAGCAGTTGCTGAGCAGCGCTGACGCCGCAATCACCGGCCTCGCGGTGCTGGTGGCGCGGTGCTCCTTCGCACCCTGCTGTTGACGACCGCAGACCGACGTCCGTTCGATCCCGGCAACGCGTGGCGGATAAGCTCCTCGCGCTGCTCGTGGTCGTCGTCGCACGGTTCCGGCACTTCCGAAGGCCATCGCGGCCAATCTCGTACTCGACCGCATCGGGCTGGCCGGACCGGACTCGCCGTTCGCCGCCCGCGGCGTGTCGTTTCCGGTCGTCGAGCCGCTGCTACTGCTCGCAGTCGCCAAGGTGTTCCGGCACGGTTCCTGGCTCGCCGACGGCGCCGACGGACTCGTCTGAGGTGTCCGGTCGCAGCGACGCGCATCGGGTCGTCTGTCATCTCGACCGGCTGCTCGTCGAGCGTGGTCTCACGCTGACCGCACTCGCCGAGCAGGTCGGGGTTACCCGTCAACCTGTCCATTCTGAAGAACGACCGCGCCCGGGCGGTCCGCTTCTCCACACTCAACGCCCTGTGCGAGGCGCTGGGCTGCCAACCCGGCGATCTGCTCTCGGTCGAGGACGCGCCCGGCTCCCGATGTCAATGAGAACGACCGGGCCGCCGTGGTAGGTAGCAGCGCCGCGACGCACTGGCAGGGAGAAACGAACGGAAGAGCCTCACACCGAACGTGAAGCCGACTGGAAATGCCGGCTTCAAGCTGTTGTGTGGTCGGGCGGCGAGCCAACCATCGGTCGCATCGGCCGTGACCTACCTACTGGCCGTTGTCGTTGTCTGGTTCTTCCGCTTGGCCAGCAGTACCCTTGTCCCGTGATCTCCAAGTGAATGCGGCTAGGACGATCGCCACCCCAATGAGTAGCTCAGCGACTCTCCCAACCAACAAATGAAGCGCTGCCGCGCCTATCGCTACGACGGTGATGAAGAAGACGAACTCCAGCACTTGGACTACTTGGCCAGCATCGTCCTTTGATTGCGGCGACTCTGGCTGTGAAGGGTCGTGTTCGCCGCTTGACATGTGATCCACGAGGTACGGTACGGCGCTCGCGCTGCGATCGCAGCGCGGCCGGCAGTGATGAACGAGCTTACCCCGTCTTCTCCATCAGCACGCCCTGCGGGCCGTCGCTAGCCGTCGACGTGGGCAGCAGGTGGCTCGTAGTCCGATAGCGATCTGCCCATCACGTTCGCGTTGTTGTCGGCGCGCAACCCCAGCGTGGCGAGTCGCGCCACCAAGGCAGATTGCGCACGAGAGCTGAGAACACCTGACGCTGGCATCCCCGACGCGCGTAGCCACTGCAGGACGCCCTCGAATGCTTCGATGTCGACGGTCGCTGCGTCGACGACCACGCCGTTGTCCGCGTTCGAGGGAGTCCCGGTCATCACGGCCAGCGCGCCATCCGTGCGCCGTGACGGCACACCCGCGGACGCCAGCAACTCGAACCATGCGACGTGGCCGGCAAGGACGAGCTCAGCGTAGTTCACGCCGACAGCCTGCCACCCACCCACCCGTCGCGTCGCCAAGCGCCGGTGACGCGACAGTCGGACCACCTGTGCGCACGTACCGACAGCCCCGGTTACCTGCTGCCCTGCCAGGGAGGGGGACTATGCCGGACACGACGTCAGTTGGACGGCGCGGCATCGGCGATGACCCGGCGGGGGAAGCCAGCGCGGGTGAGCCGATCGTATGCGGAGATGACATGGTCCGGCAGCGGCTGGGCGACCGCGTTGCGGCTGGAGTGGTCGAGCGCGAGCCGCTGGGTGTCGGCGACGATGGTGTTGACGACGAGGTCAGTGTCGCCGACTTGATCGAGGTACGCGACGAGCGCGATGTTCTGGGCGGCGCAGGTCGTGTCGATTGTGGCCCAAAGCCTCCGAGCGATGTTGTAGGCCCGTCGTTGCTGGTAGGGCCGTGACACGAGGGTCACCGAGTCGACGTGGACACCGCGAGCGATGAGCAGGTAGCGGGTGCGCGTCCTGATCCTGGCCACCCGCAACGGTCGGCCGATCAACCAGCGCAACCTGTCACGCGTGTGGCGGCGCGTCACCGAGCGTGCGGGTGTGGAGCACCGCGGCATCCACCATCTGCGGCACACCTATGGAACCACGCTCGCGGAGAGCGGTGTGCACGAGCGGGTCGCCCAGCAGCTGCTCGGGCATGCTGACAGCCGCACCACTCGGGAGATCTACACCCACGTCAGCGAACGGATGATGGACCAGGCCGTGCAGGCCATCGCCGACGCCGTCGATCGCGTCGTCGGCGACGCCAGTGGGTCCAGGATTGGGTCCAGAGATCGTCCAGCGCCGCGCGACGGAGGCGATGAAGGCGCTGCAGGCCGCTGACCAGCACAGATGCGAAGCGCGCCCTGAGGGATTCGAACCCCCGACCTTCTGATCCGTAGTCAGATGCTCTAATCCACTGAGCTAAGGGCGCTGGGATTGCGGGCCTGACCTGCGGTTTCGCTGATCTGGCCGTGTCGCTGGACTCTAGCACACCGCTCCAGCGGTGATCCGAT
>JAHELV010000142.1 GCA_024644015.1 Nitriliruptorales bacterium
TGTTCACCCATCCCGAACACCAGGGCAGAGGGCACGGGCGAGCGCTCGTCGAGCACGCTCGCACGCGGCATCAGGAGGTGCTCGTCGAGGTGTTCGAGGCCAACATCGCCGCGATCGGCTTCTACCGCCGCTGCGGATTCGTCGACCACGACCGCCACATCGACGACGGATCCGGTCTGCCACAACTGATCCTGCGACTGTCAGACCCGACTGCGGGGTCGACAGGCCCTCGGTCTCAGTAGGAGAGGTGCGGGTCGAAACCCGGCTGGGGTCGCTGGGTTGCTGTCGATCCTTCCTGACTCGACCTGATCCGTCTGTCAGGAACGTGCGCCGACGCCCTTCCGACACCGTGGGCGAGACACGACACTGCCCGAAGGCCCACCGGTTCACGGGCGAAGTACCTGCACCCGCGAAGGACCTTCGCCCTGGGAACGCGGTGCGGGGATATCCAGGATTGACAGTGACGTGTGGCCTAACACGCCGGACTCCGCAGGAGTCAGCACGTGGAAGGAGAGGAAGATGCCGAAGGTATCAAGGGCCGCCGCTGCGTCTCACCAGGTCGTCCCGGGCTACGTGGAGACGTACGAGCAGGAGATCGGTGAGTGGACGGTCAGCATGGAAAGCAACTTCACCGACATGGACCTCGCGCCGTTCTTCAAGGGCGCGCCGAACGATCAGTGCCAGGCGAACCACATGGGCTACGTGCTCAAAGGGAAGTTCGGCGTCCGGACAGCCGAGGGGGTCGAGGAGATCTTCGAGGCCGGTGACGCGTTCATTATCGAGCCTGGGCACACGCCGCTCGTGTTCGCCAACAGCGAGTATGTGGCCTTCACTCCCACCGAGGAGGCGAAGCAGGAAGCCGCGGTGATCATGCCGAACATGATGATGTTCGCGGAGGAGCACGGGATCGAACTGCCGGGCACATGGACGTCTGCCTAGGGTCCACGTCAGCTAACCTTCGAGCTGTTGTAAGTTCAGCTCGTCGTACCCCTGCAGCAGTGTGTTGAGATAGCGATCGTGGACAGTGGCGCGAACCGGCCGGCCGGTGGCCGCTGTTACCGGTCGCCGGTGATCGCCGGTGGTGTTGGCAAGCCCGTCAGGCGTCGGCGGCGATCAGTGACCCGCTGCGGTTGCTGATCGTGACGGCGTTGCGGGCGCCGGATCCGGTCGACCGCGACTTCACCGTTGCCGCGCCGAATCTGTTGTGGGTCGCCGATTCGCGGCGTCGACAGCCGATCGAGATGGCCGCCGGCGTGGCGCTACATGCGTTCCACCAATTCGGCGCGCCACTGCGGCGCATCGAATGGCTCGGCGTAGTAGCGGGTTTCGCGCAGGATCCTGCCGTCGCGGAACTCGACGATGTCGACGACGTCAAAGACTCGGTCATCGCCATAGTCGGATCGGCCCTCGACGACCCACACCTCGCCGGATCCGACCACCCGGCGCGGCTGAATGGTTGGTGGATTCGGGTAGGCCTCTTGGAACGCGCGCATCGCATCCCGACCGCGGATGCGCTCCCCGGACTGGGGCATCTCCATAACGTAGTCGGGGTGTCGCAGCTCGTACTCGGCCTCGGGGCTCAGGTGTTCGAGCCGCTCGAAGAACAGCTTGCGGACTTTGTGTTCGTCCATCGATATCTCCCATCCAGTAGCCGGTCCCTGAATTCGTCGAGGCGACGCAGCCCATTGGGCGATCGTGCGACCTAGTTGCTCGGAGAACGCGCGATACTTGCGCCCATACGGTGAGGTGCTCCTCGTCGGCGCGGCGATTCAATCGGCGTTGACGCGGCATCTCAGTCGCGGATCACCAGGCCCGCCATCGAGCGACCCCCTCGTCGACCGCACATCGACCGCGCGCCGCCGTGCGACGTGATTGCGGACGGGTGCCGCGATCGTCATCCCGGAGCCTGTCACCGACCGAACACGTTCGCAATCATCTCACGGTCCGTCGCCGGCAGCAGCAAGCGCATGAAGTCATCTAGCAATGCGGGATCGGTCGAGGCCGGTTCGGCACCTCGCCGACCTGCTCGACCGCCACGGTGTGCACCGCTCGGCGACGATCGAATCGCCGTGTGTCAACCTAGGCACATGCGCTTGCACATCACGATCGACGACGACGTCGTCGCCGAACTGGATCGGCGGGCTGGGCGGGGACGGCGGAGCACGATGATCGCCGAGTTCATCCGGCGCGGTCTCGAGGACGAGCAGCGGTGGGACGACGTCGAGTCGTCGCTGGGTGCGCTCGATGACGGTGGGCACGAGTGGGACGATGACCCCGCGGCTTGGGTGCGGGCGCAGCGCAGCGACGTCCGCCGGGCGGGATGAGGTGGCGCGGGTGCTGCTCGACTCAACGGTGTTGATCGACGCGCTACGGAGGCGTCCTGCCGCCAACCGGGTGCGGCAGATGCGACGGGTCGGTGATGAGCCGTGGGGCTGTGCGGTCAGCGTCGAGGAGCGCTCGATCGGAGGAGCATTCGGCCATCCGCCGGCTGTCTCGTGGCCTGCACCGCTAGGCGTCGCCGAGGGCGAGCGGGCTGGCCGGTGGCGCCGGGACCTGGCTGCGTCGGGGGTCACGGTGCACCAAGCCGACTGCTTGATCGCGGCCGCGGCGCTCGGGATCGGTGGCCGGCTGGCGACCGGGACCCGGACGACTTCCGATGTCTGAAGTCGTCGTCGACCATTGGCCTGCCGGTCGGTGATCACATCGCGGCCGACGGCCACGACGACTCAGCGCGCCGCCGCCCCCGAAACATCAGCGGCCATCACGGCGTCGGGGTGCAGCAGCGCGAGCAGCCGGTCGAAGCGGCCGTTGCGGGAGGCGTCCAGGAACGCCCTCGACGATCTCATGCTGGCGGGCCCGGTCGACCTCGACGGCCTCCCCCTGGCCGCCACCCGGCGCCGGGCCCGGCTGGCGAGCTGACGGCAGGCGGCAGTGCTGCGGCCGAGCATGGGGCGATCTCCTCGAAGGAGCCCGAGAGGTCGTGCAGGCAGAAGGCCAGCCGCTCGGCGGGTGTGAGCGCGTCGAGCGCAACCATCAGCGCCTGCGCCACCGCAGCGGCGTGCTCGGTCTCGATCGCCGGGTCCGGGACCCGGTCGACGGCCTCGTCCGGCTCCATCCCGAGGTCCTACCGACGAGACGCACGGGAGCGGAGCTGGTCCAGGCAGATCCGAGACACCACCGTGGCCAGCCAGGCCGACAGGTTTGTCGACCTCGGAGACGCCGCTGCGCTCCAGACGCAGCCAGGCCTCCTGGACGGCGACGCCAGCCTCGTGCACCGAGCCCAGAAGTCGGTA
>JAHELV010000143.1 GCA_024644015.1 Nitriliruptorales bacterium
GGGCTCTGGCGAGGGCGCGCATAGTGGAGCCGAAGGGAGCCTGACGATGGAGCCTACTCGCGAGCGTTACTACCGCCGCTTGTTCGCCGTCGCCGCGGTCTACGACGTCGGGCTCGGCCTGGCATTCCTGTTGCTACCCCGGCAGTCGTTCGAACTCGTGGGTGCGGCGAACGCGTACCCGGAGTACACGGCCTACGTCACGCTGATCGCGGTCTTCCTCATCGTCATCGGTATCGGCTATCTGTTGCTCGCACGCGGCGACCTGGTGCGCAACCGTGACCTGATCGCCGTGGGGGTGCTCTACAAGCTGGCGTACACGGGCACTGCGGTCTTCTATCTGATCACCGGGGACTACCCCCACATCTCGTTCGTTGCGATCTTCGGGGCGGCCGATTTCGTGTTCCTGGTGCTGATGGCCGAATGTTGGCGGTACGTCACCCGCGTGGAGGAGGACACGCGCGTCGGCTGACACGGCCCACCCCGCTGCGACGCCGATGCCCTGGGAGACGCCTTACCGGTCACTGTCAGAGGAGTAGGGACACCGCGACCAGCACCATGCCGCTCACGACCGTCACGATGTGGACGCGGATGAGCGCCATTCGTCCCTGGCCGAACGGATCCTCCAATCGAGCTGGCACTGGCAGCATGCGGTACCAGAACCACATGCCGAGCATGGCACCCATCACCACACCGGCCGTGATGAGCTGCCAACCGGCTTGCGCCGCCGTATCGGAGGGCAGGTACGCCACGCTGATCGCCAGCAGCGCCCCCGATACGAGCCCGGCCGGCACCACGAGCAGGTAGCGGCTGCGCGGTCGGTGCACGCTGACGGCCAGGACGGCCGGCATCGTGCACCAGCCGGCGACCAGCGCCGCCATCACGAACCACGGGACCTCCAGGTTCCCCCACGCCAGCAGCACGATCGCGCCCAGCGCCACCGACGACACGCGCGCGAGCCGCCGCACCCGGCCGGCGAAGGCGGCATCTTCAGTGAGCTCGACACCGGGACGCAACAGGGTGGAGGTCATGACGCCGGTGTCAGGCGTGTGGCGCGCTGCCTGGCACGACCGTCACGCCATTGCGCCTTGAACCCAGACCTGCGGCGATCCGTCGCTTCCTGCGAGTACAGGCGGCGCCCGAGGTCCACCAGTCCGCGCTCCAGCTGCTCGACGGTCATGTTGGCTGGCCGGAAGTTGACGTCGAAGAGGGTGCACCGCTCCCACGCCCCCGGAAACAGGATCCGGCCCGCGGCGAGCAGACGGTTGTAGAGGGGCGTCGCCGGGAACGGCGTGAGCACCGTGATCTGGACATCGAAGGGCACGACGGCGTCCACGAACTCCTCCACCGCGTCGAACACCCCCACGTCATCGCCGTCCAGTCCCAGCACAAAGCAGGCGTTCACGGCGATCCCATGCTCCTGGATCCGGCCCACCACCTCCCGGTACCGGCCCAGCTGACGGCGCTTCCAGTTGCGCCTGGTCTCGATCCCATCGAGTCCTGCCATGGTGGGGCTCTCGAAGCCGATCAGCACCTCGACGCAGCCCGCCGCACCCATCGCGGCGAGCAGAGCCGCGTCCTCAGCCACCGACACGTCGGTCTCGGTGAACCAGCGGACGCCGCCTTCCTGGCCGATCGCGTCGACCAGTTCACGCGAGCGACGTTTGTTCGCGAAGCTGTTGTCGTCGGCGAACTCGACGAACGGCCGGTGCCAGATCCGCTTGATCGCCCGGATCTCCTCGATCACTCGGTCCACCGGCTTCAGCTTGTAGCGCTCGGTCAACAGGATCGAGCTGGCGCAGAACTCGCAGCGCCACGGGCAGCCCCGTTGCGTCTGTACCGTCAGCCGGTTGTACCGTTCGGGCTCGAGCAGATCGAACCGGGGCATCGGCGCTTGCCGCAGCTCGAAGTCGCCCGCCCCGGCGTATCGTGGCGCGAGCCGCCCCGTCGCAGCGTCTTGCAGCACCTCGAGCCAGGTGCGTTCGCCCTCCCCAATCACGACCGCATCGGCATGCTCGGCCGCTTCATCGGGAACCGAGGTGGCGTGGAGGCCGCCGATCACCGTGGGCACGCCCTCCGCCCGGAAACGGTCCGACAGCGCGTAGGCCTCTTTGGCCTGTGCCGTGTACGTGGAGACCGCCGCAAGGTCACACTCGGGCAGTGCGTCAAGGTCATCGAGGTCGGCCACCTCGTGGTAGCTCACATCGTGGCGTTCCGGTGTCATGCCTGCCAGCGTCAACAGCGACAGGCTGGGCAGCGCGGCGATCGTCTTCCCACGTTCGACGAAGCCCGGAAGCGTCAGGCCCAGGGCGGTCAGCTCCGGGTTGTGCGCCCGGACTCCACTCATGGCGACCATCGCAATCCGCACGGCCAACTCCTCGCGAGGGACCACTCGCCACCTTCCTACCCAGCCTGCGGCCCCGCGGATCCGCAGTCGGCGCGCGGCGACGGTCCACAGTGGCACCGACGCAGCGTCCCGGTGATACCAAGCTGTAACTCGACGGCGACCTGGCTGCGATGTCGCCATGGCACCGTTGCAGTAGGCACGGCAGCAGGGCGTGATCCGGTCCACCCGGCACGAGCCGGCATACGCAGATCGGCAGGCCTGTCGTCCGGACCGTCGATGCTTGCGGCCCGAGCACCGAGCCGAGCCCGCCGACGACAGTGGCGGCGGCTGAGAGGGGGAGACCGCGATGCGTGCTCTACGGCGGACAATGACCCTGGTGATGGCCTTTGTGGCACTCGTGGGCGTGACGACTCTGAACCCGTCGTCGGCAGTGGCTACGTCGTGGCCGTTCTGCGGCATCTGGTGGGGTAGTCAACCGAAGTCGGTTGGCAGCGCCCGCGCCGACTTCCTGATGGAGGGCCGCGTCGGCCGGCATGCGTGCTATGACCGGCTGGTGTTCGAGCTCTATGGTCCGGCCGCGGGTGTCGACGCGCGGTACGTCCGACGGGTTCCGGTCGCCCGCGGTGTGCGCCAACCACAAGGCGGTGCGCGGTTGCTCGTCCGCATCCCGACGTCGTTGCCGCCGGCATCCGCGTTCGACGGCGAGGTGCAGGCCAACGTTCCCATGGGCAGGTGGTCGATGTACGACGTGCGGGGCTTTCGGACCTTCCGCGACGTCACCTGGGGTGGCGTGTACGAGGACGGCGTGAGGATCGGTCTGGGTGTGCGCGCTCGGCTGCCGTTCCGCGTGTTCGTGCTGGATGGTCCGGGGCAGCGCAGCCGGGTCGTGATCGACGTCGCCCACCGCTGGTGACCTGTCG
>JAHELV010000144.1 GCA_024644015.1 Nitriliruptorales bacterium
CCGCATCCTCCGCGACCTTCTCCGACAACTCCAACAGCGACTGCTCGGTCGCATCCAACGCCTGCTCCGCCCGCTCCAACTCCTCCCCCGGCGACCCCTGCGGCTCCGTATCAACCTCGGCAGCCGGCGTCGGTGCCACCGCCAACACCACGGCCGGCGCCACCGCCACACCCGGCGCCGCACCCCTACCACTCAGCGCGACACCGGCCTGCCCTCCGCCGGCGGCGCGTGCGTCCCCTGTCGTGGTCGATCCCGTCGTCGTCATCGCGTGCCCTTCCCTTGTCCCAACCGACCGGCGTCCGTCACAGGGTCACTTCTTCGCGGATGACTCGAGTGCGGCGGCCGGTGTGCCTACCTCGAGCGGCCGGTTACGGAAGCTCTCGTGCACCACATACGGGCCGGGATCTGACAGCCGACCGTCGGCCTCCAGGCGCCCCGCCATCGCCTCGATGGTCATGTCGCGCTCGGTTTCGGGGATGTCGAGCAGCACGAGTTGCTCGTTGATGACGTCGTCGATAGGGATGACCATTACCTGCTCCTCAGAGAGTGAACCGATGGTCGGGCGTGCACGTTCACTGGTCGGTCGGGACGTTCCCGCTGACACCGGCCCCCACGGTGCTCGCACCGTCCGGTGCGACGGCGCCAAACAAGTCGACCAGTTTCACGCGCGTGCGGATCCCCGCGATCGCCTCGGGGTCCGGCATTATCGTGCCCGGCAGGGCGACGGCCGCAGTACCCCACGCGACGGCGTCCACGAGCGCTTCGGTCGCCGGACGCGACCAGCTGTTGAGGTAGCCGGCCAGCGTTGCGTCGCCGGCGCCAACGGTGCTCGCGACATCGACCTTCGGGGGCGTCGCGTGCACCCGCTCGGCGGCCGTGATCAGCAGCGCGCCATCCGGGCCGAGGCTGACGAGCACGGCACCGACACCACGCTGACACAGCTCCGCCGCGGCGTCGGCGACCCCCCGGAGGTCCGCCAGCGGCCGCCCGACCAGCTCGGCGAGCTCCTCGTCGTTCGGCTTGATCAGATCCGGCCCCGCGTCGATGACGGCGGCCAGCGGTGCGCCGGACGTATCGATCGCCACCCGCAGCCCCGCGTCGTGGCCTCTTTCCACGAGCATGGCGTACAGGTCGTCCGGCCCGCCTGGCGGCAGGCTGCCGCACCCGGCGATCCATGTCGCATCCCGGTCGCGGGCGACGTCGACCACGGTTTGCAGCAGTCGCTCGAACTCGGAGACCTCGAGCTCGGGTCCGGCCTCGTTGAGCTTGGTGACCGTGCCGTCGGGCTCGGCGATCGTGATGTTGGAGCGCACCGGCGGTCGGACGTCGACACCGACGGCCTCGACCCCCTCAGCGCGGATCAGCTCCATGAGCTGGCGCCCCTCGGGACCGCCGACCGGCAGCACGGCGACCGCAGCCCCGCCGTCGGCGACCGTGGCACGCGCCACATTGACGCCCTTGCCGCCCGGATCGATCCGCTGGCTGCTGGCGCGCAGCACCGCGCCGCGGCGCAGCTCAGGGATCTGTAGCGTCCGGTCGATGCTCGGGTTGGGTGTCAGCGTGACGATCATGGGGCCTCCGCGCCAGGTCAGTCACTCACCCAGACCGGCACTGACGAGCTCCACCAGGTGGTCGAGCGCCTGATTGGCATCGTCGCCGTCGGCGGCGATCACGATCTCGTCGCCCTTGTGACAGTCGAGCGTCAGCACCGACAGCGTCGACTTGGCGTTGACGGGCTCAGCGTCACCGGGATTGGTCTTCACCACCGTGATGTCGGACTCGAAGCCCTTCGCGGCCTTGGAGAACACGCGGGCTGGTCGCGCGTGCAGTCCGGTCTCGTTGTGCAGTGTGACAGTGCGCTCAGGCATGTGCGGCCTCCCGGGTCGCGGCGGTCTCCATGGCTTCGGCTGGGCGGTGGAACTGCTTCAGGGCGATGACCCGGCCGCGGTCACGACGGTGCCGGCAACGATCTTCATGTCCTACTCCCTCTTGTACCGACCTACTACACGGACAGCTCTGGGCCACGCGCAGCGGATTCGTGATCCGCGGACAGCTTCGACCGCTCACCGTTCTGCCTCGCAACGCCTTCCGCCGAGCTCAGGGTGTGATCACCACCTTGATGCTCGTGCCACTCTCGACCGCCTGGATGGCGTCGTGCACACGTTCGAGCGGCAACTCATGCGTGATCAGCTCGGCCATGGGTACGGCGCCGCTGCCGATCATCTCCAACGCCTGCTGGTTGTGGGTGGGCGTCGAGCCTGCTGGACCGACGATCGTCAACTCGGTGTAGTGCACGACGTTGGCGTCGACCGTGATCGTGGAGTTGTCCTTCGGCAGCCCGCCGAACAGGCTGATGCGGCCGCGTGGTGCGGCCATGTCGATCGCCTGCATCTGCGCCTGGCCCGAACCGGCCGCCACGATGATGACGTCGGCGCCTCGTCCGCCGGTCGCTTCGCGGACCGTCTCGACCGGATCCTGGCTGGACGAGTCGATCGAGAGATCGGGCTCGACGATGTCCGCGGCGAGCTTGAGGCGGTCAGGATTGATCTCCGCCATGAACACCCGCTCGGCACCGCGTGCCCGCGCCAGCATGACGTGCATGCAGCCGATCGGCCCGGAGCCGACCACGACGACCGTCTCGTCGTCGTACAGCCCGACATTGGCCTGCTCCTGCGCGTTGAGGGCGCACGCCAACGGCTCGGTGGCCGCCGCCTCGGGGTACGACAACCCGTCTGGGATGCGGTTGAGGCCGTCGACCCGCAAGACGTTCTCCGGTACGACCATGTACTCGGCGAACCCGCCGTCGTAGTCGTAGCCGACCGACGTCGCGTTGTCGCAGACCGTCATCGCCCTGTGCGTGCACTGGTAGCACTTGCCACAGGGCACGTAGGCGATGGACTGCACGCGGTCGCCGGGCTCCCACCCGACGTCGCCGTCACCGACCTCGACGACCTCACCCGCGATCTCATGCCCGATCACACGGGGCAGGGTCTTGAGGTTGCGGTGCCCGTGGTGGAAGATCTTGACGTCGGTCCCGCACGTCGCACATGCGTGCACACGCATGAGCAGTTCATTGCGGCCGGGCGTCGGGCGGTCGGCCTCCTCGACGCGCAGGTCTCCTGGCTCGTAGAAGCGCGCGACCTTCATCTAGGTCTCCTCGTCGGTCTCGGGTGCGAGCAGCTCGAGCACCTCGCCGACGTCGCCGGTGGTACGCAGCCGCTCGGCCTTGTCCT
>JAHELV010000029.1 GCA_024644015.1 Nitriliruptorales bacterium
TCGTCGGCGTTACGGCCATGACGTAGGTCGCGTCCGCGCACACCTACGGAAGACATTGTGTGGTCGAGCCGGCGGTGCGGAACGTGCCCATCTGGGCGTCGAGCCCAGCACATCCGCGACACGGTCGACTTCGACACGCCCGAGTCGACGCCGAGTGCCCCTTGCGCGTCAGCGCACCCGGAACATGGCGATCGTGATCACCGCCCCAAACGTCCAGTCGAGCCAGCGGCAAGGCTCCGACAAGCTGGAGAAGAACGAGCCCGCGCGGGTCTTGAGGATCGCCAGCTCGACCTCGCCGCAGATGTCGAACAGCGTGCGCGGACGGTGCCGCGGCGCGCTGCGACGCGCACCGCGGGGAGAGGGCACGTCGTGCGCACAGCGCACGGATACTTCGGGGGAATCCGCGGACTGCCGCTGTTGCACGGCGTTGGTCCGGACGTGTTCCGCCAGTTTGGTTAAGCCACGCGACCGCGCTCCCGACATGCCAGGCACAACAGAAGAGACGAGGTGTGGATCCCGGTGGCTGCAATCTGGTCGCCTCGCTGCCGGGGGAGCCAGTGGCGAAACCGGCGTCTTGGGCATGGAGGAGCACACATGCGCAAGACCACGTACGAACCCGGCACGATCGTCAGGTGGCGCATCGATGCCGATCCGACACCCCGACCGACTGCGTCCCACGCCCTCGACGGCGGATCATGGACCTTGACCGAGCATGCTGCCACGGGCATGCGGTACCTGCGCACGCTGGTGGCGCTGTTCGCGACGCTGGTCCTGTTCGCTGCGGGCACCATGCCCGCCCTCGCCGGCCCCGGCAACGGCAACGGCAACGGCGGTGGCGGTGGCGGTGGCGGTGGGACTCAGAGCTGCAGCAACGTGCTGGGCGAGTTCACCACGACGTCACTGACCGAGGTCCGCCAACAGATCGGCGCGGACACCGCGCCGAACCTGACGGGAGCCGGCGTCGGCGTCGCCGTGATCGATACAGGCATCAACCGGGTCAACGGCCTGAACGGCAGCGGCAAGGTCATCGACGGGCCCGATCTGTCGTTCGACGCCCTCAATGCCAACCTGCGGCACCGCGACCTGCACGGGCACGGCACCAACATGGCCGCGATCATCGCCGGGCAGGGCACCACGGGCGGCAACGGCGTCGCGCCGGGCGCGCACCTGGTCAACGTCAAGGTCGGCACGGGTGACGGCACCGTCGACGTGTCGCAGGTGATCGCTGCGATCGACTGGGTCGTGCAGAACAAGTCCAGCCACAACATCCGGGTGATCAACCTCGCGTACGACACCGACGCCTCCCAGAGCTACATCCTCGACCCGCTGTCCCACGCCGTCGAGAACGCCTGGAAGGCCGGGATCGTCGTGGTGGTCGCCGGCGGCAACGACGGCCGCGGCATCCGCCGGCTGGGCAACCCCGCGACCAACCCGTTCGTCATCGCAGTCGGCGCCACCAACGACTCGGGGTTCAAGGCGGCGACGTGGTCGACGACCGGTGATGGGGTGCGCAACCCCGACGTCGTCGCACCCGGCACGAACGTGCTCAGCGGCGCGGTGGCCGGTTCGTACCTGGCCGACACCTACCCCGGAGCGCTGTGCGCCGACAGCCAAGGCGTCCTGTCGCTGCGCGGGTCGGGCACGTCCCAAGCGGCAGCGGTCGTGTCGGGCTCCGCCGCGCTGCTGCTCGAGCAGCGGCCGAACCTGACGCCCGACCAGGTCAAGTCCCTGCTGCGCAGCACCGCGGTGAACCTCGTTGGCGGCGAGACGCAGGGCGGCAAAGGCAGGATCAACCTGTCCGCCGCGTTCGCCGCGCCCACCCCCGGCCTGACCGCAGTGCAGACCCACGTCCCGTCGACGGGGCTGGGGTCGCTCGACGCCGCGCGTGGCAGCTTCTACGTGGGCACGTCGGGTGACTACCTGAATGGTGAGCTGACCGCGTTCGGCGGCACGTGGACGCCGCTGACGTGGAAGACCGCGTCCGACGCGGGGGCGGCGTGGACCAACCAGACGTTCAGCGGCGCCACCTGGTCCGGTGGTACGTGGATGGGCGCGACCTGGTCCGGCGCAACCTGGTCCGGCGCAACCTGGAGCGGCGCCACCTGGAGCGGCGCCACCTGGAGCGGCGCCACCTGGAGCGGCGCCACCTGGAGCGGCGCCACCTGGAGCGGCGCCACCTGGAGCGGCGCCACCTGGTCCGGCGCCACCTGGAGCGGCGCCACCTGGTCGGGTGCGACGTGGCTGTAGTCACGGTCAAGCCAGGACGGCAGGCCAGACGACACGGAGGGACGACGGCCATGAGCAGCACGACACGGACCGCGCACCGGCAGTGGCTTGCCGTGCTACTCCTCGCGGCGCTGGTGGTGGGGCTGGGCGCGAGCCCCGCCGCCGCCGCCCGCGGCGGCGGCAAGGGCCCCACCAGGAACACCGACACCGCAGACTCCACCACGACCGCGTCGTATGACCCAGTCGCCGCGTTGGGGTCGCTGTACAACGTCGTCGACCAGATCAACGCGCGCCCACTGTGGGAGCACGGCATCACCGGCGACGGCGTCGACGTCGCCGTCATCGACACCGGCGTCGCGCCCGTCCCCGCCCTGACCGGCGCGGACAAGGTCACCGCCATGGTCGACCTGTCCTTCGAGGCCGAGGTGCCCGAGGCCACCTACCTCGACACCAACGGCCACGGCAGCCACATGACCGGGATCATCGCGGGCCGCGACCCCGGCGCCGACCCCGCCACCGCCCGCCGACGCCCCCACGAGTTCCTCGGCGTCGCACCCGACGCCGGCATCGTGTCGGTCAAGGTCGGCGACAACACCGGCGCCGTCGACGTCTCACAGGTCATCGCCGGCATCGACTGGGTGATCGAGCACCGCACCGCCGGCGACCTCAACATCCGCGTCATCAACCTGTCCTACGGCACCGACTCGACACAGAACTACCGCGTCGATCCCCTCGCCCGCGCCGTCGAACGCGCCTGGGACCACGGCATCGTCGTGGTCGCCGCATCCGGCAACGACGGCTGGAACAACTCCACCGGCGGCATGACCAACCCCGCGAAGGACCCCTACGTCATCGCCGTGTCGGCCGCCGAGGCCACGAAGCGCGGCATGACCATCCCCCGCTGGGCCAGCGCCGGTGACTTCTACTCCACCGACGAGAACGGCCGCAAGGCGCAGTACTGGCAGGACGGCTTCACCGGCCGGCTGCCCGACGTCGTCGCCCCCGGCGCCCACATCGACAGCCTGCGTGTGCCCGGCTCCCGCGTCGCGACCGAGCACTCCGAAGGCTACGTCACCGACCTGCTGCAACGTGGCAGCGGCACCTCCCAGGCCGCCGCCGTGGTCTCCGGCGCAGCCGCGCTGCTGCTCGACCACCGCCCCGACCTGACCCCCGACCAGGTCAAGGCGCTGCTGCGCGACACCGCCACCCCACTGGGCTGGGGCGAAGCCATCGAAGGCCAGGGCGTCATCGACATCGCTGCCGCCGCCCGCACCGCAGCCCCCCACGTCACCCAGACGTGGGAACGTTCCACCGGGCTGGGGTCGCTCGAGGCCGCCCGCGGCACCCAGCACGTCACCGTCGACGGCTCCGTGCTCGAGGGCGAAACCACCGCCTTCGGCTCGGCATGGGACGCCCAGGCGTGGACCGAAGCCTCCGCACTCGGAGCGTCGTGGACCGGCGCCAGCTGGACCGGCGCCTCCTGGACCGGCGCGTCGTGGACCGGCGCCTCCTGGACCGGCGCGTCGTGGACCGGCGCCTCCTGGACCGGCGCCTCCTGGACCGGCGCCTCCTGGACCGGCGCCTCCTGGACCGGCGCGTCGTGGACCGGCGCCAGCTGGACCGGCGCCAGCTGGACCGGCGCGTCGTGGACCGGCGCGTCGTGGACCGGCGCCAGCTGGACCGGCGCCAGCTGGACCGGCGCCTCCTGGACCGGTGACCGCTGGTCGTGACCATCCCCGAGCAGACTGGCGCCGGCGTACCGTTCGCCGCGCCACAGAGCAGGATCTGGCTGCTGTCAACACTGGCAGCCGGATCCGCTCTGCTGCTGCTCACGGCTATCCCCGACCCAACCCAAGCCCTCTACGAAGCAGGCTGGTGGAGCGTCGCGGTTGTGTTCGCCGGCTTCATCGTCAGTGAACCGATGGTGTTCCACGTCGAAGCCCGCAACGAAGCCGTGAGCTTCTCCCCGAGCGAGATACCACTGGCTTTCGGACTGCTCTTGCTGTCCCCGCAGACCCTGCTGATCGTGCGGATCGGCGCAGCGGCGATCGCGCTGGCCCATTGGCGTCGGCCGCCGCCGTTCAAGCTCGGCCTGAATCTGGCGGCGTTCGCCGTCGAGACCGTCGTCGCGGTGGCCGTGTTGCGCACCGTGGTCGGTGCCGGCGCCGGCGTTGGGCCAGCGTTGTGGGCGGGACTCATCGCGTCCCTGTTGGCCGGGCTCGTTGCCGGTGGCGTGACCATCGCCACGGCCATCTCGTTCTTCGAAGGGTCCTTCACCGAGCGCGTACGCAAGGAGTTCACGCACAGCTACCTCTTCTACCTTCCCGGTGCCGTGTTGGGTGCGTCCACCACGACGCCCTACCTCGTCGACAAATGGCTCGTGCTGGTCTTCGTCTTGCCTGCCCCCCTCGTGTGGCTCGTGCTGCGGTCGCACGGATCGCTGATGCACCGCTACGTCGACCTCAGCCAGATCCATGCGTTCAGCAGCCAGGTGGGCCGGTCGACGCACCTCGGGGACATCGCCGAGACGGCCGTCAAGGAGATCTCCGGTCATCTCCGGGCCGCAACCGTCGCGCTCGTGGTGTACGACGAGGCCGGACGGATGGTCGAGGCCTCTCTTGGCAATCGCGGCCTACTCGACGCGCTCCCGGACGGACCCGATGACGGTGTCTGGTGGGCGAGGATCCAAAGCCCCACCCTGTTCACCGTCAACGCCCAGAGCAACGATCCACTGGCCCGGTCCCTGGGCGACGCCGGTATCGAGGACGCCATCGTCGTGCCGCTCGCCGACGACACCGACTCGGTCGGCGTGCTCGTCGTCGCCGATCGCCGTGGGGCGGTCAAGCACTTCGACGCCCACGACCTGGAACGGCTCCGTCCGCTGAGCCAGCAGCTGACGGTCGCGTTGCGCAAGGGACAGCTGCACGTGCAGATCCAGCACAAGGCGCTCCACGACCGGCTGACCGGGCTGCCCAACCGCGCCTACTTCGATGCATGGGTCGGCCAGTGTCTCAGCACGGCCGGAGGCCAGCGCGCGGCGGTGCTGATGATCGACCTCGACCGCTTCAAAGAGGTCAACGACACGCTCGGCCACCATGCCGGCGATCAGCTGCTCATCGAGGTCACCAACCGCCTGTTGAACGTGGTCGACGACGCCGCCATGGTCGCGCGCTTCGGTGGCGACGAGTTCGCCGTGTTCGCTCCCCATGTCCGCGAAGGCGACATCCACAGGCTCGCGGAGGACATAAGCGAAGCCCTTGAAGAGCCCATAGCGCTCAAAGGCACGTCGGTGGCCATCGCGGGCAGCATCGGAGTCGCATTCGCGCCGGACCACGGTACGGACAGCGACACGCTGCTGCGCCGGGCCGACATGGCGATGTACGAGGCGAAGCGCCGGCACGAGCGGTCGGAGGTCTTCCGTCCCGAGTTTGAAGGAAGCGATTCGGTGCGCCTCGCGCTTCTCGGCGATCTACGCGGCGCGCTCAGTACGGGAACGATCGCCGTGCACTTCCAGCCCCAGATGGACCTTCGCAGTGAGGTCGTGCACAGCGTTGAGGCGCTCGCACGCTGGCAGCACCCCGCCCACGGCGAGATAACCCCGGACATCTTCATCCCGCTCGCCGAACAGGCGGGACTCATCGGCCGGCTGACGCAGCACGTACTGGACGAGGCCCTCGATGCGGCCCGTCACTGGCTGGACAACGGCGACGAGATCGGCGTCGCGGTGAACGTCAGCGCACAGAGCCTGCTCAACGAGAGCCTCCCCCGCGCGGTCTCCGGCTCGCTTCGTCGCGCTGGAGTGCCGGCGCACCTGTTGACGCTGGAGATCACAGAGGGTGCCATGATCGGAGACTCGTCCAGGACGAAGGACGTGCTCGAGCACCTCGATCAGCTGGGCGTGAGGATCTCGGTCGACGATTTCGGCACCGGCTACTCCTCCATGATGAACCTACGCCATCTGCCGATCTCCGAATTGAAGATCGACCGCAGCTTCGTCTCCGAGATGCTCGTGGGGTCCAACGACCGGGTCATCGTCAGCTCGGCCGTCGATCTGGGCCACAACCTCGGGATGTCGGTGGTCGCCGAAGGTGTCGAGACCCGCGAGGTCGAGGCCCAGCTGCGCGCCCTGGGATGCGACCTCGCCCAGGGCTACGGCATCTGCAGGCCACTGCCGCTCGACAAACTCGACCTGTTCCTGGACTCGGCCGCGACCCGGGCCACCCCGCCGGGACCGTCGCGCACACGCACCACCCCGCTCGCACCGACGCCTTCGCTCTCTCAGCTCGGGCCGGATGTCGCATGGCCCAGGTCACCGTAGGCGTCATGCCCGAGGCGCGCACCCGGTGACACCCGCGCGACGCCAATGGCCGCGCGTGCGACATCCGCGGGCACCGTGGGCGCGACACCCAGCGCGCGGCGTGTCTCCGGCGCTGTCAGCCGAGACCGGCGTCGTCTCCGTCCTGCCCGAACCAGAGGTGCCCCAGGCCCGCGCTGTGAGCCGCTGCACGCATGGTCGCGTGACGGGCCTTCGTGCCACCGTCGCGGAACGCGGCGATCGCTTCGGGCACCTCGCTGGCCCGGACGGCCGCCGTCGCCCCACCCATCAACACCGCGACGCCGGCGGCCTCCAGAACCTCCTGATCCGTGGCACCGACCGCGAGCGCGTCGTGCACATGTACCGGAATGAGCCGGTCCTCCGGGAGCGCGACCGCGACCGCGACCGCCACCAGTTCCTTTGCCTTCGGCGACAGCGCGCCAGCGGCAAGGGTTTCGCGCTGCAGGACCGCGAGCCCCTCGATCGGACCCGGCAGGGCGGCTCCCAGGCGCCCCATCGCGTCGCGCAACCTGGTCCACGCCGTATAGACGTCGCTCACATCGGCCTCCTGCGCTCGGCCGGTCGGTGGGCTCCGCAGGACCGTGCGCGGCCATCACTGTCGCACGGCGCCCGGCCCGCTCGGGTCGCGAAGGTCCCGACGACGTCAGGCACATCGGCCCCGGTTCGTGCGCTCGGGACGACACGGTCGTGCCGGCCGGCGGCGGTCTCCTCAGCGGTCGGGGCCCCACTGGCTCGAGTTTCACGGACGTCCTGCGCCGGGAGTGTTGTCACGGGCCGCGCCGCCTGCGACGCTGTGATCTGACCGGCGCGGAGGAGACCCCGGTGGCAGACCGCGACAACGTGCACTGGCACGAACTGTTCCACGAGGTCGTCGACACCGGGCTGTGCACCGGCTGTGCCGCGTGTGTCATGGCGTGCCCGCGCGACGTGCTCGGCTACACCGACGAATACTGGCCGGTCCAGATCGGCGAGGGCAACGCGTTCGACGGGTGCTGGATCGGCGACCGTGGCTGCGACATCTGCACACGGGCGTGCCCACGGTTTCGCGCATGGGAGTCCGATCTCGACACCGAACTGTTCGGCCGGCGGCGCGAACCCGACGAGGTGTACGGCATCGCCAGGTCGCTGCTGCTGTGCCGGGCGACCGACGAAGCGGTGCACGAGGCGGGGCAGGACGGCGGCCTCGTGTCGGTCCTACTGATCTGGGGGCTGGAGAACAACAAGATCGAAGCCGCGCTGACCTCGCAGATCGTGGACAAGCGCGGGCCGTTCGATTCCGAGCCGTTCCTGGCGCGGACCCGCGAGGACGTGCTCGCGACCGCCGGCTCACGCTACACGTACTCGGCCAACCCGCTGGCGATGGCGGAGGCCGACGATCAGCGGCTGCGCCAGATCGCGTTGGTCGGCATGTCGTGCCAGGCGTCGATCAACGGGACGCTGCCGGCGTACGGCGTCAACAAGTACAAGAACAAGCTCGCACTGACCATCGGGCTGCTGTGCTCGAAGACCTTCACGTACGACGGGCAGAAGGAGGTCCTGGCCGAGCACGGCATCGCGATCGCCGACGTCATCAAGATCAACGTCAAGGGTCGCTACATGGTCTGGACGCGGGACGGCGGCTACTACGAGATCCCGTTGAAGGAACTGCACCCGCACACCCGCGAGGGGTGCAAGAAGTGCCCGGACTTCGCCGCTGAGCACGCTGACATCTCGGTCGGCGGCATCGGCGCCGACGACGCGTGGACGCTCACGATCGTGCGCACCCAGCGGGGCGAGGAGTGGATGTCGGGCGTCATCGACGCCGGCCTCATCGAGGCTCGTCCCGCCGAAGACGACGAGGTCGCCATGAAACTGCTGCGCAACCTGTCGATCAAGTCACGCAAGCGCTGGCCCACCGACGTGCTCGCCGGCCGCGAGGCACCCGGCCTTCTGCCGATCGTCGACGCTGGCTGACCCCCGGACGGCTCCGGTTCGTCGGGGAGCCGACCGCGCACCCCGGAGAGCCGGCCCGGCGTATCGACGGGCCCGAACCCCAACCTGACGGGTTACCTCCCCGCGACGCCGTCAGCCCGCGTGGATCGCCGCGGTGAGCGCTTCGACGATACGGGGGCCGCGGCGTTGGTAACCCAGCTCACCCATCAGTTCGTCGATGAGCTGCTCTTCGGTCCGCAGCAGCGTGTCCGACGTGACCCACCGGACCAGGCCGACGAGCTCGTCCTGGCTGTACTGCGTGATCGGCGCGCCCGGACGGATCACGGGCCGACGCCCATGGCGGACCGGTGTGACCGGCACGGGCGCCTCCGGTGCCGGTGCACCGTCGTCGTCGCCCGCCGCATCCCGGCGAGCCGGCGCGTCCAGGTCACGGCACGCCTCGTCATAGGCCATCGCGATCTGGTGTGCCTGCGTCACCGGATCGGCGCACCAGTCGGTCGACCAGACCCGGTGATGCCGCCACCCGAGGCGTTCAAGGACGTCACGGCGGAGCCGGTCCCGGTCGCGGGTCGTCGGGGCCCTGCGGTAGCCCGCGCCATCAGCCTCGACGGCCAGCACCATCTGCTCCGGGTCCTCCGGGTGCGCGAGCGCCACGTCGACGCGCAACGCCGACGCGCCGTAGCCGGCGGTGGCAGGCAGTCCGATGTGCTCGAGGTGCTCGACGATGTCGGCGGCCAGCGCATCGACGGCGTTGCCGGTCTGGCCGTGGTCGATCGGCTGCCCGCCTGATTCGACGTAGTGCAGGTACCGCCGCAACAGCGTGACTCCGGCCGCAGCCGAGCGGCCCGCATGCATGTCGGCGTGCGCGAAGGACGACACCACCGTGAGCCGTCGCCGCGCGCGGGTCATGGCCACGTTCAACCGGCGCTCGCCGCCATCGGTCACCAGCGGACCGAAGTGGTACCGCAGCTGCCCGTCGGACCCCTTGCCGTAACCGATCGTCAGGATGATCGCGTCGCGTTCGTCGCCCTGCACGCGTTCGAGGTTCTTGACGAACGCGCGCTCAGTCGCGTTGTCGTCGAAGAACCGCTCGAGCTCGCGGTCACCCTCGGCCGCGAGCCGGTCGCGCAGCGCCGCCTCGACGCGGTCGGCGTGGTGGCGGCCCAGCGCGATCACGCCGAGCGACTCCGCCGAGCGGCGCCGGGCGTGATCGAGCATCAGGTCGACGACGCGGCGCACCTCGACGTCGTTGCTGCGCGTGTCGGTCACGGCACCGGGACGCTGCCGGACCAGTTCGTGGCGCAGGCAGTCGGGGGTGTTGGCGCCTGGGAAGGTGATCAGCCGCCCGTCATAGATGTGGTGGTTTGCGAACGCGATCAACGGCTCGGCGCGGGAACGGTAGTGCCAGGTCAACAGGTAGCTGCGCAGCAGGGTGTCGAGCACGTCCAGGATCGACTCGAACCCGATCGTCAGTCCCCCAGCGTCAGCCTCCGCGTCGTCGTCGGTCTCGCCGGTGTCGGTGTCGAAGAACCTGGTTGGCGGCAGCTGGTGGCGATCGCCGGCGACGACGGCCTGGGGTGCGCGCAACAGCGCCGGAACCGCGTCGGCAGGCAGCACCTGGCTTGCCTCGTCGAAGATCACCACGTCGAAGAGCGGCGCCGCGGGAAGCGTCTGCGACACCACGAGCGGTGACATCGCCCAGCACGGCCGCAGCGCCGTCAACACGTCAGGCGCCTGTTCGAAGAGTGCCCGCAGCGGCAGGTGCCCGCGTTTGCGACGGACCTGTCGCGCGATGAGGTCGTCCTGATCGCCGTGCCGGTCGCGGACGCGGGTGGCGTGCTCGGCCACCGCGCGGAGAACCCGTGCCGCGGTGACGTCGACGTGCCGGCGGTCGGCCGCGCGGAATCGCTCGGCATGGTCGTGGAGCAGCGCCCCGTCGAAGTCGGACAGTCGCGGATCCTGCGCGGTGATGGTCATGCGGATCGACATCAGCCACATGTGATCGAACACGACACCCGCGTGCTGGCCGTCGACCTCGCCCTCTGAGAGCGCTCGCAGCAGTGGCGCCAGGTGGTGGTCGGCCAGCCAGGCCTCCAGCTCGAATACCCGGGGCAACCGGAACAGCATGATCTGGTCGGCGAGCAGCGCGTCGAGATCGACGCGAAGCTTGCTGTGCGGCCGCACGGTCAGATCCCGGCGCCCCATGTGCGCATTGAGCGCGCCCAGCTGCTGCATCAGGGTGTCGTAGGCCGCGAGCGCCCCGTCGATGTCCGACGGCTGTGGCGGACCGGTACCACCGAGCTGCCGCCACTGGTCGAACTGGTCGCGCGCGGCCACGGCCGCATCGCGCAGCTGGCGGGTGCTTGGCTTGGACTCCCCGGTCCAGCATCCCAGGAGGGTCTGACGGGCGGCGCGGAAGGACTTGTCGAACAGGGTCGCCGCCGCACGACGCGGCCAGCCGGCGACAGCGGGACGTAGTGCGCTGAGCAACCCGCCGAGGTCGAGGTCGAACACCCTCGCGTCGAACCGGGCGGCCGTCTCGGCGAAGCCCCGCAGCAGGCTGAGCGGCTGAGCCCACGCGTCGATGGTCGGCGGTGGCGGCAGGTCGGTTTCGGACAGCAGCCGCTCGAGGTGCGCGACCGCCGCGGGCGCGGTGGTGTGGGCCAGCGTCGTCACGAGCTCGAGCGCGGCTCGCGCGTCGGAACGTGTCGTGACGACGGCCCCGGTCCACGCCGACTGCTGGCAGATCAGCGGCTCACAGAGCCGGACCCACTCGGTCAGCGCATCCCGTGCCTCGCGGGCCGTCTGCGCGTTGAGGTCGTCGAGCTGCGAGCCGGCGAGGCGCAGAGGCGTCTGAGCGTCGGCGGGCAGACCGAGCAACCGCTCGTTGATGGTGAACAGCGACACATCCCACGGCGGCCGCACCTCGTGCACCGCGACGGCGTGGCCTGTCAGCGCCCTGCGGCTGGTCAGCAACTCATGATGCAGCTCGGCGTGGTCGGCAGCGGGGACGCGGCCGATTCTGTCGAGTGTCGCGCCGAGCTCGCCGGCGAGCTCCTGCCTGGAGGTCACGCCGCCGTGCAGGTCCATGACCAGGTCGCTCAGCCCGACACGGCCGAGGCGCGCCGTGACCGCCTCGATCGCCGCCCGCTTCTCGGCCACGAACAGCACGCGCCGACCGTTCGCAGCCAACGCGCTGATCAGGTTCGCGATGGTCTGCGACTTGCCGGTGCCCGGTGGCCCCTGGATGATCAGCGGCTGTCCGTCGAGCGCCGCGTTGATCGCCGCCTGCTGGGACGCGTCGGCGTCGAGGATCAGGTACTCGTCCTCGGGTGGGGTGCGGTCAGGGCGACGAGGGTCGACCTCGTGCGCCCGCAACTGACGCAGCGCCTGCTGGGCGCCCTCGACGCCGGCGATCGCCGCAATCACGTCGTGTGCGGCGAGCCGGTCGACGTTGTCCCGCAGGTCGGTGACCATCGGCAGTTTGGTGTAGGCGAACGTGCCGACGATGGTGTTGTCGCGGACCGCGAAGTCCGGCACGTCGGCCGCCGCGTCGCTGAGCTGCGCGAACAGCGCGGCCGGGTCGATGTCGGCGTCGCTCGACGCGTCGAGGGCGCCCAGCAACTCGTCGGCGTCGATCATGGTGGCGAACTCGGAGCGCAACAGGTGCAGCAACGTCTCGTTGACCTGCCAGTCGCCGTGCACGCGGACGTCGAAGTCGGCACGTGCGGCACCGCGCGGGGTCAGGCGCAGCGGACGCAGAAGCACCGGCGCCGCCGGCGTCGCGGCGCTCGTGGTCGCGCGCCAGGTCGCGAGGCCAAGGGCCAGGAACAGCGTGTCGATGCCGCGTTCCTCGAAGTGTGCCCGCGCCTTGCCGTAGATGGTTCGTGCGCGCGCGACAGCGTCGTAGTCGTCCGTGTCGTCCGAACCGTACAGCTGGGACAACCGCACCGGCATCTGCGACATCAGCGCTGCCACCGACGGTGCAGAGGCGTGCCGGAGATCGAGCGTGCCACGCGCGAGGGTGCGGTAGTACAGCAGCTGGTTGCGGCCTGACAGGTCGATCAGCTGATCGGTCCAGGCCTTGACCGCCCGCGTCAGGGTGACGCGCCGGCGGTCGCTGACCAGTGCGGACCCTTCACTGCCCTGCCCGGTGGTGGCACGGTCGTGCAGCTGTTCCACGGGCACCACTGATCACCTCATCCCGCCGACGCCACAAGAGACTCCTGTGGGTTATCAGACACTTACGCTACGTCAGCAGTTCGGGCCTGGCCAGGAAGCTGTGTCGACATCAACGGCTTGTTCGATCAGCGAACCGGGTGCATCGTGTTGCACAGGCACACGGCGACGGCCCGCGGCGGGCCCGCGGCCGGCGTGGAACGCACGCCGCGTCGGGCCCCGGGGACGGGGTGACCATGCAGCTTTCGCGGCTCGTACGCACCAAGGCGATCTGGATCGACTGGCGGCTCGAGCGCGACTCGTGCGACGACTTCGTCCGCCTGCTCCGAGGCCTGGTCGTCGACGTCGCGGATCCCGGCGAGCGCTGGCTCGGCGTCTACGGCGACGCCGGTGGCGCGGACGAGCGCCGGCACCTCGAGTGGGTGACGGGGGGTGACCAGGCTCGGACACACGTCACCCGCGTCTACGAACGCCTCCTGAACTGCCTCACCCGGTATCCGGGCGATGTCCTTGATCACCTCAACCAGGCCGAGTGCCAGGTGCTCCTCGGCCCGTCGGCAATCGCGGCGTTGGTCGGCGAGGACCAGACGCCGCACACCACGTCGATGTGCGCGCTGGTCGATCTCGACTTCCAGCGGTCGCGACGCCTCAAGACCGTCGATTACCGCTGCAACATCCGGCTGTCGATGTGGAGCGGCTGGCCGAACGGGCGGACGCTGCCCGACCCGCCGGCCGCGGCGCAACACCCTGGCTTCGACGGGATCACCGACCAGGCGCTCGTGCGGTTCCGCGACGGCACCGACGCGGTGCTGGCCGGCTTCTCCGGATTGCTGGGCAGCTGCTTCGACGAGCAGGAGCTGCACATCTTCGGCCGGCGCTACCTGCCACCGCAGTTCTTCATCGCTGTGCCTGCCGGTGACATCTCGCTGCCCGGACTGCTCAGTGGCAACGGGTCGGATCCGTCGCTGCTGACGATGGCACGGCGCTTCCTCGACGCCGGCCACGTCGACGACACGACGGTGGCGATCAGCGTCGTCAAGGGCGAGCTGATCGCGCTGCGCAGATTCGTGCCCAGCCAGCGGTCACGAACGGACGAGCCGTCGTACGTGATCGTGCAGACGTGGCCCGGCGGTCTCAAGCTCGCCGAGCAGAGCCCGATGCTCATCTGGCGGCGTGCCCACGGCGCGACCGAAGGAAGCGACAAGACGCCGGACGACGAGCACGTGCATCCGGCGGTGCGCTCGTTCACCGAGCTCGAGCGGCAGGTCGCCGACAATCTGTTGCGTCTCACCGCCGATACGCGGCTGTATCAGCACCACGTGGACGTGTACAGCGCCATCGCCCGACGTGTCGGCCAGCTGTGGGACGGTCTGGCGCTGCACATGCCGACCAGCAAGGGCGCGACGCTCGAGCGGGTGCACTCGGCGCTGCAGGTGCTGCATGAGATCCTGCTCCAGGGTGTCGCCGACCTGGCGGAGATCGTCAGCTCGATCGGCAGGACCCGGGCGGAGTACGAACGCGTCCGTGAGACCCTGATGCAGCGCTACCAACGCGCCATCAGCGAACGGCCGGGACGTCGCAATCCCACCATCGGCATGTCGATGGTCGACACTGGCCACTTTCGACGACTCGCGACGTCGATCGAGTCGGCCCGCGCCCGTGCACAGCGTGTGCAGGACGGCTACGCCGGGCTGCTCGACGCGATCAACAAGGCGTTCGACGAGCGGCGTGCCCGCGAATCCGACGTGTTGGAGCGATCGTCCTTCCAGCTCGGACGCGCGCTCGGTCTGCTGGCGATCGTGACGATCGCCGACTTCCTCGCCATGCAGGCCGAGTTGCCGCTGTCGCCGTTGGCACAGCAGGCGCTGCGGGTGACCGGCGTCGCGATGGCCGCGTATGTGGTGCTTTCGGTCGCGAGATCATACCGCCGCGCCAGGGTCGCCGGCCGGATCATGCGCCCGCGGTTCGCAAGGACGTTCCGCGATCTGCAGCTGTTCCTTCGCAGCGTCTCGACCCCGCGCCTGACCACCTTCGGCCGCGACGTCGAGAACACGGCGGTCGGCGCGCGGGCAGGCCGGACTCCGCTTGACCGGCTCCGCCGGACGGCCGCATCGTCCGCCCAGCAGCAGTGGAGACGCAAGGATGCCGAGCTCGCCACCGCCTTTGCCGAACTGTGGGATCGCGCCGTCACCACCAGCGACCGCCCACGATGGCAGGCGCTGCGGACGGCGGTTCGCAGTGGCCGGGCCCGACGCCTCGAGGCCGACCTCATCGAGATCGAGGACGACATCCGCGCGTGGACCGTCCGTGCGCTGCTGGCCAGCGAACGGCCGCGGGAGCTGCACCACTTCCCGCTGCTCGAACTCGCCTGCATGTACCGGCTGGTGCATCACTGCCGGGACGGCTTGAGCTTCGGCGACCTGTCGCTGCTGTCGCCCGCGGAATGGTCGCAGATCACGCGTTCGTTCGGCATCCTCGACTATGAGCGCGAACTGGACTGGTGGGCGCAGCAGCACAGCCCATGGCCGTCGGCAGAAGCCTTGCTCCGTGACGTGCGGTCACGCCTGCTGCTGCTCGGTCGGGTACCCGGGCCGGTCGCCAGGTGAGCTCCTTCACCGCCCGGTCGGCCTGCGTGGGCCGCTCAGCGGTACACGGTGTCGATGCTGTCGAACGCGCCCAGCGCGTGGTCGGCGACGAAGTGCCTGTGGTCGCGGCGGACCCGCTGCGCGGCCTCGTCGGCGAACCGCTGGATGTCGTCGATGAACAACTCGTGGGGCCCGATGGCCTCGACGATCTTCGGCTCGATGTCGTGGTCGAGCTCACCGATCTCGTCGGACAAGGCGTGCGCGTGCGCCAGCGCCCGGCCACAGATCTCGGCGTACCTGCGCCATTGCTTCTTCGACAGGTCGTCCACGTCGATGCTGTCGCGGTACGGGGCCCGCTCGCGAGTCATGAAGCTGAGTCCCTCGAACTCGATGCCGCCGTAGAACAGGTCACCGCGAACAAGCTGCACGCCGTGGGCGTGGGCGATACGTTCGCCCTCGCCGCCGAACCCGAAGTCCGAGGGCGGAACGAGCCCCGCGAGGGCGGAGCGTCGCGCCTGCTTGAACTCGATGATCAGGTCGTCGGACGCGTCGGCCCGCTCTCCTTCGATCAGCACGTAGTACCGCTCGAGCCCCAACGATGCCGTTCCCTGCCCACGCCGGACCGCGACGTCCTTGACGCGCATGTCGCCGGCCCGCGGGGGAACCTGGACGTCATTCTCCTCGACGAACCGTTGGATCAGCTCCTGGAACTCGTCGCGCCGGCTGGTGATCGGAACCAGTTCGTCGTCCGACCGGAACCCCCGACCGAACTCGTCGTGGTAGTCCGAGGCAAGCCACGTGCTGCGATGTTCGAGCGCGTTCTCGATCAGCTTGCGGATGAGCTTGGGCGCGTTGTCGATCCGGAGCTGCTCGTCCTGTTCGGTCTCGTCGGTCGCGAACGTCGTGATGCCATCGATGTAGCCACGCACGAAGCGCCGCGCGATCACGCGCTGATGCTTGCGACCGTACCCCCCCTCCTGGGCGGCGATCATGAACCCGACCGCGCCGCGCTTGAGGTCCCAGGTGAACGGCGCGTAGTAGGCCTCGTCGAAGTCGTTGACACCGAAGATCGGCACGTTGTCCGCGCTCGGCATCACGCCGAAGTTCTCGGGGTGCACATCGCCAAGCGTCAGGACGGTCGGCATCCACGCGTCCTCGCCGGCGAGGTCGCGATAGAACAGCAGGGAGGTGCCACGGAAGAACGAGTACAACGAGTCCGCAAGCTTGTCGAACTTGGCCTTCGCGTCCTGACTGCGCTGCGCGATGCGCGTCCTGTGGTCCTCGCGCAGCGTCTGGCGCACGTGGACGCGACGGTCGTTGCCGCGCAAGCTGCGCGGCAACATGACCATCTCGCCGCTCGCTCGCGCCTGGGCGATGCGACTGAACGCGTCGAAACGGGAGGCGACCACCTCCTCGACGTCCGCGATCTCGCTCTGCTCGGCAGCAGGAGGGGCGGGTGGCGGGACCCCGTCGTCGCTGCCGCGCAGGGCAGCGATCAGCTCCGCCTTGGTCATGCTCGAGCGTCCATCGATGCCACGCTGCCTGGCAAGCTTGTAGAGCTGCTTGTGCGACGCCGAGCCCAGCGATGTGTTGTCAGTCATGCCTATGTGCTACCCGACTGAGCACTGATGCAACATGTCCGGTATGTCATTGGCTGCTGTGCTGCGGGCCCTCGGCGCCGCTGTGACCACGGTGTGGCTGCTCGCGGTCGGCCGTGATCTGCGACGTGCACGACGGGTCACCACCCTCCAGCCGCCGGCGCCGTGCATCGACCTGCGCGTCGACCCTCCGACCACGGCTGTCGACGACAGCGTCGTGCCCGGCGCGCCGGCTTCTGCCCCAGAGCCGGTCCGCCTCGCGGCGCTGGGCGACTCGTCGATCGCTGGCGTCGGCGCGGTCCGGCTGTCGGGGTGCCTGGCTGTCCAGGTTGCCCAACGCGTCGCGGCGAGCTGTGGTCGACCGGTCGATGTCCGCGGCTACGGCGCGTCCGGTGCGCGCACAGCGGACGTCACGCGTCAGGCGCTGGACGTCGATCCAGCCGAGCCGCCCGACGCGATACTCGTGGTTGTCGGCGCGAACGATGTTGCACACCTCACGCCGCCATGGCGCTATGCGCGCGCCGTGGCGAGCGCCAACCGCGACCTCCGGGGCCGGTTCGGCGTCCCGGTGATCGTCTGCAGCCTGCCGGAGTTCCGAGTGATCACCGTCGTCGGCATGCCGCTGCGTCTGCTGGCCGTCGGCTACGGACGTCTGCTGGGCACGGTGCAGCAGTGGGTGCTGCGGCGGGTGCCGGGGGTGTGGTGGGTTGACGCGCGACGACAAGCAGGCCCGACGTTTCGACGTCTGCCGCACGCCATGAGCCCCGATGGCTACCATCCCTCGGACCTCGGCTACGCGCTGCTCGCCGACGCGCTCGCTCCAGCCGTTGTCGCCGGCCTCGACGGGATCGCTTCTGTGCGCCATTCGCTCCATTGATCGAACGTACGTTCTACACTCCAGGATGGCACTCCCCCCAACGAAGAGCTGCAATGGTGTTCGTCAGATGGCACTACCGCGACGGCGTGTACGTGCGTTCGCACTACCGGCGCCGCCACCCGCCGCCCACCGGACAGGCGGTGCTTGTGGGCTGGCCACCGCTGCGTCAGCCGCCGGCGCCCAGGTCGGGGCCGGGGTCGCCACCCGTGGCGCACACCGCGAGCCGTGTGAGGTAGTGCTCCCACCCGACGCGGTGCACATCCGCGTGCTCGGTCGGCATGTCGCGGTGGGTCAGGCGCACGAGTGTGCCGTCGCCGTCCTGTTCGAGATCGATCTCGACGATGGTCGAGCCGGGCGGGAGATCCGGCATGTCGATCCAGCCCCATGTGAACACCCCCCGCTTGTGTGGCGACCGGTCGTTGGAGCCCGAGATGTGGTGACGTGGCGGTGCAGAAGTAGGTAGGCACTACCCATGGCGGCACAGCCGTTGCGGCACAGGATGCGGCATGTCATCTGGCCACAGGAGCACCGCCATGTCACACCACGAGTACCACGTCAACGCCATCATCTCCGACCGCCTGCGCGAGGCCGAACTGGCCCGCCGCCGCGCCAGCCTCCGCCGCGCACGCCCGTGGGCACGCCGGCGTGCGCGGCTGGGGCGGCGCCCTCGCGTACGGTACGCCTGACCACCGGCCTCGAAGGGCGCGCCCCCGCGGATCCCGTCCGGCCACGAGCGAGCGCCTCCGGGCGCAACAAGGGCGATCTCGTGGCCGTGCTCGCGTCATCGAGCAGCTCGAGACAGGACACGAGCCGTGATGCAGCTCTCGGCATCCCAGATCATCCAACGACCTGCCGACGAGGTGTTCGCCTTCGTCGCCGATGCCGGCAACAACCCGCGATGGCAGCAGGGAATGCAGTCGTGCGAGTGGACGTCACCACCACCGTTGACCGTCGGCTCGACCTACCGGCAGCAGGCCACGTTCCTGGGTCGTCGGGTGGTCACCGAGTTCGAGGTTGTCGGGCACGAGCCCGGCCGATCCGTGACGATCCGTTCCACCAGCGGCCCGTTTCCCATACGGGTGCGACGGTCCGTGACGCCGATCGATGCGTCGACGAGTCGCGTCGACGCGGAGATCTCCGGTGATCCCGGCCGTTTCTTCCGGCTCGCTGGTCCACTGGTGCGGCGCCTCGCCCAGCGGTCGGTGACGGCCGACTACCGTCGCCTCAAGGCACTGCTCGACGGCGTCTGATCGCCAGCCTGGCTGCCCACGCGGGTGCACCCTCGACCGCATCCGCACGCAACCGCACCCTCGCCAACGCCGGCTCCTTCCCCGCTGTGGAATACCGGGGGGGCCACGATCGTTCCACACGTTGGTCGCCCACCCGAGCGCAGGAGCCGCCATGCCCGCCGTAACCGTCGAGGACATCACCGCACTGCCGCGTATTCACGGCACCGCGCCGGATGCGGTCGCTCGCCCCGTGCGGTCCGTGACCAGCGCACCGCGCGGCTTCGAGGGCGAGGGCTTCCCGGTGCGCCGAGCGTTCGCAGGTGTACCGCTGGAGGATCTGGACCCGTTCGTCCACATGGATCAGATGGGCGAGGTCGAGTACGCCCCCGGCGAGCCGAAGGGCACGCCGTGGCACCCCCACCGTGGCTTCGAGACGGTCACCTACATGCTCGACGGGATCATGGAGCACGCCGACTCCAACGGAGGTGGCGGCGTCATCACCAACGGCGACACGCAGTGGATGACCGCCGGAGCGGGCATTCTGCACATCGAGACACCACCCGAGCACCTCGTGGTCAGCGGCGGACTGTTCCACGGCGTGCAGATCTGGGTCAACCTCCCGCGTGAGCTCAAGTGGTCACCGCCCCGCTATCAGGACATCCGCGGTCAGGACGTGGCGCTGATGGCGTCCGCCGACGGCGGGGTACTGGTGCGGGTCATCGCCGGCCGCGTGGCCGGTCACGACGGACCCGGGTCGACGCACACGCCCATCACGATCGCGCACGCGACGGCATCCCCGGGCGCCCGGGTGACCGTGCCGTGGCGTCACGACTTCAACGCGCTGGCGTACGTGCTGGCAGGCCAAGGCACCGTCGGCACAGAGGAACGTCCGGTCACCAAGGGTCAACTGGCGGTCCTCGGTAGCGGCGACACCATCACGCTGACCGCCGCCACCGGCCAGGCCAGCCATGAGCCCGAACTGGACGTGTTGCTGCTGGGTGGGCGCCCGATCCGCGAGCCCGTCGCGTGGATGGGGCCATTCGTCATGAACACCCGCGCGGAGGTGGTGCAGGCGTTCGAGGACTTCCAGGCGGGGAGGCTGGGCAGCGCCGCGGCTGTCCACAACACGCCGACCGCGGTGGTCGAGACGTCCGAGGCCCAGCGCGACTGACTGCAGCGTTACGGCTGACGCCGGGGCGCCCGGTACGATGTGCGCGGTGGCAGGTTCCGCGCGCGACGTGACGATCGACGGACGCACCGTCCGGGTCACGAGCGCGGACAAGGTGTTCTTCTCCGAGCGCGGCGAGACCAAGCTCGATCTCGTCGAACACTACGTCCGGTGCGCCGAGCCGCTGTTGCGCACGATGGGCGGGCGTCCGGTGCTGATGCAACGCTTCCCCGAGGGCGCGGGCGGACCCTCGTTCTTCCAGAAACGCGTCCCGAAGAACGCACCCGACTGGCTCGAGACGACCATCGTCAGCACCCCGAACGGCACCACGTCGCGCGCCATGATCGCCGCGGACGTCGCGCACGTGCTCTGGGCGGTCAACATCGGCTGCCTGGGATTCCACCCGTGGCCGTATCTCGCCGCAGACCCCGACCACACCGACGAGCTGCGCCTCGATCTCGACCCGCAACCCGGAACCGAGTTCGCTGACGTCGTCGCCTCCGCCCGCGAGCTGCGAACACTACTCGACGAGGTGGGCGTCACGGGGTGGCCCAAGACGACCGGCCGGCGGGGTCTGCACGTCTACATCCGCCTCGAACCCCGCTGGGACTCCTACCAGGTCCGCTCTGGGGCGGTGGCCATTGCCAGGGAGCTCGAACGGCGACGCCCGGACCTCATCACGGCGGCCTGGTGGAAAGAAGAGCGCGGGGAGCGGGTGTTCGTCGACTACAACCAGAACGCCCCGCACAAGACGGTGTTCGCGGCATGGTCGGTCCGCGCACGGGTGGGCGCGCAGGTGTCGACGCCACTGCACTGGGACGAGCTCGACGACATCCACCCGGACGAGCTGACGCTGGCGACCATGCCGGCGCGCCTCGCGTCCGTCGGCGACCCGTGGGCCGGCATCAACGACGAGCCGCAGTCGCTCGAGCCCTTCCTGGCGATGCACGAACGCGACCGCGGGAACGGCCTGATGGACGCGCCGTGGCCACCGGTCTATCCGAAGCAGCCCGACGAGCCTCCCCGCGTGGCACCGAGCCGCGCCCGCAGCACCGACTGAGCTACCGCCGGGCCCGGCTGCGGCGGCCACGTCCACCAGTCAGGACGGTGCATCCGCCAGACCGCCGGCGCGCGAACCACATCATGACCGACCATCTGGATGACGAGGAGCAGTTGTGACCAGTGACGTAACCGACTCGTACGTGACCAAGGGTGGCACCACCTCGTTCGCCGACTTCGGCAAGGAGATGTGGAGCTTCCTCACCGGCAAGGGCGCGGTGATCAACTACACGTTCGACGACATGATCGTCGAAGTGCCCCGTGAGACGGGTGCCGACGCTCCGCGCGCAACCTGGCGACTGCACGGCACGCTGCGAATCACGACGACCGACGAGGACAACGGCGGATCGTGAGTGACGCGGCGATCGGCGGCCGCCTGTCGATCGACGCCGATCTGCAGCTGTCGATTGACGGCGTCGACGCGACGCTCGCCGGAGACGGTGACGAGCTGACGCTGCGGACGGACAACCCGGCACAGCTGTCGGCGGCGCTGCGCCGCAGCGGCCTGTTCGGCCTGCTGCGCCGCGTCGGCGAACACGCCGACAGGACAGATGTGCGCCCTCCCTCGCTGACGGTCGAGGGACCCCGTGGCCGCGTGTTACGGCTCGACGGGGGGACCCGCGGCATCCTCACACGCCCGCTGGCCGGCCACACGGCGGTGACGGTCTACCGGCCGCAGGATCTGGTCCCGTCAGCGTGGCGGCGTCGGGTCGCCGCCACGCTTGTCGCCCTGGCGGTCGTCGCGGTGTGGGTGCGCCGGCGCTTGCGCCGCTGAGTACCACGCGGCCCGCCCTTGCGGGTCGTCGTCAGTCGCGGCGGCGCAGCGGGTGGTCGATCGGCGTTTCGGTCAGTACCAGCACGAGCCCGTCCGGATCACGCACGACGGCCTCGATCAGACCCCACGGCTTGCGTTCAGGCCACTCGACGATCGCGACGCCGCGTTCGTCGAGCTCGGTGCACGCCGCGTCGGCGTCGGCGACCTGCAGCCAGAGCCGGACTCCGCCCGGCGCCGGCGGCCGCGGCTGGCCGGGCGACGTCTCGGTCAGCTCGAGGTACCCGCCACCGAGGAAGTAGACGATGCCTCGGTGGGGCCGGGTCCCCCACTCGCGGTAGCGCACCAGCCCGAGGCGGTCCTCGTAGAAGTCGATCGCCACATCGAGGTCGGCGGGTCGCAGCAGCACCCGGGCGGACAGCACGTGCATCCATACACCGTACCGACGGCTTCAACCGGCGAGCACCGGCCCGTCTCACCCGCGGCGCGTTGACCCGACCGGCAATGGCTGCCTGCCGAGCAGCCTGCCGACACCCGCGGCGTTGACCGCCGGTGAGAAGTAGGAGCCCTGCGCCAGGTCGCAGCCCAGCAGCCGCAGCTGCTCGACCTGCGTGTCGTCGCGCACCCCTTCGGCGACGACGTCAAGGTCGAGATCGTGGGCCAGTCGAACCAGCGCGGCAGTCACCGCGCGGGCCTTCTCACCGCCGGACGTCAATCGGGACAGCGGGCGCACGAACGCCGCATCGAGCTTGAGCGTGTCGAGCGGCAACGTGTGCAGGTAGACGAGGTTGGAGTAACCGGTGCCGAAGTCGTCGACGGCGATGCGGACGCCCATGTCGTCGAGTGCCTGCAGCGCTTCGAGCGGCCTGCCCGGTGGCCCCATGACGGCGCTCTCGGTCAACTCGAGCTGGAGCGAGGAGGCGGGCAGGCCGGTGTTCCGCAGCACCGCGGCGACCTCGTCGACAAGATCGTGCTCGTGCAACTGGCGGACCGAGACGTTCACGCTGATGAACAGCTCCCGCTCGGGGGCGGCCCGCCGCCACTGTTGCAGCTTGCTGCAGGCGCGCTCCAGCACCGCTCGACCGAGGGCGACGATGGCTCCGGTGTCCTCCGCGATCCTGATGAACTGGTCGGGCGGGACCCGGCCGATGTGGGGGTGCTGCCAGCGGACCAGCGCCTCGGCGCCGCGGATCACGCCGTCGTCGGTCGAAACGATCGGTGCGTAGTCGATGACGAACTCGTCACGCGCCAGCGCGCCGGGCAGCCTGGAGGCCAGCGCCAAGCGGTTCGAGTCCCGCCGGCTCCGCTCCTCGTCGTAGACCTCGCAGTGGCCGCTGCCCGCGTCCTTCGCCCAGTACAGCGTGACGTCGGCCGCCTTCATCACGTCGGCTGGTGTGGTGCCCACGACGGGGCGCTCGACGACCCCGACACTGGCGTTGAGCACGACCCGATGACCGGCCACCGCGAACGGCTCTGCGAGGGCGCGCTGCGCGGCTGTGGCGAGCGCGAGCACCCGGTCGACGCCGGATGTGTCCTCGACGAGCATGGCGAATTCGTCGCCACCCAATCGCGCGACGAGGTGCTCGTCGGCGGCCTGCTCGAGCCGGCGGGCGACCGCACCCAGGAGCTCGTCGCCGACGTCGTGACCAAGCGAGTCGTTGACGGGCTTGAACCCGTCCAGGTCGAGGTAGCACACCCCGACCCGCCCCTCACCCAACTCCACCGCCGACCGCAGCCTGTCCATGAACACGACGCGGTTCGGCAGGCCAGTGAGCGCATCGTGTCGTGCCTGATGCTCGAGGCGTTTGCGAAGCGTGCGCTGCTCCGAGACGTCTTCGGCCATCGCCAGCAGCTGCTGTGGCCGGCCGTCGGCGTCACGGATCAGAGAGATCGTGAGGTTCGTCCACACCGTCGAGCCATCACGATGTGTGTAGGGCCACTCGAGCCGAACGTGGTCCCGCCGCCCGTGCGCCAGGTCCGCGTACAAACGCTGCGCGGTGGGATCGGCCCGCTGGTTGACGAACTCGGTCACCAGGTGACGACGGAACTCCTCGACCGTGTATCCCAGCATGTCTGCGAACGCACGGTTGACGTCGACGATGCGGCCCCCCATGTCACTGACGCCGATACCGACGGCCGCGTTGTCGAACACCGCCCGAAAGCTCGCCTCGCTCGTGCGCAGCTGCGACCGCACGTCGACCTCGGCCGAACGGATCGCCTCCTGTTGAGCGAACATGCGGGAGCGAACGGCCTGCACATAGCCGGTTGCGACCGCGCCGCAGACCATTGCGAGACGGGCTCGTGCATCCACGTCATCGCCACATAGCCCGGCCGCGTCCAGCAGGTCACGCACGAGTACATCGAGCGTACGTCCCAGGGCGCGAGCGCTGACGACGCTTGCCTCTGCGACTTCGGCCCCGACAACGGACGCGCGATCGACCGCGACCGTGTCGGCGCTGACGATCTCCACCAGCCGATCCGTCAGGCGCAGGAGCAGCTGCGACAGTTCCTCGTGGCTGAGGGCGTAGTCCCGTCGGTCCGCCAGCGCGGCCGACCAGGCGGCTGCCATGCCGTTGCGAACGCCGTTTTCTGAGCGCGCATCACCTGAGGCGTTCACCGGCGCACGCGGGGTAGAAGCACCAGGGCCCTGCGTCATATTCATGCAACATAGCGTGCCGAGTTCTCGAGCGACATTCGACGGGTGCATCGGCGGTCCGCGGGGGGTTCGCTTTGACCTAGACTCGTCGACGCAGCGCACAAGCCGAGCAGGTCGGGGGACCCCATGCAACTACCCGATTGGGCTCCGGAGGGTGTGGACCTCACCAAGCCGAGCGCCGCACGGATCTACGACTACATCCTCGGCGGCGGACACAACTTCGCCGTCGACCGCCAGATCGGCAGCGAGCTCGAGCGCACGGCTCCCTATGTCGCCGAGACCATGCGCGCGAACCGGCACTTCCTGCGCCGCGCCGTGCGCTTCCTCGTCGCCGAGGGGATGGAGCAGTTCGTCGACATCGGGTCGGGCATACCGACTGCGGGCAACGTGCACGAGGTCGCGCAGCAGGAGAACCCCGACGCCCGGGTGCTGTACGTCGACATCGACCCGGTGGCGGTCGCGCACAGCCGGCGCATCCTCAAGGACGACGATCGCACCGTCATCGTGCAGGCCGACGTCCGCGACGGTGACGCGCTGTTCGAGTCGGACGAGCTCCGGCAGCTCATCGACAAGTCACGGCCGATCGCGTTGCTGCTGGCCGGCATCATGCATTTCATACCCGACGAGGACGACCCGGTGGCCATTGTCGGCAGGCTCCGCGATCGGCTCGCACGAGGCAGCCACGTGGTGATCTCACATGTGACATGGGAAGGTCAGCCACCCGAGGCGATCGAGGCACAACGCCTGTCCGAACGCACTCCGACGAAGATCATCCCGCGGTCGAAGGCGGAGATCGCCGCGATGTTCGACGGCCTGACCATGATCGAACCTGGACTTGTCCACTTCCCCCTCTGGCGTCCCGACGACCCCGCCGACGTCGTCGAGCACCCCGAGCGCTACGGCGCGTTCTGCGGCGTCGGCCGCAAGGACTAGCCGCGGTCGAAGCGCCCTGTCTCCCGCTCTCGGCCGCTGGGGAGCCATTGCCCATATCGACCGGTTCGCGCCCCACAGCGTTTGGCCGGCTCCCCGCGCTAGTCTTGCGCCGATCCGAAGATGAGCTTGCCGAGTTCGACGACGATGGCCACACCTACCCCGAACATGGCGACGATGAGCACGGACCGCGTCACGAGTGCCCAGTCGACCGCGTACGCGGAGAAGTCGAAGGGGAATACGCGGTAGAGGCGGACGGTGACCGCCATGCTGATGCCCAGCAGCACGATCTGGCTGGTCGACTTGAACCATCGTCCGTCATAGATCACGTAGAGGGCGTTGAAGACGATGGTCGCCGCGAGCGAGAAGTTGAGCAGCGGAAGCACCTGGGCGAACTCGTCGGTGAGGAACGGCAGCACGTCCCAGGCCAGCAGGTTGTTGACGACGTAGAGCAGCGCCGCGTTGACCGCGACGGCCACGACGTAGCCGGCCCGATGACCGGCCCGTGCGGGCGTTGTGCCATGTCGGGCTGGAGTCGTCTGTGTCATGGCTCCCCCTTGCGTCCGCGAGGACGAGGCGACCCGGATGCCGGCAGCCCGTTCATGGCGCCACCACCGCCGACGGCGGCTGCACGACGTTCTTGAGGATGGCGCGCACGACGGCGATCGCGACCACGGCAAGAGCCGTGAAGCCCGCGATCGGGCCGACGATCTCGCCCGGATCGAACGACAGTCCGAGTCGCAACTGCGTGACGGTGGCGATCGCGATCAGCGGCATCAGCAACGCCTCGAGCACCAGCAGCGACATCGCGATCGCGTAGCCGAGCGCGCGCCGCCGCAGAATCAGGACACCGGCCGTCACCGTCGTCGGGACGATCACGCTCAGATCGAGCGCATGCGTGAACAGCGTCGTGTAGGTGTCCAGCAGCGCCGGCGGGGCTCCGGTCCGCAGGGTGGCGATCGGCTCCACGAGCCAGACCGCAAGGGTCACCGCCCCGCTGCCCACCATGAAGCCGCCGATGAACCGCCTCGGGGTCCGCGGCGACAGCACGAAGGCATCGGTGTCGAGCGCCGCGAAGGCGGTCACGAACGCGAAGAGGCTCGCGGAGAACATCGCGACGTAGACGAGGAAGAGGTCGTTGTACGCCACGGCACCGAGCGCGTAGGTGGCGCCGAAGTACACGAAGTAGCCCAGCACGCCGAGCAGCAGCAGATGGCCCCGCAGCGAACCACGCCGGTAGCGGTACAGCGCCAGCGCCAGCAGGGGGACGGCGAGCGCCAGGGTGACAACGTCGCTGCTGAGGTTGTTGCCGGCGACGAACAGTGTGTCGCGTTGGTACAGCCCGCTGCCGAGCAGCTCCACGCTCTGGCCTCGAATGGTCGTGACGGACACAACACCGCCGTCACCACGCCACAACAGCCCGACGCTCGCCGCGATCGCACTCAGCAGACCGGCGGCGGCCGACAGGTAGAAGACCAGCTGTGCCGGCGCTGTGGCCTGTGGGGCGACGGGCGCCCCCGGAGTGGCGTGCGACTCGCGCCCACTCAGTACGTTCGAGTTGACCATCGCGTCACATCCCCTGCGCCGGCCGACAGCCGGGCAGGGCCACGTCCTGCATCGGGCCGAAGCCGGTGCCGTCGGATGCTCACGCGCCCCACCGGTCGCCGTCGACCAGCCGGACTTGATGTCAGCCTGCCGCGTCCCCGACGTCAGAGAAGGGCCGTACGACCCGCCTCGTCCGGGACGGACGCACCGAAACGCTCACCACTGGGAGTACGGGTGGGCGATCAGGTTCGCGTTGAAGTAGCGCGGGTCATCGGTCACTTCGGCGCCGAGCCACTCGGGCGGCGTGAACTCCTCGTCGGCGGCGTCCAGCTCGACCTCGGCGACGACGAGCCCCTCGTTGGCACCGGTGAACTCGTCGACCTCCCACGTCGTCCCGTCGACGTCGAGGACATACCTGGTCTTCTCGATGATCGGCCATTCACACAACTCGTCGAGCATGGCATGAGCGTCCGCGAGCGGAATCGCGTACTCGTACTCTGCACGCGTCGCGCCCGTCGTGATCCCCTTGATCGTCAGCCAGCCCTCGTCGCCGGCCGCGCGCACCCGCACCGTGCGCTCCTTGACGGTCGACAGATAACCCTGACGAAACGCTGTCGACGTGCCGGGACCGCGCCAGGCCTCACCGGTCACCAGGAACTTGCGCTCGATTTCGATACCCACTCGTGAAGACTCCTGTCCCGGGTTCAGCGCTCTGCGAACCGCCCGCCGACCGTGCTCCTGATCGCCCTCGGATAGCTGACATTGTCATACCCGTCCAAATCGAGCGTCCGACGGGCCTGCCGCAGTGCGTTCAGATCGGTCGACTCCACCGCGACGGTCTGGACGTCGCGACCGGCGATCGAGACGTCGCTGATCTCGGCGACACAACCGTTGACCGAGTGCATCTGTCGACGCTTCGTCACCTCCACCGCGGCCAGGTCGGGCTGGGAGGCCACCACCTCGACGAGCTGGGGCAGCGAATAGGCGTCGCGCTCGAGCAGGGGTGGCGCCTGCCCCAGGAGTGGGAAGAGCTCGGACGTCAGCAGCGCGGCAGCGACAGGAAAGTCGGCCTTGCAGTGCACGGTCCACTGCTCGAACCCGTCGCGGGCACCGACCAGCACCTTGATGTCCAACAGGTCGGCTCTGGCTTTCGGATTGACGTCTGTCGCCGATGTGGACACGAAGTACGTCTCGGCGGTCTGTCGGACGTCGACGCACTCCGACAGCGCGCGCAGCCGATCACCCACCGCATCGAGACGTTCAGCCCACACCCGGAACTCGAATCGCGCCTCGCTCGCGCTCGTCATGTCGCCTCGGACATCTCTGCGCGGCCGCCCTCTCGGCCTGGGCGAAGCATGAGGGGCGCGACGTGCACGCTGCCGTCGGCCACGGTCAATTCGACGCCTTCGCCTTTGCCCAGTGCCCGGATCTCGTCACCGCTGAAGCCGAGCACGGCCGCCTCGTTGGTCGGGCTGTGTCCGACGACGAGTGCACGCTGTCCGTCCTCGAGCGCGTCCGCGATGCGACGCAGCGCCGCGCCGAGCACGCGCGACTCGTCGTCGACCAGTTCGGGCGCGACGCGGCGGAAGTCGGCCAGCTGACCGCCGCCCGACTCCCGGTACGCGGATTTCCAGCGGTCCTCGACCTCGGAGCGCAGGCCGGACTCGACGATCACGCCGCCAGGGATCGTGTGGCCCATGCCGGCGAGAATGTTGGCCAGCGTCTGCGTCGCCCGCTGCGCGCCGGTCGAGAACGCGATGTCGAACGGCCCATCGAGCGCAGCACCCAACGCGACGGCCGCACGCACGCCGCCCGGGCTCAGGACGTCACCGTCGTTGTCGGTGTGTCGGAGCAGCACGATTCTTCTCACCACACTGAATCTCCCCGTGAATGCGCGTCGTCCCCTGCGGACCACGTCCGTTGTCTACGCCGGTCGCGCCGCGCTGGCAAGGGGCATCGGCGTCCGGACCTGCAGGTAGGCCTTGACAGATCGGCGGTTCGATCACAGCATCGGCTCGGATCCCCCGACCGGTAGCGGACCAACCCGTGGTCTGTGGACGGCAGACACCCCCTCCAGTAGGAGAAAGGTCCGCATGACGCCCGACGGCCTCTGGCTCCTCGCAGTCGCCGCCGAATCGGGCGCCGAGTCCGAAAGCATCGACCTTTTCATCCTGACGACGACGTTGCTCGGTGGTCTGGCGCTGTTTCTCCTCGGTCTCGACCACCTCACCGAGTCGCTCCGGCTCGTCGCGGGAAGCCGCATGCGCTCGGTCCTCGGGCAGCTGACCAGGAACCGCGTCGTGGGAATGCTCACCGGCGCCGGTGTGACCGCCATCATCCAGTCGTCATCGGTCACGACGGTGCTCGTCGTCGGCTTCATCAGCTCTGGGCTGATGACCTTGAGCCAGTCCATCGGCGTGATCCTCGGTGCCAACATCGGGACGACCATCACGGCACAGATCATCGCCTTCAACGTCACGAGGTTCGCGCTGCTGCTGGTCGCGGTCGGGTTCGGGGTGTTCTTCTTCTCGAAGGACGAGGTCCGCCAGACCTGGGGAACGCTCGTGATGGGGCTGGGGCTGGTCTTCTTCGGCATGGCCGTCATGGGTGAAGCCATGCAGCCGCTCCGCACGTACCAGCCGTTCATCGATGCGATGGCCGCGATGGCCAATCCGCTCGTCGGCATCCTGGCGGCGGCGGCGTTCACGGCACTGGTTCAGTCGTCCTCGGCGACCACCGGCGTCGTCATCGTGCTCGCAAGTCAGGGGCTCATCACGATCGACGCCGGGATCGCACTCGTGCTCGGCGCCAACATCGGGACGTCCATCACCGCCGTGCTGGCCGCGATCGGCAAGCCTCGCGAGGCGCAGCGAGCAGCCCTCGTCCACGTCATATTCAACGTGGCCGGAGTGCTCATATGGGTGTTGTTCATCGGGCAACTCGCATCGCTGGTGGTGGGCTTGGGCGGCGGAACGGCCCGCCAGATCGCCAACGCCCATACTGTCTTCAACATCGTCAACGCCCTGCTGTTCCTCCCGTTCACCACGCAGTTCGCCGCGTTCGTCGAGCGGGTGATGCCAGACCGCCCGGAGCTGGAGGAGGTCACGATCCAGGCGAGGTACCTGGACACCGAGCTGCTTCGCACCCCGTCACTTGCGCTCGATCGCGCGCGTCTCGAGATGCTGCGGATGGCGGACCGCATCCAGATCATGCTGGCGGCGATCCTTCCGGCGGTCGTCGACGGCAGGAGGTCCGATCTGGCCGAGGTCGAGGCGATGGACGACGAGATCGACGCGCTGCACGGACACATCATCGCCTACCTGGGGAGCATCTCGAAGACCCGACTCGGCGAGGACGAGACCGACGAGCTGGTGTCGCTGATGGAGGCGACGAACGACCTGGAGGCGATCGGCGACATCATCGAGACCAACCTGGTGACGCTCGGCTACTCGCGGATCGACCAGAACCTCGTCGTCAGCGGCGCGACCCGGCAGGTGCTCAAGCAGTTCGAGGAGGCGGTCGAGGAGGCGTTCGGGTTGTCGATGATGGCCTTGACGCAGAAGAACGAGCCTGCCGCCCGCAAGGTGGTGCTCATGAAGAGCGAGATCAACTCGTTGGAGCACGCGGCGTCGCTGCACCAGGCCGAGCGGCTCACGGCCGACGAGCCGAACCGGGTCGAGAACTACCGCCTCGAAGTCGACGTGATCGCCAACCTGAAGCGGATCTACTACTTCTCCAAGCGGATCGCCCGCCTGGCCGTTCGCCAGGAGCTGCGAGCCAGCCTCTGACATCATCGGTGTCTCTGCGCGTGGACCCGATGACGTGTATCTCACACCGCGACCTGGTGCGAGACTGGGCGCATGATCTCCACCGAGACGCGTAGCACAGCCGCTCCGGCGACGGTCCACGAGCTGTTGATCGACGTGGACGCGTGGCGCGTGTGGTCCCCGCACGTCGCCTCGGTCGAAGCCACCACCCGCCGGGTCGAGCACGGTTGGGTCGGCGCGACCCGCGCGTTCTTCTCGCCGGCAGCGACGTCGATGACCGTCGACGATGTGCGTCCGGATGGTGGCTACACCTGGCATTCGAACGTCGGCCCGTGGCGCCTCGACTACGACAACGCGCTCGTCCCCGACAACGGCGGCAGCTTCCTACGGTTCACCGCTCGACTGACCGGGCCGGCCGCGCAGCCGCTCGAACGCCTCGTTGCTCCGCTGTCCGCGTACGGTCAGCGTCGGCGCATGGCGCGACTGGCCGCGTTGGCGGAGCTGGTCGAACGCCACGCGCACTGAGCTGCAACCGCAGCGTGCGCCGCCCGTGCGGTGTGACGCCGTCAGCGGTACCGGTCAACCATTCCATGCGGCCGCCGCCGCACCGGCACGAACCGGCTACGCCAGAGACAACTGCCCCACTTCGGGTGATGATGGGTCACCCCTGCGACCGGCATGGCTGCCGAGCTGGTGGAGACGGCGGCCGCCGCCGAGGCCGTACGCTCCGGGAAGGCCACGGGCGACCCGACGGGCTGAGCCTGCGCGCGTCACAGTGGGACGATGTCTGGCGATCGCATCGTCGTCGTCGGCAGCCTGAACTTCGATCTGGTGGTCGAGGTCGAGCGACTGCCGAGCCCTGGCGAGACCGTGCTCGGCCATCGTCACTTCGGCAACCCGGGCGGCAAGGGGGCAAACCAGGCCGTGGCCGCCGCGCGGCTCGGAGGCGACGTCGCGATGGTCGGCTGTGTCGGTACCGACGAATCCGGCGAGCAGCTGCTCGCTGCGCTCCGGGCCGACGGTGTGGCGACCGATCACGTCCGGCGACGCGCTGACGTGGCGACCGGGCTGGCGGTCATCAGCGTCGATGCCGCGGGCGAGAACGCGATCGTGGTCAGCAGCGGAGCGAACGGCACGGTGTCGCCGGCTGACGTCGCGCGCGCGGCCGGCGTGGTCGACGACGCCGCCGTCTGCCTGCTGCAGCTCGAGATCCCCGACGCGCCGGTCGTGGCCGCCGCCCGCCGCTGCGGGGGCCTCGTCGTGCTCGACCCGGCTCCGGCGCGGACGCTGCCGGCGGGACTCCTGGCGGACGTCGACGTGCTGATTCCGAACGAACACGAGCTGGCCGAACTCGCCGGCGGCAAGCCGTCCCGCGAGGTGGACACCGTGGCGGCGCAGGCTCGCCAGCTCGGGTTCGGCGGCACCACCATCGTGACGCTGGGCGCAGCGGGCGCCGTTGTCCTGCGCGACGGGGCGTCGACCCACGTCGGCGCTCCGAAGGTCGACGTCGTTGATACGACCGCGGCCGGCGACGCGTTCCGCGGCGCGTTCGCCGACGCGATGACACGTGGCGCCGACATCGTCGAAGCGGTGCGCCGGGCGTGCGCTGCCGGCGCGTTCGCCGCGACCCGATCGGGCGCCCAGGCGGCGCTGCCCACGCCCGCTGACATCTCGAACGTGCTGGGGCCTGGAGAAGGTCGCGGCGGTGGGCTCGACTGCTAGCCGCACCGTCGCGGCGGCGCCCGCCACCGTCACGACGCGAGCGCATCGAGTCCGCTGGCCGGCCCAGCGGCCGCAGGCTATCATCCATATGGATGGCATATAGATGTCGTATGGATGGTGCACATGAGCGAGACCGAGAAGATCACGATCAACGTGGGCCCGGTCGACCTTGGACAAATCGACCTTCTGGTGCGGGAAGGCTTCTACTCGAATCGTACCGACTTCATCCGTACCGCCATTCGCACGCAGCTCGCGACACACGCCGACGCGGTCCGCAGCACCGTCGCGCGCCGGATGATGGTGCTCGGGCTCCAGCACTTCACTCGCGACGACCTCGAAGCGGTGCGCGCGGCCGGCGATCGCCTTGAGATCAGGGTGCTGGGGCTGGCCACCATCGCGGACGACGTGAGTCCCGAGCTCGCCGCCGACACCATCGGGGCGGTGTCGGTGCTGGGTGCCTTCCGCGCCAGCGCCGCCGTCCGGCGGGCTCTGGCGGATCGCATCCAGTGACGCACCGAAGCAGCACATCGCAGACCGCCGAACACGAGGAGCGTGCCACCGTGCCAGACAACCATGTCCCCGCGCAGCACACGGTCGCTGAGCAGACCGGCGGCCCACAGCGAACCGGCATGCTCGACGGCATGCGGGAGGCCACCCGCCTGACCCGCGCCGGTCGGCTGACCGACGCGACCGCGCTCATACAAGGCACGCTCCGCAACGCCCGTCCGGAGCCGCGAGACGCATCGGCGGCGCCCGCGCCACCGGCCCGCCGAGGTCGGCCGAGGCGCAAGGCGCCGGCCACGACGCCGGTCGCAGCGCCCGGACGCAACGCCAGATCCGTTTCCCGATCGAACGCCGCGGGCACGCCGGGACGCTTCATCTCCGCCTCGCACAGCAATCGTGCCGGGACGCGCTCGTACAAGGTGTACGTCCCCGGCGGCCCCGGCGCCGGGCCGTCGATGCCTCTGGTCGTCATGCTGCATGGTTGCACGCAGGACGCCGACGACTTCGCGGCGGGCACCAGAATGAACGCGCTCGCCGACGCGAAGGGCTTTCTCGTCGTCTACCCGGAACAATCAGCGAGGGCGAACCCGTCCAGGTGCTGGAACTGGTTCAGGACCAGCGATCAACTGCGTGAGGACGGCGAGCCGTCGATCATCGCGGACATCACGCGTGACGTCGCCTCGGCACACGACATCGACCGAGGGCGCATCCATATCGCCGGCATGTCAGCTGGAGCGGCGATGGCGGTCATCATGGGATCGATGTATCCCGATCTGTACACGGCGGTCGGTGCCCACTCCGGCCTCGGTTACGGCGCTGCCAGTGACCTCGCGTCCGCGTTGCAGGCCATGAAGCGGGGCCACGAGGCGGGCGGCGAGCTCGACCGTGCGCCAACACCTGGCGGCCTCACGCCCACGATCGTGTTCCACGGCGACCGGGATCAGACGGTGCACCGACGCAACGGGGAGCAGATCCTGCGGCCGTGGACGTCCGCCGCGGCGCAACCGGCTGGCGACGGGGCCCATCTGCTGACGATCCACCAGGACCAGGTGCCGGGCGGGCACGCCTCCACCCGCTATGTCTACCGCGACGTCGACGGTCGGCAGGTCGCGGAGGGCTGGTCGGTCCACGGCCTGGGGCACGCCTGGTCGGGTGGCGATCCCGCCGGTTCCTACACGGACCCGAAGGGACCTGACGCGTCGGCGGAGATGATCCGGTTCTTCGCCGACATCGCGGCCCAGGAGTCCTGATCTGCGCGACGCTCATGCAGGTCTCGCAAGGCGGTCGGGCGCGTCGAGCGCAGCGACCCGGCTGGCGCAACATTGGCGGGCCCGGGGCGACAAGGAGGGAACGACACCTCGGCTTCAAAGCCATCCAGCGTGGCCGGCTTCTCACCCTCGATCGCCGGCTCTTCGGTCGGTCAACTCCCGGACCCAACCGGCAACCTACACACAGCCAGCGCCGCTGTCGAGCGAAAGTCTTCGTCACTGGCTCGTCGGGTGCGCCGCGACCACCTGATCGAGGCCGTCGCGAATAGCCAGCAGTTGGTCCGCTGTGAGATGGCGCGAGAAGTGCGCATCGATGCCGCGCAGGTAGCTCGGAGCCGCCTCGCGCAGGGCTCGGCGCCCACGGTCGGTGATCATGGCCAGTGTGGCGCGGCCGTCACCGGGGTCGGCGATCTTGTCCACCATGCCGGCGCGCGCCATGGCGTCGACGACGCGGCTGACGCGCGTGCGGCTCAGCACGACCCGTGCCGCGAGGTCCTGCATGCGCAGACCCGTATCGCGCGCGGCGTTGAGTTCGAGCAGCACGTCATACCACGAGAGCGCGAGCCCCGTCTCGGCCTCCATCTCGCGCTCCAGTGTCCGAACGACGCGGACGTGGGCCCGAAGGAACGCTGACCACGCCTGCACCCCGAGATCGTCCGCGTTCGCCTTCCGGCCCGGGCTTCGAGATCGACGCATGGTGCACCCTACCGGGAATAACGTGCGCGCGCACATAGTTGAGGGTGATATGTGCGGACGCACATATTCATTCGAGGAGGATCTCATGAGCACGACGACCCCTGCAACGCGCTCGATCGACGGAGTCGATCTGCCCGCCGCGGGAATCTGGAAGGTCGACCCCGGACACGCGGAGGTCGGCTTCATGGGCCGGCATCTGCTGTTCACCAAGGTCAGGGGCCGCTTCGTCGACGTTGCCGCGACGGTACGCATCGGCACCGATCCGGCGGACAGCCTCGTGGACGCCACCATCGTGATGGCCTCGGTCAACAGCGGTGATCAGACCCGCGACGACCACCTGCGCTCCCCCGACTTCTTCGACGTCGACAGGTGGCCGACCGCGACGTTCCGCTCGACCGAGGTCGACTGGAACGGCCGCGAGGGCACCATGACCGGCGACCTGACCATCCGCGACGTCACCCGCCCGGTCACCCTCGGCGTCGAATTCCTCGGCGCGGTCGCGGACCCGTGGGGCAACGAGCGGGCTGTGTTCGACGCGCACGGCCGGATCACGCGCGAGGACTGGGGCTTGACCTGGAACGTGGTCCTCGAGGCCGGTGGGGTGCTCGTATCGAGCGAGATCGAGATCGACCTCCACATCGAGCTCGTCCGCCAATGATCGCCGCGCAGGCTGTCAGCCCTCGGCGGTTGCGAGCCGCCCGTCGCTGACAGCCTGCAGGAGCTCCTCGTGGTCGCGGTCGTTCTGGTCGGCGTACCGGCACGCGAACTCGGCGACGGCATCCGGGAAGTTGGCACCCTTTCCCATGTAGGCGGCGATCGCCACGGGATCGCCGGAGCGCGCGTGACCTCTGGCGAGCGTCCAGCCGCAGAGACGGGCGTACACGGACAGGCCGTCGGGCGCCAGATCTTCGACATCCGCCAAGCCGTTCACAACGCGGAGCTGGCGGAGGTAGAAGTCGCGACCGAGCCGGCCGCTCGTCCAACCCAGGAAGACGTCACTGGCCGCCTGAATGAGCCGCTGGCCTTCGACGACCCGCTGTCCGTGATGCTCGTGGACCGACGGCGCCAGGTGCTCCTCGAGCACCGACGACGTCGCCTCCTTCGCCTCGAGGAAGAGCAGGTCGTGCCGGTCGCGTCCCTCGAGGAGCGCGATGAAACATCTCGTGCCGACGCTGCCGACCCCAACCACCTTGTGTGCCACATCGACCAGGCGGTACCGGGACAACAGCGTCCGGCGGTCGCCGCTGAGCGAATCCTGGTAGTCGTCGAGTGCGTCCCGCACGATGTCACCGGCCACCGCGGGGTCCATGATGTCGCCGCCGTCGCGCAGCGGGACCACCTTCGGGGGGTCGGACTTGATCCGGTACGCGCCGTCGACCTCCACCGCCAGCTCCGACAGGGCGTGCACGCTGTCGCGCCGTTCCGCCTTCGACATCGTCCGCGCCACCGTCTTCCTGTCTCTGGGCCGCTTGGCCAGCGCTTCGATGTCCTTCGCCTTGAGCCGGGTGTACCAGACCTCGAGCGTCGACATCTGCGCGAACCTGGTCATGGCGCGCTGGTAGGCCCGCACAGATCGTCGTGCGATCTTGCGGCTCTCCACGTCACCGAAGCGGTTGTTGCGTCCGGCGATCACGAGGCTCGCGGCGAGGCGCTTGACATCCCACTCCCACGGCCCGAGGAGCGTCTCGTCGAAGTCGTTGATGTCGAAGACCAGCCTGCGGGCAGGTGATGCGAACACGCCGAAGTTGGACAGGTGGGCATCCCCGCAGAGCTGCACGTCGATCCCGCTCACCAGGGTGTTCGCGAGGTCACCCGCCATGATCCCGGCGGCCCCTCGATAGAACGCGAACGGTGTTCGCCGCATCCGACCGTGGCGGATTGGGACCAGCGCATTCACCCGTCCGGTGTTCTCCGCGTCGATCACCCTGACCGGGTCAGGGCGGTTCGGCGACGGCACCCATTCGGCGTGGCTCGACCGCGGGACCGCAGCGCGCGCCTCGGCACCCAACAGGCGTCGTTCCTCGACACTCCGATGGCCCATCCAGCACATCCTTTCCACGTACAGGCATCACACCATCGTCAGCGTCGACTGGCCAGTGTCAGCGGGATGCTCCTCCTACACTCGGCAGATGGTCTGGAACATCGAGGGCAAGACGGTTCTGATCACCGGGGGCAACTCGGGGATCGGCAAGGCGACCGCAACCGAGCTGGCGCGACACGGCGCCGAGGTGACCATCACCGCCCGCAACCGTCCGCACGGCACGGCGGCGGCACGCGAGATCGGGGCCGCCACGGGTGCGCAGATCGGCGTCGGACACCTCGATCTCGCCTCGCTCGACTCGGTCCGGGCGTTCGCGAAGGACTACTCCAGCAATCACGAGTCGCTGCATGTGCTCATCAACAACGCCGGCGTGATGACCGGTCGTCGACGGTTGACCGTCGACGGCTACGAATGGACGTTCGCCGTGAACCACCTTGGCCCGTTCCTGCTGACCAACCTTCTGACGGACTTGCTGGTGTCGAGTGCGCCGGCCCGGATCATCACCGTGAGCTCAGAGATCCAGAGAAGCGCCAAAGGCGAGCTGGACTTCGACGACCTCCAGATGCAACGCGGCTACTCGCCGTCCCGCGCCTATGCCGTCTCGAAGCGGGCGAACATCCTGTTCACCGTCGAGCTCGACCGGCGGCTGCGCAGCTCGGGAGTCAGCGCCAGGGCAGTGCATCCCGGCGTCGTCGCGACCTCGTTCGGTCGGGACCCGGAGAGCCCACGGTGGATGGGCGCGATGACCGTCATGCTCAAGCCCTTCCTGCGCAGCCCAGCCCGCGGTGCTGGTACGTCTGTCTACCTCGCCACCGCCGCCGACGACGCGCTTTCCCGGGGCATCTACTGGTCGGACGAGGCGCCGATCGACCCGAGCCCGGCAACGCTCGACGAGCACACCGCCGCCCGGCTGTGGGACGAGAGTCAGAAGCTGGTCGGCCTCGCGGGCTGACCATTCGCGTCGACGCCGCTTCTTCGGTTCGTCGGCTCGTGGCAGACGTCAGCGCGAGATCCCACGCGATCACGCGGTGGTGGCCATCGTGTGCCGATGGTCAGGAACCCGGGTGCAACGGTCGGCCTTCGACGGTTCGTCCGGGGAACCGCCGATACGTCGCCCGACGTGCTCGACCCACTCCCGCAGCTGCGCCTCACCGTTGTAGTCCGAGTGCAGCGCGAGCATCGCGAAGGCCTCGCGGACCGGGTCCGGCGAATCGGCGACCACGTCGGCGAGCGCGAGGTCATCGATGTCGGGTTGCAGTGCCGGATCGTCCAGCACCCGATCGACGGCGTCGTCTCCGGCGAACAGTGCTTTGCCGATGTAGTCGGTCTCGCGGTAGAAGTTCCGCCAGCTGGCAGCTGGAGCGATCCCGTCATCGAACAGGCGATCACCCAGCCCACGGGTCAGCGTCCGATGGAAGTAGGCGGGAAAGAAACGCTCGTAGAGCTGCGCGATCGGCGAGCCATACGTCACGAGCGCGATGTGTCGCAGCACATCGCGGTCGGGATCGTCGGTCCCGCTCGCCGGCATGAACTGCGCCAGGGCGGCGACCGCGATTACCGTCCCCTGGCTGTGTGCCGACAGAATCAGGCCTCGGTCGCGCGTGATGTGGCTGCAGAGCCGTTCCTGCAGCTCCGGCACGGCGCGCTCGGCGTAGGGGCGGATGGCCCACGGGTGGATCCGGCGCGGCCAGAACGTGAGGACATCCCAGATGATGCCGACCTGACGCCGCCTGGCCGTGCGGCGCCCCTCTCTCCACAGAAAGACGAGGATGGTCGACATGCCCATGAAGATGATCGTGTTGCCCAGCGCGGCGATCCGCTCCTGCCAGAGCGGGCGTAGAGAGAAGCCGAACAGCGCGAGCACCGCGGCGACGAGGAAGAACAGCGCCGGGATCGACAGGACCAGATCGATGTTGCGCAGCGCTTCCGACATCGAGCGCGCCCACGCCGTACGTCGCCGCATCGGTTCGCTGATCTGCCGTCGCTGTGGTTCTTCGTCATTGGGTGCACGCTGCGCGGTGCCACCGCCGAGCTCGGCGAAGATCCTCCGCTGGACCCGCCAATGCTCGGCGAGCCGCCACGACACCATTGCCGCGAACACGATCGCCGCAACCCCGAACGCCACGTCGAGGTCCTGGTACGGCGATCCGTCCGACGCGATTCGGGTCCGCAGCAGGCGTTCGACGCCACTGAGGCCGCCAATGGCCAACGCCACCGCCACGGTTGCCGCGACGGCCTGCCCACACCAGCGGAAGCCGCTGTGTTCCGTGCCGTCGTAGAGAGCGGACGATCGGCGCTTGTCGCGGTCGAACGCGACGCGCTCGATCACGGTCAGCACGGCCAGAACGACCAGCGTGACGACGGTCGCGCGCAGCACCCACGACACCACGACGTCATAGCGCAGCGCCGTATCAGATCCCGGCGCGCCCGACGCCAGGCGCAATCCTGAGCGGGCGATCGGGCCGAGTATGACCGCCAGCGCGAGAAGCGAGTGGGTGACGAGCAGCAGGCCCACACCTCGGCCGTGCTTCCAGAAGGACGGTGCGGCGAGGTCGCGCTCGCCGGCGAATCGCGCGCCGGTCGCGCCTTTCGACACGCTGTTCGCCTCCGCGGACTTCGCGATCGGCCGGGGCGGGCGCTTGCCTTCGTAGCCGCCCTGCACGTGTCGCGCAATGAGGTACAGCACGGCGACCGCGAGCACCGCCGCGGCCGCGGCTGACGCAAGGGCGACGGACGTCACGCGGCCGTTGAGCCACCATCGGACAATCACCAGGTCGACGACGAGCACGCCGGTCCACGCTGCGTACACGCCTGTGAGCAGGTAGCCGAGCAGCCACAGCAGGTAGCGCACCGCCCACCATCCCGACGTCGGCTTCGTGCGGTCCCTGAGCGGCTGATGCATCCACCCGGCGAGGTTCAGCAAGGTGAACGGCAGCAGGATGATCCACAGTGGCTGAAGCACCGGCGCCGACGTCAGCCGGCCCCACCAGTAGCCCTCGACGCGGCGTTGCGACCGCCGCGCCCAGAAGCCCGTCGGACCCTCGCCGGCCACGCGGACCGTCTCGGGCGAGGCGACACCGAGCAGCGACTCCGGTGAGCCTCCGCCGACGCCGTGTACACGGAGTTCAACGACATCGTGCATCGCACACCTCCACGTCGGAGGAACAGCCAACGCGCGGCCCTTCACGGCCCCTCTGCAGGAGCTGAGCAGCCACGCAGCCTGTTGATACATGTTTCAGACGGCCCGACGTCACGCTGCGCAGGATCGCGGTATCAACGGGCCCACGTTCACCCTCCTGTTGGTTGGAGGGCCGCGATGCGTATCTGGTTCGAGACCGACCGCACAACCGCTCGCCGGGGCGAGTCCGTCTCGCTCGGCGCGTTCATCGAGAACACCTTCGGCACCGCGATCGACGTGTCCTGGGCTATCGAATCCGACCCAGCACTCGAGTGGAGCGTGTTGCCGCCGTCACGCCTTCCCGCGCAGACGACGACACCGGTGACCGTGCAGGTAGAGGTCCCGCGCGATCTGCCGTCCACGCGCACCGCTGTCGCGGTCGAGATGATGGCCCGCCTTGCACACACCGATCTGTGGGCACGCGCGACCACGGTCATCGAGGTGGCCGGATCGCCTCGCGGATGCGCGGCATACACAACCGCGCCAAGCGTCCGGCTCAACGCGGACGGGACCGCGACGCTGACCGCCGGCATCGTCAACTGCGGACCGGTCAACCTCACGGTGGATCTCCGCGTCCGGCACGTCGACGGGTGGGTCTTCGACGTCGATGTGCCAAAGCTCACTTTGGCAGCAGACGCCGGACCGGTCACCGTCACGACCGTCGTGGGACAGCCCAACGCACTATCCATCGAGGCCGGCGACCATCTGCGCGTGGAGCTGATCGCCGACGGCAACGTGCTTGCGTCCGCGACCGTATCGCTGCGTGCGCCGGAATCGGATGGGCGACGGCCAGCCCGTCGATTCGTCAGCTCGGGCCTCGTTGCGGCGCTCCTGGTGCTCGCGGCCGCGGCGATCGGCAACGCGCTCAGCGCAGGCGACCCGCCTGAAGCCCCGCCGATGGAAGTGACGGCTGGCGCCAGCGAGGCATCCGACCCGGACGTGCCGCCCCCGCGCGGCGCAGACCCCGCACCGAACGATCCACCACCGGCCGAAGTGCCGCAGAAGCCACCGGCGAAGCTGCCGCCAGACACACCGCCCCCAGCACGACCCGAGCACACGATCGTCGAGTTCGACGCCACACCTGGCGAGGACTGTGAGGTGAGCCTCGAGTGGGACACGGCGGGCGAGGGCACCGTGCATCTGAGCAGAACGCTCGGTGACGCGCTCGAGGAGCTGCGCGTCGAACCCGGTGCCAACCGAGCGCTCGATCCGCTCGGCGACGTGCTACGTGGCCTCGAACGCAGCGAGGGTACCGCCGTCTACCGGCTGACGGCAGTCAACGTAGACGGCGTCGAAACAGACACCGAGGAGCGCGAGGCCCAATGCTCGATCGAGACGCCGCTCCCCGACCTCGTCGTCGTCGGGACCGGTCAAGACGGCGTCGCGCCGTACGCGGTGATCGCGAACAGCGGCGCCGCACCTGCTGGCCCCTTCGTCGTGCGGATCACCAACCTTGCCTTCGGGGACCCTTTCGCCGAGGAACGGATCACCGTCGACGGCCTCCCGCCCGGCGAGCAGGTCACGGTCACGTGGGCGTGCGCGCAGGACGAGGCGGCCATCGAGGTCGATGTCGACGATGCGATTGCCGAGCCGGATGAGTCGAACAACTTCGCGAGCCTCAGCAACATCGCCTGTGAGATCGGCGGGTGACCTGCGCGCCCGATGCATCACGGCCCGGCCACGACGACCTCGAGTCGCGAGGGCGTAGCGTCCCCGAGCACGTTCGACCGGCGGTGGCGGCCAGGTGAACGCTAGAGCAGCGAGCGGGACAGGCCGCCGTCCACTGCGATGACGTCGCCGGTGATGAAACCTGCCTGTTCGCTGGCCAGGAACGCCGCGACGGCACCGAAGTCGGCGGGAGCGCCCATGCGCCCGAGAGGGATGTCAGCGGTGATTGCCGACCTGGCTGCGTCATCGTCGCCGAGCACTTCCTCGAGGCGATTGGTGGCGTGGTACCCGGGCGCCAGCACGTTGACGGTGATGCCAGCGTCGCCAAGGTCGGCGACCAGTGATTTGGCGTAGCCGGCGACCCCGGCCCGAGCCGTGTTCGACAGCGCCAGCGTCGGGATGGGCTGTTTGACCGAGACCGACGCCACGTAGACCACGCGCCCCCAGCCGGCCGCCCGCAGGTGCGGCAGTGCCGCCTCGGTGATCGCGATCTGCGACAGCAGGTTCAGCTCGATCGCGTCCCTGTATGCGTCGACGTCGAACGCGGTCGCGCCGCCGGTGGGCGGTCCGCCGGCGTTTGGCACCACGATGTGCAGCGCGCCGAACTCGTGGGCGGCGGCGTCGATCCACGCGGTGACGGCGGACGTATCGCGCACGTCGACCGAGGTCGCTGTGACCCGACCGTTGCCCACCGCGTCGAGCTCCGCCCGCGCCTCCTCCAGCCGGCCGCGGTCACGCGCCGCGATGGCGACATCGGCGCCCTCCGCTGCCAGCGCCCGCGCGATCGCCAGACCCAGCCCGCTGCTGGCTCCCGCAACGGCCGCAGCCCTGCCCCGCAGTCCCAGATCCATGTTGTCACCCCGATCGGCATGGTCGTGCACCCGCGTCGCACGTAGAGCTCGCGGCCTGCCCCGGACCGCGACCGTAGCTTACGTCCGCTGTCGTCGCGCACTCACGTACGCCATCGGGCCCGAGGCACGAACCTGGTCGAGTCGCTTGAGCAGATCGTCGGGGGCCGCCTGCACGTCGTCGTGATCGTTCTGCGCGGCTCGCTGCTTGGCAGCGATGAGCCCGCTGAGATGCACCTGGCGAAAGCCGCATGGACGCTGCCAGCAGCATGCCCGCGTGTGCGCCGAACGCACGTACATGGCGTATAATCAACACTTGTACCAACAACGAGGCGCCGGCGGGACGGCGCCCGGATCGCGACTGTGTCTTGCCACGTACACCAGGCCATACGCGGGCGCCCGAGGATCTCAGCCGATGGGCGTGACCACGGACGAGGCGAGCCTCGATCTCGAGGACGTCGCCGTCGTCCGGCGGCGCGCGCTGCGCCGCGTGGTGATCATCGCCGGCGTCCTGTTGGTGTTGTTCGTCGTAGGTGCCACCGGTCTGTTCTTCGAGCGTCAGCAGGCGTACGACCGCAACATCGAACGGATCCCGGACGCCTTCCCGGCGGAAGCGGGCCGTCCGGAGCCCGCGCCCGACCCGCCGGCACGCGCGATGGCCCGTGCGGAGAACTGGCTGCTGGTGGGCTCGGACCGCAGAACCGAGGAGGGCACCACAGGGGAGGATGCCAACGAGCCGTTGTGGCGCTTTGGCGCGCAGCGTGCCGACACGATCATGCTGGTCCATCTGCCGTCGGATCGCCGCCGCGTCTACCTCGTCTCGTTCCCACGCGACTCGTGGGTGCCGATCAAGGGGCACGGGAACGCGAAGATCAACGCCGCGCTGTCGTTCGGCGGTCCGCCACTGCTCATCGCGACCATTGAGGACCTGACAGGGGTGCGGATCGACCACTTCGCGATCCTGGACTTCCAAGGCTTCGAAGCCATGACCGACGCACTCGGCGGCGTGGACGTCCGCGTCGCCAAGACGGTCACTGATACGGCACGCGACGTTGTATGGCCGGCGGGAACCCACCGTCTGGACGGCGAGCGGGCGTTGGATTTCGTACGACAGCGCTACAACCTGCCTGGCGGCGATTTCGACCGCATCAAACGCCAGCAGGCCTTCCTCAAGGCGCTCGCCGGCCGGGTCAACGACACCGACGTGCTGGGCAATCCACTCCGACTCAACGCGTTCCTCGAGACCGCTACCAAGACCGTCAGCGTGGACGACACCGTCACCGTGTCGAATCTCCGCTCTCTGGCCGTACAGCTCCGGTCGGTCCGTCCAGACGACGTCGTCTTCATGACGATCCCAACGGCCGGGACCGGGACCGAAGATGGCCAGAGCGTCGTCTACCTCGATCGGACCGAGAGTCGGCCGCTGCATCGTGCACTGCGCAAGGACGCGGTCGGAGCGTATGTGGCTCGCGTCGACGACTCCGTCAACCAGGTCGACGAGGTTCGCTGATCGCGCCGGCGCCGTGACG
>JAHELV010000073.1:0-1599 GCA_024644015.1 Nitriliruptorales bacterium
TGGCAGGACGCGCAGCGCCGCAGCGCCTTGCAGGGCGTGGAGCTGAACTGTGAGATGAGCACAGTGTCGGGCGACCCGCACTGCGGGCAGGCGACGTGACGCTGCAGCGGCTGTAGCGCGATGAGGACCGGCGCCTCGCCACGCGGCGCGGGACCGGGCGGGGCGATGCCGTGCTCGGCGAGCGCGCGGCGTCCGCCGGGCGTGATGTCGTCGGTGGACCACGGCGGCGACAGCACCGTGCGCACCTCGACGTCGCGGTAGCCGGCCTCGTGGAGCCGCTGTGTCAGATCGACCTTCATGGCGTCCATCGCCGGGCACCCTGAGTACGTGGGGGTGATCGAGACGACCACCGTGCCGTCGGCCGTGGTCTCGACGGCGCGCAGCACGCCGAGATCGGCGAGCGTCAGCATCGGCAGCTCGGGGTCGGTCACGGTCGCTGCGACCGCGCGGGGGTCGGGCCGATCGGCGTGCCGCTGCACGGTGCTGTCGCCGGTCACCACGTCGCTCCGGGATGCTGGCGCGCCACGCTCTGCAGCTCGGCGACCAGGTAGCCCAGCGCCTCGGTGTGGGCGCCGTCGCGACCACTGCGCCCCGACACCATCGCGAGCGGAGCCACGTCGGGAACCTCGAGCCGCGCGGCGTCGAGCACGTTGCGCATGACTGCGTCGAACGCGTCGCGCACACCGGCCGGGTCGACGGCGACGCCAGCGTTCATGAGGCGCCGCTCGATGGGATGCGCGTCGAACAACTCGTCGACCAGCGGCCACACGGCGGCGAGGCCGTCGCACATGCGCTCGTGTGAGTGGTCGGTGCCGTCGCCGAGCCGCACCACCCAGCCGGCCGCGTAGTCGCGGTGATACCGCAGCTCGTTGACGGCCTTGCCCGCGATCGCCGCGAGCACGGGGTCGGCGGAGTCGCGCAGCCGGGTGCACAGCTCCAGCCGCCAGGCCGCGAAGACCAGCAGCCGTGCCATCGTGTGGCCGAAGTCGCCGTTGACGATCTCGGTCAGCCGCACGTTGCGGAACTCGTGGTCTGCCCGGAAGAACGCGTACTGGTCCTCGTCACGGCCGGTGGCGTCCGCGTGGCCGGCGCGCGCGAGCAGCATGCGCGCCTGACCCAGCAGGTCCAGTGCGATGTTGGCCAGCGCCAGCTCGGCCTCGATCTCGGGCGCGTGCGTGCACCACTCGGTGATGCGGTGCGACATGACCAGCGCGTCGTCGCCGAGCATCAGGCAGTAGGCGGCGAGGTCGTCGCCGTCGACGCCGGCCGGGACCGAGGTGTCGATGCCCGCCAGCGGATCGTGGAAGCCGGTCCCGAACGCCCAGCGGGCGTTGCCGTCGCTGTCGGTCGCGATCAGCGCCTGATAGGCGCTCTCGTCGTCGGCCATCAGGTACGCCTACCGCTGGCGCTACATGAGGCACGCGAGGTGTGCCTACCGCTGGCGCTACATGAGGCACGCGAGGTGAGCCTACCGCTGGCGCTACTTGAGGCACGCATCACATGTGGGGGACGTCTTCGGGGATCTCGTAGAACGTCGGGTGGCGGTAGACCTTGTCGCCGCTCGGTGCGAAGAACGGGTCCTTCTCGTCCGGGCTCGAC
>JAHELV010000073.1:1699-12793 GCA_024644015.1 Nitriliruptorales bacterium
CGCTACTTGAGGCACGCATCACATGTGGGGGACGTCTTCGGGGATCTCGTAGAACGTCGGGTGGCGGTAGACCTTGTCGCCGCTCGGTGCGAAGAACGGGTCCTTCTCGTCCGGGCTCGACGCCGTGATGTCGGTCGCGCGCACCACCCAGATGCTGACGCCCTCGTTGCGACGGGTGTAGACGTCGCGCGCGTTGCGCAGGGCCATCTCGGGGTCGGCGGCGTGCAGGGAGCCCACGTGCACGTGGTTCAGCCCGCGCTTGCCGCGGACGAAGACCTCGTACAGCGGCCACGACGTGTCGGGCGCGACGCTGGCCTTGCCGGTGAAGTCGTCGGCGGGCGCGCTGCTCACCGGGCGCGCTCCGCGTGCTTGGCCGCCCAGGCGCTCGCGGCCTCCCGGACCCACGCGCCCTCGTCGTGGGCGCGGCGGCGGGTAGCCAGCCGTTGCGTGTTGCACGGTCCGTCCCCGCCAACCACGCGGGTGAACTCGTCCCAGTCGATCGCGCCGAAGTCGTAGTGCCCCCGCCGCTCGTTCCATCGCAGTTCTGGGTCGGGCAGCGTCACGCCGAGCACCTCGGCCTGGGGCACCGTCATGTCGATGAACTTCTGGCGCACCTCGTCGTTCGTGTCGCGCTTGATGCCCCAGCGCAGCGACTGCGCGGTGTTGGGCGACGCGTCGTCGGGCGGCCCGAACATCATCAGCGACGGCCACCAGAAGCGGTCGACGGACTCCTGGACCATGGCGCGCTGCTCGGCGGTGCCAGCCATCATCGTCAGCAGCAGCTCGAAGCCCTGGCGCTGGTGAAAGGACTCCTCCTTGCAGATGCGGACCATCGCCCGCGCGTACGGGCCGTAGGAGCTGCGGCACAGCGGGACCTGATTGCAGATCGCCGCGCCGTCGACCAGCCAGCCGATCGTGCCGACGTCGGCGAAGGTCAGGGTCGGGTAGTTGAAGATCGACGAGTACTTCTGCGCCCGGTCGATCAGCTTCTGCGTGAGCGTGCCGCGGTCGACCCCGAGCGTCTCGGTGGCCGCGTACAGGTACATGCCGTGGCCCGCCTCGTCCTGGACCTTCGCCAACAGGATCGCCTTGCGTCGCAGGCTGGGCGCACGGGTCAGCCAGTTGCCCTCCGGTTGCATGCCGATGATCTCGGAGTGGGCGTGCTGCGCGATCTGGCGGACGAGCGTCCGGCGGTAGCCGTCGGGCATCCAGTCACGAGGTTCGATGCGCCGATCGCGGTCGATGTTCCGCTGGAACCGTGCCTCGAGCGAAGTCGCGTCGTGCCGTGTCGCGCCGTCGGCGGCGCTCGCTCCGACCGTGGTCACGACCAACCTCCTATTACCCGACCGACCGTTCGGTCAGTATACCCGGAGCCATCGGACGCATGGGGTCACGACCCGGTGAACCGTGGCCGCTGCTTGGCCGAGAACGCATCGACGGCGCCACGGTGGTCAGCGGTCCGCGCCAGCGCCTCCTGCGCGACGGCCTCCGCCTCCAGCGCATCCGCCAGGTCCTGGCCCACGACGTCGCGCAACAGCTCCTTGATCCGCGTGTACGCCAGCGTCGGGCCCTCGGCCAGTCGCGCAGCGATTCCGCCCGCCACACGATCGACGTCCGCGGCCGGTACGACGCGGTGCACCAGTCCCCAACGTTGCGCCTGGGCGGCGTCGAAGGGCTCGCCGAGCAGTAGCAGCTCGGTCGCGCGTGACACGCCGACGGCGTGGGCGAGCGCCCGGGCCAGACCTGAATCGCTCGCAAGGCCGATGCCCGCGAACGCGGTCGCGAACTTCGCGTCCTCGCCGGCGATCCGCAGATCGCCGGCGAGCGCGAACCCCAGCCCCGCGCCGACGCAGGCGCCCGGAATCGCCACCACGACCGGTACGCGCAGGTCCGTGATGCCCGCGACGATGCGGTTGTAGTGCTCGCGGACGGTGCCGAGCGCCGAGCCGGCATCGAGGGCAAGCGCATCAGCGTGCTCGCCGAGGTCCTGACCGACGCAGAACGCGGGACCCTCCGCGCGGACCAGCACGGCGCGGACGCTGTCGTCGATCTGCTCGAGTGCGCGCAGGAAGTCCCCCTTCATCTGCAGGTTCAAGGCGTTGCGCGCGTCGGGACGATTCAACGTCAGCGTCGCGACGCCGTTTCTCACCCCAAAGGTGACCAGGGTCACGATTTCGCCTCCGTCGGGTGCCACGGTCATGCCCGCGTGGCCGTGGCGTCGGTCGCCGGCTCGTTCAGACCGGGCAGGCCGTCCAGTCCATCCAACACCAGTGCGACGACCATGTCGATGTAGTCGTCGGTCGACATTGGTCCATCGGGTCGGAACCAGCGGTGGTGCCAGTTGAGCATCCCGAAGATGGACATCGTCACCGGTGTCAACATGTCGGCGCGGCGCTCGAGGCGCGGGTCGACGGTGGCGAGCACGCCGGCGACCACGTCGACCACCTGTCGCTGCGAGGCGCGGATCTGTCGCTGCTGCTCGGCCGGCAGGCGGGCCAGGTCGTTGAGGATCGCAGCGTGCCGGCTCTGCGCGTCGTCGTACGAGCGCAGGATCGCCCCGATCAACGCCGCGAAGCGACGGCGGGGTTCCAGCGTGGGGTCGTCAGCGGCGCGGACTACGCCCAACAGATCGTCGGTGTAGCTGCGCAGCAGGTCGTACAGCACCGCCTCCTTGGACGCGTAGTAGTGGTAGATCCACGCTTTGGACCCGCCCGACGCGGCGGCGAGCATCGACACCGACGTGCTGGCGAATCCGTGCTCGGCGAACAAGTCAGCCGCGGCATCGAGGATGCGCCGCTGCTTGTCGTCGTAGTCGCTGGAACGTTCGCGGGCCGTGATCGCCTCCTTGGCGGTGCGGTTCAGATGGTCCGCGGTGGCACAGTCGCAGCGTCGTCGAGAATCGGCCGTGCCAGCGCGCGGCTGCGGCCACGGAACTCGGCGACGACGTCGCCGTCGGCTGTGCGCACGGTGACGTCGTAGATCCCCGACCTGCCATGCCGGATGCGTTCGGTGGCGTCGGCGACCAGTCGCTGCCCGCGCAACGCCGACCGGACGAACACGATGTCGCAGGATGCGGCGACGGTCACCTGGTCGTAGGTGTTGCACGCGAACGCGAACGCCGTGTCGGCCAGAAGGAACACGTATCCGCCGTGACACAGGTCGTGGCCGTTGACCATCGTGCCTGCCACGGTCATCGTTGCCCGCGCGCGCCCCGGCGCGACGTCGGCGATCTCGATGCCAAGGTGACGAGATGCGCGGTCGGCCGCGTACATCCGCTCGGCGCAGCGCACCGCGACGTCGGCTGCCCTCCCGTCGGGTGCACCGGCATCGTCCTGCCGGGGGCTGTCCACCGTGTGTCGTCTCCTTCCCGACCGGTCGTCGATGCACATCCGACCGGCCGGTCAATCCTACCCCGGCCGCGATGGGCAGCCGGCACAGAGGCCACGCCCGCTGGGCGGTGCAGCCGGCATGGCAAGATGCCGGCATGACTGATCTCGTGACCATGCAGCGCCACGGCGACGTCGCCGTGATCACGATCGACAACCCGCCACTGAACGTCTTCAGCCCCGGGGTGCCGGAAGGCGTCGCCGGCCACGTCCGGCAGGCGGAGGCTGACGACGACGTGCGCGCCGTCGTCGTGACCGGCGCTGGCAGGCACTTCGTTGCCGGTGCCGACATCACGACGTTCGGCATGCCCCGCGACCGGGCGCCCGACCTGCTGGGTCTGGTCGACACGCTCGCGCGGTCGTCGGTGCCCGTGGTCGCGGCAATCCGTGGCACCGCGTTCGGCGGCGGGCTCGAGATGGCCCTGGCGTGCAACTGGCGCGTGGCCGCCCCCGATGCACAACTCGGCCTGCCCGAGGTCAAACTCGGGCTGCTGCCGGGCGCTGGGGGCACCCAGCGGCTGCCACGGCTGGTGGGCCTCGAGGTCGCGTTGCGGATGATCACCAGCGGCTCGCCCATCAGGGCCGAGCGGGCGCATGTGGTCGGCCTCGTGGACGAGATCATCGATGGCGATCTGATCGAGGGCGCGGTGGCGTTCGCCGAGCGGATCGCCGGCACCGACGACGCGCTGCGCCGCACCCACGACATGCAGGTCGCTGTCCGTGGCGAGGTCGATCAGACGCTGGCCGGCGCGCGGGCACAGGCCGCGGCCACAGCACCGGGCCTGATCGCGCCCCAGCGCTGCATCGACGCGATCGACGCTGCCGTCCGGCTGCCGTTCACCGCCGGCATCCAGCGCGAGCGCGACCTGTTTGTCGAGTTGCTGGCGTCGGAGCAGTCGCGGAGCCTGCGCCACGTCTTCTTCGCCGAACGCACCGCCGCCAAGATCGACGGCGTCGACGACCGCGTCGAGCCGACGCGCGTCGCGCGGGCGGCGGTGATCGGCGCGGGCACGATGGGTGGCGGCATCGCCATGAACTTCGCGAACGCCGGCATCCCGGTCACCGTCATCGAGGTCGACCAGGACAGGCTCGACACGGGGCTGGCCAAGGTCGAACGGAACTACCAGCGGACGGTCGACAAGGGCCGCCTGGACGCCGCCGAGATGCGCCGGCGCATCGACCGCATCACGGGCGCTGTCGACTTCGGCGCCGTCGCCGATGCCGATGCCGTCGTCGAGGCCGTGTTCGAGGACATGGCACTCAAGCAACAGGTCTTCGGGCGGCTCGACAACGCCGCCCCACCGGGCGCCGTGCTCGCGACGAACACGTCGACGTTGGACGTCAACGAGATCGCTGCGGCGACCACGCGACCGGAGTCGGTCGTCGGCATGCACTTCTTCAGCCCGGCCAACGTGATGCAGCTGCTCGAGATCGTGCGCGGCGACGCCACCTCGGACGAGGCGCTGATCACCGCGGTCGCACTCGGCAAGCGGATGCGCAAGGTGCCGGTGGTCGTCGGCGTGTGCGACGGATTCGTCGGCAACCGGATGTTCCACAAGTACGTGCGCGAATCGTTCTACCTGATCGAGGAGGGGGCGCTGCCCCACGAGGTCGACCGGGTGATGACCGACTTCGGCTTCAAGATGGGCCCGTTCGCGGTCGGCGATCTGGCCGGGCTCGACGTCGGGTATCGGATTCGCGCGCGCCAGGCTGCCGACCGCGATCCCGGCGAGCGGTACCCCGCGATCGCCGACAAGGTCGTCGAGATGGGTCGTCACGGCCAGAAGACCGGCGCGGGCTTCTACCGCTACGAGCAGGGCAGCCGCGAGCCGCTGCCCGACCCCGAGATCCACGGGCTGATCGTGGAGCACTCCGCCGACTTGGGCATGCAGCGCCGCGAGATCGCCGACCAGGAGATCCGCGACCGCCTGCTCGGGCAGCTGGTCAACGAGGGTGCACGGATCCTCGAGGAGGGCATCGCGCAGCGTTCCGGCGACATCGACGTGATCTACGTGTACGGCTACGGCTTCCCCGCGCACCGCGGTGGGCCGATGTTCCACGCGGGACTGGTCGGGCTCGACGCGGTGCTGGCGATCACCGAGCACTTCCACGAGCAGCACGGCAGGATCTGGGAGCCCGCTCCCCTGCTGCGCCGCCTGGCCGCCCAGGGGGCGACGTTCGAGGACGCCTGACCACGACGCCTGCGGAGCTGTGCATGGACTAGCGTGGGGCCATGCGAACCGAGACCGCACCCGGGTACGCCGAGCGCGAGTTCAACATGCCCGTCAACCTGCGACGGGACGTGCGGATGCTCGGCGACGCGCTGGGACAGATCATCGGCGAGGCGGGCGGGACCGACCTGTTCCGCGCCGTCGAACTGCTGCGCACCGCCACCATCGAGTTCCGCCGTGTGGGCACCCCCGAGACGCTCGACGAGATCCACCGTCAGGTCGACGGGATGGAACTCGCCCGAGCGGAGGCGGTCGCGCGCGCGTTCACGTGCTACTTCCAGTTGATCAACCTGGCAGAGGAGCGCCAGCGGATGCGCGCGCTGCGTGAACGCGGCGAGCAGCGCGAGGCCATTGACGACTCGCTCGCCGCGGCGGTCAACGACGTCGTCGCGCGGGACGGGCGCGAGACGCTGCTGGCGCTGCTGGACCGGCTGTGTGTGCACCCGGTGTTCACGGCCCACCCGACGGAAGCCCGTCGCCGCGTCGTCACCGAGGCGTTGCGGCGCATCGGGGAGCAGCTCGACCGGCTCGACGAGCCACACCTGCCCCGCGTCGGCGCCGCGGACATCGCGCGGCGACTGCGCGAAGAAGTGGCGATCCTGTGGCGAACGGCGCAGATCCGCGATCGCCGTCCGACGCCGCTGGACGAGGTGCGGCGCACCATGGCGGTGTTCGACGAATCGCTGTTCCTTGTGGTGCCCAGGGTCTACCGGGAGCTGGATCGCGCGCTCGGCCCGGAGACGGTCGGCGCGCGACCACCGGCGTTCCCGGCCTTCCTGCGCTGGGGCAGCTGGGTCGGCGGCGACCGCGACGGCAACCCGTTCGTGACGGCGAAGGTGACACGCCAGACCCTGTCGATCCACGCCGACCATGTCCTTCGTGGCCTCGAGCGCGCAACCCGGCGGATCGGCAGGATGCTGACCGCCACGTCGACGGCGACGCCGCCGAGTCCCGAGCTTCGTCGCGCGCTCGAATCCGACGCAGAGCGCTGGCCGCGACGCTGGGCCAGGATTGCGAACAGTGCGGCCGACCAGCCCCACCGCATGCGCATGCTCGCCATGGCCGACCGGCTCGCCGCCACGCGCACCCGCGAACCGCACGGTTACCCCTCGGCCGACGCGTTCGTCGGCGACCTCGTGGTCCTGCAGCGGTCGCTGGACGACGGTGGCGCACGGCGACTGGCGTACGGCGAGGTTCAGCACCTGCGTTGGCAGGCCGAGACCTTCGGGTTCCACTTCGCGTCGCTGGAGATCCGCCAGGACTCCGGCACACACGATCTGGTCATTCGCGAACTGGCGCCCCAGGCCGAGCGGGATCTTCTGGCGCTCGACGAACTCGCGTCCAACGGTTGGCCCGACCACGTCGCTCCGACGTCAGACCTGGCACGCGAAGTGATCGCGACGCTGCAGACGATGGCGGAGCTGCAACACACCCACGGCGTCGATGCCTGCCGCCGCTATGCGGTCAGCTGGAGCCGCGAGGCCGTCGACGTCATGACCGTCAGAGCGCTGGCGCGGCTGGCCGTACCCGACGGCTCGCTGATGGTCGACGTGGTCCCACTGTTCGAGAGCCGTGACGACCTGCGCCGGGCACCCAAGGAGCTCGACCGCCTGCTGGCGCTGCCCAGCGAGCAGGCTCGCCTCGACGCTGAGGGCCGCCGCTTCGAGGTGATGCTCGGCTACTCCGACTCGACCAAGGACGCCGGGTTCCTGGCGGCCAACATCGCGCTGTTCGAGGCGCAGGCAGCGTTGACCGAGTGGGCACACCGCAACAACGTGGCACTCACGCTGTTCCACGGGCGCGGCGGCGCCGTCGGGCGCGGCGGCGGACCGGCCAACCGCGCCATCCTCGGACAGGCGCCGGGATCGGTCGACGGGCGCTTCAAGATCACCGAGCAGGGCGAGGTCGTGTTCTCCCGGTACCGCACGGTGCCGCTCGCCCAACGCCATCTGGAACAGGTGGCGAATGCGACGCTACGCGCGTCGCTGCACACGGACGAACAGACGGACCCCGCGGATCTGGACTGGGAGTTGATCCGCACGATGGCGTCCGCCAGCGAAGCCGCCTACCGCGCCCTGGTCGGCACGGACGGCTTCGCCGCCTTCTTCGCCGCCGTCACTCCGAGCGACGAGCTCGGCGGTCTGCAGATCGGCTCGCGGCCCGCGCGCCGCGGCGGTGGCGACGGCGGTCTCGAGTCGCTGCGCGCGATCCCCTGGAGCTTCGCGTGGGCGCAGGCGCGGATCAACCTGCCGGGCTGGTACGGACTGGGCACCGCACTGGCCGCCGGTCGTGAGCGGGTCGGCGGCCTGCAGCCGCTGCGCGACCTCGTGGACCGCTGGCCGTTCCTGCGGACCGCGATCGACAACGCCGCGCTGAGCATGGTCAAGGCAGACATGCTGATCGCCCAGGGATACCTGGATCTGGCCGACCAGCCCGGGCTGACTGCCACGATCACCGCCGAGTACGAGCGCACCGAAGCGCTGCTGCTCGAGCTGCTCGGCCAGCGTCGTCTGCTGGAGGACCGGCCGGTGCTGCGCCGTGCCGTCGACCTGCGAAACCCCTACGTCGACGCGCTGTCGTTCCTGCAGCAGCGTGCGCTGCGGGGCGTGCGGGGCGGCGACGGCGACGCCGGACGGTGGTCGCGGCTGGTGCAGCTGACCGTCAACGGCGTGTCCGCGGGGCTGCAGAACACCGGGTGATGTATCAAGCTGACGCGGCCGCGGCATTCAGCCGTCGGCACGCACGCGCCATATCGTGCCGGTGCCGTGCTCGGACACCAGTAGTCCGTCGCCGTCCACCAGCAGGTGCTGCGGGCGCTCGATGCCGGCGAGCAGGTCTTCGACCGCGCCGCCTCCGGAGATCGGTGCGGAGACGACGCGGTCTGCGTTCCACAACGCCACGACGAAGTGGTCGTTGCGGAACGGACTGACCACGATCGACGTCGGTGTCGCGCCGACAGGCTCGAACGTCACGCGGGGTGGCTCGGTGGCCCGGCACCGGACGGCGTCGCCGCCGAAGGCTTCGACCGGTACCCGTCGGCCGACGCACGCCGGCCAGCCGTAGTCGCCGCCGGCGTCCACGCGGTTGACCTCGTCGGGCGCCGCGACGCCGCCGATCGGCTCGGCCACCTCGGTGGTCCACAGCTGTCCGGCGGCGTCGTATACGTGCGCGTAGGCATTCTTGAGGCCAGACGCGATCCGGCGCCGCCGAGCGGGCTCGGCGGGGTCGAGCACCCACAGGGCACCGGATCCGTCGACGGCACCCCCGTCGCGTTCCCGTCCGCTGGTCTCGTACAGCAGCGACCCGTCGGGCGTCGGTGTGAGCGTGCCGTTCGAGCGACCGTTGTTCGGCAGGCCATGGACGACCGGACGGGGAGCCGCCAGCGGCTGGCCGTCAGCGCGGAGCACCGCTGTCGGCGTCGCGATCCAAAGGCTGTCGTCGAGCCACGCCAGCCCGGTTGGCTTGATCAGGCCGTCGAGCAGGACCTCCCGGTCGCCGTCGTCGAGGTCGACCGCCACGATCTCGCCCCGCCCAGCATTCTCGTCGCCGGCGAGCTGGGCGACCCACAGCCGCCCGTCGGGCCCGAAGATCATCTGCGTTGGACCGTCAAGGCCCGAGACCACACGCTCGACCGTGAGACCGCCGACCGTCGTCACCGGCCCTGACACCGTCGCGGTGCCGGGCGAGCAGCCGGCCAGCGCGACAGCCAGCAGGAGCGTGGCGAGCCCGTGTGCGCTGAGGCGTCTCACGCCTGCGACGGTATCGTGAACGCGACGACATCTTCAGGAGCAGGCACGTGGACGACGAACAGATCCTGTCGCAGATCAATGGACTGGTTGAGGAGGAGAAGGATCTGCGGCAACGCCACGCGGACGTCCCGCTGACCGCGGGCGAACGGGCCCGGGTCCAACGGATCGAGATCGCCCTCGACCAGTGCTGGGACCTGCTGCGCCAGCGGCGTGCGCGGCGTGAGTTCGACCAGAATCCCGACGGCGCGATGGCGCGCTCGGTCGAGACCGTCGAGCACTACCAGCAGTGAGGGCTGCGGCGCGTGAGCCGGGGACGGCGAGACGCGTCCGGCGGGCGTGTCAGTGGGTGTCGCGGTGGCGGTCACAGAACATTGCCACTGCGTCGACGAACCGGTCGATGTCGGCGTCGGTGACCTCGAGGCTGAGTCCGATGTAGCCCCGCTGCGCGATGTAGAAGCCGGCCTCGAGCAGTTCGTAGAACAACAGCCGGCGCCAGCGTTCGTCGGCGCCGCGCAGATCCGCGGACGACCGGATCCGTCCCACGACCGGGTGGATCGTACACAGCGAGCCCCAGCCGGTCACCGAGAACGGCAGCGGCGACTCCGCGAACACCGCTTCGAGCTGGGCCTGCAGGCGCGTGCCCCGGTCGTTGAGCGCATCGAGGACGCCGGCAGAAGTGACCAGGTCGTTGACGACAGCGCCGGCGGCCATCGTGAACGCGCTGTTGTTGAACGTCCCCCCGTGCGACAGCCCACCGGTGTCGGGATCGAAGGCCGCCATCACGTCGTGGTGGCCGCCAAACGCGCCGAACGTCAGACCGCCCGCGAGGTACTTGCCCAGTGTGGTCATGTCGGGGATCACCCCGGTGGCACCCTGCATTCCGCCCGGCGCGAGACGGGAGGTCATGACCTCGTCGAAGATCAGCAGACAACCCGCCCGGCGTGTGCAGCGCCGGACAGCGTCGAGGAACTCCGGCGTCGCGGGGATGCAGCCGGACGCGCCCAGCATCGGCTCGACCAGCACGCAGGCGGTCCGGTCGCCGTGCGCGTGTAGATCGTCCTCCAGCGCGGCGACATCGTTGTACGGCAGGACGGCGTAGTCGAACGGCACGCGCAGCGCCGCACCGGACGCACCCAGGTACAGCAGGCCGCCGTGGTAGCCGCCGTCGAAGACGACGACCCGGTCGCGCCCCGTGGCGTGCCGCGCCGTCATGACCGCCATCAGGTTGGCCTCGGTTCCGGAGTTCGTGAAGCGCACCTGGTCGATCGACGCGAACCGGCCGACGATCGCCTCGGCGAACACGATCTCGGCCTCGGCCATCGCACCCAGCGACCAGCCGGCCTCCAGTCGGCGACGTACGGCGTCGGCGACAGCGCGCGGACGGTGCCCCAGCAGGCCGGCCGAGTAGTCGCCAAGCAGATCGAGATAGCGGTGGCCGTCGACGTCCCGCAGATACGCATCGTCGGCGCCGGCCACGCGGAACGCGAAGGGATCGACGTGCAGGACCGACCGGGTGTTGCCGCCGGGCAGCACCCGCCGGGCCCGCTCGGCCAAGTCACGGCTGCGCGGATGCGTGGCGACGTAGCGGTCACGCGCCCGCGTCAGGGCGTCATCGAGGTCCATCGTTGGCGTCCGGCGTCCCCGTGAGCTCGGCGGATCGGCGGCTACGGTCCGGATGCTACGGGACCGCGCCGCCGTCGTCGAACGGCGGGCGCTGCCCGGCAGGTG
>JAHELV010000145.1 GCA_024644015.1 Nitriliruptorales bacterium
CTCCGGAGCAGAAGGCCACAGGTTCGATTCCTGTCGCGGGCGCAACACCCCTCTGTGCTCCGGGCGCGTCCGCCTCCTGAGCTGGCGATACCCGAATAGGCCACGGCACTTCGTGTGGCCGAAACGTTGCCTGCCTACGATCTGTGCGACGACCGCGGCCGCGTAGTCGGGCACGCCACGGCTGCTCGCAGTGTTCTCCGGTTACTGTGCACCGCACGCGAGGCAAGGAGTCGGAGGTGTCCCCGAGGTGGGCGAGCGTTGCCGGTCACACGTTGTGGTTCTACTACCTCGAAGAGCACCAGAGACCACACGTGGCCGTCCGGGGTGAGCACCGCGCCACACTTGATCTGCAGACAGGCGAGATCTTGGCCGGACAACTTCCGCCCAAGGTCCACCGTGCCATTCGTAGGTTCCTCGCCGCGCACCACGACGAGGCGATGAAGGCATGGGACGCAACACAGCGGCACGAACCGCCCGATAGCATGGGCTGACAGGAGGTCCACGGTGGAACGGATCGTCGACGTGACGGGAGCGCGTGTACTTGCGCGCTACATCGTCGAGCTGACGTTCGAAACCGGCGAGGTCAAGGTGATCGACCTCGAGCCGCTCCTCAAAGGACCCGTCTTCGAACCACTCCTCCGCGACTACCACCTGTTCGAGCAGGTGCATGTCGATGCGGAAGCTGGGACGATCGTCTGGCCCAACGGCGCCGACGTGTCACCGCGCACGCTGTACCGGCACAGCCGCGCCGCCGTCCCATCCTGACGATCCAAGCCACGCCTCGCGTCGGGCTCCAGCCTCGCGCACCTAGCCCGCAGGCGTGCCGGGTACCCGGTCGTGCTCTTGTATCGGTCGGGGTATGCAGTCGGCTCGTCGGGCGTGTCGGTGCCTGCATGGCGTCACTGGGATGCACTGGCGACTGTCCCGGCCGTGGGCAAGACGATGCAGCTCGGGTGGCCGGGCGTATGATGCACTTCGTGGTCGGCGGCGACGAGCCGCGTCGCGGTGGCCGGAGGTTCACCGGTGCCGGGGTTACGGGCATAGCGCGGGAATGCCGCGCTCGCGACCTGCACGCGCAGCCGATGCCCGCGGGCGAAGGTGTGGGCCGTGGGCCACAGGTCCACCTCGACAGTGCGTACGCCATCGGGGTGCGACGGCAGGTCGGGTAGGTGCACGCGGCGGAGGCCATCACACACGTTGCGGGAGCGGCCGCGGGAATCGACGTCGCACAGGCGCACGACGACGTCGGTGTGCTCGACGTCCGAACGCAGGTGGATGGTGGCGCGAGGAGCGCCCACGACTTCCAGCGGCATGGCGAACGGGGCGCTGGTGAACACCAGCACATCGTCGCGGGCCTCGACGCTGCGCTGCGACTTCCGCGGATTCGCGAGCGCCAACGGACCGCCGACCGCCGGCGTGGGCTCGGCGGGGTCATAGCGGTAGCGACTGGGTGACGCGGGCGGGGGCTCGGCCACGTCGAGGCCGCCGCCGGGTTGGAGGTACCAACGCCGGTCGACCGTGTGCGGTGGCGGCCACGATGGCGCATCACGCCACTGGTCGGCGCCGCCTACGTGGAAGTGGACCGGACCGCCCGGCAGATCGCGGACGTCGCCGTGGACGTGGGCCTGGATCCAATCGACGGCCTCACGCATGTAGAGCCGGAGCAACCTCGGATCCTGGTGCACCCACGGTGCAATGACCAGGCGACGGGTCGTGTCCGCAGGCAGTTGCACCCAGTCCGCAAGCTGCCACGGCAGAAAGAGGTCATGCCAGGACGTGATCATCACCACCGGCGCGCGAAGCCGGGCGACGACGTCCGACCAGTCGCGATCGTGCCAGAAGGCGTCGTCGGGATCAGGGTGTGCCAGCCACTGCTGCCACCACGGCAGCGTGCGGCCGGCCGCCACGCGGTCCGACTCCGACAACGGCAGATGCCGCTGCGCCCGCGCCAACCGACGCCCACGAAGCGCACGGGACGCCAGCGCCCTCACACCCGGCCCACGGGTCTGCTGATCGGCGATCAGCGCGCTCCAGTCCAGCCACTGCAGTGACAGCGCTCCGCCGTCGAAGACCGAACGCGCCAAACGTGAGGACGTGAGGATCGCCACCACCGCGAGCAGCTCAGCCGGTGGGACGGCGTCGACGAGCGCCCATGCCGCCATCCCGAGATAGCTGGGTGCCATGAGCACGAGCCGACCGGAATACCAGGGCTGCCCACGCAGCCACGCGACGGTGTCGACTCCGTCATCGCGTTCGTCGAACGGTCGCAGCCGACCGCCGGTGTCGCCGGTCCCGCGACAGCTGGCGACCACCACCTGTAAGCCATAGGCCGCGAACGTGCGTCCGTACAGCGACCGCCACGGCTGCCTGCGACCGTACGGGCTACGCATCAGCAACACCGGTGCGTCCACCTGACCGTCGGGCACGAGCCGGTCGGCGTGCAGCACGACACCATCGCGCATCTGTATCTCGAGGTCAGCGTGGACGGTGACCGTCGTCGTGCCCGGCGCCGGCAGGCCCAGCAACCGGTGGAGCAGCAATCGTCGTCGCATCCGCCCTCCGTTGCCGATCTCACCACGCAGCAATACCTTCATCTTGCCCGACGCCCGGACCGAGCAGAACATCGACGACGCCACAGCCCGCCCGGTATCTCCCGGTCTCAGACGCAACGAGCCCGGGCGTCTCGACCGTTCGCGCTGGGATTCCTAGGGCGGATAACTCTGGCGGTGCCGCTCGCCCGCGACCTGCGTTTCTGCTGGTGAGCATGGCGTTCGGCGGTTGCTAGCTCCGGAGCAGAAGGCCACAGGTTCGATTCCTGTCGCGGGCGCACACCGAGCGATTCTCGACGCGATCCACCTCGCACAGGCTGACCATACTCGACGGACCGCTGGATACCGAGTGGGCGCACCGCTGCCACTGCACGCCCTACCGGCGCCACTGCGTCTGGTGGCCGCGCTACCGCCGCATGCGGGTACGGCGCGCGCCTACGCGAGGCAAGGAGTGCGCGGTGTCCCCCCGAGATGGGCGAACGTCGCCGGTCACACGCTGTGGTTTGCTACCTTGAGGAGCGCCAGCGACCACATGTCGCGGTTCCGGCGAGCACCGCGCGACGCTCGACCTGCGGACCGGCGAGATCCTGGCCGGGCAGCTTCCGCCCAAGGTCCACCGTGCGATTC
>JAHELV010000146.1 GCA_024644015.1 Nitriliruptorales bacterium
ACGGTGCCAGCAGGGCGGGACTGGCCACGGCGTGGATCAACCGTGACCAGGGCCGCTACCCGTCGTACTACGCGGCCCCTGCCCTCGAGGTCAGGTCCCTCGCGGAGCTGGCTGAGCAGCTGCGCTAGCTCACATCTCCATCTGGACGAGCTCGAACGCCTCGACCGAGAACTTGGCTGTGCCGTCGCTGAGGAAGGGGTGCCCGTCGCACATGGCGCGTGCGGCGTTCACATCGTCTGCCTCGACCACGGTGTAGCCGGTCAGGTCACTCGCTTCGCCCGTCGACCCGTCGCCACGCAGCGCAGTGCTGGCACCGAACGGGTTGCCCGGTTCCACGAGGTTGTCGCCGAGCTTGCCCATCCAGGTCTCCCACTTCTGCATCTCCTGCTGGGCGGCTTCCTGGGTCATGTCCTCGGGCCGTGTCGCCGGGCCCTTGTACAGCAGCATGAACTTCGCCATGACGTACTCCTTGCGTTGGTTGTCGAGTCGTGCGGGAGTCGTGCCGATGGCGCTCAGGCCGCGGCGCGGCCGGAGTAGGCAATGAGACGGTCGAGGATGTTGGCATCCGGGCCGACATCGACGGCTGCCGCGAAGGCGCCACCGTTACGGGTCTGCGGGGAAATCACCTCCTCTGCGAGCTCCAAGACGTAGGCGGTCACGTCGTCGGACACCTGCACCTGCTGACCGGTCGCGACCGCGAAGTCCCACGCATGGATCAGGAACTCCAGCGACAGGATGCTGGCGGCTCTGGTGGCTGGGATCTCATTCTCGCCCGGCGGCACGGTCCCGTCGAGCTCACGACGACGCCACCCCTCCAGAGCCTGCTGCGCCACGAAGGCCACCCGAGACTCGACGTCACCCGAATCGGCCCGGGTCACTTCTGTGCCGGACGTGCCGCCAAGGCTGGACACCGACCCGATCAGGTGGTCGGCGAGCTGTCCGACGTCGTACTCGCTGCATGGCGTGGGGCGGCCGAGGTCATCCTCGGTGACCCCGCGCAGGACATGCTGGCAGACGGCGAGGGTCGCCTCGGCGGCTGTGAGCTCGTCGAGCTTCTCGGGTGCGGCAGCCCACTCGTCAGGACCGGCGTCGCCGGTCCGCGCCGCACGTTCGAGGCGCTCGAGGAAGTGGTTCCAGCCCTCGAGGTGGTTGGCGGCCTGCTCCTCGCTGAGCCCGTCGTGGACCAGGCGGACGAGGGTGCCGCCGTCGGCGGGCTCGACCGTGATGGTCACCGTGGAGGCGTCGGGGGCGAGGTCGGTCGACCCGTCCCATCCCCACCCGAACACGATCCGCTTGCCGGGGTCCACCTCCTTGAACGTGCCCGCGGCGATATGCCCCGGCACGATCGTCCAACGGTAGTCCCCGCCAGCCCGCAGGTCGACGCGTGCGGTCACCGCCTGCCAGCGCCGCAGGCGGTCCGGTTCGGTGACGAGGGCGAACGCCTCATCGGTCGATACGGGGAGCAGCACGCTCTTCTCTGCAGTCATGAGACGCTTCCTTCTAGCTGTCGTTGGAGCGAATGGTCGAGGCCAGAGCCGCCGCGTCCGCGACCAGCTGGTCGAGCTCGCTCGACCAGAACCGATCGGTCTCAGAGCGCAGGCTGGCCATTCCGGAAGGGTCGACGCTGTAGATGCGCCGACGGCCTTCCTTGCGGTTGACCACGAGTCCGGCCTCGGCGAGAACGCCGAGGTGTTGCGAGATCGCCGACCGGGTCACCGGGAAATGCGAGGCCAGGTCACTGACCGTGCGCGGTCCCGATGCGAGCAGCTGCAGCAGCCGACGACGCGTCGGCTCGGCTGCGGCGTACAGGACGTCGGGCACAACAATACGTTAGCCATCGCTAACGCATTTGTCGAGCAGGGTCAGAGTCCGAACGGCCTGTGCTACCTTCTGCTCGACGGAGCGACGTCGATGTGCGCGCTGCTGTAGGGGTTGACCGCGGATCTGGCATCGGTGCGCGGCGGCGCGGGCAGGTGTACCGTGACGACGGCCGCCGGGGTTCGGGGACCCGGACCCTGGAACGAAGCGCCGCCTGGCTGCTGTGATCCAGGCTGACGCGGGAGGCGCTGGCTCCCCCCTCGGCCGCGAGTGGGGGTTCGCGGCACGCATCACACCGCCGTCCGGCGGTGCAGGTTCGAACTCGGAGACGATGGCCGTGCGATCTCAACGCACCCTGCGGTGCGTCTGAGCGATGGGTACGGCAGTCGGCGACGCGGCACTCATCGTCCTCTACGTGCTGACCGTCGTTGGTGGCTTCGGGGTGACTCTGCTGGCCAGCCGTCGGGCGGTCATGCACGCCCGCGCGCTTGCCGACTCGACAGCTGTCCCTCCGTTCATCCTCGGCATCACCCTGTTCGCGGTCGGAACCGACCTGCCGGAGATCGCCAACTCGATCGTGGCGTCCGTCGCCGGTCACGGTGACATCAACGTCGGCGACTCCGTCGGATCAGCCGCCACCCAGGTGACCCTCGTGCTGGGCCTGCTGCCGCTGATCGTTGCCGCGTTCGCGGTGGGCCGGGCGGAGGTCGGACGCATCAGCGCAGCGATCGTGGTCGCCCTCGCCGTCGCGGCCGCGCTCTTCGCCGACGGCTTCCTCAGCCGCCTCGACGCGGTCGTGCTCATCACACTGTGGCTCGTCGGGTCGGCGTACATCTGGCAGAGTGTTCGTCCCGGCGACGAGCCAGTCGAGCAAGTCGATAGTCGAACGATCGCCGGACACGCCACCATCACGCTCGGCTTGCTCGCCGCGGTCGGGGCTGGCGCGGCCGCTGCGATGTGGGGGCTGATCCAGATCGCCGCGTTCATCGGCGCGGCCGAGTACACCGTCGCATTCGTGGTCGGGTCGATCGGCACGTCACTGCCGGAGCTCGTGGTCTCCTTCACCGCGTTGCGCACCGGCGCCCGCGGCCTCGCGATCGGCGACGTGTTCGGCTCGTCGTTCGTCGACTCGACGCTGTCGATTGGCGCGGGACCGCTGATCGCACCAACGGCAATCACCGCCTCACTCGCCCAGGAGGGTGCGCTGACGACAGCCACGGTCGTGCTGGCCGTAGCGGCGATGTTGATCGCGACCGGGCGTCACACACGCTGGACCGGGCTGGTGTGCATCGCGCTCTGGATCGTCGCGTACGCGGTGATCATCGCTTGACGCGCATGTGAGCAGGCCGCCTCGTCG
>JAHELV010000030.1 GCA_024644015.1 Nitriliruptorales bacterium
TGACGACACCGAAGCGAAGACCGTCCGCGAACGGCTGCGGGCCGGCTTCGACGACGTCGGAGCATGGACGGCCGTCGCGCAGCTCGGCCTGCTGCTCATCACGTTGCTGTGCGTGTTCATGGTCGTCGTGCTGCTGGTCGTCCGGTGGTTCCTGACACAGGCACAGACGCAGGCCGCAGCCGCCGATCTGCTGGTCGCACACGGCAGGGCGGTCAACATCATGCTGCCGGCGCTCGTCTGTGCTGCGCTCGTCGCGGTCGCGGTCGCTGCGTGGCATGCGCGGCAGGGGGACCGCGCTACACCCACGCCGTCGCGACAGTGGTTGGGGCTGCCGCTGAGGCTGTGGAGCGTGATCGTCGCGGCGATCGCAGTGCTGGCCGTCGTGGTGCTCGACACGTCGACCACTGTCGCACAGGCCGGGCAGGCGACGCTGTGGGCCATATCGGCGTGCGTGCTGCTCGGCGCGACCGCACTGCTCGCCCCGCGAAGCATCGATGTGACACGCGGCGACGCGCCGACCGACCAGGGCGCCGCGGGAACCGGAGCGATGGAACCCGTCTAGGAGCCGCCTGCCAGGACGACCGACGGCTGGTGGCTGGAGCGTTCCTCACGTCTGCGCTGCACGACGAGCAGCACCGTTTCCAGCAGCGCGACCAGCACGTCCTTGACGGACTCACGATCACGCGCATCACAGCGCAGCATCGGGATGTCGGCAGCCACGTTCAGGGCGTACCGCACGTCGTCCCGGTGATGCTGCGGCGCGTCGTCGAACTGGTTCACGGCAATGACGAACGGGATGTCCCGCGCCTCGTAGTAGTCGATCGACGAGTAGCAGTGATCGAGCCGCCTGGTGTCGACGAGCACGACCGCTCCGAGCGACCCGCGGACCAGTTCGTCCCACATGAAGCCGAAACGCTCCTGGCCCGGTGTGCCGAACAGGTACAGCCGCAGGGTGTCGTCGAAGGTGATGCGCCCGAAATCCATGGCAACCGTCGTGGTGGTCTTGTCGGGAAGCCAGCTGGCGTCGTCGACGTTCACGCTCGCCGATGTCATCGCGGCCTCGGTGCGCAACGGCTTGATCTCTGAGACGGCTGACACGAAGGTGGTCTTGCCGACCCCGAAGCCGCCGGACACGACGATCTTGACCGACTTCGGCTGCGCGAGCGGCGCACGCTGCTCAGAGGGAACGGACGCCATCGATGAGCCTCCTGATCACTTGTTCGTTCGTGTCGGTTGAATCGAATATGCGCAGCATGCCCTCGGCGACCAGGTCCCCGATCAGGACCCGGGCGACCCCGGCAGGTACCTCCAGCTCGGCGGCGACCTCGGCGATCGACAGCGGGTCGCGGCACGCCGTCAGGATGTGCCGGTGCTCGAAACGGCGGCGGTCGGCAATTGCGAGACCACGACCCGTGGTGGTCACCAACGTTTCGAGCGCGAGCGACTCGCCATCCGACCTCGTACGGCCACCGGTGACCATGTACGGGCGAACCAGGGGCCCCTCGTGCTGTCCGTACGCGTCGCCGCCTTCGATCATACGGTCAGCGCGTTCTTCAACTCACTGACCAGGGCCGGGGTCAGCGTGGTCCCGACACGGTCGAGCAGCAGCGTCATCTCGTAGCCGATCAGGCCCATGTCGCAGTTCTTGTCCGCGAGCACGGCAAGCGTGGACCCATCACTGATCGACGAGATGAACAGCACGCCGTCGTGCATCTCGACGACCACCTGCTCGACGTCGCCACAGCGCAACAGGCTCCCGGCGCCGTTGGTCAGGCTGGTCAGACCCGACACGATCGCGGCGAACTGCTCGACGCCATCGCGATCACGACCCGCTGAGCCGGCGAGCAGGAACCCGTCGGAGCTGACCGCAATTGCCTCACGCACACCGACGACGTCCCGAACGAAGTTCGACAACAGCCAGTTGAAGTTCCGGGCGCTGCCGCTCAACTTACGCATCGTGGCGCTCCCCGCCGTCGTCTTTGCCCCTGGACTGCGCACGGCCGCGTTGCACCGCGCGCTGGAACTGCGCCAGGCGGTCCCGTGCCGCGCGCGCCTCACGCTCCGCCGCGGTCAGGGCGACGCCGTCCCCGTCGGCGACCACCGCGGTGGGGATCGACGGGGCGGCGCGAGGCGCCGGCTTCTCCGACGGGGCCGCGTCGTTGACCCCTCGTTCGGTACGCAGGACCGCATGTCCGTCTGTGGACGTGCCGTTGGCCACGGCGCCGTTCGCGTCGGTCCGCTTCGAGGCACGGCGTCGCACCTGGAACACGGCAGCCGCGGGCTGCTGATCGCCTGCCGCGGCGGTTGGCTCGTCGGCTGAGACCGCCACGTCGGCGTCGGCGAGCTGATCCTCGTCCCCGTCATCGGGCTGCTCCGCCGAATCGTCGCGTGGATGTTCGGCGCCGCCGACTGGACGACTGTCGCGCCCCGGGTCATCGTCGTGGTGTGGCGGCCCGGGCGAGCCGACGTCGGCCGGCTGGTCGTCGGCCGGCTGGTCGCCGCCCGACTCACGAATATCGATCTGTACCTCGCGCGCAGCTGCCCCGTCAACGGACGGCGGGAACGCCACAGCGCCCTCCGTCCGAGGCGGTTGCGTCTCGTCAAACACGATCGCCGCGCCCGTCGTAGCGGACACCGAGCGGCGGTGGGCGGACCCCGACGACGAGCGGAATGGACGCCGAGTAGAAGCTCCCGCAGGGCTCCCGGCCTCCAGCGCCGGCCTGCGCTGCACGTCTTCGAGCTCCCGCGGCGCGATCGCACGCGGCAGCGGTTCCACCAGGCTGTTGGGCAGCAGGACCTTCGCCGTGACCCCCTCGGTCGTCGACTCGACGAGGCGGACCCGTATGCCGTGGCGGGCAGCGAGACGACCCACGACGAACAGGCCGAGGAAGCTCGACGGGACGCGGTCGACCAGCGGAGAGGTGTCCAGACGATGGTTCACATCAGCCAGCTGCTCCTCGCTCATGCCGACGCCGTCATCGACCACCGCCAGCGAGTAGCCGTCGACCACACGGCGCCCCACCACCTCGACCGTCGTGTCGGGGGGCGAGAACTGCGCGGCGTTCTCGATCAGCTCCGCCAACAGGTGGGAGACGTCGCTCACGGCGCTGCCGACCAACTGCGACTCGTCGACGCCATCGACGTTGACCCGCTGATAGTCCTCGACCTCGGCGACCGCGCCGCGCACCACGTCGGTGAGGGACACCGGCTCGGCCCAGCGACGGGGCGGCTCTTCGCCGGCAAGCACCAGCAGGCTCTCGGCGTTCCGGCGCATCCGGGTGGCCAGGTGATCGAGGCGGAACAGTTCCTCGAGGACATCGGGGTCCGACGTCTCGCGCTCGAGTCGGTCGATGAACTCGAGTTGCCGGCTCAGCAGGTTCTGGTTGCGGCGCCCGAGGCTGACGAACATGCGGGCGACGCTCCGGCGGCTGCGTGCCTGCTCGGCGGCGAGATCCGCCGCGGTGGTGCACACCACGTTGAACGCGTCGGCGACGTCCTCGATCTCGTCGTTGGTGTCCAGCTGCACCGTTGGGATGGGCGGCAGGTCATCACCGGCGTCCGGGGCCTGCGCGCGTCGAACGAGCGCAGGCAGACGCTGGTCGGCGATGTCACGCGCGATCGCGCCCAGCGACCGCAACGGCCGCACGATGCGCTGCGCCAAGCGGGCCGACACGAGGAATGCGGCCAGCAGCGCCGCCAGCAGGGTGATCACCACGATCACGGCGAAGGTCCGTGCCGTCGCGGTCAACTGGCGTTGCACAGCGGACAGCCCACTCAGCGACGTCGTCTCGCCGGACTGGTCCACCAGCGCGACCCATTCGAGCGGTCGCGCGTCGACGCCGTCGAACTGTTCCAGCAGGTCCGGCAGCCGGCCGTCGGCCGCCGACAGCGAGCTGAAGCCGGCGACCGCGTCGCCTCGCACCAGTGAACCGGGCACGCGGCTGGCCAGCGCGGCCGATGCGTTCACCGCCTGATCGCCATCCATCTCCAGGTTCGCGTTGGCGATCCGCGAGGCGTCGTGGTTCGATCGTGTCTCTGCGAGCAGGACCCCGTCACCGGTCAGTATCGTCACCTCGGTGCCGCTCTCGGCGGCGGCACGAGTTGCGACCCGCTGGAGCGCCACCAGATCGACGGTCGCTCTGAAGACCCCGAGCGGCCCGGTGGCCTGCCCACCGTCGATCCGCGACGCGATGGTCACGCCGTAGGTGTTCGTTGCCTCGTCGACCTCGACGTCGCTCAGGTACAGGCCGTCCTGCCACGCCGCGTTCCACCACTGCTCATCACTCTGCACGAAGTCCGGCGCACGACCGGACGTTGCGACGTTCAGCCCGTTGCGTTCGGTGAAGAACAACTCGGAGAACACCGGTTGGCGAGCGACGGCGTCCCGCAGGTAGCGGTCGACGGCGGAGCGGGGCGCCAGCCGACGATCCTGATCGAACTGCTGCTCCAACTCGCTGTCGGTGCGAAGCGCCAGCGTGTCGCCGCCCTCACCCTCGGCCGATCGTCGCGCCGCACGCCGCACCTCTGGTGAGGCCGACCAGCTCAAGACGTCCTCTATGCGCTCGGTGAGGAGCTGATCGACCTCGCGCGCGACCGCAACGGCGTCGGCCTGTGCGCGACGGTCGGCGACGTCCTGTCCGAGCTCCTCGCGACCCCGCTCGAGGCTCTGCTCTGCTGACCGCGACAGACCCAGCAGGCTGCCGAGCGTCACCGATCCGATGAGCAGCATTGGGATGATCGAGATCATCAGCGCGCGCGACAGGATCCTGCGTTGCACCGACTGCCGCGGCGGCCGCCCCTGTGACGGCCACTGGCCGTCCTGCGATCGTCTGCGGTTGTGTCGGACGGTTCTCGTTGCTGTTCTGACCATGCGTTCGCCCACGTCCAGACAGGGCCGTGCAGAACACGGCAGAGATCGTTTCACCCCTCGAAACGGCGCCGTCCGTCGGGCTGCCGGACGTCGGCACATGCGAGGCCACGCCGCCGGGAGCCGAAGAATTGCATATGTGTGCACATTGTGCGAATCGTCCGGCCAGGCAGCGCGCTGGACGCATGCACGGCGTGCGCTGCGCACTACAGACCGCGTCACACGCGGCCGGGTAGCATCACCGCATCCACCCGCGCGCGGCGAGGGAGGCAGGCATGCCAGGCCGACGACCCCATCTGATCGCACGTCTGCAGGGTCTCGGGACGACCATCTTCTCCGAGATGACCGCGCTTGCCGTGCAACACGACGCTGTGAACCTGGGCCAGGGCTATCCCGACATCGAGGGACCCGCCGAGATCCGCGACGCCGCCATCGACGCGATCCGCGAGGGGCGCAACCAGTACGCACCGGGCAGCGGCGTTCCGGCGCTGCGGCACGCCATCGCCGAACACCAGCACCGCCGCTACGGGCTGCGTTTCGACGCGGACGACGAGATCACCGTCACGGCCGGCGCGACCGAAGCCCTCGCGGCGACCATCCTCGCCGTGTGCGAGGTCGGTGACGAGGTCGTGACCTTCGAGCCGTACTACGACTCGTACGCGGCCAACATCGCGATGGCGGGCGCCGTCCGGCGGACGGTCGCCCTGCGTCCACCGGACTTCCGCTTCGACCCGGTCGAGCTCGACCGGGCGATCTCAGCGCGCACGCGGATGGTGCTGCTCAACACCCCGCACAACCCGACCGGCAAGGTCTTCGACGCCGCCGAGTTGGCCCGGATCGCGGCCGTATGCGTCGACCACGATCTGCTGGCTGTCACCGACGAGGTCTACGAGCACCTTGTCTTCGATGGCGTGCACGTACCGCTGGCGTCGCTGGACGGCATGCGGGACCGCACCGTCACGATCTCGTCGGCCGGCAAGAGCTTCTCGTTCACCGGCTGGAAGGTCGGCTGGGCCTGCGCGCCACCGCCGCTGACGCGGGCGCTGCGGACGACCAAGCAGTTCCTGTCGTTCACCAACGGCACGCCGTTCCAGTACGCGGTCGCGCACGGCCTGTCACTCGGCGAGCCGGTGTTCGACGAGCTCACGGCGCGGTACCGGGCGCGGCGTGATCAGCTGTGCGCGGGCCTGCGTGCCCTCGGGTTCGACGTCTACCCGACGTCCGGCACCTACTTCGCGACCGCCGACATCCGTCCGGTGGGGTTCGACGACGGCATGGCGTTCTGCCAGCACCTGCCGGGACGAGTCGGCGTGGCCGCCGTACCCGAGGTCGTGCTGTACGACGACAAACGGGTCGGCGCCCCCCTCGTGCGGTTTGCCTTCTGCAAGTCCGAGACACTGATCGACGAGGCGCTGGCCCGGCTGGCCAAGCTTCCGGGAACGTCGTGATCGCGTGATGCGGTGTGCGGCTGAGGGCACGGCATGAGAATCGCAGCGATCCAACACGACATCGTCTGGGAGGACCCGACGGCCAACTTCGCCGCGCTGGCGCCCCGCATCACCGGCGCGGCGGCCGCGGGTGCGCGCCTGATCGTGCTGACCGAGATGTACGCGACGGGTTTTTCGATGCGCACCGACGTGACGGCCGAACAGGTCGGCGGTCCGGCGACGTCATTCCTCGTCGAGCAGGCGCAGCAGCACGGCGTGTGGACCGCCGGCTCGGTGGCCGAGCGGGTCCGCGACGGCGAACGCCCCTTCAACACCCTGGTCCTTGCGGCGCCCGACGGGGCGATCCACCGCTACCGCAAGATCCATCCGTTCACCTACTCGGGTGAGGACAAGTACTTCCAGGCGGGCAGCGAGCACGTGACCGTCGACGTCGACGATCTGCGTGTCACCTTGTTCGTGTGCTACGACCTGCGCTTCGCCGACGAGTTCTGGACGACCGCACCGGACACCGACCTGTATCTCGTACCCGCCAACTGGCCCGACGCCCGCCGTGTGCACTGGCGAACACTGCTGCACGCCAGGGCCATCGAGAACCAGGCCTACGTCGTCGGCGTGAACCGCGTCGGCGACGGCGGCGCGCTGACGTACGTAGGAGACTCGATGATCGTAGACCCGATGGGCGAGGTGCTGGCGTCCGCGGCGGGCGGCGAGGCGACGTTGCTGTGCGACGTCGACCCGGCGACGGTCGTCGCTGCGCGTCACCGCTTCCGCTTCCTCCAGGACCGCCGCTGATCCCAGACGCTCGAGACAGCCAACGGGATACCGCGCCGCACGACGCCCGCTGATGCCGACGCGACCGAGGAGGCCACGATGCAGATGCCAAAGCCGACAGACACCGACAAGGAGCGGTTCCACCATCTGGTGCCCGATGACCCCCGTGTCGAGACGAAGCCGATGTTCGGCAACCTCGGCGCGTTCGTCAACGGCAACATGTTCATGGGCCTGTTCGGCGCCGACGTCGGAGTCAAGCTGCCCGACGACGTCCGCGACGAGCTGCTCGCGGTGGACGGCGCCGGACCGTTCGGGCCACCGGAACGCCCGATGGGCGGCTACGTGACGTTGCCGGCCGCGTGGGTCGAGGACGCCGAGCAGGCACAGCCGTGGGTCCAGCGGTCCCTCGACCACATCGGCGCGCTGCCACCGAAGGCGGCGAAGAAGTCCCGTCGGCAGCGGTCCGCGTCGTAGCCCGCGTCAGCACGCATGCAGCACCGGCGCTGGCCGCGACGCCCCACCGGATGGCGTCGCACGTTCGCGCGGCTGCCGGTCCACCTGTACCGCATCGGACTCGGCTGGCTGCTGGGACGCCGCTTCCTGCTGATCAACCACGTCGGGAGGCGCTCGGGCGCACCACGGACCGTTGTGGTCGAGGTGGTCGCGCACGACCCGCAGGCCGGCACGTGGACCGTCGCGTCGGGCTTCGGGCCGGACGCCGACTGGTACCGCAACCTGCTCGCGACGCCCCAGGTGACCATCCAGGTCGGTCGACGGCGGCTCCCCGTGACCGCTGAGCGCCTGTCGCCGGAGGACGCCGCCTCGGCGATGGCCGCGTACGGCGCGGCCCACCCGCGGACGGCACGTCGACTCGCCACGTTCATGGGCGTTGACGTGGACGGCAGCGTGGCGGACTTCCACGCGCTCGGGCGGTCGATCCCGTTCATCAAGTTCGTGCCGCGGTGAGCTGGGGCAATGCCGGTCGCAACCGGGAGCCAGACCCTAGAGGCGACCGGCGTCGATGATCCGTGAGAGGAACTGGCGGGTGCGCTCCTGGGTTGGGTCCCGCAGCACCTGCGCCGGCGGCCCCGACTCGAGCACGCGCCCCTCGTGAAGGAAGCAGACGCGGTCGGCCACGTCGCGCGCGAAGCCCATCTCGTGCGTCGCCAGCACCATCGTCATCCCGCTGCGCGCCAACTCCCTGATGACCGCCAGCACCTCCCCGACCAGCTCTGGATCCAGCGCCGACGTCACCTCGTCGAGCAGCAGCAGGTCGGGGTCGATCGTCAGCGCACGCACGATCGCGGCACGCTGCTGCTGGCCGCCCGACAGTCGTTCGGGGTACTCGTCGGCCTTGTCGGCCAGACCGAACCGGCCGAGCAGGTCGCGGGCCTTCGCCTCGGCCTGCGAACGCCTGACACCGTGTGCCTTGCGAGGCGCCAGCGTCACGTTGTCGAGCACCGACAGGTGTGGGAACAGGTTGAACGACTGGAACACGATGGCCATTCGCTTGCGCACGGCGTTGGTGTCGATGCCCCGGGCGGTGATGTCGCGGCCGTCCAGCAGGATGCGGCCGCGGTCGATGCGCTCGAGCAGATCGACACACCGCAGCAGCGTTGACTTGCCGCATCCGCTCGGTCCGATGAGGCACACGACCTCGTGCTCGTGAACAACCAGATCGATGCCTTCGAGCACGACCTTGGCCCCGAAGCGCTTGTGCACGCCGTCGAGTCGGAGGCGCGCGACAGCGTGGTCGCCCGTCATCACGTCACCGGGCGACGCCGGGTCGAGCAGCCGTCATCAGGCTGCCATCTGTGAGCGGCGCGCACGGTCCCGCGCCGAGTACCAGTCGGCGAAACGCGCGGCCGGCACGCTGATCAGCAGGAACAGCACGGTCGCGGCGACGTACGACGTGTAGTTGAAGGTGAGCGACGTGTAGATCTGTGCCTCCCGCACCGCCTCGCGCACGCCGAGCACGCTGACCAGCGCCACGTCCTTCTGCAGGCTCACCAGGCCGTTGAGCAGCGCGGGGACCACGTTGCGCACCGCCTGCGGAAGGACGGCGTAACGCAGGCTCTGCCACTGGGTCAGCCCCAGCGATCGCGCCGACGACCGCTGGCTCTCGGGAACCGAGTCGATGCCGGAGCGGTAGACCTCGGCGGTGTAGGCCGAGTACGACAGCACCAGCGTCGTCACACCCCAGAACAGGGGGCTGCGCGGCACGCCCGGCAGGTCGAGTGCGGGGACGCCGAAGCCGAACAGCAGGATCGCCAGGATCAGCGGCACGCCGCGGAAGAGGTCGATGTAGAGCACGGCGAGCAGCCGCACCGGCAGAAAGGCCGGCCCCCGCAGGCTGCGCACGACCGCGACGAGCAACGCGAAGACCAGGATCGCGATCTGCGCGATCGCGAACATCCGCAGGTCCAGCCAGAACCCCTGCAACACGTCCGGCCACGCCTCGGCGAAGTTCTCCGGGTTGAAGAACTGCGACTGCACGGCGTCCCAGTTCTCGCTGCGCAGCACCGCCCAGACGGCGAGGCCGAACACGGCCACGGTGCTGAGCGCCGCGACCGACGCGCCCTTCGCGCCCTCCTCGGCGAGCCATCCCCGCACCGCGTCCAGCGAACGCCGACCGGGCCAGGCGCTCGGCGGTGTCGGCCCGCTGTCGGGCGGGTCGTGTCCGGCCGCCCCCAACGATCAGTTGCGCAGCGTCGGGATGTCACCGGCCTGGCTGAGCCACTGCTCCTCGAGCGCGTCGAGCGTGCCGTCGTCCCGCAGCGCGGACAGCGCCTCGTTGACGCATCCGACCAGCTCGCTGCCCTCCTCGAACAGCATGCCGAGTTCCTCAGCACCGCCGGCCGCCTCGCTCGACGTGCCCGTCGTGGCCTCGCGTGGCAGCACCCCGACGATCGACGCGTCGGGGATCTCCACGGCGGTGATGAAGTACGCCGTCGGCAGGTCGAACACGAGCCCGTCGACCTGCCCGGCGTCGAACGCCGCCTTCGCCGCAGCGTTGTCGTCGAACACCTGCGCCCTCGCCTCGGGCTGGATCACCTGCTCGACGTAGTCCAGGCTCGTCGTGCCGATCGCCGCACCGAGGCGGGCCGACCGAAGGTCGGAGATGGAGGACGCGCCGGCGACCGGCGAGTCCTCTGCCGCGACGAGCGCCTGCTCGACCTCGTAGTAGCCGTCGGAGAAGTCGACGACCTCGTCGCGTTGCGCGGTGATCGAGTACTGCTGGATGTTGAAGTCGTAGTCCTTGCTGCCTGGCGCGATCGCCTCGTCGAATCCGGTCCGCACCCACGTCACGTCGGCGGCAGCGAAGCCGAGCTGCTCGGCGAGCGCATAGACCAGCGCGCTCTCGAAACCCTCACCGTTGGCCGGGTCGTCGTCGACCATCCACGGCTCGAAGACGGGCTCGCCGGTCGCGACAGTCAGTACGCCCGACTCTTTGAGCGGCAGGCTGTCGATGTCACAGACCGCGACGGGCTCAGACGCCGCGTCCGACGAGGTGGCGTCGGCCTCGGTGTCCGCCGTCGCGTCTGCTCCAGCGGTCTCGCCAGCAGTTGTTTCGTCGGCGCCACCACATGCGGTCAGCAGCAGGAGCAGGCCCAGCACCAGTGCGATCCAACGCGTCACAACACGACTCCCTGTCCGCTCGATCACGACTTCCAGAACGGGCCGATGGCACCGTCCGACCGCAATCGTACGACGCCGGCGGTCACCGGCGTACGAGCTCGGCCTCCTCGTACTCCATCAAGGGGAGGAACCCGAGGCCTTCGTACAGGTTGCGGGCCGGCGTGTTGTCCCGGCCCACGTTCAACGCGACCACGTCGACCTCCTCACGCAGCCGGTGCGACAGCGCCGCTACCACCCTTCGCGCCAGTCCGCGCCCCCGGTACTCGGGAAGTGTGTTGACGCTACCGATCGCTGCGATGCCGTGCGCTGGGTCCACGAGATGGGTGCCCGCCATCGCAACCAGCGTCCCGTCGTCGAAGACGCCGAAGTGGTGCCGGGTACCCAGCAGATCCAGCCGAACGAACTCGGGCGCTCCACCGGCCTGCGCGAGCAGCGCGAGGACCGCGGGCTGGTCGTCGGCTTCGAGCGCTCTGATCCCGACGTCGACGGCCGGCAGCATGTCGGGACGGATCAGCTGCATCTTGACGTACGGCTGCACGCGCGCCGCGCGGTGGGTCGGTTGCATCCGTTCCGCCAGGCCGGACGGGCCGGTGATGTCGAAGCGCTCGGGCAGGTCGTCGACGAGGTCCCGCAGCAACGCGAAGGTGGCCGCGGCATAGACGGCCGAGACCGCGTAGACCACGCCGTCGGACACACCGGGTAGACCGACCAGACCGACCACGCCGCGGTCGCGCACCCACCAGCGCGACGACGTCCAGTACTGCAACACGTCGACGATCCCGTACGCGTGGATGGGTCGGTGCTCGTTGAAGACGTCGAGCACCGTGTCGGGGTCATCGGTCGGGCGGGGGCCTGCGAGTGTGATCATTTGGCGGATCATAACTGCCGCGCTGTTGCCGCGAGGCATCCCGTCACGCCGGCGGCGCGCCCGTCAGCAGCGCAGCGGCCGACGCCACCCCGCACGCGATCGCGGTGGTCCGGACCGCCATCATCGGGCGGCCGACCCTGCCGCTGCTGGGCGCGTCGCGGGCGCCACCGAGCGGCGCCTGCACGAAGCGGTAGGTCAGATCGGCGAGCGCCATGACAACGACCACGTAGAAAGCGGCGGACATGGGCTCGCCGACCGCCACCGGGCCCCCGAACGCAAGCAGGACGGGCCAGTGCCACAGGTAGATGCCGTAGGAACGCAGACCGACCCACCGCAGGCTCAGCGGTGCGAGCATCCGGTCCAGCGGCGCGCCGCGAACGATCACCGCGATGACGATCGCGGCCAGGACGTCGGCCAGCAACAGGCCGCCGCGGGTCAGCCACACCATCGCGCCCCCGCGTACCGCCATCATCGCCAGCAGCCCGCCGAGCGCCAGCAGACCGAGCATCTGGAGACGCTGGCCCCGCGCGCCCGCGACCCCGCCGTGCGGCCGCGGTCGGAGCGCGAGCGCGAGCGCGACGCCGACCAGCAGACCTGCCGCGCGTGTCCCGGTCCCGTACAGCGCGCGCTCAGGCCCGGTGGCCGCCATGGACAAGACCGCCAACGCGACCGTCGAACCGATGGCGAGGAGCAGCGCGGCCGACCGCAGCGCGGCGCGGCCACGGCGTGATCTGACCACCAGCAGCGCGACCGCGACGCAGACCGTCAGCTGCACGCCCACCACGATCGGCCACAGGTGCTCGACGTACGAGGGCGTCGCCGCCTGCTCGGCGGCGGGGAGGAGCGGACGCCAGCTCCCCAGTCCGACAAGAGTCGAACGCATGTCGCCACTCAGCCGCTCCAGCGCGTCGGGCCGGCTCACCAGCAACAGCAACGACACGCCGCCGAGCATGGTCAGCAGCGCAGGCAGCACGCGGCGTGCCCGGTGGCCGATGAACCGCGCGACGTCACCGAGCCCCATCTGCTCGCCGTAGGTCCGCAGCAGCGTCACGGCCAGATATCCGGCGAGAACGAAGAAGACCTCGACGCCGATCACGGCGCCGCCGGGCAGCCAGCCAAAACCCGCGCTACCGAGGACGATCGCGATGACCGCGAGTGCCCGCAGGCCTGTCAGCCCGTCGTGGTACGGGGCTTGGCGTCGGTCGTCGGGCTCGCGGGCCGGTCGCGGTGGGCGCATGTCGTCGGCGCCGACAGGCCGCCGGGACGCATCCGAATTCGTTCGTGTACGTACGTGCATCGCCCCCGCCAGGACCGGACTGCAAGCGGCGCCAACCACCAATGCGGGCGATCATACGCACGCACCTACGGGATCGGTCGGAGGTTGCGCGGGCGCGTCGTGGTACGAGCGGGCAGAAAAGAAGACGGCCCGGGCCATGCAGGCCCGGGCCGTCGGCATCCATCACTCGGCGTCGAACGTCACGATCCCCGGTGAGCACCGCTTGTGAGGGCGGTTCCGGGTGGGTGGGCGTGACCAACTCCCACGGACGAACGAGCGGGCGATGAGGGTGGTATCGCGAGGCACTTTGGTGGTCCGGTCGGATGCCTCGGTAGACCGGAAAGGGCGCTAGCGCCTCATCACCTCGACGGTCACGCTCGGACAATCAGAACTCATGCGTTGGACCACCTCCTCTCTGTCGTGCCGCCAGCATGACATCGGACCTTGCGGATGGCAACGGCCAACCGCTCGGCTGCGCGCTACCGTCCAGGTATGGCGCTTCTCGAAACGACGACCGCGACCGTCCCCCGTGACGTCGGCGTCATCCGGGTCACGGGCCATGACCGCCTGCGCTACCTGCACAGCCTGCTGTCCCAGCAGCTGGAGGAGGCACGGCCCGGGACCGTCGCGGACTTCCTGTACCTCGACGCAAAGGGCACAGTGCTGGCCGAGGGTCGCGCGGTGGTCCGCGCCCCAGATGTCCTGCTGGCGCCGCCGAGCGCCGTCACGCCAAGCCTGTCCGATGCGCTCGGCAGGTTCACGTTCCTGCTCGACGCATCGGCCGAGGATCTGTCCGGCCACTGGCGCATGGTCAGCGTGCGCGGACCCGACACCGAGGGTCTGCCGGGTGCGCGCGCGCAGGCGATGACGGCGGCGCCACACGGAGACGGCGTCGTCATCCGGGACCGCTCCGGTGGTGTCGACTACCTCGGGCCGTCCGCATGGGTCGCCGAACGCGTCGCCGAACTCGGGCTGCCCGAGGCGTCGGTGCACGACTGGGAGCGCTGGCGGATCGGGGCCGCGCAGCCGGCATGGGGGCGCGAGATCACGGCGGGCCGACGCACGCAGGAGCTCGGCCTCCTGCCCACCCATGTGCACCTGCGCAAGGGCTGCTACCCCGGTCAGGAATCGATCGCCAAGATCTACAACCTCGGTCGCCCTCGGCGCGCGCTGTGGGTCGCCGGGTTCGACGCCGCGGTGCCAGAGGACGGCGAAGTGCGGGTCGGCGAAAAGAAGGGCGTGATCACAAGCGTCGCCTCCGACGGCCCGCGTACGATCGCCATGGCCCTGCTGCCGGTCGATCGCGACGGCAACCTGCCGGGCGACGACCTCGACGCCGACGGCGTCGCCGGTCGTGTGCTGCGACGGGTCGGCGACGGGCTGACCCAGCCGGGCGCATGACACCCATGACGCACCCGGCGCGGTCGTAGGCACACTGGTGTCATGCGCGTACTGTTCGTCTGTCTCGGGAACATCTGCCGGTCGCCGACCGCCGAAGCGGCGACGCTGGAGGCACTGACCGACCTCGGAATCGCCGGACAGGTGCGGCTCGACTCCGCCGGCACCGGCGATTGGCATGTCGGCAATCGCCCGGACCGGCGCATGCTCGCCGCCGCCTCAGAGGCCGGTCTGCGGCTCGACGGCGCGGCGCGGCAGGTGACGGCCGGCGAGCTCGCCGACTGGGACATGATCGTGGCGATGGACCATCGCAATCTCGCTGACCTGCGATCCATGGCGTCGTCCGACGAGGTGCGCGCGCGCATCGTGTTGTTCCGTGAGTTCGACCCCGACGCACACGACGCCGACGTGCCCGACCCCTACTACAGCGGCTCGCACGGCTTCGCCGAGGTGGTGCGGATCTGTCGTGCCGCCGCTGCCGGGCTGGCCGACGAGATCGCCGCCCGCTTCGACGCCGAGCCCGGCGCGTGATCGCTGCGGCCCCGCCTCCGCGCCTGCCGGCAGGGCTCGGCCGCCTGCGCGACGCCCGCCCCCTGGCGGGCGGGTCGATCTGCCAGGTGTGGGCCGGCACGCTGGACGATGGCACGGCCGTGGTGGTCAAGCGGGCGCCGTACGACGTGGCCACCGAGGTGGACGGCCTCGTTGCGCTGGATGCCGCGGGCGCGCCCGTACCCGCAGTGCTCGCAGCCGACGGCGCGCTGCTGGTGTTGTCGCACGTCGACGGTGAAGCCGACTGGCACGGCCTCGGCCGCCGCATCGCCCTGCTACACCGGCGGACCGCCGCCGAGCAGTTCGGCTGGCATCGTGACAACCTGCTGGGTCGCGCGGCCCAGCGGGGCGGATGGTCGACGGACTGGCCGTCGTTCCTCGCCACCCACCGCCTGCGCCCGCTGCTCGCTGCCGAGGCGCTGCCGGCGACCGTGCGCCGGCGGCTCGAACGCGGCATCGACGGGCCGCTGCAGGCCCTGCTCGGCGCGCACGATCCACCAGCGTGCCTGATCCACGGCGACCTGTGGAGCGGCAACATCGTCGACGGGCGCTGGCTCATCGACCCGGCCGTCTGGATGGCGGACCGCGAGCTCGAGCTCGCCTTCACGCGCCTGTTCGGCGGTGTTCCATCGGCCTTCTTCGACGGGTACGACTCCCAATGGCCGTTGCCGGACGGCGCCGACGGCCGCCGGCCGGCGCTGCAGCTGTACCACCTGCTGATTCACGTGTGGCACTTCGGCGCAAGCTACGTAGGGATGGTGGTCGACCGGCTGGACCAGCTGGGGTGGCGCTGACAGCCCAGAGCCGTCCGGGGCGTCTGGTGGAGCGCCGGCACGACGGACAAGGAGACGCGATGACGTCGCAGGATCATGCCGCGGACCAGGCGGAGGCAGGCGCACAGCGGCCCGAGGCGCGGGACACCGAGCATCGCGGACGTCCTGACCCGACGATCATCGATGTCTACGTCGAGATCCCGAAGGGCTCGCGCAACAAGTACGAGTGGGACACCGAGACGGGCCGTTTTCGACTCGACCGCAAGCTGTTCACGGCCGTCCAGTACCCAGGTGACTACGGCTTCGTGGCCGAGGCATGGGGCGAGGACGGCGACCCGCTCGACGCGCTGGTGATCCTCGGCGACCCGACCTTCCCCGGGTGCGTGATCTCAGCCCGGGTCGTCGGCGTGTTCTACATGGAAGACGACATGGGACGCGACACCAAGATCATCACGGTGCCCAGCAGGGACCCGGCGTGGGAGCACATCGACGACCTCGCCGACGTGCCTCGACACCTGCTCGACGAGATCTCGCACTTCTTCTCCATCTACAAGGACCTGGAGCAGAAGACGGTCAAGGTCAACGGGTTCGGTTCGCGTGAGAACGCGCTCGACGAGCTCGCTGCCGACTTCGAGCGGTACCGCAACCTGAAGGACCCGCAGCCGATCATGCCCTGGACGCCGTACGCGCCGTCGTAGGCCTACAGATTGCCGCGCAGCTCCTGCTCGCGCTCGATCGATTCGAACAGCGCCTTGAAGTTGCCTTTGCCGAAGCCGAGCGAGCCGTGGCGCTCGATCAGCTCGAAGAACACCGTCGGACGGTCGCCGATCGGACGCGTGAAGATCTGCAGCAGGTAGCCGTCCTCGTCACGGTCGACCAGGATGCCGCGTGCCTTGAGCTCGTCGATCGGCGCGCGCACCGTGCCGATGCGGGCGCGTAGCTGGGGATCGTCGTAGTAGGCGTCGGGGGTCTCGAGGAACTCGATGCCCTCCGCGCGCATCGCGTCCACGGCGGCGACGATGTCGGCCGTCGCCAACGCGATGTGCTGGCATCCCGGACCGCCGTAGAACTCCAGGTACTCGTCGATCTGGGACCGACGCTTGCCCACGGCCGGTTCGTTCAGCGGGAACTTGACGCGGTGGTTGCCGCTGGCGACGACCTTCGACATCAGCGCCGAGTACTCGGTGGCGATGTCGTCGCCGATGAACTCGGCCATGTTCGTGAAGCCCATCACGCGGTTGTAGAACGCGACCCAGGTGTCCATCGCACCGAGCTCGACGTTGCCGACGCAGTGGTCGATTGCCTGGAAGATCCGGCGCGGCGCACCGGGACGCTTGGTGTAGCCCGACGACCGGGCGGCGAAGCCCGGCAGGTACGGACCGTCGTAGTGTGACCGCTCGACCAGCGTGTGGCGGGTCTGGCCGTACGCGGCGATCGCAGCGGTCCGCACCGTGCCATGCTCGTCGCGTACGTCGTGCGGCTCGGCGAGGACCGTTGCACCCTGACTGCGTGCGTGGGCGATGCAGCGGTCGACGTCGGGTACGTCGAGCGCCAGGTCGACGACGCCGTCGCCGTGCTGACGGTGGTGGTCCAGCAGTGGACTGTCGGGGCGGACACCGCCCGTCACCACGAACCTGGCGCCGCCCGACCGCAGCACGAAGGCCTTGTGGTCGGGCTCGCCCGTCTCGGGTCCCTGGTAGGCCACGAGCTCCATGCCGAAGGCGGACTGGTAGAAGTGCGCGGTCTGGGTGGCGTTGCCGACCACGAAGACCACGGCGTCCAGGCCATTGACAGGGAACGGATCGGTCTGCTGGTCGTGGTCGACCAGTCCGACGAGGCGGCGCTCGTCCGCGGGGTCGAGGTACGGGTCGCTGAGCTGCGTTGCCATGGGCTGCCCTCTCGTGTGCACGACGTCCGCCCACTGTGCAGAGCATCCGGCGATCTGACAATAGCGACACAGAAAGCTGCGCACTCTGTACACTATTTCCACTACTTCGCTGTCCACGCTATGCAGTATGTACAGATGTGGAGGTGTGCGCGTGACCGTCGACGACCTTGATGCGAGGATCCTGACGCAGTTCGCCGAGGAGCCACGGATCAGCGTGCTCGAGGCCTCACGGAGGGTCGGCGTCGCGCGAGCCACCGTCCACGCCCGGATGCAGCGGATGCAGCGCGACGGCACCGTCCGGGGCTTCGGCCCGGATCTGGACATCGCCGCACTCGGCTATCCCGTCACGGCCTTCTGCACCCTGGAGATCCGTCAACGCATCGGCTACGACGCGGTGACCGAGCACCTGGCCGGCATCCCCGAGGTCCTCGAGGCGCACACGATAACCGGGCCCGGTGATCTGCTGGTCCGCGTGGCGGCGCGGTCCAACAGCGATCTGCAGCGGGTCATCGACGTGGTCGTCGCCGACGACTCCGTGATCCGCGTCGCAACGACGATCGTGCTGCGTACGCAGATCCGCCGGCGCACGCTCCCACTGTTGCGGACGTCAGTCCGACACTGACGGGCACTCAGCCGAACAGCAGCTGACCGAGCCCGACGCCGACCGTGGACAGCAGCAGGACCACGACCACGACGATGCCGACGATGCGATAGAAGCGCTGGCGCCGCCCCATGCGGCTGTGCGGGGAACCAGTTCTCGTCATCGTTGCTCCATGCCGGGGCGCTCGCCGACCACGGTAGCGCGCCCCCACGGGCTTCCCGGCGTCCCAGGACCGTAACGCCCGGTGCTTCAGACTGCACGCCGTCGCCCGCGCCGTACCACCGCCATCGCTATTACCGTCAGTAATGTTGACAATGCGAACGAGCGTCAGCGTGCTCCTGTTGACGGCGCTCCTGCTCACCGGTGCGCCGTCGCTGGCTCGTGCCGCCGGCAACGGCTGTCCGGACCCGACCCGCCTGCCGGCGACGCCGTTCGCGGATCTGGTCAGTGGCACACACCGCTCCGCCGTCATCTGCGCCACCTGGTACGGCGTCGTGAACGGGACCACACGAAACAGCTTCGGTCCTCGTCAGGCGGTCCGGCGGGATCAGATGGCTGCCATCCTGGCACGCATGACCGTCGCCGCCGGCGTGCCGTTGCCGTCGGAACCCCCGCAGCCCTTCGTCGACGTGTCCGACAGCATCCACCGCGACGCCATCGCGCAGGTCGCTGCGCTCAACCTTGTCTCCGGTGGCGCCGGGCGCCGGTACCGGCCGGATGCGACGCTCACCCGCGGCCAGGTGGCAACCCTGCTCGTGCGATTCGCCGAGCTTGTCGCAGTCGCGGTACCCGCGGCGCCCGACGCGTTCACGGACGACGACGGCACCGTCCACGAGGCGGCGATCAACCAGGCCGTCGCGCTGCGGCTGGCGCGAGGCCGACCCGACGGCAGGTTCGACCCCGGCGCGACGGTGCTCCGCGAACAGGTCGCCAGCTTCCTTGCTCGGATGATCCGGGTCCTGGTGCACCGCGGCGCGATGAAGCAACGGCCGATCCCGTCATTCAGCTCACGCACGACCCCTGTACCGGACGAGATGCGCACGCAGATGACCGGAGCGTCGTGGGAGCCCGGCTGCCCTGTCGGTCTCGACGCGCTCGTACTGCTTCGGGTCACCCACTGGGACTACGCGGCGAACCCCCGGCGCGGCCACCTGATCGTCGCGCGCGCTGTCGCGTCGGACGTCGCGGCGGTGATGCGCCGACTGTACGACGCGCGGTTCCAGATGAAGCGGATGCGGCCTGTCCACACCTACGACGGCGGCGAGTCCGCGTCACTCGACGACAACAACACGTCGGCGTTCAACTGCCGCGCCGTCACGGGTGGCGTGGCGTGGTCCGCCCACAGCTACGGCACGGCCATCGACATCAACCCCCGGCAGAACCCCTACGTCAACGGCACGACGGTCCTGCCTCCGGACGCCGGCCCGTGGGTACGCCGCAGGCCGGTCCGGCGCGGGATGGTCGTGCGCACCGGCCCGGTGGTCAGCGCGTTCGCCGGCATCGGGTGGTCGTGGGGTGGCGACTACCGGTCGCTCAAGGACTACCAGCACTTCTCAGCCAGCGGCCGCTGACCGTGCTGCCGTGCTCACGGGCGTCGCGTGCGCGGGACGCCGAGTGTCAGGTCATGATCTCGTCGATGCGTTCCAGCACATCGTCGTCGAGCTGGTCGAGCACGTCGAGCGCCCTCATGTTCTCGTGGACCTGCTCCGCGCGGCTCGCTCCCGTGATGACCGTCGACACGTTCGGGTTCGACGCGCACCACGCGATCGACAGCTGCGCGAGGGTGCAATCGAGCTCGTCGGCGACGTCGCGCAGCTCCCGGACCTTGGCGTTGGCCTCCGGGTCGGTGACGAACTCCCGGAGCCACTCGTAGCCCTCCAGGGCCGCACGGCTGTCCTCGGGAACCCCGTCGATGTACTTGCCGGTGAGCAGACCCGACGCGAGCGGGCTCCATGTCGTCAGACCCAGCCCGATGTCCTCGTAGAGCCGCGCGTACTCGCGCTCGACCTTGTCACGGACGACGAGGTTGTACTGCGGTTGCTCCATCAACGGCTTGTGCAGGTGGTGGCGGTCGGCGACGTCGTACGCGGCGCGGATGTCGTCGGCCGGCCACTCGGACGTCCCCCAGTAGTGCGCGTACCCGGCCGAGATGATGTCGCTCATCGCCCAGACCGTCTCCTCGACCGGCGTGTCGGGGTCGGGCCGGTGACAGTAGACGAGGTCGAGGTGCTCGAGCCCCAGCCGCTCCAGCGACGGCTCGATCGCCTCGAGCAGGTACTTGCGGTTCAGGGTGTTCGACGTGTTGACGCCACCGTGGATGCCCATCATGAACTTCGAGGAGATCACGTACGAGTGCCGCTCCCAGCCCAGGTCGGCGATGATGTCGCCCATGATCTGCTCCGACTTGCCACCGGCGTAGACCTCGGCGTTGTCGAAGAAGTTGACCCCGGCGTCGTAGGCGGCGGCCAGGCACTCTGCGCCGGTCTCGACGTCGAGCTGGTCGCCGAACGACACCCACGAGCCGAAGGACAGCACGCTGACCTTCAGCCCTGAGCGGCCGAGTCGGCGGTAGGTCATGTCAGTCATGGCGGCAGTGCTCCTCGAGCCGTCGTGGGCGGTGGCAGGTCAGCATCGCGCGGTACAGGGACGACAAACGAAGACGCCCTGCCAGGCAGCGTGGCGCACCGCGGCGGGCGTCCACCCGCACAGCATACGACCCGGCCCTCGGTTCATACTGTGCCGGTCGCCAACTCCAGCTCAGCGGCGACCAAACGCACTGCGTCGGGATACCTAGGCACGGTGGTGCAATAGCGCATTGTTCATAGGTATGCTGGCCCGCGTGGACGACGCTGCGCACGACAACACGTTGAGGATCGGTCAGGCCGCCGTCCTGCTGGGCGTCAGCGTCGACACGATACGCCGGTGGGAGGAAGCCGGCGCCATCGAGGTGCTGCGCAGCAGCGGCGGCCAGCGCCTGGTCACGCTGCGAGAGGTGCGACGCCTGCTCGCCGAGCGTCCACGCACGCAGCGGCGTGTCTCGGCCTCGTCAGCGCGCAACCAGTTCGACGCGCTCGTCACGAACGTCGTGCGCGGTACGGCCGCGGCGAGCATCGAGATGCAGGCAGGCCCGTATCGACTCGTGGCGCTGACGACGGCTGAGAGCGTGGACGACCTCGACCTCGCTCCCGGCCGCCCGGTCGTGGCCTCGGTCAAGGCGACGAACGTCGTCATCGGCCTTCCAGAGGACTGACGTGCCACGACTGCGACTCACCGCGCTCGCGGGCGTGCTGATCGTCCTCGCAGCGTGCGCCTCGGCCGAGGAGTCCGACGGCGCCACGTCGCCACAGGACACCCTGGCCGGCGACGTGACCGTGTTCGCCGCCGCGTCGCTGACCGACGCGCTGACCGAGATCGGTAGCGAGGTCGAACGCATGTACGCCGGAGTCACCGTCACGTTCAACTTCGCCGGCAGCCAGCAGCTGGCGACCCAGATCGTCGAGGGCGCACCGGCCGACGTGTTCGCATCAGCGAACCTGGCGCAGATGGACGTCGTCGCCGACGCCGGCCTGGTGGCCGGACACCCCGTGATGTTCGCACGCAATCGCCTGCAGATCGTGGTCGAGCCGGGCAACCCGCGACGGATCGCGACGCTGCGCGACCTGCAACGCGACGGCGTGACGGTCGTGCTCGCCGCCCCACAGGTCCCCGCGGGCCGGTACGCACGTGCCGCGCTCGACCGGGCGGGCATCGCGTTGTCGCCCGTGTCATTGGAGACCGATGTGCGCGCGGTCCTGTCCAAGATCGCCCTGGGTGAGGCCGACGCGGGCATCGTGTACGCCAGTGACGTCGCGGCGGCCGGTGACCGCGTCACCGGCGTGGAGATCCCCGACGCCGCGAACGTGGTCGCCACCAATCCCATCGCGGCGCTCGCTGCGGCGCCCAACGCCGAGGCCGCACAGGCGTTCGTCGCCGCGGTGCGATCCGAGGCCGGACGTGCAGCGCTGGCGCGCGCGGGGTTCGAGCTGCCATGAGCTCGCCGACACGCCCGACCGGCACGACCGCGCCGCGCGGCATCGCCCTCCTGGGCGTGCTGGCGGTGGTGTTTCTGACGCTGCCGCTGATCGGTCTGGCCTCGCGCACGCCGTGGACCCAGCTCGCCACATTGCTGCGTGACCCGGTCGTGATCCAGACGCTGCGGCTGTCGCTGATCGCGTCGCTGTCGGCACTGTTGCTGTCGACGGTGCTGGGTGTGCCGCTCGCATGGCTGCTCGCGCGATCCCACTTCCCCGGACGGCGGCTGGTGCGGGCACTCGCCGTGCTGCCCATGGTGCTCCCACCGGTCGTCGGTGGCGTCGCGCTGCTGCTGGCATTCGGGCGTCGGGGCCTGTTCGGTCAGCTGCTGTTCGACGCCACCGGCTTGTCGTTGCCGTTCTCGACCGCCGGAGTGATCGTCGCCGAGACGTTCGTGGCGATGCCCTTCCTGGTCGTCACCGTGGAGTCGGGGCTGCGGTCGCTCGACCGCGGGTACGAGGAGGCGGCGGCGACGCTCGGTGCGACGCGGTGGACGATCATTCGAACGGTGACTCTTCCCCTCATCGCGCCCTCGCTCGCCGGCGGCATGGCGCTGTGCTGGGCCCGCGCGCTCGGCGAGTTCGGGGCCACGATCAGCTTCGCCGGCAACCTCCCGGGACGGACGCAGACGATGCCGCTGGCGGTCTACCTGGAGCTCGAGTCCAATCCCTCCGCCGCGTATCTGCTGAGCTTCGTGCTGCTCGCGATCTCGATCGCGGTGCTGGTCGGCATGCGCGACCGGTACCTGGGACAGCCATGACCTCAAGCAGCGACAGCGGTAGGTCACGTGCATGAGCCTGCACGTCGATGTCCGCCTGCGTCGGGGTGGCTTCGCGCTGGACGTCGCGCTGGACGCCGGCGACGAGACGGTTGCGGTCGTGGGGCCCAACGGTGCCGGAAAGTCGACGCTCCTGCGCTGCATCTCGGGTCTGGCAACCCCCGACGATGGCAGGATCACCCTGGACGGCCGAGTCCTCGACGATCGCGAGCGCGGCATTCACACACCACCGGAGCACCGCAGGATCGGCGTCGTGTTCCAGGACTACCTGCTGTTTCCCCACCGCAGTGCGCTGGACAACGTGGCGTTCGGGCTGCGCGCCGGCGGCCATCGTGGCCGCGCCGCCCGCCGCCGCGCCGCCGACTGGCTGAGCCGCGTGGGGCTGGCGGACCAGGCCGCGTTGCGTCCGGCGCACCTGTCGGGCGGCCAGGCACAGCGGGTCGCTCTCGCACGCGCGCTCGCGATCGACCCCGACGCGCTGCTGCTCGACGAGCCGCTTGCCGCACTGGACGTCGACGCTCGACAGGACATCCGCCGGCGGCTGCGCGAGCGGCTGCGCGGGTTCCGGGGGCCCACCCTGCTGGTAACCCACGATCCCATCGAGGCCGCCACACTGGCCGACCGACTGGTCGTGCTCGAACGCGGCCACATCACCCAGCAGGGCACGATCGACGATGTGACGAGGCGGCCCCGCTCCGCGTGGGCGGCGCAACTGGCCGGCGTCAACCTGTACGAGGGCAGCGCCGCCGACGGACGGGTGACGCTGCACGGCGGCGGTCAGATCACTGCGGCGGGCGTGGCCGACGGCGCGGTGTTCGTTGCGATCCCGCCCAGCGCGGTCGCGCTGTTCCGCCAACGCCCATCGGGAACGCCGCGCAACGTGTGGGCGGGCCGTGTGGACGGGTTCGACCGCTTCGGCGATCGCGTGCGCGTGCACCTGGCGGGGACGCCTGCCGTCACCGCCGAGATCACCCCGGCCGCGGCTGCGGAGCTCGATCTGGCCGGCGGCGGTGCTGTCCATGCGGCCGTCAAGGCCACCGAGGTCACGACCTATCCGCGCTGATCACAGGGCACCGGCGCGGTCACCGTCGCAGCGACGAGCGGGTCGCCGCCCGGACCGCCAGGGACCGCCGCCTGATCAGTCGGACGATCGCGCCGCCGCCTCCGCGAGTCCGGCGATGCCGTCGACCACCGTCTGCATGTTGCGGCGCAGATCACGCAAGCGCCAGCCGATCAGCGCGTCCCGCTCGTGCGGCCGTTCCCCGATGACTGCGGTCAGGCCCGACGGCCCCGGCCCGAGCACGACCTCGAACCGGATGCGCGTGCCGGCTTTGCTCTGGGTGACCAGGAACCGCCACGTCGAGTTCGGTCTGTCGGGGTCGGACACCACCCACGCATAACGCGACGGCTCGTCGCACTCGATCACCTGAGACGTCGTGTGCCAGGCGCCCATGTAGTCGTTGCGGTTGTGACCGCGGAAGCGCGCGCCGACCCGCGGCCCCCGCGCACCGTCGAGCCACTCGCCACCTCGATACTCGCTGCTGAACCTGGCAGGTACGTCGATGTCGGTGATGAGCGGCCACACGTGCCTGGGCTCGGCGGCGATCAGCCGCTCGACGGCGGTCGACGGGCGCTGCCCGTCGTACGCGTCGCGATCCTGCGTGTCGTCAACCACACGCGTGGTCGCGGTCGCTGGGCCGCCGGCCCGCGCGCCCCACGGACGGCGGAGGCAGCGCGATCGTCGCGAGCGTCATGGCGTGGGCCTTCCTCGGGTCGCAGGCCGGTTGTGCCATTGTCAGCCGTCGGCGGCCGCTCGACAACGAGAGGGCAACCCGTGCGGCACATCCGTGCAGACGCCGGCCGCGACGACCGTTGCAGCGACGTTGCAGGTGTCGCTCGTCGCGTGGATCATGACGGCATGACCATGGTGGTGCGCGACATCGCGTACGACGATCCGATCGCTGCCGCGTTGATCGCCGAGGTGCAGCAGGAGTACGTCAGCAGGTACGGCGGCCCCGACGGCACGCCACTGCGCGTCGACGAGTTCGCGCCGCCCCACGGGGCGTTCGTGATCGTCGCGATCGACCAGGTGGCGATCGGATGTGGCGGGCTGCGCCGATACGACGACGTCAGCGGCGAGATCAAGCGCATGTTCGTCCGCCGTGCGCACCGGCGCACCGGCCTCGGGCGCCGCCTGCTCCACGCGCTCGAGGACCGCGCCCGCCAGCTCGGGTACCGGCGCGTGATCCTCGAGACCGGGACCGCTCAGCCCGAGGCGATGTCGCTCTATGACAGCGAGGGCTTCGTTCCCATCGGGGCCTACGGGCACCACCGCTGCTCGCCGTTGTCGCGCTCGTTCGCCAAGGATCTGTAGGCCGTGCCTCCCGAACCGGTCATGGACCGCTGGATGGTCGGCTCGGCGTAGGCTGTCAGCCCATGCGTGCCGGAACCGTCCTGTCATCCACCGCGGACACCGGGTCCGAGCGCTTCGCGGCGTACGCGACGGCGCACCGCGCGCTGGTCGACGACCTGCGCGCGCAACTCGCGATCGTCAGAGATGGCGGAGGTGAGCGCGCACGCGCCCGTCACGTCGAACGTGGCAAGCTGCTGCCGCGCGACCGGATCGACGGGCTCGTCGACACCGGAACGCCGTTCCTCGAGCTGTCGCCGCTCGCGGCCCACCAGATGTACGACGGCGATGCCCCGGCGGCGGGCCTGATCACCGGCGTCGGCCGCGTGGCCGGCCGCGAGGTCGTCATCGTCGCGAACGACGCGACGGTCAAGGGCGGCACGTACTACCCCATGACCGTCAAGAAGCATCTGCGCGCGCAGCAGATCGCGCTGGACAACAGGCTGCCGTGCATCTACCTGGTCGACTCGGGCGGTGCGTACCTGCCACTGCAGGACCGCGTGTTCCCCGACCGGGACCACTTCGGGCGGATCTTCTACAACCAGGCCGTCCTGTCCAAGGCCGGCGTCCCCCAGATCGCGGCCGTGCTGGGGAGCTGCACCGCCGGCGGCGCCTACGTCCCGGCGATGAGTGACGAGACGGTCATCGTGCGCGAGCAGGGCACGATCTTCCTCGGGGGTCCGCCGCTGGTGAAGGCCGCGACCGGGGAACAGGTGTCGGCCGAGGAACTCGGCGGCGGTGACCTGCATGCTCGTGAGTCCGGCGTCGTGGACCATCTCGCCAACGACGACGCCCACGCGCTGGCCATCGTCAGATCGATCATCGCCACCCTGCCCCCGCGACCGGACCCGCCGTGGCGGATGACCGGGACCGAGCAGCCCGCCGTGGACCCCGCCGGCCTGTTGGGCGTGGTCCCGCCGGACAACCGGACGCAGTACGACGTCCGCGAGGTGATCGCCCGCATCGTCGACGCGAGCCGCTTCCACGAGTTCAAGGCCGAGTACGGCACGACGCTGGTGTGTGGCTTCGCGCGGATCCACGGACACCCGGTCGGGATCGTCGCCAACAACGGCATCCTGTTCAGCGAGTCGGCGCTCAAGGGCACGCACTTCATCGAGCTCTGCGACCAGCGCGGCATCCCACTGGTGTTCCTCCAGAACATCACCGGCTTCATGGTCGGGCGCCGGTACGAGGCCGGCGGCATCGCCAAGGACGGTGCCAAGATGGTGATGGCGGTCGCCTGCACGCGCGTCCCCAAGCTGACCGTGATCATCGGCGGATCGTTCGGCGCCGGCAACTACGCGATGGCCGGCCGGGCATACGCGCCGCGCTTCCTGTGGATGTGGCCCAACGCACGCATCTCGGTGATGGGCGGAGAGCAGGCGGCCACGGTGCTGGCGACGATCCGCCGCGACCGCACCGAGGCGGACGGCGAGCAGTGGCCCGACACCGAGGAGCAGGCGTTCAAGGACCCGATCCGCGAACAGTACGAGACGCAGGGCCACCCGTACTACGCGACGGCCCGGCTGTGGGACGACGGCGTGATCGACCCACGCGACACCCGCATGGTCCTGGGTCTGGGCCTGTCGACCTGCGCGAACGCGCCGCTGGACCCGGCGGGCTTCGGCGTGTTCCGGATGTGACCGAGGCCGTGCGACTTCCGGAGGCGGTGCTGGTCGCCAACCGCGGTGAGATCGCCGTGCGCATCATCCGCACCCTGCGTCGGATGGGCGTCCGCGCGGTCGCCGTGTACAGCGACCCCGATGCCGATGCGCCGCACGTGCGCCTCGCCGATCTCGCGGTCCGGCTCGGCCCCGCGCCGCCGGCGGCCAGCTACCTCGACGTCGACCGGGTAGTGGCGGCCGCTCAGTCCACCGGCGCCGACGCGGTGCACCCAGGCTATGGCTTCCTGTCCGAGAACCCGGAGCTGCCACGAGCGTGCACCGCGGCCGGCGTCGTCTTCGTCGGGCCACCCGCCGACGCGATCGAGACCATGGGCGACAAGGCTCGCGCGCGCCGCGTGATGCGCGACGCCGGCGTGCCGGTCGTCCCGGGAACCGCCTCAGGCGATCTCGACGACGCGGCGTTGCTCGCCGCGGCCGACGACATCGGCCTGCCGGTCATGGTCAAGCCGGTCGCCGGTGGCGGCGGAAAGGGCATGGCCGTCGTCGACGACCGCGAGCGGCTCGCCGAGGCGCTGCAGGCAGCGCGCCGACAGGCCGCCTCGGCGTTCGGCGACGACCGGATCCTCCTCGAGCGGTTCGTGGCACGGCCGCGACACATCGAGGTCCAGGTCCTGGCCGACGACCACGGCAGCGTCGTGCACCTCGGCGAACGCGAGTGCAGCCTGCAGCGCCGCCACCAGAAGATCGTCGAGGAGGCGCCGTCACCCCTGCTCGACGCCGCGACCCGTGCGGCGATCGGCGCCAGTGCCGTCGCGGCGGCGCGTGCGTGCGGCTACCGCGGGGCCGGGACGGTCGAGTACATCGTGTCGGCGGCACAACCCGACACCTTCTACTTCCTCGAGATGAACACCCGCCTGCAGGTCGAGCATCCCGTGACCGAGCTGATCAGCGGGCTGGATCTCGTCGAGTGGCAGATCCGGATCGCGGCCGGTGCGCCGCTGTCGTTCAGCCAGGACCAGGTCGCGATGTGCGGGCACGCGGTCGAGGCGCGTGTCTACGCCGAGGATCCTTCACGGAACTTCCTTCCGACAGGCGGCACGGTGCTGGCGTACGCGGAACCGGCCGGTCACGGCGTGCGCGTCGACAGCGGCGTGCGCGCGGGTACCGCGGTGCCCCGCGTGTACGACCCGCTGCTCGCCAAGGTGATCGCGCACGGTCCGGACCGTACCGCCGCACTGCGACGGCTGGACGCGGCCCTCGGGCGGTTCGCGGTGCTCGGGATGCAGACCAACACCGGCTTCCTGCGGCGACTGCTCGATCACGCGTCCGTGCGGTCGGGCGACATCGACACCGGACTGGTCGGCCGTGTGCTCGACGAGCTGACTCCCGACACCGTGCCCGACCACGTGCTGGCTGCCGCCGCGCTCGCACACCTCGCCGCGCTGGAGCGCGAACCGGTGCGCAGCACCTTCGACCTGCCGGGCGGGTGGCGACTCGGTGATCCAGCCTGGACGCCGCTGCGGCTCGTCGGCGGCCGGCGGGATGCCACCGTGCACATACAGGGGTCCAGCGTGGCCGCGAGCGTCCTGATCGACGGCGGCGCACCGCTGGCGGCACGCGCGACACGCGACGCCGCCGTCGTTCACGCCCAACTGGACGGCGTCACGCGGACCTATCACTGTGCCGAGGACGGCGACCTCATGTGGATCGCCCATCGCGGCGATGTCTGGACGTTGCGTCAGCAGGAACGACTCGCCGCCGGGGGCGACGCCGACAGCCGTGGCGGTCCCGTCATCGCGCCCATGCCCGGCGCCGTCACCGCCGTGCACGTACGCAACGGCGATACCGTCACGACGGGCCAGCCACTGGTCGTCCTGGAGGCGATGAAGATGGAGCACCAGCTGCTCGCCCCGGCCGACGGAGTTGTACGCGACCTGGCGGTCGGCCCCGGCGACCAGGTCGAGATGGAGCACAAGCTGCTGACGGTCGAAACGCCCGCAGCCGACTGATCCGCTGCCGGATCAGCGCACTCTCACGCGGACCGACCGGGTGCCGCGGACCACGTTACCGAGCGCCCGTTCGGCCTTGCGGAGCACCTCGGGTCCGGCATCTCCACCGTTGCGCTGCAGCCGGGCGAGCACGTCGTTGTTCGACTCCGCGCGGCGCATGCGGTCGAGGATGTCGTTCAACGACGTGCCGGCCGCCGGGTTTGTCTCGCCGGCCACACTGCGGCCACCGAGCACGGCCAGGCGCATCGACTGGCCCGACAACCGCCGCGGCACGCGCAGCCGCAGCCGGACCGTGCGGAACGCGGTGTCCTCGCGGAACTTCTTCAACGGCACGCGCACCTTGATGACGTCGCCCGGCCGCACACGTAGCCGCGTGATCGCGCTGATCTTGCGGTAGCGGCCGGCGTTGACCGCCACACGGACCGTGCCCAGCTTCAGTCGCTGGAAGCTCTCGTTCGCCTTCGCCGTCATCTGGACGTGATCGAACTCGACATCGGTGAACCGGTTGTCCTCGAGGATGTACAGCCACTCGAGCATCTCGAAGATCGACTCGAACGAGGCGTCGAAGCGGTTGGCGAAGCGGTTCGTGCGTCGCAGCTTCCATGGCTTGCCGCTGCCGGACGTGCCTGTGGCCGTCCAGGTGAGCTTGGTTCGCCCCTCGCCGATCTTGTCGAAGACCGTGTCGAGGTTGGTCAGCAGGTGGAACGATGCGAGGTCCGGTACGTCTCTGTCGCGGTTGATCCATGTGCGCCCGGTCCGCTCCGCTCCGGTTGTCACCGATGCGACGTCGGACGATGCCACCGTCGGATCTGGGCCGTCTGAGAACCTGGCCCGAACGCCGGTCAGCCGGTCCTGGTCGACCGTCCCGACCACCCCGCCGGGATTGACGATGTGGAAGGAGAAGCCGCCGTCGGGCTGGATCACGATCGTTTCGGCCGGGTGCATGCTGACTGCCGTGCGTCCCTCCCAGATGAAGGGATGTCCAAAGGCGAGCGCCATGCCATCACAGACGTCGGTCGTCGTGCCCGAGCCGGCCGCCGTCAGGTCACCGTAGGACAGGGCGGCCACGAAGTTGCTGCCTGCGAAGATGTCGGCGGGGTCCCCCTTGGGCCGCTCAGCAGCAGCCGCCGAGTACAGCTTCAGGTCCTGCGTGCCCTCGAGGCGCTTCTCCAGCTCGGGCAGCCGCGACCGTCGCAGGCCAGAGACCCCCACCGGTACGGGGATCGGCGACATGCCCCCGCGCAGCTGCCTGTCGGTCGCGTCGGACGCCTGCGCCGCCCGTCGCCGCACCGCCGCAGGCAGCTGCACGTCCTGCTCCATGGACAGCGACCGGGTCGAGCCGGGGTAGTCGTACAACTTGGTCATCTGCTCGGCCGGCGTCAGACCTGCGATCGACGACCGTTCGAACGAGAAGCTGTAGCTGACGGCACCGATCAGGCGACCGTCGTCGGCGTAGACCGGCGATCCCGACATGCCGAACCAGATCCCGGCCTCAGCGATGGCCGCCGAATCGAGGTTCGCGATGATCATGTCGACGCCGGGCGCGATGCCGTCCCTGAGCACACCGAGCACCTCGGCGTCGAACGACTCGGGCGTGTTGCCCTTCGCCACGGTCAGTCCCGACCCTGTCAGGCCGACGGTCACCTCGCCGATGGGCAGTGGCACCGCGCACTCGGCACCGGCCGCCGCCTGACCCCGGGCCGGAGGCGTGAGTACACCGACGACGAGTGCGAGTGCGAGCAGCACGACGAGCAGCATGCGATGGAACGAAACGGTGGCCATGCGACGTCTCCCCGTTGGCGGCTGGCCCGCGATGGTGGGTGAGCATACGCACGACGACGGCGGAATTACAGCATTGTGCTCGCATTCTTCAAAGAAAGCGTGATCAGCTGCGTCGCACCGAACGAAACAATCGTTTGCCGACCATCGCCCGCCGCAGCCCGGCGGCGTGCGGGGGCGCGGCGGTCAGCTCATCCGGCGGTAGCGCCTGACCGACAGTGGCACGAAGACGACCAGCAGACCGACGATCCAGGCCAGCGACCACAACAGCGGCTCCGCGACACCACCGATGCCAGTCGCCAGCGCGCGGGATGCCTCGGCCACGTGGGTTATGGGGTTGTTCTCGGCGAACACCTGCAGCCAACTGGGCATCGTCGACGGCGGGATGAACACCGCGCTCGCGAACACCAGCGGGAAGGTCACCACGAAGCTGGCGGCCTGTGCGGTCTCCGAGTTCGGAACCGACAGTCCGACGACCGCGTAGATCCAACTCATCGCGAAGCCGAAGATCACGACGATGGCGATCGCGCCCAGCAGCCCGAGGAACTGTGGGCGGAAGCCGATCATCAGCCCGACCACCGTCATGATGAGGACGACCGCGAAGCCACGAACCAGATCTGCGGTGGTGCGGCCCAGCAGCACGGCGGAGCGAGCCATCGGCAGCGACCGGAACCGATCGATCACACCCCGGTTGAGGTCCTCCGCGAGCGCGATGGCGGTCTGGGTCGCCCCGAACGCGACCGTCTGCACGAAGATCCCCGGTAACAGGAAGTCCTTGTACGAGCCGTACGGCTGGATCGCCGGACTGTTGGTCAAAGCGCCACCGAACACGAAGACGAACAGCAGCACGAACATCACCGGCTGGATCGTCGAGAAGATCAACAGCCGGGGCTGGCGCACGATGTGGGTGAGGTAGCGCCCGGTGATCGTCGCCGCGTCCGAGAGCGCCGTGCCCAACGTGATCCGCGGTGTCCCGACGACGTCGGTTGCGCCAGAGGTTCCGGCGGTCGCCGTCGTCATTGTCGGGCCTTTCGCCGTTGTTCGCGGCGGCGACGCCCGCCAGGACGGTCGCCGTTCGCGGACACTGTCTCCTCAGCGGGGCGGCCGGTGATGTCCAGGAACACGTCGTCGAGCGTTGGGCGGCGTAGCGCGAGATCGGTCACGTCGACCTGCGCACCCCGCAACGCCTCCGCCGCCTCGGCCACCGAGGCCACACCGCGCTCAGCGGCCACCGTCGCAACGTGATCGTTGGTCGTGACAGCGTCGGCGTCACCGATGCTCGACAGCACCGCCGCCGCACGATCGACATCGGCGGCGTGCGTCACGCGTACCTCGACGACCTGCCCGCCGGTCGACGACTTCAGCTCGTCGGCCGTGCCTTCCGCGATCACCCGGCCATGGTCGATGACCGAGATCCTGTCGGCCAGCCGATCGGCCTCCTCGAGGTACTGGGTCGTGAGCAGCAGCGTGGTGCCCTCGCTGACCAGCGCCCGGATCATCTGCCACACGTCGGCGCGGCTGCGGGGGTCCAACCCGGTCGTCGGCTCGTCGAGAAACAGCACGCGGGGACGGTTGAGCAGGCTGGCCGCCAGGTCGAGCCGGCGCCGCATCCCACCCGAGTACGTGCGCACCGGACGGTTGGCGGCGTCGACCAGCTCGAAGCGCTCCAGAAGCGCTTTCGAACGCGACCGCACGTCGCGCTCGGGCATGTGGTACAGGCGACCCACCATCCGCAGATTCTGCCGACCGGTGAGCAGTTCATCGACAGCGGCGTTCTGCCCGGCGAGGCCAATGAGCGTGCGTACCTGTGCCGGTTGCTGCACCACGTCGTAGCCGAAGACCTCCGCCCTGCCCCTGTCTGGCTGGAGCAACGTGGCGAGCACGCGCACCGCGGTGGTCTTGCCGGCGCCGTTGGGACCGAGCAGGCCGAGCACCGTGCCTTCGCGGATCTGCAGGTCGATGCCCGCGAGCGCGACGGTGTCGCCGAACGATTTGCTGAGACCCTCGACCAACACGGCCGGCTTGTCAGCCATGCCTGCTCCACTCCGTCGTCGTGCGACCTTCGACCCTCGACTCGAGCCACACCCGTTGCGCAAACCCTAGCCGCGTCCGCACCGTGCGGGGCGGGCGGTGAACGAGCGTCGCCCGGCTCATGTGGTTGCCCTGACGACGCGGCATAGCGGCTCGGGCATCGGTAACACTGCGGATGATGAGCGACGACGATCTGATCAGAGTCCACCTGTGGGTCTCGGGGCGCGTGCAGGGGGTGTTCTATCGTGCGACCTTCGCCGACGAGGCGCGTGTGCGTGGGTTGACCGGCTGGGTCCGCAACGCTGCGGACCGCCGGGTCGAGGCCGAGGTCCAGGGCCGGCGGACGGCCGTCGACGAGCTGGTCGCCGAGTGCCGCACCGGGCCGCCGATGGCCCGGGTCACCGACGTGGAGGTCGAGCAGATCGACGTGCTCCGCGGCGAACAGCGGTTCAGCATTGTCCGCTGAGGACCGACCGGGCCTGTCGAGCCCCGACAAGCTGCTGTGGCCGCAGGCGGGCATCACCAAGGCGGACCTGTGGGACTACTACACCGCGGCCAGCGACCGACTGCTGACGGCCGTCGCGCAGCGCCCCCTGACACTGAAGCGCCACCCCGCCGGGATCGAGCGCTCCGGCTTCTTCCAGAAGAACCTCGGCAAGGACGCTCCTGACGACCTGGGACGGTTCACGACGTGGTCCGAGTCGTCGGAGCGCGAGGTGACCTACCTGGTCGCCACGGGCCTGGCGGAGCTGCGGTGGGCCGCGCAGATGGCCGTCGTCGAACTCCACGCGTGGCTGTCGCGGACCGATCGACCGGACCGCCCGGACATGCTGCTGTTCGACCTCGACCCGTCGAGCGCCGACCAGTCGGTGGCGCAGGCGGCGTGGTGGCTCCGTGAACTGCTCGACGACCTCGGCCTGCCGGCCCGTGTGAAATCGAGCGGCAAGCGCGGGCTGCACGTGATCGTGCGCGTCGAACGCCGGTACCGGTTCGACGAGCTGCGTGGGTTCACGCTGGCGGCCGCTCGGTGCCTGGCCGACCGCCACCCCGGCGACCTGACCGTCGAGATGCGCAAGGCCGACCGGCGCGGACGTCTGTTGATCGACTGGTCCCGCCTCGGGCAGGGGCAGCACGCGGTCGCGGCGTGGAGCCCCCGCGCCACTCCCGCCGCGACGGTGTCAGCGCCGCTCGTGTGGGACGAGGTCGATGCGGCGTTCGATCCGTCGAGCATCACCGTACGCACGGCGCTCGAGCGACCCGACCACTGGCGCGACCCGGCGCCGGCCCAACGCATCGAACATGCGCGGAGCCAGCTCGAACGGTGGGGATACGAGCCGATCGACCGCAGCCCGCGCGCCCGTACCACGCCCTGACGTCGGGCGGCGCCGGCCCGCCCTACAGGATGGGGCCAGGGTCGTACGCAGCTGCGCGCGGATGCACCTCGACGACCCGCGTGACGCGCTCGACGACCGCCCGCACCTGCGCGGACGCGGCTCCGACGAAGGCGGAGGGGTCCGCGGCCAGCGCCCGCAGCTCGGCTGCGGTCAGACCCAGCCGCTCGTCGCCCGCGAGCCGCTCGAGCAGATCGTTGTGCTCGACGCCCTTCTCGCGCATGGCCAGGGCGACGTCGACGGCATGCTCGCGGATCGCGTCGTGTGCCACCTCCCGCCCGACGCCACGCTGGATGGCCGCGACCAGCACCTTCGTCGTGGCCAGGAAGGGCAGGTAGCGCTCGAGCTCGCGCTCGATCACCGCCGGGTACGGCCCCAGCTCTGACAGTACCGTCAGGAACGTCTGGAACAGCCCGTCGGTGGCGAAGAACGCATCAGGCAGCGCCACGCGGCGCACGACGCTGCACGACACGTCGCCCTCGTTCCACTGTGCGCCCGCGAGCTCAGCGGTCATCGAGGCGTAGCCACGCAGGACGACGGCCAACCCATTGATGCGTTCGCACGAACGCGTGTTCATCTTGTGTGGCATCGCGCTGCTGCCGACCTGCCCGGCGACGAAACCCTCGGTGATCAGCTCGTGGCCGGCCATCAACCGGATGGTCGTGGCCAGGTTCGACGGCGCCGCCGCGGCGAGCGTCAACGCTGACACGACGTCGAAGTCCAGCGACCGGGGATAGACCTGCCCGACCGACGTCATGAGGCGATCGAACCCGAGCTCGTCGGCGATCGCGGCGTCGAGGGCCGCAGGCCCGTCGGCGTCACCTTGGAGCAGGTCGAGTTGATCGCCGGCAGTGCCGACCGGCCCCTTGACGCCACGTAGCGGATAGCGGTCGAGCAGCGTGGTGATGCGATCGTAGGCCAGCATCTGCTCGTCCGCGGCGGTCGCGAAGCGCTTGCCCAGCGTCGTGGCCTGCGCAGGCACGTTGTGCGTGCGACCGACCATCACGACGTGCTCGAACTCGACCGCTCGTGCGGCCAGGCGCGACAGCGCCGCCACGATGCGGTCCCGCACCAGCTCCAGCGAGGTCCGGATCTGCCACTGCTCGACGTTCTCGGTGACGTCACGCGACGTCATCGCCTTGTGGATGTGCTCGTGACCGGCCAGCGCACAGAACTCCTCGATGCGGGCCTTCACGTCGTGGCGGGTCCTCCGCTCACGTGCCGCGATGCGGTCGAGATCCACGTCGTCGATCACAGCCTCGTAGTCGGCGACCACGCCGTCGGGGACGTCGACGCCCAGACGCCGCTGCGTCCGCAGCACCGTGAGCCACAACCGCCGTTCGAGGACGACCTTGCGCTCGGGCGTCCACAGTTCGACGAGTTCGTCCGACGCGTACCGGGCGGCGAGGATGTCAGGGATCATCCGCCCATTGTCACCCGGCTCGGGCTCGGCTACCGAAACGCGGCTGAGCGTCAGGATCCGGTCAGGGTCCCACGATGTCGCAAGCCTCGGCACCAGCCGCAGCCGCCGCTTCGGCCGCGGCCGCTGCCTCCGCTTCGGTGCAGGGCTCGGCGCCGGGTTCGGCGCAGGCACACGGGTCCGGCTCGGGCGCAGGCTCGGGCGCAGGTTCGGGTTCGGGCTCCGGCGCAGGCTCGGGCTCCGGCGCAGGCTCGGGCTTCGGGGCCGGCTCCGGCGCAGGCTCGGGCTTCGGGGCCGGCTCCGGCGCAGGCGCGGGTTCGGGTTCCGGGGCCGGCGTAGACGTCGACGGCGTCGGGTCCGGGGCTGGTGCCGGCTTCGATGGCGTCGGCGTCGGCTTGGCTGACGCCGCCGGTTCTGACGGCTTCGGCTTGGCTGACGCCGCCGGTTCCGACGGCTTCGGCTTCGGTTCCGCCTCCGGGGAGGCCGATGCCTTGGGCTTGCCGTCCGGCGTCGGCGTGGCGGCCGGCGATTTCTTGCGCTGCTCCGACGTTGCCGCCTTGCGCCTGGTCGCCGCGGACGCTGCCGCGGTGTCGGTTGAGGTGGTCGAGCCCGCTGCGGCGGACGCCGCCGCGGGATTCTGCCCGGAGGCGGCCACCGGTGCCGCGGTGAGTGCCTCGTCGAACAGCACACCGGTCAACTCGCCGGAGAACGGGTTGCGTCGCGCCTGATCCCCCGCGGCGATTGCGACCGCGGCCGCGGACAGGTCGGCGGGGTTCGCGCTGCGGTAGATGTCGATCCAGCGTCGGACGTCTGCGACGTACGCGTCGGACCTGTTGTAGGAGTACAACGCCCGCTCCAGTCGAGCGTCATCGTGCAGGTCACCAGGATCGGTGCTGCACAGGTGATCGACGGCGGCCAGCGTCGCATCGAACACGTTGTGGGGGTCGCGTTCGCCGTCGAGGTTGCCGTCCTGACCGAACAGACGCCAGCTCGACGGGATGAACTGCATGAGGCCCACCGCACGGTCCCAGCGGCGGTCGCCATCCCACCGCCCCCCGTCGGTGTCGGCAATGGACGTGAACCCGTGCTCGCCATTGAGCGCGGGACCGACGATGTCGGCGGCGATGTTGCCCTGCGTGTCGATCACGCTGTCGGCTCCGAGGAACAGGCCGTGCCGCGACTCGACGCGACCGATGCCGGCGAGCACCGTCCAGTCCAACTCACAACCGGCCGCCACGGTAGGCGCACGCCTGGCCGCATTGCGGTAGGCGGCGAGCACGACCTGCGGGATGGTGAGGTTGCTCGCCTGGTCGACTCCCGACCGACGTTGCGGCCCGGCCTGTGACCGTGCCACCTCACCGAGCCCGAACAGCCGGGCGTAGTCGGCTCCGACGTCGCCCAGCATGCCCCTGACCCAGTCGAGCGGTCCGCCCGCTGCGCGCGGCACCGTGCCCACCGGCGACGACGCCCGGTCCTTGGCGGTCCCCACCGGATCGGGCCGGGTCGTCGAAGCGGCGAGCAGCGGTCGTGACAGCGCCGTGACCGGCACCACCATTGTGCTGGCGAGGGCGATCGTGAGTACCACCCCGGCGAACACCCGCATTCCCGCGCTTCGCACGTGCTCTCCTCGCGCGTCCCAGCATCATGCTAGACAGCCGCGCGGGTGGTGCACACCCCCAATTTGCATCTCCGTCAAGGTCACCCGTCGCCGGCATGCAGCGCGATGTCCTCGCGTCGGTGCATGTCGTCGAACGAGACCCGATCAGCGGCGGCGTAGGCGACGGTGCGGGCGTCCGGCACGCCGCGACCGAGACCGGACACCGCCAGCACCCGGCCTCCGGCCGTGCGGATCCGGTCGCCGTCCGCTTCGGTGCCGGCGTGGAACACGATCTGGTCGTCGCCGGACACGGCGTCGAGCCCGTCGATTGTCACGCCCGTGCGGTACTCGCCGGGGTATCCACCGGACGCGAGCACGACCGTCACGCACGCGCGCCCGTCCCAAACGACGGGTGGCGCGTCCGCCAGACGGCCTTCGGCGCACGCGCGCAACAGCAGTCCCAGATCGGTCCGCAGGCGCGGCAGGACCACCTGCGTCTCCGGATCGCCGAAGCGTGCGTTGAACTCCAGCACCTGCGGGCCGCGGTCCGTGAGCACCAGCCCGCCGTACAGCAGGCCCCGGTACGGCAGGTCGCGGCGGGCGAGCTCGTGCAGCACCGGCCGGAACACCGTCTGCTCCAGTTCGGCGATGGTGGCCTCGTCGAGTGGATACGGACACCACGCTCCCATGCCACCCGTGTTGGGTCCCATGTCGCCGTCGAACGCGCGCTTGAAGTCCTGTGCGGGTGACAACAGCCGGCAGTCGTCGCCGTCGCACAGCGCGAAGATCGACACTTCGGGTCCGGCGAGGAACTCCTCGACGACCACGACGGTCCCAGCGGCACCGAACCGACGGGCGACCATCGTCTCCTTGATCGCCGTCACCGCCTCGGCGCGGGCGGCGCAGATGTGCACGCCCTTGCCGGCGGCGAGGCCGTCGGCCTTGACCACATACGGCGGTTCGAACCCGTCGAGCGCGGCGACGGCGGCGTCCGGATCGTCGCCGCTCCAGTACCGGGCGGTCGGCACGCCTGCCGCGGTCATGATCTCCTTGGCGAACTGCTTGGAGCCCTCGATGCACGCAGCCCCCGACGACGGGCCGAAGACGCTGATGCCGACATCCCGGACCGTGTCGGCGACCCCGGCCACCAGCGGTGCCTCCGGCCCGACGACGACCAGGTCGGCGTCCACGGCGTGCGCCAGTTCGGCGACGGCATCACCGTCGACGGGGTCGACGTCCGGGTGGCATTTCGCCACGCCGGCGATTCCGGCGTTGCCCGGCGCGCAGTGGACGTTGTCGACCGACGGGGCGCGGCCGAGCGCCCAGCACAGCGCGTGCTCGCGGCCGCCGCCACCGATGACCAGCACGTTCATGTCGTGTCCTTCCGCTGCGTCGGGCCCGGGCGGTCAGCGGCGCTGGAGTGTCTGCTGCCGTGCGGGACCCACCGAGACCCACCGGATCGGCACCTCGGTCAGCTCCTCGAGCCGGTCGACGTACGCCTGCGCCTGCTTGGGCAGGTCGGCGATGTGCTCGACGGCGGTGATGTCGGTGCCCCACCCGGGCAGCTCCTCGTACAGCGGAACCGCACGATGGATGATCGACTGGTGTGGTGGGAAGTGCTCGTACTCGCTGTCCTGGTAGCGGTAGGCGCGGCAGATCTTCAGCACGTCGAACTGGCTCAGCACGTCGAGCTTCGTGAGGAACTGCTCGGTCAACCCGTTGACGCGCCGCGCATAACGCGCCAGTACCGCGTCGAACCAGCCGACCCGCCGGCGACGGCCGGTGGTCGTGCCGTACTCGCCACCGACTTCGGTCATCCGTTCGGCGATGTCCTGGCTGGCCGCCGACGATCCCTCCGCACCCAGCTCGGTGGGGAACGGGCCCGACCCGACACGTGTGACGTACGCCTTGGTGATGCCGATCACCTGCGTGATGCGATCCGGACCCAGGCCCGCGCCGGTCAGCGCGCCGCCCGCGACGGGGTTCGACGACGTCACGAACGGGTAGGTGCCGTGGTCCAGGTCGAGCAACGTGCCCTGTGCACCCTCCAGCAGCACCGCCCGACCCGAGTCCAGCGCATCATGCAGCAGCGTGCCCGTGTCGGCGATGTACGGACCGAGCCGCTCGGCGTACACCGTGTACTGCGTCTCGATGTCGGCCGCCTTCATCGGAAGGCGGTTGTAGATCCGCGACAGAATGGCGTTCTTCTCTTTGAGCACGGTGTCGAGCTTCTGCCGGAAGATCTTCATGTCGTACAGGTCCTGGACCCGCAGCCCCACGCGCGATGCCTTGTCGGCGTACGCCGGTCCGATCCCGCGCTTGGTCGTGCCCAGCCGCTGACGGCCGAGATGGCGCTCGGTCAGCCGGTCCAGCTCCAGGTGGTACGGCATGATCAGGTGCGCGTTCCCGCTGATCCGCAGGCGGGACGGGTCGAGGCCCTGGTCGACGAGTCCGTCGAGTTCGTCGAGCAGGACGCCGGGATCGATGACGACTCCGTCGGCGATCACGGGGGTGACGTGCTCGTACATGACCCCCGACGGCACCAGGTGCAGTTTGAGCGTGACGTCTCCGACGATGACGGTGTGGCCCGCGTTGTTGCCGCCCTGGTACCGCACGACGTAGTCGACGCTGTCTGCGAGCAGGTCGGTGGCTTTGCCTTTGCCCTCGTCACCCCATTGCGTGCCGACGACGATGATTGCGGACATGGTGGATTCGCCTCTTCGGGGTCGACGCGGCAGCCAGGTTGTGCCCGTCGACAGACGGTCAGCTTCGTGCTCGTGAACCAGGCTCGGCGAGGATAGTCTGCCCGTCGGTCGCCGGTCCACCCGGACACCCACCGGTCGCGGTCGGCCTTCCCGAGTAGACCGGCCAGGTGGAGTCGTCACGTCGTGGCGTGCGCCTGGCGTACGCTGCCACCGCAGCTGGTAGGCGGGTGGCGAGGTCGGCAGATGGCATCTGGCGGGAGGTCCACGCGGCTCAGGTCCGTCCTGGTCGCGCTCATCGTGGTGGCGCTGGCCGTCGTGAGTGGCGTCGCGACCGGGTTCATGCTGACGCAGTCGGCCCCTGGAGCAGTACCCGACCGGCCGGTCGCCGCGTCGTCGACACCGGCCGGCATCGTCGAGTCGCCGACGCCCGCGCCCGAGCACCGCATCCGCATCGTGACACGACCACGCGGCGCCGACGTCGAGATCGCGGCCAACGGTGCGGAAACGATCACCGGCACCGCTCCGATGTCGGTCGAGGTACCCGAAGGCCGCCTCGACGTGACCTTGACCCACCCCGACAGGGGTGTGCTGCACCGACAGGTGACCGTGACCCGCGATCGCCGTTTCCGTTGGTGGCTGGATCCAGAGGGCCAACTGCACCACAAGGTCGCCCAGTTCAAGACAGGCCCGGCACCGAAGCAGGTGGCGTTCAGCCCGGACCGGCGCGAGCTGTGGGTCAGCCTGCTCGGGGGGCCCGGCGTCGAGGTGTACCGACCCCGCACGGGCGAGCGCCTGGCCGAGATCGACCTCGGCGCCCACGGCGCGGTCGAGGTGATCTTCTCGTCCGACGGCCGGACCGCCTACGCCAGCCAGATGGAGAGCAGCTCGGTGTTCGAGATCGACACGGCGACGCACGAGGTACAACGGCAGCTCTCGACAGGTGGGGCGTGGACGAAGGTGATCGCGCTCAGCCCAGATGAGGACCGGCTGTACGCGTCGAACTGGTCCAGCAACGACGTGTCGGAGATCGACCTGGCAACCGGTGACGTGCTCCGGCTGCTACCAACCGTGGCCACGCCACGCGGCTTGTACGTCACTCCGGACGGTGACGCGTTGTACGTCGCGGGCTTCGCGGCCGGTCAGCTCGAGCGCATCGATCTGCGCGACGGCACGTCGGACATCCTCAGGTCGACGGGCGGCGCCATGCGCCACCTGGTCGGCGACGGCGAGGTGCTCTACGCGGACGACATGGGCGCCGACGCCGTGTTCGTCCACGACCTGGCGCGTGATCGGGTGCGCCGGTTCACGCGGACCGACGAGAAGCCCAACACCATCGACCTCGGCGCCGACGGTCGCGTGCTGTACGTCTCGAACCGCGGCGCGAACAACCCGCAGTCCTACTACCTGCCAGGGCCCGAGTGGGGGTCCGTCCTGGCCTTCGACACCGCGACGGGAGAACCGCTCGACGCCATGGTGGGCGGCAACCAGACGACCGGCCTGGACGTGTCCGACGACGGCCGGTTTCTTGCGATCTCGGACTTCCTCGACGACCGGGTGCAGGTGTTCGAGATCCCGCCGTACGACGAGTTGGCCGCAGGCGACGGCGGACGGTTCGGCGCCCACCGGCAGGACCTGGCGAAGTAGCGGGTCAGTTCCGCAGGCTCTGGATCGGAGCCGGGATACGTCCGCCGAAACGCACGAACTGGCTCGAGCCGTCGACCCCCCGGACCGGCAGCACGACGCTCTCGCCGAACAGGCCACCGAACCGCACGTGCTCACCGGCGGCCCTGCCAGGTACGGGGATGAGCCGGGTGGCGGTCGTCTTGTTGTTGGTGACACCGATCGCCATCTCGTCGGCGATGATGCCCGCGATGGTCTCGCCGGGGGTGTCACCGGGGATGGCGATCATGTCGAGCCCGACGCTGCACACACTGGTCATCGCCTCGAGCTTGTCCAGCGTCAGGCTGCCGTCGGCGGCGGCACGGGCCAGCGTTGCGTCCTCCATCACCGGGATGAACGCACCGGACAGCCCACCGATGCTGCTGCTGGCGAATGCGCCCCCCTTCTTGACGGCGTCGTTGAGCAAGGCGATCGCCGCGGTAGATCCCGGAGCCCCGACGTCGATGACCCCCATCGTCTGCAGGATCTCGCCGATCGAGTCCCCCACCTTCGGCGTCGGCGCCAGCGACAGGTCGACGATGCCGAACGCGACGCCGAGACGCTGCGCCAGCTCGCGACCGATCAGCTCGCCGACGCGGGTGACGCGGAAGGCGGTGATCTTGATCTCCTCGGCAATGTCGGCCAACGTGAGGTTCGCCGGGCCGGCGTCCTCGATCAGCCGTTGCAGCGCCCGCGTCACGACGCCCGGGCCCGACACCCCGATGTTGATCACGGCGTCAGCCTCGCCCTGTCCGTGGACGGCGCCGGCCATGAACGGGTTGTCATCAGGCATGTTCGCGAACACGACGAGTTTGGCGCAGGCGAAGCCGTGCCGTGCGGCGTCAGCCTCGGCGATGGCGCGCACGGTGCGCCCGAGGTGGAGTACGGCGTCCATGTTGATGCCGGCTCTGGTGCTCGCGACGTTGCAGCTGGCGCAGACGCGTTCTGTGCCCGCCAGGGCCTCGGGCAGGCTGTCGATCAGCGCGCGGGCCGTCGGGGTGCTGTGCTTGTGCACGAGGGCGCTGTAGCCGCCCAACAGATCGACGCCCACCTCGCCGGCCGCCCGGTCCAGCGTCATGGCGATCCTCACGAGCTCGGCGGTGCCGTGACCGGCGGCAACCGTGGCGATCGGTGACACGGCGATCCGACGGTTGACGATCGGGATGCCGAAGCGACGTTCGATCTCGGCGCTCGCGCGCACCAGCCCGCCGGCGTGACCGACGATCTTGGCGTGCACCTTGTCCCGCAGGTGCTGGCCGACGGGGCTGCTGCAGTCCTGCAGGTCCACGCCCAACGTGACCGTGCGCACGTCGAGATGCTCCTCCTGGAACATCCGGATCGTGTTGAAGATGGCGTCGGTTCGGATCATCTGCGGACGACCTATCGCTGTGCGAGGGTTCCGCGCTCGCCCTCACGGTCACGGGATGTGCTGGGACGGTGCGCGGCGGCACGTCAGGTCGGCACGCGGCGGAAGGCGATCTCGTTCGTGGCGACGAACAGGCGGTGGTGCTGGAGCCGGACGTGCAGCGCCGCGTGGCTGGTGGCGTGCTCGAGGTCGATCTGCAACTGGTCGAGCGCGACATCCGCCGGCAGATCGATCTCGGCGACCATGCTGATCTGCTCAGCGTCGGCGTTGCTGAACAGGTCCACGAAGTTGCCCCCGCGCGCAGCGACGATGGAGCTGATGACGTGCACCAGACCGGGTCGCGCCTGGCCGGTCGCGGTCAGCACGTACCGCTCGCCGTCCATCTCGACCGATGATCCGGGCTGGTGGGCGACGACCGTGACCGACGCGTCGGCGCCGATCTGCGCCTGCACCTTGTCGCGTAGCACGTCGATCTCCACCGCCGTCGGCACGCCGACGCTCATCAGCACCGTGAAGTAGTCGTGCAGCACGGTCTCACTGATCGCGAGCAGCCCGACGTCGAGCTCGTCGAGCAGCGCGGTGAGCCCGGCGATGATCCCAGTCTGGTCGGGTGTCAGCACCGTGAGCAGGTGTGTGGGGTTGGGGATCGTCATCTGCGACCTCGACGTGTCGCACGAACATACGCGCCGGCCGGACAGCACGCTGTGGACCGGACCGATCCTATCGACCAGCAGCGGCGCGCTCAGCTCACGCGCTGCCGCCCCGCGGCCACGTAGCTGTCGAGCGTGGACTCCAGGTCGCGCGCCGCCCGCGCCGCAATGCGGCTGACGATCGCCGCGCCGGCACGGCCGCC
>JAHELV010000031.1:0-25484 GCA_024644015.1 Nitriliruptorales bacterium
CGGCTCAGCCGGTGTCGGCCTCGGTGCTCGGGGATTCCCATCGCGCACCGCATGTCCGCCCGAGGGCGGCCATCATGCGATCGATGTCGGACTCGACGTCTCCGGTGGTCTCGACCACTGGACCCCACCGCAACAGGATTCGGGGCCGGGCCCGCATCCGCCACGACCCGAGCGTCGGGCCGGGATGATCGTCGTGCACGACGCCCAGGATCTGGATCGGCACGGCGGCGGCGTGGGCCAGCCTGACCGCGCCCGTCCTCGGGTAGCGCAGGGTCAGTTCGGGCTGCCACCCGCCTTCAGGAGCGATCCAGACCCGTCCGTCGCGGAGCAGGTGCGCCAGCGCGCCGGAGAACGCGCCGCGATGCGGCCGGACCGGCGTGCCCGTGGTTGTGATAAGGCTGTCGGCGATCCACATGCCGGCCCGCAGCAGCGGGATCCGGTGCCAGCGCGCGACTGGCCGCATCGTCGGGTCGGCGAGCAGCACGACCAGCCCGTCGATGACGTGGGGATGGTTCGAGACGATCACGGCCGGCCCGCCGTGGCGGCGACCCTCCACGCGGATGCGCAGTCCCGTGCGCAGCACCGCCCACAACGCCACGCGCAGCGGCGTTCGCGTGAGGCTCGCGACCCGGCCGCCACGCGGGTGGGACCACAGCGCATCACGCAGCGTCGCTCCACGGGACTCGCTCGCACCGGGATGTCGGTCAACGCTGCTGGTCATGCACCACCGCAGGCGATCGTCGATCAGGCCGCGAGCAAGCGTATGCGTTGCTGGCGCGTTCCGGGCCGCTCGACAGCGCATCCTCGCCGGATGCCGCTTGTCCGCGCAACGGTCGGTGACCGTCGTATCCACAGAGCGGCAACCGGTCCGCCATCGAAGTGGTTTCCTCCTTGACGCCGGCCTCCTCAACGTCAACGCTCGTCGTGTGGGGCGGCTGTCGCGGCCCCATTTGCACTCTGCTGAGGAGGAGCGCATGCAGGTACCGGCGCCATTCGACTATGAGCGCGCCAGCAGCGTCGACCACGCACTGCGGCTTCTCGATCAGCACGGCGAGGACGCGCGGCTCATCGCAGGCGGCCACAGCCTGCTGCCGATGATGAAGCTGCGGCTGGTGCGCCCGAACGTCGTCATCGACATCAACGACTGTGTCGACCTCGACTACATCATCGAGGACCGTGACGTGCTGCGCATCGGCGCGTTGACGCGGCACGCCACCCTGCTCGCATCGGACACGGTCGCGCGTCTGGCGCCCATGATCACCGACGCCGAACGGGTGATCGCCGACCCCGTCGTGCGCAACCGCGGCACGATCGGTGGGTCGCTGTGCCAGGCCGACCCCGGTGAGGACCTGACGACGGTGTGCGACGCGATGTTCGCCGACATCGTGATCCGTGGCCGCGACGGCCCGCGGACGATCCCGATGGCCGACTTCCACCGCGGTCCATACGAAACCGCCGTCGAGCCTGACGAGATGCTGACCGAGATCAGGATCCCGCTCCGGCCGGGTGCCGGCAGCGCGTACGAGAAGGTCGAACGCAGGGTCGGGGACTGGGCGATCGCGGCGGTGGGCGCGGTGGTGTGGATGGACAACGGCACGATCGACGACGTCGGAATCGGGTTGACCGCCGTGGGTCTCGAGGGCGTCGCCACTCGGGCGCAGGACGCCGTCCGCGGCCACGCTCCGGACGACGACCTGTACGCGCAGGCCGGTCGGCTCGCCGCGAGCCAATCCGACCCGATCGACGACCAGCGGGGCTCGGCGGCGTACAAGCGCCACCTGACCGCCGAGCTGACCAGCCGTGCGCTGCGCCGCGCCGTCGAGCGCTCCCAAGGCCGTTAGGAGCGTGGCGGGCGTGCGAGCTCTGGGACGAAGAGGAGGACCGTGATGGACGTGACGATCACCGTCAACGGGGTGCGCTACCAGCGCGACATCGAGCCGCGGATGCTGCTGGTCCACTTCCTCCGCGACGAGCTGGGGCTGACCGGGACCCACTGGGGCTGTGACACCAGCAACTGCGGTACGTGCGTCGTGCTGATCGACGGCGAGCCCGTCAAGAGCTGCACGACGCTGGCGGCCATGACGTCGGGCCACGAGGTCCGCACCGTCGAAGGGTTGGAGCGCGAGGGCGAGCTCGACCCCGTCCAGCAGGGCTTCATGGAGGAGCACGGCCTGCAATGCGGGTTCTGCACGCCCGGCATGTTGCTGACGGCACGAGCGCTGCTGGATCGCAGCCCCGACCCCGCGCCCGACGAGATCCGTGAGGCGATCAGTGGGCAGCTCTGCCGGTGCACGGGCTACGCGACCATCGTGCGGTCTGTCCGCTGGGCCGCCGAGCACGGTGACGGCGCGGGGACAGCGCCGGTCGCGGCGGAGCAGGAGGTGGGATCGTGACGACGACACCCGAGCAGGAACGCCCGATCGGGTTCGGCCGGCTCAAGCGCAAGGAGGATCCCCGCTTCATCCGCGGGCAGGGCAACTACCTGGACGACATCGTCCTGCCCGGCATGTTGCACGGTGCGATCCTGCGCTCGCCGGTCGCACACGGCCGCATCGTCTCGATCGACACGACGGAGGCGGTCGCCCACCCGAAGGTGCGGGCGGTCATCACCGGAGCCGACCTCGAGCCGTTGAACCTGGCGTGGATGCCGACCATGTCGGCCGATACCCAGGCGGTGCTCGCGACCGACAAGGTGCGGTTCCAAGGGCAGGAGGTGGCGTTCGTCGTCGCCGACGACCGCTACGCGGCCCGTGACGCACTGGAGCTGATCCACGTCGAGTACGACATCCTCGACCCCGTCGTCGACCCCAACCACGCGCTCGACGACGGCGCACCGCTCATCCGTGACGATCTCGACGGCAAGACCGACAACCACATCTTCGACTGGGAGACCGGCGACGCCGAGGCGTGCGACCGCGTCTTCGATGCCGCGGATGTCGTGGTGCGCCAGCACATGGTGTACCCGCGGTCACATCCGGCGCCGCTCGAGACGTGCGGCGCGCTCGCCGACTACAACGCGGTGACGGGCAAGCTCACGCTGTACGAGACGACACAGGCTCCGCACGCCCACCGGACGGTCATCGCGTTGGTCGCCGGGATCCCCGAGCACAAGATCCGCGTGATCTCGCCTGACATCGGCGGCGGGTTCGGCAACAAGGTGCCGGTGTACCCGGGCTACGTGTGCGCCATCGTCGGGTCGATCGTCACCGGCAAGCCCGTCAAGTGGATGGAGGACCGCTCCGAGAATCTGATATCGACGGGTTTTGCCCGCGACTATCACATGACCGGTGAGATCGCGGCGACATCGGACGGTCGGATCCTCGCGGTGCGCACCGACGTGCTGGCCGACCACGGCGCGTTCAACGCGACCGCGCAGCCGTCGAAGTACCCGGCCGGGTTCTTCGGCGTGTTCACCGGCAGCTACGACCTGCAGGCCGCGTACTGCAAGGTCACGGGCGTGTACACCAACAAGGCGCCCGGCGGTGTCGCGTACGCGTGCTCGTTCCGAATCACCGAGGCGGTCTACCTGGTCGAGCGCATGGTCGATCTGCTCGCTCACGAGCTGGACATGGATCCAGCCGAGCTGCGGATGCGCAACCTGATCCAGCCCGACCAGTTCCCGTATCACACCCAGACCGGATGGGAGTACGACTCGGGCGACTATCCCGCCGCCCTGCGCAAGGCGCTGGAGGTCGCGGGTTACGACGACTTGCGCCGTGAGCAGGCGGAACGACGCGAGCGCCAGCGAGCCGGCGGGAGGGGATCCACGGGTGAGGGCGAGCGCCAGCGAGCCGGCGGGAGGGGATCCAAACTGATGGGCATCGGCGTCGGGTTCTTCACCGAGGCGGTCGGCGCGGGACCGCGCCGGCACATGGACATCCTCGGCCTGGGTATGGCCGACAGCTCGGAGGTCCGGGTGCACCCGACCGGCAAGGCCGTGGTGCGGCTGTCCGTGCAGACCCAGGGACAGGGTCACGAGACGACGTTTGCGCAGATCGTCGCCGAGGAGCTGGGCATCCCGCCCGAGGACATCGACGTCGTGCACGGCGACACGGATCAGACCCCGTTCGGTTTGGGAACCTACGGCAGCCGGTCGACGCCGGTGAGCGGCGCCGCTGTCGCGCTCACGTCGCGCAAGGTCCGCGACAAGGCGCGACTGATCGCCGCGGGCATGCTCGAGGTCAGCCCCGACGACCTCGAGTGGGAGAAGGGCCGCTTCTCCGTCAAGGGCGACCCTGACAGCGCCAAGACCATCGCCGACATCGCGATGGCCGCGCACGGCGCCGAAGACCTGCCCGACGGCGTCGAGGGGTCGCTCGAGGCGCAGACCACCTACAACCCGCCGAACCTGACCTACCCGTTCGGCGCTTACGTCTGTGTCGTGGACATCGACGAGGCCACGGGCGAGACCACGGTCCGCCGGTTCGTCGCGGTCGACGACTGCGGCACCCGCATCAATCCGATGATCATCGAAGGGCAGGTGCACGGTGGGCTCGCCGACGGCGTCGGCATGGCGTTGATGCAGTCGATCGACTTCGACGAGTTCGGCAACTGCGTCAGCAGCTCGTTCATGGACTACCTGGTGCCAACCGCGCTGGAGGTACCCGACTGGGAGACGGACTTCACGGTCACCCCAAGTCCGCACCACCCGATCGGCGCCAAGGGCGTGGGGGAGTCCGCCACCGTCGGGTCGCCGCCCACGGTCATGAATGCGATCGTCGACGCCCTGTATCCGCGCGGCGTCCGCCACATCGACATGCCGGCCACGCCGTCGCGGGTGTGGGAAGCGCTCCACGCCCACTCGGAGAGCCCGGACGCGGCCGGCGGATCCTGACGCCATGCGTGCCGCCGCCGAACGGTCCGCCGAGCTGGTCGCCGCGCGCGTGCCGCACGTGCGTGCGACCGTGGTGCGCGCCGAGCATCCGACGAGCGTGCACGCGGGTGACGCCGCAGTCGTCCACGCCGACGGCACGATCGAGGGGTTCGTCGGCGGCACCTGCGCGGAGTCGTCGGTGCAGGTGCACTCCCGCGCGGCGCTCGACAGCGGTGAGCCGCTGCTGCTGCGCATCCTTCCCGGCGTGGCGAGGGCCAGCGGCAGCGCGCCGGGGGGCGGGGATCTGGGAGACACGACGACTGCTGAGCAAGGCGCGGTGACGGTGTCCAACCCGTGCCTGTCGGGCGGAGCCGTCGAGATCTTCCTCGAGCCGCTGGCACCGCCGGCGCGGCTGTTGGTGGTCGGCCGCACACCGGTCGCCGTCGCGCTGGCCGATCTTGCGGGCCAGCTCGGCTTCGAAGCGGAGTTCGTCGATGGCGCGGTCGAGCCGCGATCGGACGACGCCGCGCTGATCGTGGCGTCGCACGGCCGCGACGAGGAGCAGGCGCTGACCGCGGCGCTCGCCGCGGACGTGCCATACGTCGCGCTGGTCGCTAGCCGCCGACGCGGGAGCGCTGTGCTCGCGGCGCTCGACGTCGCCGACGACGCACGAGACCGTGTGTCGGTGCCGGCGGGCCTGGACATCGGAGCCCGAACCGCACCAGAGATCGCATTGTCGATCCTGGCGGAGCTTGTCTCCACCCGGCGGTCGCGTGTGACCCAAGTTGCCGAAGGTGTCGCGCCGGACGGCCGTCCCCCACAGCCGGGTGCCGCAGTCGACCCGGTGTGTGGCATGACGGTGCTGATCTCCGACGACACGGTGCACGCCACGGTCGATGGCGAAACCACGTGGTTCTGCTGCGCCGGCTGCCGCGACGCCTTTCTCAGCAGCCAGTCCTGACCACGGGGCGCGCGCAGCGGGATGCGTGGGCGGCTGGCTGCCTGGGTGGATGGCTGTCGGCCACGCGGGTCAGCCGGCGGCGCCGAAGACCTGGTCGAGCTCGGCCGGAGGCGCCACCTCGAGCTGGTCGTACGTGCAGTCCGACGGCGGCTTGTCGGGCCGCCACCGCACGAACTTGGCCGGATGACGCAGCCGGCCGTCGGTCAGCTGGTTGAACCCGACCTCGGCGACCCTCGCGATGCGCAGCGGAACCCACCCCGCGTCGCGCTGGCCCGACCAGCGCGACGGCGCGCCCGGTAGCCGCTGGTCGCCGTGCGCAGCCTCGTCGGTCCATGCGGCCCACGGGTGCTCCGACGAGTCGTCGAGCCGCAGCTCCTCCAACTCGCCGACCAGCTCGACCCGACGCTTGGCGGTGAACGACGACGCCACCCCGATGTGCTGCAGGTGGTCACGGCGCCACAGGCCCAGCAGCAGCGAACCGACCCCCTGGCCGCTCTTGTGCCAGCGCATGCCGGCGATCACCACGTCCGCGGTGCGCTGGTGCTTCAGCTTGAGCTGTGCCCGCACGCCCTCGGCGTACGCATCAGCGATCGGCTTGGCGATGATCCCGTCGACTCCGGCGCCTTCGAACCGCTCGAACCAGTCTGACGCGACCGTGTGGTCAGCGGTCGCCGGGGTCAGATGCAGCGGCTGCGTCGCCGCTGCGAGCATGACCTCCAGGCGCGCCCGGCGTTCGCCGAACGGTGTCGACCGCAGATCGTCGTCGCCGATCGCGAGCACGTCGAAGGCGACAAACCGTGCCGGTGTTGTCTCGGCGAGCATCGCCACGCGGGATTCGGCCGGGTGAATACGCTGACCCAGTAGGTCAAAGCTCAGGCCGTCGCCGTTGGGGACCACCAGCTCGCCGTCGACCACGACGCGGGACGGCAGCTGTGCGCGCAGCGGATCGGCCAGCTCAGGAAAGTAGCGGTTGAACGGTCTGCCGTGGCGCGACCACAGCTCGACCTCGTCGCCGTCGCGGAAGACCAGGCAGCGAAAGCCATCCCACTTCGGCTCGAAGATCCAGCCGTCACCCTCGGGCAGCTTCGCCGCGTTCTTGGCCAGCATCGGCGAGATGGGTGGCATGACCGGCAGTTGCATCTGACGCATCTTCCCGTGAGCAGTGCACGCCGTCCGACGACGACGCTCCGAACCGGAACAACTCATGGTAGACCGGCGTCCGCAGCGACAGATGAAGCGAGGGACCGTGCCATGCGCGTGCTTGTGACCGGCGGCGCCGGCTACATCGGGTCGGTGACCGTCGCCCAACTGCGGGACAGCGGCCACGACGTCGTCGTTGTCGACGATCTGCGCACCGGACACGCCGAGCTGGTGCCCGACGACGTGCCGATCGTCGAGGCCGACGTCGGCGAGCCGGACACATACCGTGACGCCCTCGCCGGCATCGACGCGTGCGTCCATTTCGCCGCGTCGATCGAAGCCGGCGAGTCGATGCGGCGGCCCGAAGCCTTCTTCGCCAACAACACCGCCGGCACCCTGCGGTTGCTCGCGGCGCTGCAGGACGCCGGGGTCGGACGGTTCGTGTTGTCGTCGACCGCCGCGGTCTACGGCGATCCCGAGCGGGTGCCGATCGACGAGGACGATGCGACGAGTCCGACGAACGCGTACGGCGAGAGCAAGCTTCTGATCGAGCGTGCGCTCGGGTGGATGGCACGGCTGCGCGGCATGAGCTGTGTCGCGCTGCGGTACTTCAACGCCTCGGGCGCCACCTCCGAGCGCGGCGAGGATCATGATCCCGAAACCCATCTGATCCCCCTCGTGCTCGGTGTCGCCGCCGCCCGGCGTGACCACATCAAGATCTACGGCACCGACTACGACACGCGCGACGGCACGTGCATGCGCGACTACATCCACGTTGCGGACCTTGCCGACGCCCACGTCCGCGCGGTCGAGCAGGACACAGGTGCGCAGTTGCTCGTGTGCAACCTGGGCAACGGTGACGGCTTCAGCGTGCGCGAGGTCATCGACGTCGCGCGCCAGGTGACCGGTCACCCGATCCCCTCCGTCGACGAATCACGGCGCGCGGGGGACCCAGCGATCCTGGTCGCCTCGTCGGCCCGGGCGCGTGACCGCATTGGCTGGGAGCCCAGGCATGGGAGCCTGACCGACATCGTCGCGTCGGCGTGGTCGTGGCATCGGCGGCGTTGGGGCCTCGACTGACCCGACCACGCCCGCGGGTCGCCGCACGCGACGGCGGCGGAGAGCGGTGTTTGTCACCGGCGCCAGCGGGCAGCACTGTCGTCGATGTCAGCGACCTCTACGGCCATCTCCGACCTGCCCCACGCGCTGGCTGCCGACTCGCGGGAGCGCAAGGGCGACGAGTTCCTCGACGACCTCGACGAAGCCGAGCAACGTCTGCGTGCCGACATCGGCGTCTCGGTCGAGCGCAGGCGCTACGCGATCGCCGTGCACGCGCGACGCGCACCCGACGACCTGACGCGTCAACTGGCGGCCGCCGTGGTCTCTGCGGTGACCGACCACATGCACGGGCTGCGGGTGACCGGCGGTAAGGAGATCGAGGAGTTCCGCCCGCTCGATGTCCTGGCCGACCTCGCGATGGAGGAACCCGATGGCCGACAGTGACGGTGATCCGACCTTGATCGTCGCGAGCAACCGCGGTCCGGTCAGCTGGGCGCGCGACGGTGACGACCTGCGCCCGCAGCGGGGCGCCGGTGGGTTGGTGTCGGCGCTCGGCGAGGCCATGGTCGGCGGCGACAACACGTGGATCTCGCTGGCGCTCGACGATGTCGATCGTGAGGTGGCGCGGGAGCACGCCGGCGAGGCGTTCGACGCCGACACGGATCGGGGCACGTTCCGACTGCGACTGCTCGACGTCGGGGACCGTCTCGATCCGCACTACAACGAGGTCTCGAATCGCCTGCTCTGGTTCACCCTCCACGAGTTGTGGGGCGCGCCGTACGAGCCCGGCGGTGCCGACTGGAGCGATCCGTGGTTCTACGGCTACACGGCGGTCAACGAGTCCGTCGCGCAGGCCGTAGCCGACGCCGCCGACGATGACAGCGAGATCCACCTGCAGGACTACCATCTGCTGACGGCTGGACGGACCATCAGGGCAGAGTTGCCTGACGCCGCGCTGTTGCACTACGTGCACACGCCGTGGGTCGGGCCCCACTACCTGCAGATGCTGCCGGATCGCATCACCGAAGCGATCCTGGGCGGGCTGCTCGCGGCGGATGTCGTCGGTTTCTCGTCCCCGACATGGGCTGAGGCGTTCCGGCGCTGCGCGGTCGACCTGTGCGGTGCGGACGTGCAGGGCGAGACCGTCACCCTCGACGAGACCCAGACCGTGGTCGCCGACTTCGTACTCGGTGTCGACGCAGACGCGCTCGAGCGTGAGAGTGACAGCGATGCCGTCGCACGGGCCGGCGAGGATCTCGAGGCGCAGCTCGACGGACGGCGCCTGCTACTGCGAGCCGACCGGACGGACCTGTCCAAGAACATCCTCCGGGGGCTGCTGGCGTTCGAGCAGTTGCTCGAACGCTACCCGCAGCATCGCGAGCGGGTGTGGCACGTGGCCTTGTTGGACCCCTCGCGCCAGGAGGTGCCCGAGTACGCCGCGTATCTCGATGCGTGCCAGCAGGTCGCCGACCGCATCCACGAGCGCTTCGGCGAGCCCGTGCTCGAGTTCGCTGTCGGAGGCGACTATCCGCGGGTGCTCGCGGCGTTCCGCCGCTACGACGTGATGCTGACCAACCCGGTCATCGACGGCACGAACCTGGTCGCCAAAGAGGGGGCGGTGCTCAACCGCAACGGCGGCGCGATCGTGCTGTCGCGCACCGCGGGCGCCGCGCACGTCCTCGGCGACGACGCGCTCCTGGTCAACCCGTACGACGTGGAGTCGCAGGTCGAGGCGCTGCAGCGTGCATTGACGATGGACGCCGACGAGCGCAGCCAGCGCGCCAAGGCGTTGCGCGAGGCGTCGCTGCGTGGACGCCCGGCCGACTGGCTCGCCGCGCAGCGCGCCCGCTTGTCGTCGGTCGTGAAGGGGCGCTGACGGTGCGGCTGGGTTATTGTGCCGCAAGCCGCCGAGAACGACGACGGCGGTGCTGACAGCGACCGGCGAGAGGTGCGGACGATGGCGACCCTGATCCTGCTGCGGCACGGCCAGTCGACGTGGAACGACAGCAACCTGTTCACTGGGTGGGTCGACGTCGACCTGACCGACAAGGGCGCGGAGGAGGCGAGACGTGGCGGTCGTGCGCTGGTGGACGTCGGGATCCTGCCGACCGTGTGCCACACGTCGTTTCTGATCCGCGCGATACGCACCGCCTGGCTCGCGCTCGACCAGTGCGGCCGCCAGTGGATCCCCGTACGCCGCTCATGGCGGCTGAACGAACGGCATTACGGCGGCCTGCAGGGGCTGAACAAGGCCCAGACGGCAGAGCGGCACGGTGCGGAGCAGGTCCATCTGTGGCGGCGCAGCTACGACGTGCCGCCGCCGCCCATCGAGGCGGGGTCGACCTATGATCAGTCCGACGATCCACGGTATGCCCTGCTCTCATCCGAGATCGTGCCGGCGACCGAGTGCCTCGCCGACGTCGTCGGGCGGATGATGCCGTACTGGTACGACGCGTTGGTGCCGGACCTGCGTGCCGGACAGACGGTGCTCGTCGCCGCGCACGGCAACAGCCTGCGCGCGCTCGTCAAGCACCTCGAGGACATCTCCGACGAGGACATCTCGTCTCTGAACATCCCGACCGGTGTGCCGCGCGTGTACGACCTCGACGACGACCTGTCGGTGCGGTCGGCGGAGTACCTGGGCGACCCCGACGAGATCAAGGCGGCGGCAGCAGCGGTCGCGGCCCAAGCGCAGCAGGCGTGACATGGAAGTTGCGGAGCGTGCCCAGCGGTGGCTCGAGCTCGATCCCGATCCCAGGACGCGTGCTGAGCTGGAAGACCTGATCGATCGGGGTGGCAAGGTGCTTGCTGACCGGTTCGACGGTCGGCTGGAGTTCGGCACGGCGGGTCTGCGGGGGGCGCTCGGCGCCGGGCCGACGCGAATGAACCGCGTCGTGGTCCGGCAGGCCACCGCGGGTGTGGCGGCCCGTCTTGCACAGGACGGTGCTCCCGCGTCGACGATCGTCGTGGTCGGCCGCGACGCGCGACACAACTCCGACGTGTTCGCGCGCGACGCCGTCGCTGTGCTCGCTGACGCGGGGTTCGACGTGCGGTACTGGCCCGATCCTGTGCCGACGCCGTTGCTGGCCTATGCGACACGGCTGCTGGGGGCGGGAGCCGGCATTCAGGTGACCGCCAGCCACAACCCCGCGAACGACAACGGCTACAAGGTCTACTGGCGGGGCGGTGGGCAGATCACTCCGGATCTGGCCGCCGAGATCGCCGCGGCCATCGAGACGACGGCGACGCCGACCGCCCTGGGCGACGACGCCGGCCGGCCATTGCCCGACGACCTGGTTGACGGCTACCGGGCGGCGGCGCTGGCGTTGACCCCGCCCGAGCCCGGTCACGACCTGACCATCGTCTACACACCGCTGCACGGGGTCGCAGGCCGCCTCGCCGTCGACCTGCTGGGCCGGGCAGGCTTCGATGATGTGACTGTGGTCGCCGAGCAGTTCGACCCCGACCCCGACTTTCCGTCCGTTGACTTTCCGAACCCTGAGGAGCCCGGCGCACTCGACGCCGCGCTCGCGTTGGCGGTCGACCGCGACGCGGACCTCGTGCTCGCCAACGATCCTGACGGCGATCGCATCGCTGCGGCCGTGCCGACCCGCGACGGCTGGCGGTTGCTGACCGGCGACGAGATCGGCTGCGTGCTCGCCGACTACCTGCTGGAGCACATGCCCGGTGGCCCCGAACGGATGGTCGCAACCACAGTGGTTTCGTCACAGCTGTTGAAGCGCATCGCCGCGCATCACGGCGTCGGCTACGCCGAGACCCTGACCGGCTTCAAGTGGCTCGCCGACGCCGCAGCTCGCGGCGATCGGGCCGGCCGTCGCCTGATCATCGGCTACGAGGAGGCGCTGGGCGTCATGATCGGCGACGCGGTACGCGACAAGGACGGCATGTCGGCGGCGCTCGTGCTCGCGGACTGCGCTGCGCGGGAGCGCGCACACGGTCGCGACCTGCTCGACCGCGTCGACGATCTGGCCCGACGGTTCGGGCTGCACGCGAAGGCGCAGACGTATGTTCGCTTCGACGACAGCGACGACGACCTCGCGGGGCGCGTGCTGTCGCGCCTGCGTGCCGAGCCGCCGCGCGAGATCGCCGGCTCGGCGGTGTCCGCGGTGACCGACTTCGAACGCGGCGAACGCCGCGACCGCAACGGCGCAGTCTCGGCGCTCGACATGCCCCCCACCCGTATGATCGCCGTCGCGCTGGACGACGGGTCGCGAATGCAGGTGCGCCCGAGTGGGACAGAGCCGAAGCTGAAGTTCTACGTCGAGGTGGTCGAGTCGGTCGACGGGGACGTGGGCGCGGCACGGTCGCGGGCGTCCGCGCGTCTGGAGGACGTGATGACCGGGCTCTTCGACGCTGCGGGCATCGATCCGACACTGCGGAGCGCGTGAAAGCCGTGCGCTAGGCTGGATGGCGTTCTGTGCGGTGCTCCCCACCCACGAGTTCGGGTGCACCGCTTCATCGTGTGATAGGCAAGATCATGCCAGCAGGTACTGTCAAATGGTTCAACGCCGACAAGGGTTACGGCTTCATTACTCCTGAGGGCGGTGGCTCGGATCTCTTCGTGCATTTCTCGGCCATCCAGATGCACGGTTACAAGTCTCTGGAGGAGGGCCAGCGCGTGGAGTTCGAGGTGACGGAAGGACCGAAAGGTCCCCAGGCAAGCAATGTGACACCGGGCTAGCTCGGCGTCGTTCCCCGGCGGTCGGCTGGCACCGGTCGTCGGAAAGCGCCCCGCTTCGGCGGGGCGTTTTCTTGTGGAGGCATCCACCAGGCGGTCCGACCATGTCCTCTGCCACATGAACCCCCGGGTCGGCGCCACATGCAGGGTCGCGGGGAGCCGGGCGGGACGCCGTCGACGCCCGGACTACGGCACTAGTCCTGCCGCACCCTCCTCCTGCTCGGTGAGCTCTGCGTCGTTCATGAGCGCAACGAAACGCTGTACTCCGATGTTGCCGCCCGACAACACGATCCCGACCCGCTGACCGGTGACGTCGATGCGTCCGGCGAGCAGCGCCGCCAACGCGCACGCGCCGCTGGGTTCGAGCACGACCTTCATCCGTTCGAAAGCGAACCGCATTGCGGTCACGATCTGCGCGTCGCTGACCAGGACCATGTCGTCGACCCGCTCGCGCATCACCGCGAAGGTCTTCTCGCCCGGCGCGGTGGTCTGCTGCCCGTCGGCGATCGTGCGGGGTGTCGCGATCTCGACGATGTGACCCGCTGCCAGCGAACGGGCGACGTCGTCGCCGGCGGCCGGCTCGACGCCGATCACCGGCACCGGCGGATCCTGCGCCTTGGCGACGGTGGCGCAACCCGAGATCAGGCCGCCGCCGCCGACGCACACCACCAGCCGGTCCAGCGGACCGGCCTGGTCGAACAGCTCCAATGCCGTCGTCCCCTGCCCAGCCATGACGTCCCAGTGGTCGAAGGGGGGGATCAACGCCAGCCCACGTTCGCGCGCGAGCGCATCGCCCAGCGATGTGCGCTCCTCGCGATAGCGATCGTAGGTCACGACCGTCGCGCCGTAGCCGCGGGTCGCGGCAAGCTTGAGTGCGGGGGCGTCGGCGGGCATGAGGATCGTGGCGTCGGTGTCGTGCAGCGCCGCAGCGAGCGCCACGGCCTGGGCATGATTGCCCGATGAGTACGCCGCCACCCCGCGTGCGCGCTCCTGAGGTGTCAGGCGGCTGATCGCGTTGTAGGCGCCGCGGAACTTGAACGCCCCGACCCGCTGGAAGCACTCGGCTTTGGCAAAGACGCGGCCACCGACCCGCGCGTCGAGAGCCGTGCTGGTGAGCACCGGCGTCCGGTGGGCGACGCCGCGCAGCACGGTCGCGGCGTCCTCGACGGACTGCATCTGCAGTGGAATGGTCGTCATGTCATGCGCGATGCTAGTAGGCGTGACCGCCGACCACGACGAGACGCACGACGGGACGGCGCCGATCGAGGTGGCGCACCGTGGCTGACCGCCAGACCGCGCTGGTCGTGGGCGCCGGCGTGTTCGGCGCGGCGACTGCTCTGGCGCTGGCCCGGCGGGGCTGGAAGGTCACCCTGCTCGAGCGTGCGACACCCGGCCACGTCGGGGCCTCGTCAGGCGGCGAGTCGCGGCTGCTGCGCAGCAGCCACGGCGCAGACCATTTCTACACGCGCCTGGCCTGGGACGGTCGCGCGACATGGCGTGCGCTCGAAGCTGACACCGGGCAGCAGCTGCTTGTCGAGACCGGCATGGTCTGGTTCGCGCGTGACGAGCACGGCTGGGAGGCGGACAGCGAGCGGGTGTGCGCGTCGCTCGGTATCCCCGTCGAACGGCTGGGCGCCGACCGCGTGCGTGATCTGTTCCCGTCGGTGCGGACCGATGACCTGGCGTTCGGATTGTGGGAGCCCCACGCCGGGGTGCTGCGCGCGCGTCTGGCGGTGCGGGCGATCGTCGCCGTGGCGCGGCGCACAGGCGTCACCGTGCGCGTCGGCGTCACCGCGCGGCCGGCCGGCGTGGCCGTGCACATCGCCGACGAGGTGCTCCGTGCCGACAGGGTCGTCTGGGCGTGCGGCCCGTGGCTGCCGGCACTGTTCGGCGACCGGCTGGAGTTGACGGTCACCCAGCAGGACGCCTGTTACTTCACCGTGCCGGCGGACTGGCGCGCCGACCGCGTGCCCGCGTGGGTCGACTTCACAGGCGCCGCGTACGGCACCGGTGATCTGGATGGCCGCGGCTTCAAGTGCTCGACGGACCGCCAGGGGCCGCCGTTCGACCCCGAACGTGACGACCGCACGCCTCTGCCCGCACACACCACGGCAGCGCGGGACATCCTGGCACACCGCTTTCCTGCGTTGGCGGCAGCGCCCCTGTCGGGAACGCGTACCTGTCAGTACACGACGACGGTCGACACCGAGTTCCTGATCGCGCCGCTCGACGCCGGTACGGTCTGGATCGCCGGTGGTGGCTCGGGCCATGCGTTCAAACACGGGCCGGTGCTCGGTGATCTCGTCGCCGATCTGGTCGACGGCAGCCGTGCACCCGACGAACGGTTCGGCCTTTCGACGCGCACGCCGTCGGGAGGTCTGCGGACCGCTGGACATAAGGGGTGACCATCGACGGCGACGCAGACGAGCAGGCGATCGAGCAGCGGTTGCGGGACGGGACGCGCGTCCTGATCCGCATGGTCGGCCCCGACGACAGGGACGAGCTCATCGCCGGATTCCAACGTCTGTCGACGCGGTCGCGGTACCTGCGGTTCCATGCCAACGTCGAGCACTTGACCGAGCAGCAGATCCGGTACCTGACGGACGTGGACCAGGTCAACCACGTCGCCTGGGTCGCGGTCGACCTGGACGCGCCGGACCATCCCGGCATCGGTGTGGCGCGGTTCGTTCGGCTCCACGACGAGCCGACTGTCGCAGAGGCGGCAGTCACGGTGCTCGACGACTACCAGGGCCGAGGTCTGGGTACCGAGCTGCTCGACGTGCTCGCGGTCGCCGCGGTGCGGCGCGGCGTCACGACGTTTCGGGCGTACGTGCTCGGCGAGAACCGCGCGATGCTCGCGATGTTGGAGCGGTTGGGGCCGACGCACACACAACAGCAGCGGGGCGTGTTGCAGATCGACGTCGAACTCCCGGCCAGCGAGGTCGACACGACGTTGGCTGCTCGTGAGGTTTTTCACGCCGTGACGAGGAAAGATGTGCCTCCGATGGTCACGATTGCCCCGCCCGTGTGGCTGTCCGACGACGCCGACGACGCCGACGGCGCCGGGCGACAACGGCTACGCGAGTGGCTCGACCGGACCCTGGACCGGCGATTCAAGTCGGACCCGCCTGACGCATCGTCCTGACCAATGGCATTCGGAACCCAGCGATCGGCACCCGTCATGACAGCGACGACCTTGGCGCCAGACACACGACGCCGGATCGCACAGGTCGGGCTGACCGCCCGGGGCGTGCTGTACTGCCTGATCGGTCTGCTCGCACTGCGGATCGCCGTCGGTGGGGGCGGCGGTCAGGCATCCCAGTCCGGTGCGCTGCGGGCGCTGGCCCGACAACCGTTCGGCACGGTGCTGGTCGCCCTCGTCGGCGTCGGGCTGCTGGGTTACGCGGTGTGGCGCGTCGGTCAGTTCTTCACCGAGAAGGGCAGCGAGGACAGCGACACCAAGAACGCGGTCATGCGGGCCAGCTACATCGTCCGCGGCGTGATCTACGCCGGCCTGGCCTTCGTTGCGTTCAGCATCGCGTTCGGCAGCGGCGGCGGCGGTGGCAGCAGCCAGCAGGCACTGACCGCCCGCGTGATGAAGGACGTCCCCGGGGGCGTGTTCCTCGTTGGACTGGTCGGGCTCATCATCATCGGGGTCGGTCTCTATCAGGCGTACAAGGCGTTCACCGACGACTTCATGGAGGAACTGCAGCAGCACGAGATGGACCCGCAGGTCCGCACGTGGGTCCGGCGCGTCGGCGTGGCCGGGCACGCCGCCCGCGCGGTCGTGTACACCCTCATCGGGCTCTTCGTCATGCGCGCAGCGATTCAGTTCGACCCCCAGGAGGCCAAGGGGCTCGACGGGGCGTTGCAGGAGCTCTCGCAACGGCCGTACGGTCCGTGGCTGCTTGGGCTGGTCGCGCTCGGCCTGTTCCTGTTCGGCGTGTACACGCTGGTCCACGCACGCTACGTCGATGTCTCCGAGTGACCGACTGCGTCGATCAGCCCGGGATGATCGTTGCGCACGTTGTTGACTTCAGAGCTGACCGCGTGCCACGTCAGCGCGTCGGTGTCGGGCTGCGACAGCAGCCCGAGGGCCGCCTCGGAGCGACGCTCGTCGCGGTCCAGCCACACGCCCCAGGTGTCTGACCGCAGCACGATCGGCATCCGCTGGTGCAGATCGGCCAGCCGCTCGTCAGCTGTGCCCGTGATGATCGCACACGTTCGCAGCCAGTCGCCTTCGGGCGACTTCCACGCCTCCCAAAGCCCGGCGAACGCCAGCGGCCGGCCGTCGGCGCGGTGGATGTAGTAGGGCGTCTTGCCGGTGGGGAGTGTCTGCCACTCGTAGAACCCGTCCGCTGGGATGATGCAACGTCGCCGTCGCAACGCCGTCCGGAACGCCGGCTTCTCGGCGACCGACTCCATCCGCGCGTTGATCATGCGTGCGCCGGCTTTGGGGTCCTCGGACCAGTACGGCACCAGCCCCCACCGGAAGCTCACCAGGTAGCGCCGGTTCGCGTGCTCGCTGACCGCGTACACGGACATCGTCGGCGCCACGTTGTAGCTGGCCGGCAGCTCGTCGGTCCGCTGGTCGTCGACGTCGAACCACGCGGCGAGCTGATCGGGATCCGACGCCGCGACGTATCGCCCACACATGAGAGTGGGTCGCCGGGGACTCGAACCCCGAACCCTCTGATTAAGAGTCAGATGCTCTAGCCAGTTGAGCTAGCGACCCGCCGAGAGCCTAGCATCCAGCGCCGTCGCCGTCCGACTCGGTCAATCCGGCAACGACCGCGATCCACGCCATCGTCGTGTGCCACGCGTCTGCGCTTCGCCGGAGGACGATCCGGCAGACACCGTAAGGTAGCCGGTTCTTTCGATGACCGGTTCCACGCGGCTTGAGGAAGGTTCTGGTGAAATCCGGGTGATGGAGGCCGAGCGTTTCGGCCCACCAAAGCCTCGCCGCCTCGTCATCGTTGCCCTCATGCAGGTGTAGGGAGAGAACGAACTGGGGGTGGGGCTGATGGAAGCTTCGGACCCAACGGATGAACAGCCGCAGCGCCGCCGCGTCCGCGTTCGCGATCGCGAGGCGCGGACGGGTCTTCGCGCCCTCTCCCCAGTACAGGACCGTGCCGGCGACGAACAGCGGGTCGTCCAGATGCGAACTGGCGAACTCGCGAGCGTCGGAGCGGATGCCTTCGATCTGTTCGCGTCGCTTTCGTTGCGTGTCGCGTGGTACGCCTCGTCGTGATGCGCTCCGCGCCGAGATCGCAGCGACCTGCTCGTCGGTCAGACGGATCTCGCTGCACCAGCCGGCCAGCGTGCCCTTCGGCACAGCGATGACCTTGCAGATCTCACCGTACGTCCAGCCCAGCCGCCGCAACGCACGACCGACCTCGGCACGCTCCCACCGCGACAGCGCCGCCCACCGCTCGATCTCGGCGAGCAGCTCAAGCGGCGCTGGCGGTCGCATCATCGCGCGACGGTACAAGCGGCATGCGACGGAGGCAGCGGTGCGCCGGATCTACCTGTGGATGGTCGCGCACGGTGACAACGGTGACGTGGTCATCCACCGCCGTAGCACGTGAACGCCACGCTCGCCACGAACGCTGCCGGCTCGGAAGCGTCCGCCTTGTCGCGTGCCGCTTGCACGGCGTGCGCGAGCGACGCACCCGAAGCGAGCGCGCGGTGGAGATCGGTCATGAGCTGCCCGGTTTCGAGATCCGGGACGGACACGACGGCCGCGACGATTCCCGCGCCGCCACCGTAGAGCAGCGTTGCGAGCACGCCGTCGAGCTCCGGACCCACGAGCTCCCCGGGACTGCCGAGGTCGCAGGCGGCCAACACCCAGTGGTGTGCCGGATGTCTGAGCCGCTCCAAGTCGTAGACGGTCAGCGGTCCGTCGGCCACCTGCAGCGACGAGAATGCAGCGGTGTCACGCCGCAGCCGACCGTGGCACGCCAAATGGACCAGGCGTGCTCCGCTTGCTTTGGCCTGCACGGCGTCTGCCGTAGCGGCCGAGCCGGTCAGGGTACGAGGCTCGGCATAGCACGCCGCGATCGACCGGATCTCTGCCTCGGCAGCCGGTAGATCCGGACCGGCAACCAGCAGGACGTCGTCCGAGGTCGCCCTACGATCCTTGGTGATCTGCCACAGCGTCGCTGTGGGCACAACGCGGACCGCGCGATCGGTCAGCGACCGCAACGCACCCCACGGAACGCCGATCAGGTCTGCGGGAGGCGCGACCACCACCTCGTCGGCTGCACGAATGATGTCGGCGAACGGTGCGGTGAGGGCCTCGCTCAGATGCGACAACTCGTGTCGCGCGCTGCGGAACGCCCCAGCGACGCTCGTACGGGACCGCGGTTGGCTCAGGCGGCGCAGTGCGAACGCAAGCTGCCTACCCGAGCTGCGGATCGTTGCGAGCGTGCTGACTTCAGCCGATCGCATTTTGTCGGCCGTGATGGCCACGCCGAGGATCTTGCCGTCGAGCACGGCGTACTGCAGCAACGCGCACGCCGTCAGCCCTGTGCGCAGCGACCGCAGCGTGGCGGTCGACGGCATCGTCACGCTCGAAGCGTCAGAGTTGTGCATCCATGTGTGGTTGCGTATCCGCCGTTCGAGCCGAGTGATTCGTTCAAGCAGGTTCGCCTGTTCAGTGACATCCAAGGGTGTGATCGCGGCAAGATCGCGCTCCAGGCCGCGGAGTTGCGCGAGGTCTGGCCGCAGCTCGTCGTCGACGTCTGTCGATCCCTCCCGGACGGCGACCACGGCACGGGCCCGCTCCATCCACGCCCAGATGCTCTCCGTACGCCCCGTCCGTGCGGCCGCGCGTAGCCCCATCTCGGCGAGGGCCGAGCCGTGCGCAGCGGCCCGGGCCCTGAGCTCGGCGGACGCGAATGTCGCCCGGTAGGCACCGAGCTCGTCGAGTCCGAGACGGCACACCTGACTCAGCCGGCGCGTGTTGCCTTCGAGGTCTGCCTTGATCGCCGTCGCCAGCCGGCCGCGAAGCCTGAGTAGGACCGGGCCGCGGGCCGCGGTGGCCGCGCGGTCCAAGGCGGCGACGGCACGCCGCCGCCGCCCGAGTGCCGCGGCGACCTGGCCGTGCAGTAGGGCGGCCTCGGCGACCGCCGGAACGTTGCCTACCTCACGCATCGTCCGTTCGATTCGATTCAGCCGGTCGGCCATGGCACTGGTGGCGGGGACCTGTCGGTACTCGATCTGGGTGCGCAACAAGCCTGCGCGTGCGCGCCACCCCGATCGGCGCTGTCGTCTGAAGAGCTCCTCCGCGCGGACGGCGGCGGCTGCCGCGCCGTCAAGGTCACCGCGGGCCAGCGCAATGCGTGCCTGCGGTAGCAATGCTTCGGCGAGCATGAGGGATCCTCCGGGCAGACCATCGACATGCGAGACCGCCTGTTGCGCTGCAGCAGACGCCTCGTCCAGGAGTCGAAGTTGCAGCAGTGCGCTCGCCTTACCGAGGTACAGATCAACGAGCTGAACGCCGACCCCGGTCAGTATGCGTTCGGCGCGTTCGTATCGTCGGAGCGCTTCCAGCAGCTCTCCCCGTTCAAAGGCCGACGTGGCTCGGCTCTCTGCGACGAAGCCCGCAAACGCGGGACTGAACGTCTCTGCCAGCTGTTCGGCCTCTGCAAGCACCTGTTCGGCCTCGTCATACCTCCCCAGCCGCAGGATGAGCAGTCCCAGGTTGTTGAGCGCCTTGAAACGCAGGTCCGGCTTGTCGACATCAGCGAACTCGAGAACCCTTCGGTAGGCAGCGACCGCGGCGTCGAGGTTGCCCATGATGTCCTCGAGCAGTCCGGTCGCGAAAGCAACCTCCATCTGCGATCCGAGAGCTGCATGGGTAGCGGCCTCCCTGAGGTCGCGGTGCGCTCTGCCCGTGTGCCCCATCTCGAGATGCATCACCGAGCGGGTGATCAGGGCCTCGCACAAGCGATCGTCGAGATTGGCCGTCCGAGCCGCTCGCACGGCCTCATCGAGGTGACGTCTGGCCGCATCGTGGTCGTACAGCTCGCGCGCAGCCCAGCCTGCAGCCCGCAGGGCCATCGTCAGCGCCTCCATGGCCCCGGCCGCCCGCGCGTCGTCGGCGAGTGCCTCCGCATCGGGCATCGCGCGCCGCGGATCAGCGACGACATCACGGTAGGCCTGCGCCGCTCGTATCAGCAACGCAGCATCGTGCTCTACGTTCATACCGCGAACGCCTTCCGAACGGGCTGAGGCGATCGTAAACCCTGTCCCCACTCGCGGTGCCACAGCAAAGGAATCGGCGCATGTCCAGCTATGACTTCGACCCCGAACGAACGGCCAGCCAGATCGCCAAGATGAACGAGCTAGGGGATCGGTGGCGGAGGCTGGCGTTGCTGCGCCGGCTCACCAACCGTCGCGCCCGGGCAGTGCAGGAACCCGGCGAGCTGCCGCGGGTTCCCCTGCGTCTTGTCCGCCCGCTGCAGCCCCAGGACCCGGACGGTGTCGTGCTGGATCCCCTTCTCGTCGTGCCCGACCAGATCGTGGTACGCGTCGATGCGCGCCAGGCTGCGGAGGACGCCCTTCGCGGCGCCGGCTGGCTGGCAGACGAGCCGGAACAGGCTGCAGAAGAGGGCGCCGCGCGAGGGCAGGCTGAACTGGACGCACCGCAGCGACCCGACCGAGCGGTGACGCTCCACCTCAGGCGCTCCGTCAGTGTCACGAAGGCGATTCGTCTGCTTCGCCGGCGCGGCGTCGAAGGAGTCAGCGCAACGCACATCGTCGCGCTGGGAGGACGGGCCAAGGGCGGGAGCACCCCAAAGCGTACGGACGTCGTTCTCCCGCCGCGGCCCGACGACCCCATCGCGGACTCGCCGAAGGTAATCGTGATCGACACCGGGGTCGATGCCGCCGCCATCGGTCTGCAGGCCTTCGACAACCGTGATGATGGCTGGCTCGATCATGTCGTCGCAGACGCCGTCGGCGACCACATCGATCCGCTCGATACCACCGATTACTTCGGTAGCGTGGGCCCCGACGACTACCTCGATCTCGCGGCTGGACACGGGACATTCGTCGCGGGTGCGATCAGACAGCAGTCGCCAACCGCGAACATCACCATGATCCGTGTGCTCGACACCGATGGGCTGGGCAGTGAGCGGGTCATCGAGGACGCGATCGACCGCGCCGCCGTGTTGTTCGGGGACGAACCCGGGCTGCTCAACCTGTCGCTGGGGCTCGAGACGATAGACGGTCTGGCTCCTGTCGGCATCCGGGACGCAATCGATGCGCTGCCCGACAACGTCCTGGTCATCGCCGCCGCGGGCAATGGACCGACGGGCATCAAGGTGTGGCCCGCTGCGCTGTCGGCGGCCAACGAGAACGTGCTCGCGGTCGCGTCGGTGACCCGCTCGCCCGCCGGCACGCTGACGCCGTCGACGTGGTCGAACTTCGGTCCCTGGGTGAGCTTCTCGGCGTTCGGCGAAGGCGTTCTGAGCACGTTCGTCGAGGGAACGGAGACCCGAGGCAGCGGTCGCGAGGACGACCCGTTCGACCCTGACCCAGATACGTTCTTGCCGCCGAACCCGTATGCGACGTGGTCAGGCACATCGTTCGCGACGGCGAAGATCACCGGCGAGCTGGCGCGCGTTCTGACTGCCAACCCCGGATTGGGCGTCCGCGGCGCGGTCGACGATCTCCGCCAGCGGGGTACCGTCCTTACGAACTACGGGACGGCGTTGGAAGTCTGAGCGTGCCGTGCGGGCAGGTGGGAGGGTGACCGACGGGAATTGAACCCGCGACCTCCGCGACCACAACGCGGCGCTCTAACCAACTGAGCTACGGTCACCATGGGTGTGCTACGGCACGCCACGATACACGCGCGCCCGGGAGGATTCGAACCCCCGACCTTGCGGATAGAAGCCGCTTGCTCTGTCCCCTGAGCTACGGGCGCATGGCAGGACCCGACGCGTAGCGTAGCGTCGCGGCAGACTACCGGAATGGCCATCCCGCTCGGGGACATCAACCCGACGCGCCGCCGGGGTGTGATCACGCTGCTGCTGATCGCCATCAACGTCGGGGTGTTCGTCCTCTGGCAGCCGTGGGACGGCGGATTCTGCGAGCAGAGTGGGTTCTACGCCCGTTGGGGTGCGATCCCCGACGAGATCGTCGGGCAGGAGCCGCTCACGCAGCGTGAGTTGGACACGACCGTCGATCCGCGGTGTGGCCTGGAGGCGACGCCGGACAAGAGCGTGTCGCTGTCGATCCTGATCGCCATGTTCCTGCACGGCGGGTGGGCGCATCTGCTCTGGAACATGCTCTTCCTCTACGTGTTCGGCGACAACGTGGAGGATCGGCTCGGCCGACCGCAGTTCCTGCTCTTCTACCTGGCGTGCGGGGCACTCGCGACGGTGGTGTTCGCCGGAGCCAACCCGACCAGCACGGCGACGGTGGTTGGCGCGTCCGGAGCCATCGCGGGGGTGCTCGGTGCGTACCTGGTGATGTATCCGACGGCGCTGGTTCGAGTGTTCATCCCGCCGTTCTTTTTCGTGCCGCTGCCTGCGGTGCTCATGCTCGGTGGGTGGTTCCTGCTGCAGATACTGACCGACCGCATCGCTGGTCAGGCGGGCGCCGGCATCGCGTACTTCGCCCACATCGCCGGGTTCGTCGCCGGCATGCTGATCGTGTTGCTGCTCGGCGAGCGTCCGCAGCAGCCACTGCCATACCGGCCGCGAGGCCAAACGCGTCAGTGACCGGCAGCAGCCGTCGCCGACAGCTCAGTCCTGGCCCGCTCGTGGTCGAGCAGCCAGCGCTTGACGTCCAGCCCCCACGCGAACCCTCCGAGGCCGTGGTCACGGCGGACGACCCGGTGGCACGGCACGAACAGCGCGCTGGGGTTGCGCGCGCACGCGCTCGCGGCCGCCCGCGCGGCGGTCCGCAGGCCCGCCCGCGTCGCGAGATCCGCATAGCTGATGACCTCGCCCGGCTCGACCTTGCGCAGAACGGACCACGCCGCCGTGATGAACGGCCCCGACGTCTGGCGGACGGCGATCGCGCCAGGTGCGGTCAGGTCACCGTCGCAGTACGCCGCGACGGCGTCGGTGATCGCCGACGATCCGGTGCGCTCGGTGACTTCGGACGGCCGCAGCTCGCCGGCGACGCGACCGAGCAGCCGTGTGACGTCCGTGGTCCAGCCGCTGGCCAGGATGGCGTCGTCGTCGACGACGAGGGTGAAGGGGCCGGCGGGTGTACTTGTTGTGGTCCAGTAGCTCACTGCCGATCAGCTCCTCGTGCTCGATGCGCCCACAGATGGATGGCCGCGTAGGCCCGCCACGGACGCCAACGCTCGGCCAGCCGAGCCTGCGCGTCACGACCCGTGACACCGCCGTCTGCCAGCGCCCGTCGAAGGGCAGCGTCGCCGGCCGGGTAGGCGTCGGGATCGGCGAGCGCGCGCATTGCGACGTAGCCGGTGGTCCAAGGCCCGATGCCCCCGATGGCGCCCAACTGGTCGACGGCCTCCCGCGGGTCGCAGCCGCCGTCCAGCGTCACGGCACCGTTGTCCAGAGCGGTCGCCAACCGGTGGACCGTCTGCCTCCGGCTCGCCGGCGCACGCAGCACGCTCGACGCGTCGCGTGCGGCGGCCGGGGTGGGGAAGTGCAGCGGAACGTGTGGGTCGGCCAGCATGGCGGCGTCGGCTGCGGCTGCGGTCAACTCGCCGGCGAGGGCGCGCGCGGCAGCCACCGTCACCTGCTGACCGAGCACGGCGCGGATGGCCAGTTCGGCGCCGTCGACCGTGCCGGGAACCCGCCGTCCCGGACTCGCCTGCGTCAGCGGGCCGACGACCGGCGCGTCGCCGAGCACGTCGACGATCCCCGGCGCGTCGGCGTCGAGATCCGCAAGGCGGCGGCACCGCTGGATCGCCGGACCGAGGTCGCGCAGATCCTCCAACCGCAGGCCGCAGCGCAGTCCGGCTGCCCCAGGCGCCAACGTGACGACGCCGCTGCCGCGCGGCAGGCGGAGGGTCCGCTTGTACACACCGTCGGCGTAGTGCTCGACTCCCGGGATCGCGCGGGCGCCGAGGAACTCGAGCAGAGCGGGGCCGTCGAACGGCTGCCGCGCCGGAAGATGCAGTGTCAGCTCGCCCGACGCCGATGACGGCGCGCTGCGGGCGCGGACACGCAGCTCGCCAGGGGTGCACGCGAACACCTCGCGGACCGTCGCGTTGAACTGCCGCGTGCTGCCGAACCCGGCGGCGAACGCGACCTGTGACAACGGGAGGTCGGTCGACTCGACCAACAGCCGGGCGGTCTGCGCCCGATGCGCTCGCGCGATCGCCAGTGGTCCCGCACCCAGCTCGTTGTTGAGGTGGCGTTGCAGCTGGCGGCGGCTGTATCCGAGCCGCTGAGCGAGCCCGGCGACGCCGTCACGGTCGATCACTCCGTCGGCGATCAGACGCATCGCACGCCCGACGACGTCGACGCGACTGTCCCATTCGGGCGACCCCGGTGACGCGTCCGGTCGGCACCGCATGCACGCGCGGAAGCCACGGCGCTGCGCGGCCGCAGCGGTTCGCAGGAACCGCACGTTTTCGCGACGCGGCAGGATGGCCGGGCAACTGGGCCGACAGTAGATGCCGGTTGTGACCACCGCGACGACGAACCAGCCGTCGAAGCGCGCGTCACGGCTCGCGAGCGCGCGGTAACAGCGGTCGAAATCGAGGGTGCGGTCCACGACCGTGGTCATGTCGAGGTCACATCGCTGCTTGAGGTCTGGTCCGGCGACCTACCGCTGTCGCTGCTTGAGGTCTGGTCCGGCGACCTACCGCTGTCGCT
>JAHELV010000031.1:25584-33430 GCA_024644015.1 Nitriliruptorales bacterium
TGAGGTCTGGTCCGGCGACCTACCGCTGTCGCTACCTGAGGTCATGGGTCGATGATCGCACGCCGCAGCGGCGACATTGGCGGGATTCGGACATGGCGGTGCGCGCGTCACGTCGCCCCAGGGCGGGAACGACACCGGCAGGACAACCCAGGAGACGACGGTGGACATCCCCAGCCTGCAGGTCGAGCTGTCCGGTCGGCGTGCGCTCGTAACCGGCGGCGCGAGCGGCATCGGGCGTGCGTGCGCGCAGCGGCTCGGCGCCAGCGGCGCGCACGTGACGGTCGTCGACATCGACACCGACGGCGCACGGTCGGCAGCGCGAGACGTCGGTGGTGCCGCGGTGGCGGCCGACTTGACTGACCCCGCCAGCGTCGACGACCTGCCGAAGGAGTTCGACATCCTCGTCAACAACGCGGGGATTCAGCACGTGGCGCCCGTCGAGGAGTTCCCGCCGGAGACGTTCCGCGCGATCTGGACGCTGATGGTCGAGGCGCCCTTCCGCCTGGCACGGCACGTGCTGCCGTACATGTACGACCGCGGCTGGGGGCGGATCGTGAACATCTCGTCTGCGCACGGCCTGCGGGCCTCGCCGTACAAGTCGGCCTACGTCTCGGCCAAGCATGGCCTCGAGGGCCTGTCGAAGGTGCTGGCGCTCGAGGGCGGAGGTCGCGGTGTCACGTCCAACTGCATCTGCCCGGCGTATGTGCGCACGCCGCTGGTCGAGAACCAGATCGCCGATCAGGCCGAGCGGCACGGCATCAGCGAGGACCGCGTCGTCGAAGAGATCATGTTGACCGAGCCGGCCATCAAGCGCCTCATCGAACCGGACGAGGTAGGGGAGCTGGCGGTCTTCCTGTGCTCGCTGCCGGCATCGTTCATGAACGGCAGCTCGCTCGTGGTCGACGGCGGCTGGACCGCACGCTAGGTCCGCAGAACCCCACCGCTTGGTTTTCGCGTGGTGACGCCTATCATCGCTGCATGAGTGGCAGTGGTTCCGCGGCGATGCCGGACCCCGACCGGGAGTCCGGAGGGTCGCCGGCCGCGGCCGACGCTTCTGCGTCGTCCCAAGCCGACGTCGAGCAGGCAGACACCGGCGCCGGCGATCGCGACGCCGTCGCGAGCCAGATCTCGTCGGGCGCCGCGAGTCACGGGCAGTTCCTCATCACGTCCGACGAGCGCGACGCCGCCGAGGCGCGCCTGCGGCAAGCCGTCACCGACGAGGTTCTGTCGCTCGAGGAGTTTGGCGACCGGATGCGTCTGCTGCTGGCGGCGAAGACCCGCGGCGACCTGCACCGTGCCCTCGCGGATCTGCCCGGTACCCGCGCGGCGCCGGCGCGCACGGCCCAGCGTGGACAGGTGCGTCCGGCCCGGTCGCAGGGCGCCCTGGTCGCGATCCTGGGGAGCTCGGAGACACGGGGCCGGTGGCGTCCCGATCGGGCAACCACCGTGGTCGCGGTGCTCGGTGACGCGACGGTTGATCTGCAGGGCGCCGAGTACGAGGACGACGAGCTGACCATCAACGCATTCGCGATGCTCGGCCACGTCGAGATCGTCGTACCCGAGGGCATCGAGGTCGAGATGCGTGGCATTTCGATCCTCGGTGATCGCACGATGAGGGCGAACGCCGCGGTCGTCGCGGGCGCGCCGGTGGTGCGCGTCGACGGTCTGGTGCTGCTGGGCGACATCACCGTCCGCCATCCGAAGGCTCGTGAGCGCTTCATCCCGGATGACGGCCGCGGACCGTTCGCGGACCGGCTGCCACCGCCCACGGCCGACCAGAGGGCCGACGCGACCGCGCGCAGGCTGAGACGATCGCGACCGGGCCCCGCCCGTCGCTGGGTCGGCGGCCTGCTGGTCGCGGCCGCACTGGCATTGCCGTTCGGATGGACGCTGGCGGCAGACGACGTCACCGGCGCGGTGTTCGGCAGCACCGAGCACACCGTGTCCGCCACCCAACTTGCGGCTGGTGACGAGCTGAGCGTCGGCGTGCCGGTCGCGTTCGGCTCGGTCAACGTCCAGGTCCCAGAGGGCGTCAACGTCGTCCGCGACGGCGTCGTCATCTTCGGTTCGACGTCGTGCGAGCCGTGTGGCGCCCAGGTGGGCGCCAACGCGCCGACCGTGCAGATCCGGACGTTCGGCGCGTTCGGTAGCGTGGCGGTGACCCGGCCTGCCGGCTCCGGGCTCCAGTAGCGGGCGGTTGGCCGCGCCCGAAGGACAGATGATGCTCGGTGACGCCGTTCTCGTCGATCGCTGCGACCCGCTGGGCGCTGGGCCGCGTGGGTGCGGCCGTGGGACGGACGGCAGCGACGCTACGGTACGGCGATGCCGACGCTGTTGATGCTCCGCCACGCCCAGGCGCAGTCCTTCGCCGCGCGCGACCATGACCGCGCGCTGACTGACGATGGTGTCCGAGCAGCGCAGGCGGTCGGTCGGATGGTTGCGAAGACCGGCGTGCCAGACCAGATTCTGGTGTCCACCGCGCGGCGTGCCCGCCAGACCTTGGACGTTGCCATGCGCGCAGGGGGGTGGGCGGCTGCCACGGCCGCGCTCGACGCACTGTACGGAGGCCGGCCCGACGACGTGTTCGAAGCGTTGCACCGCCATGGGGGCCAGAGCAGAACCGTGCTTGTCGTCGGACACGAGCCGTGGTGCTCGGCGACGATCGAGCTGTTGACAGGCGCGCGGCTGCGTATGGCGACGGCGACACTGGCGACGCTACAGGTCGGGCCCGCCTGGGATGCGCTCGACCCGACATGGTGCGTGCTCGAGTCAGTCGTGCCGCTGTCGCGGCGGGGCATAGACGTCGACGCGGAGCGGTGACGACCACGTCGCCGGGAGCTGCCGATCGCCGCGCTGTCATGTTTCGGTGGTCGGCTACGGTGTCTGGTCGACTCCCACACGCAGGAGGCATCTGTGTTCAATCGGGTCCCGAAGGTCGACGTGCCAGAGGCCCAGCAACTGCTTGACGGTGGCGCCGCCCTGCTCGACGTGCGCGGCCACGACGAGTGGCGTGCTGGACATGCACCCGACGCTCAGCACATCCCGCTCGACCAGCTGCCGGCCCGTACCGGAGACGTGCCAGCCGGCCGCCGGATCGTGGCGATCTGCCGCTCGGGCGCGCGGTCGGCGCAGGCCACGAAGTTCCTGCGGCAGCTCGGTCTTGACGTCGTGAACCTCGATGGCGGGATGCAGGCCTGGGCGCGCAACGGGGGTGTGGTCGTCGCGGACGACGGAGGCGCCGGGCGCGTCGTCTGAGCCTGGCGTCGCCGCGGCGACCTACGGCATCTGTGCGTCGCGGCGATCGAGCCACGCGTGCAGCAGCTGCCAGGCCAGGTCTTCGCGCCCACTGTCCCGAACACGCCGGATGCCGGCGACGACCGCCATCCGGTGGCTCAGGCCGTATGCGTCGAGCAGGCCCGCCGCGTGCAGCCTGGCCGCGTCCCGCTCGATCCTTTCCAGGTCCTCTTCCGTATCCGCGCCGATCAGTCCCACAGCATCACTCCTTGTAGACCCGCTGATCTCTTGGAGTATCCGGGCGCTGAATGCCCGCCGCGCGTCGTCACCGCACGGCAGAGGGTGCCAACCCATGCGTGGCGCGGTGTTCGGCAAGTTCTCCGAATGTGTGACACATGCGCCAGACGCGCTCTGTGCACGCACAACGCACACCGCTTGCCGGACAGTCGGCGCGGAGCATCCCTACTGACCGCTCGCCGTCTGCGGCCGTGGCGGCGCCTGCGCCCGCATGACGTCTTCGTGACATGGATGGCGCTGCATTGTGCAGGCCCAACTGCGGCCGTCTAGGACCCTGTCGCGACGGCATCGAGACCTGGCGCTGGAGGCCGCGACGACGCGACGCGACGCGGCACAGGTTGCAGGTTGGCGGGAGAGGGGTGGCAGGGCGTGGTTCACCGAGACAACGAGCGAGAAGCGCGTCGTGGAACGCCGATGTCACGGCGTGAGGCGCTGAGCATGGCGACCTATGGCGTCAGCGGGCTCCTGCTCCTTCGCGGTGCGCCGACAACGATCGCTCCTGTGAGCACCGGACCGCCCAGGAGACAGGCGTCCTTGGCAGCGGCCGATCCGCCGCTCGTGGCGCGTTCCGCAGTCCGGCTTCCGGGAACGGCACAACCGCACGCGGTGTGCCGGGGCCGCGCCGGGGTGGTCGTCGTCGGTGTCACGGATGCGGGCGACCCGGTGAGCTGGCGCAGTCCCGACGGTCGGCGGTGGGATCAGCACCACCTCCCACCGCCGGCCGCCGGGAACGCGGAGGTGTGGGGGGTCGCCGCCCACGGTGACGGCTATCTGGCGGTCGGTTCACTGCTGCAGCAGCAGTCTGCCCGGGTTGTCCCCGACCGCGCAGTGCCGGGGACCCCCGACGAGATCACGTTCACCGCCGTTCGGCGCGAGCCGCTCGTTTGGTGGACCCGCAACGGCGCGGACTGGACCGTGCAGACGGTCGACGCGGGCGTCCCACACGCCCAGCTGATCGCCGTCACGTGCAACGGCACCCGGCTCGTGGCCGTCGGCAGCACGCTCGACGACGATGGCGTCCAGGGCGACGCCGCTCTGGTGCTCACGTCTACTGACGGACGACGCTGGCGACGCGGCACGCTGTCGGCGGTCAGCAACGCGCTGCCCGAAGGGTCACTCACCGGCGTTGCCGTCGCGGATGACACGTGGTTCGCGACGAGCAGTGACATGCGGGGCGGCGCCGTGTGGTCGTCTGCCGACGGCGTCACATGGTCGGTCCTGCCGTCCAGCCGACGGCAGTTCGCGGGCATGACCCTCCAGGGCATCGGTGTGCGTGGCACCCGCGTGCTGCTGGCAGCGACGAGCCTGGCTGACCACAGCACCCGTTACTACGCTTCGACCGACGGTTGCCGTACGTGGCGCGCCATGCGGCCGCGCATCCAGGCCTTCGATCGGCCTGGGACCACGGTCACCGATCTGACGGTCATCGCGGGCGACGTCGTGGTCGTCGGTACGCGTGGTGCTGCGCCGATCATCGAGGGAGGCATCGCCGATGGCAGCGACTGAGCGCGCGTACCGGACGATCGGCGGGGTGCCGCTGCGGTACCTGCGCACCGAGAGGCCGCTCACGCAGTACTACGCACGATCGACTGCGGAGTTCGAGGACAAGCTCGACGCGTTCTCCCAAGATCTGGCCGAGGCTGCACCACGGTCGTACGGGCCGTTGCTGTACATCGCCACCGCCGGCGCCTACGTCAACAAGCCCAAGTACCACGGACTCGGACGCGCGTTCGATCTCGACCTCGTGCGCTGGGAGCACAAGCGCTGCTCGCCGCTGCGTGGCGACCACGAGTACCGGTGGCGGGCCACGCGTCGGCGATACATCGCGGTCGATGCGCTGGCGCGGCGACGCTTCAAGTACGTGCTCGACGGTTGGTACAACGGCGCTCACCGGGACCACATGCACCTCGACGATGGCGGCGGTGCGCTGGTGTTCAATGCCGGATACCGCTCGGACACCGTATTCGTTCAGGCGTCCGCCAACGTCATGATCAACGCTGGTCTCGTGGTCGACGGCCTATATGGACCGAAGACCCGCCGGGCATTCGCGACGATGAAGGACCGGCTGGAGATCGCCCATCGCGTGTCGAGGGACGCCCGCCTGTACCGTGCGTTCCTCTGGCGGTTGGCGTTGCGTGCACTGCGCAACAAGGGACTGTAGCCCTGGTGGAGGAGCGGACGTGAACGACAGTGGCGATCGGCTGCGGGCCGGCCGGCGGACGTTGTGCGGTGCGGCGTGCGCTCTGGTCCTGCTCGGGTGCGGTCCTGCGAGTGGCCAGACCACGCAGGATGTCATTGCACTGCCGACCCCGCGGGTCCAGGCCGCCAGCAGCCCCTCAGCGGGTGCGGCCGATCTACGTTCCCCCGATGGTGGCGTGCTGCACAGCGTGGCGGCCGCGGACGGTCGCATCGTCGGAGTCGGAGCGACGGCCGGGGGCGCGGCCGCGTGGTCGGTGGGCTCGGACGGCGCGTGGACGCAACACCGGCTCGCAGCGGCGGCGGACGTGCCGCAGCTCGACGCGGTGGCGCTCGCCGGCCCGTCGGTCGTGGCGTTCGGTGGTGACGGTCAACGGCCATCGCGTATGTGGGTCGCTGACGGCGGCACGACGTGGCAGGCGGTCGATGCCGACGTCGTCGGGATCGACGGCCGCGTGAACGCGGTGACCGCCGTTTCCGGCGACCGCTGGATCGCCGTCGGTGACCGCGTCGACCCTGAGGGAGGCGAGTCGTATCAGGGCGCTATCTGGATCTCAGAGGACGGGCGGTCGTTCACGCCGGTCACCTCCGACCTGGCACTTGCCGAAGGCACGCTCAGCGACGTCGCCACCACCGGCGACACCGTGGTCGTCGTGGGGTTTGACATCAATGGGGGCAAGGTGTGGAGCGCCGACGACATGAGTGCCTTCAGCGCGGCGACGGGACCCTTCGAGGCCGCGACCGTCGAAGGAGTCGCGGCCACCAACGACGGCTTCGTCGCCGTCGGGCGAGGTATCGCCGACCTGCGACCGCTGGCGTGGACATCCGAGGACGGTCGCCGTTGGCAGCGTGCCGACGTCGAGGCGGGCGATGTCCGACCGGAGGACCAGATCCGGGACGTGAGCACGGTCGACGGTGTCGTCATCGCGGTCGGCGGTTCGCTCGACTCGAGCGTCCTGTGGACGCTCGAGGACGGTCTGAGGTGGCGCCGCCGGTCGTGAATGATGCCCTGATGTCACGGCCGTCGAGTGGTCAGGGCCCTGCACGGTCTCCGCGATGGCCACCCTGGGGTGGCGGGCGCGCACCGTACGCTGTGAGACTCGGGCTTTCCTCACGGGACGGCTGGCGCGATGATGAGCGTAAACACCGTCGATCGGGTTAGGGGCCCAGACATGAGTGTTCGTGTTTCCGTGATCCTCGGCCGCAAGGGCGGCGACGTTGTGACGATCCCGGGCGACGCGGCCGTGATCGACGCGGTGGCTGCCCTGGGCGAACACAACATCGGCGCGCTGGTCGTGTCGGAGACGGGTGACACCGTCGACGGGATCATCAGCGAACGCGACATCGTGCGCCGGCTCGCGCAGGACGGCGCGACCGTGCTCCAGGCGGCCGTCGCCGACGTGATGACCGCCGACGTACGCACGTGCGGTGCAGACGAAACGGCCGATCAGGTGATGCAGACGATGACGACGCACCGGCTTCGGCATCTGCCTGTGCTCGAGGACGGCCGGCTGGTCGGCGTAGTGTCGATCGGCGACGTCGTCAAGTCGCGCATTGACGACCTGACGACGCAGGCGGAGAGCATGCAGGACTACATCAGCGGAAGCGTCTGATTGCCAGGCAAGAGCGGGTGAGGAGGATCGAACTCCCATCACCAGCTTGGAAGGCTGGGGCTCTACCATTGAGCTACACCCGCGGGTCCAACGCAGCCGACAGCTTACCGCCGCGACCGTGCCCCTGGCGAGCAGGGCGCGCGTTGGTCAGCGGCCGCGCTGAAGCCAGCGCTCGAGCTGGCGTCGCTCGCGTTTGGTCGGGCGGCCCGAGCCGCGGTCGCGACGGGCCACCGGGATGTCGGGCTGGTCGGGCGCCGGCGGCGAGTGGTCCACGTAGCATTCGACGGCGATCGCCGCGCCGACGCGCTTGTCAATGACCTTGGTAACCTCGGCGATCCGGTCTCGCCTGTTGACTCGGGCCTCGACCCGGTCGCCGACGCGCACCTGTGCGGCCGGCTTGACCGTGCGGCCATTGATCCGCACGTGGCCGCCGCGGCAGGCGGCACCGGCGTCGGACCGCGTCCTGTACAGCCGGACCGCCCACAGCCAGCGGTCGACACGGGTGC
>JAHELV010000031.1:33530-43729 GCA_024644015.1 Nitriliruptorales bacterium
TGTGCGGCCGGCTTGACCGTGCGGCCATTGATCCGCACGTGGCCGCCGCGGCAGGCGGCACCGGCGTCGGACCGCGTCCTGTACAGCCGGACCGCCCACAGCCAGCGGTCGACACGGGTGCTGTTCATTACGCCAGTGTCGCAGGTACATCGACGTGCGCCCGGCGTACAGCCGCCCGCCGTGGATCACGCCACGACCATCGTTGCCGACCGAGTGGGTGGCGCGACCCGGACCGGGTGCGTCAGACTTGAGGGTCTGTCTGCGTCGCGTGACGGGCGAGCCAGCGCGCGAGTGGGGTCGACAGGGTGGCCGCGCGGTCGCCCCAGTCGTAGACCACCGTCGAACCGGCGGCGAGGTCGTGCAGGCCGCGACGTTCGCGGTCGACGACCACCCCGATGAGCCCGAGGCCGAAGACCGCAATGCTGAACGGCAGCACAAGCACGCGGAGGAACGCCTGCCGCCCCGACAGCGGCTCACCCGAACGGGTGACGATCCGCAGTCCTACCACCGCCATGCCGGGGGTCCGCCCGGCGACGGCGGTCCCCGCCCACCAGTAGAGGAACAGCCACGCGACCAGGGCCACGACGAAGAGCGCGCCGCCGCCGGTGATCTCTCCGACGGGCACGCCGACGCTGTCGAGCACCGACGACAGCGCACCCAGCGTAAAGGTGAACACGCCACCGGCGATCACCACGTCGAGCAGATAGGCCACCAGCCGGGTCACCGCGCCCGCGTAGTGGCCGGTCACGGTCACCAGCGGCACCGCGGGCGCCTCCGCGGGACCCCGTTCGATGAGCAGCGGCGGCCCGACGGGTTCGGCTGCGACGTCCCGACCGGTCAGCCGCATCACCGCCCTGGTGATCACGACGTCGAGACCGAGGAGGTGGCGCCGAACGTGGTCGAGCACCGACCCGGCCACACTGCTCGTGCTCTCGGCAACGATCTCGGGCACGCCCGCACGCTTCACGAGCCGCTCGACATCCACGCGGTCCAGGAGCGCGTCGACGTCCATGCGGTCGAGCAGGCGGCCGGGCTCGAGCCGGTCGGCGAGTCGGTTGACGTCGATCCTGTCGAGCAGCGCGTTCACGTCGACGCGCGCCAGGACCGCATCGATGTCGACGCGGTGGAGCAGGCGCTCGATGTCGACGCGGTCCAGGACGGCGTTGATGTCGACGCGGTCGAGGACGGCGTTGATGTCGACGCGCTCGACGATCTCGTCGGGGTCGACCACGTCGAGCATGCGATCACGAACGGTATCGGCGAGCCGGCCGAGTGGACTGGCTGCTGGGCCACGCGCCGTCGGGTGCTGACCGTCGACCGCTGCGAGCAGGGCCAGCACGACCAGGGCCAACGTCTGCTCGGCCTCACGCATGTCAACCTCTCCGCATCAAAGTGCGCCGCTCAACGCTACGGGATCGCGTCTCTGCACGCCACGGCACACCGTCGGTCACAACGCGATGTAATCAATCGCGCGGACGGACGCGGCAGCGCGTCCCGACGGTTGTCCGGGGGGTCTCACGGGTCGAGATCGAACACATCGATGAAGACATGCCTGTCGCTGGGGAAGAGCGAGTCGACCACCTCGATCACCGCGCCGGACCTGTCGTAGGAGGTGTGGAGCACGCGGAGCACGGGCACCGCCGGGCTGATGCGTAGAGATTCGGCCTCGGCCGCGGTTGGAGCCCGCGCGGTCAGTTCCTCCTGGATGTGGTGGTAGATGCGTCCGAGCTCGTCTTCGACGTAGCGCAAGACCCCGGCTCCGAGCGGCTGGACGCTGGCAAGATCGGTTGCCGCCGCCAGATCGTGCGGGAAGTAGCTTGCACTCAGCTCGACCGGTTCGCCGTCCGCGAACACGATTCGCGCCCGGATGAACACGATGGTGCCCTCGTCGAGGCCCATCCGTGCCGCGACGTCGGCGGGTGCAGCGACCGGCCCGGTCCGGGTGATGCGCATGCCCGGCGTCTGTCCGTGCCGCGCAGGGTAGTCGAACCCCAGCGGCCGCTGCGCTGTGCGTGCGTGGCGGTGACGGCTGCGGGCGTGCCGCTGGATGAAAGGGCGCTGCCGGACGTACGCACCGCGGCCGTGCTCGACGTCGACGAGTCCCTCACTGCGCAGAATCGCGACTGCGTGGCGGACGGTGGGGCGCGACACGTCGTACGTCGCGCGCAGCTGGGACTCGGACGGCAGCCCGTCGCCTGGCCCGTAGTCGCCGCGATGGATGGCTGCGCGCAGTTCGTCGGCGATCTGTCGATACTTCGCTGGACTCATTGGATCCCCGAGCTCGAGCCACCATGCGTACGGGTTGTGAATGGCAGATGACTGTTTGTGAGCGATCTGTTGACTACTTAGTCTAACGTCATATGATGAGTGCTGACGAGTTATCCAATCGTTCGAAATGGCCATGTGACTGGCGGGGCGCTGCCTGGTGACAGCGACTGCGCCGGCAGACCGTGGGGCGATGATGGGGCTTGACATCCGTGCCGAGCACTACTCGACGCAGGACCGACTGCTACTCATCGCTGCCGGCGACGCCCTTGCCTCATGGGCCTACGACCTCTCGATGCACGAGGCCGATGGCCAGCTGTGGGACCGGTCACCTGACGACGACGCGGTGTTGATGGCCGCCGAGCTGGGCTGGCTGTTGACCGCGACGACCACGGTGCTTGAACAGGCACTCGGCTGGTATCGCAGGGCGACCGATAACGCTCGCCGTCGCGCGGCCGACGAACTGCATCGGTGAACACAGCAATGGCACGGTCGTTCGTCCTCGACGAAGACGACCGCTTCGCACCACTGCAGGAGCAGTGGCACGATCACGTGCGCCGACGGTTCCACCGCGGGCCCGATCCGCAACAGGCGGCGCTCGATGCGATCGTGGATCAGCAGCCCCGTGCGGTGCTCGAGGTGGGGGCGGGCAGCGGCCAGTTCGCGGCGCACCTTGGTGATCGCGTTGATGCATCGGTGCTGATCACCGATACCAGTCCGCTGCTGATCGGACAGGCGCACATGCGACATCTGGCCGGGATCGTCGCGGCGCCAACGGCGTTGCCCCTGGCATCGGCACGCTTCGACTGTGTGCTCGCGCGTCGGCCGCAGTGGTCCGATCCCGACCTCGGCCCCGCGTTGCGCGAGGTCGTGCGAGTGCTTGACCGTCACGGCACACTGCTGATCGTCGCCGCCTCGCCACGTGCCGACGGGCACGAGCTGGACGCGTTGATCGGCCGCAGGTTGCGCCGGCGCACCGTGGCATTGACGGCCGAAAGCGGTGAAGCTGTTCTCTCGCGACACTTCACATGTGTTGAGCGGACGAGCCTCGACTACGCGATGGTGTTCCCATCGGGTACCGAGCTGGCGTCGTACCTGCGGGCCACGCCCGCACGCCGGCACCTGGCCGAGCGCGTGTGCGACCTGTCCGGTCCGTTCCGGCTGACCTACCGCGTGCAGTTGTTCACCGCTTCCACGCCGCGAACCACCGCGGACAGCTGACACCGGGGCCGCCGAACACCGCCGGGTGTGCACTGAGATCGTGCCGTACGAATAACTATCACGGCGCAACCACCAGCTCCATGACAGGTGTCGACCGATCGCCGCGCGCGGGATCGTAGGTCTCGAAGCACCTGCATATCTCGTTCGCTGGCGCGGCGTGACGGCCTCGTTTTGTACCTACCAGCGCCCTCTTCTCGTGGCGCGTGACGCGTGGCCTGTCGTGGTTCCTACCTTTTCCGAAGATTTGTTGCTACTTTGCGCGGGCAATGCACACGCAGAGCATGGGTGTGTGCGCTCGGTGCGCGCACGACGATTGGATGGGGTCATGCTAAGAGATAGGCTCTCTGACGTCACGGGGACTGCGGGGGCTTCGCCCGAAGTTCGTTGGTTCCCACGCGTCAACGTCGACGGTGTTACGTACGCCCGCGCCGTTGTGAGAACGCAATGGATTCAACTCGGTGACGATCTCGGCGGCATTCTCGCCTCTAAACTCAAACCGATTCTTCGGCGCGGCGACCTGGCGATCATCAGCGAAAAGGCCGTCACCATCGCCGAGGGCTTGACGGTGCCGGCGACCGAAGTACCGGCGAGCCCACTGGCGTGTCGCCTCGCAAGTCTGGTCAGGCCGACCGACGGTTCGCGGGGGTTGAGCATCCCCGAAAAGATGGAATATGTGCTCCAAGACGTGGGGCATCCTCGCATCCTTCTGGCGACCGCGACGGCCGCGCTGACACGGCCGCTGGGGCTGCGGGGCGCGTTCTACATCGTCGCGGGACGTGTGGCGAGGGCGATGGACGGCATGCGTCCGCCGTTCGAGGACACGCTCATCCCGCCCTTGGCGCCGCGGGCGGCGCGCCGCATCGCCGATGCGCTCGCGGGCCGCCTGGGTTGGCCCGTGGCGATCGTCGACATGAACGACCGCGGTGGGTCGATCCGCACGCTGTCGGAGCCCGTGATGACCCGGCGGCGGCTCCGACGCGTCCTGGCGGACAATCCGCTGGGCCAGCGTGACGAACGCACACCGATCGGCATCGTGCGACCCGTCTCACGTGCTTCGCTGTCGCCTCCACCCAGTGAACCTCGCGGCGAGATCGTGGACCAGATCTCGTAGGGCGGCCAGTTCGGGCGCCCGCAGCAGGCGAAGTGTGAGCAGGTGGACGACGACGCCGGCCGCGACGGCCGCCGCAAGACCGACAAGCATCCACGCGGCCGTCGTGGCCGGCGTCAGCCCGCCGAGCATGCGGATGGTCAACGCGGTCGGCACGATCGCGACAGCGTTGCGTGCCACGGCGCCGAGCAGATCGCCGACGACGACGCCCCGGTGTGGTCGTGCGAGCGCCGTGACGGCGAGGGCGGCTGATACGGCGAACGACAGGCTCGTCGCGGCGCCCAGACCCACGATGCCCCACCGGGGCCCCAGCACGAGGTCGCCAACGATGTTGACGATCATCCCGACGCCAGCGACCGCCGCGGGACGCCATCGGTCCTGGAGGCCGTAGAGGGCGCGCATCGCCACGTCCCGCGCGCCGAGTGCAACCAGTCCGGGCGCGAACGCGGCCAGCGCCACGGCTGTCCTGGACACGTCGTCGCTGGTGAAGGCACCCCGTCCGTACACGAGCTGCACGATCGGCGCCGCGAGAATGACCATGACCGTCGCCAACGGAGCAAGCAGGGTGATCAACGCGCTCATGCCGCGCGTTGTGAGTCGGGCGAATGTCCGGCGCTGGGCGGCGGCGGCGCCCAGCGCCGGATACAGCACCTGAAGCAGCGCGATCACCAGCAGGCCGTGCGGAAGGCCCACCAGACGGTAGGCGTAGTTCAGCGCCGCAATCGCGCCGTCGGGCAGCCCCGATGCGACCATGCGGTCCACGACGACGTTCAGGTTCGACACGACGTGGCCGATGAGGATGACCGGCAACAGCCCACCGACCGCCGCCATCCCAGGGTCTCGGATGCGGATGGGGCCAAGCCAGCGGAAGCCCGTGCGACGCAGTGCGGGCAGCTGCACGGCCACGCGTAGCACCGACCCCGCCACGAAGCCCCACGCGAGCGCGGCCACACCGATCAGCCGGCCAAGGAACAGCGCTGCGGCGATCATTGCCGCATTGAACGGAACGCCGACGATCGCGGGCCAGAAGAACCGGCGATGGACCTGCAGGAGCCCGCCGACGAGGTTCATCCCCGCGACGAACACCGTCGCGAGCAGCAGGACGCGCGTGAGCTCGGCGGCCTGGCTGGCCGCAGCCGGTCCGAAGCCGGGCGCCAGAAGCCGCACGACCACAGGTGCGCCCAGGGCCATGACGACCGATGCGACGCCGAGGACGACTGTCACGACCCATGTCACAGTACGGAACAGCTGATGGCCGAGGTCGATCTCGCCGTTGCGGACGCGCGACGACACGACTGGGATCGTCGCCGTGACGAGCGCTGTCGACAGCAGCGTGATCAGCACGTTCGGTACCTGGTGGGCGACGAGATACGCGTCGACGTCCGCGGTCACACCGAACACGCCGGCGATGACGGCCTCCCGCACGAATCCCGTCAGCCTGCTGACGGCCGTCACCACGGTGACGAGCAGGGCGGCGGTTGCGACGCCGGCGCCCGCCGCACGTGCGTGGGACTGCGACACGTCTGTCGTCAACGGCGGTCCTTGATCACGGCCAGCCGATACCCCCATGCCAGCGCCAGAGCCGGCGTCCGGGTCGATCCTGCGTGTGCGTGAACGGCATGTGCCGAACGTGCGCTGCGCGGCGGCGGCGCCAGCTCGCCGCTGCGTACTGGGCTCACGCGTGAGGACTCTAGCGCGATCCCACCACAGGTCGCGGCAACTCTGACCGCATACCTTGCCGCGGAGCAAGCGCTCGAGCCCGGCACGGTGTGCGGTGACTCTCGCTCGTCTTTGTCTTCACGTGCCGACACCAGCGCTCAACAGCGTACGTGAGCAATAGAGCTCATAATTGCCGTTGTAATAGAAATTAGATGCACTAATAGAATATTAATGTTTCGTTTGAATGACATTGTGATAAGTTCGTGTATGTGGTGTGTCGATACTCAACGGCGCGTCCTCTCGAAAGTGATCGTAGCGGTGTGCGGCCGCGCTACGCATGGCACCGGCTGGTTGGCGACCACACCGGTCTGCGTTCGACGCTGGATCGCCTGCCTCCACTGCATCGAGCGCGCTGGAGCGGTCAATCCGTGCCCAGCGCTGGTTGCTTGATTTGTAGATCAGCATCAGGCTTTCTTAACACATGTTCTGGGCGTGATCGGTGTGGTTGGTACTCTTGGTATGTTCTGACCTCGACACCGACCTGGTCGTCCGAGGCGTCGGTGGTCGTGCGTGGGTGGCCAGCCAGATAGCGCCGGGTGACGACGCGCCGCGATGCCGGTCCCAGCTAGATGGCAGGGTGAGTTATTGTCCGTTAGTGCACGCTGTATTTGTTGTCTGCAATTGTCGTTTGTGCAGTATCGACCTGTGCATGCCGTGTGCAACGACATGACGAAAGGACACCGCCGCGACGGTGCGGAACGACAACGGCCGGTGGTCTGGCATAGACTCGAGGTCCAGGATGAGCACGTCGCCTCTACCCGCTCCACCGGGACGCCGCGGTGTCCCGGTGATCGGCGAGACGCTCGACTTCCTCAAAGACAGCTACGGGTTCACGGCTGTGCGGGTGGCGAAGTACGGGCCCGTGTTCCAGACCTCGCTCCTGGGACGCCGGAGGGTGGTGATCTCCGGCCCCGAGGCATGCGCGCGATGGGTGGACGAGTCGATCATCCAGCGGGCGGACTCGATGCCGGGTCCGGTCCGCGACGTGTTCGGTGGGGCGAGCCTCCCGCTGTTGGACGGACACGCCCACCGCGCGCGCAAGCGGCTGGTCAGCAGCGCCTTCGCTGCACAGCGTCTCGACGCGTACATGCCGGATCTGCGGGCACTCATCGACGGCTTCCTGTCCGGAACCGCAGCTCGCGACGCTCCGATCGTCGCGGTGCCGGCTCTGCGGAAGCTGGCGATCGCGTGCATCTGCAAGAACATCATGGGGCTGGACCCGGGTCCGGAGGTCGACGAGCTCGTCGCCGACTATCAGATTGTGTTCTCCGCGCCGAACGGCGTGCCGGTCAATGTCCCGGGGACGTCGCTGCGGCGGGCGATCGCCGCGCGGGATCGGATCTTCGGCGTGTTCGATCGGTTGATCGCGCAAAGGCGGGCGCAGCCCCGCGACGACGGTCTGTCGACACTGCTGCAGGCGGTCGCGCCAGGCGGCGAGCGGCTGGACGACGTCGCGTGCCGCCTGGAGCTTCATCACGTGGTGCTGGCCGGCTACATCGTGTTCGGCGAGCTCGTCGGCGCCCTGGTGCAGCTGGACCGCCATCCCAACGCTGCGGCGCGGCTGCGCGACGAGATCGACGCGCGAGCTGCGGCCGGCCCGGTGAACATGGGGACGCTGGAGGTCATGCCCTACCTGCAGCGCGTGGTGCTCGAGCTCAAGCGACACACCCCGGTCGTCAACATCTTCTTCGGGATCGCCAGACGAGAGTTCGAGCTCGGCGGCTACCGGATCCCGAAAGGCCGATCGGTGATGCTGTCGCTGACCGCGTGCAACCAGTCACCCGCGACGTGGACGGAGCCGGGACGGTTCGATCCGGATCGTTTCAGCGCCGAACGCGCCGAGCACGAGCGTCACGAGCATGCGTACGTCCCGCAGGGCGCCGGACGGATGGACGAGTCCCACGTGTGCGTGGGTGTGCAGTACACGACCGTCATCATGAGCCTGTTCCTGATCCAGCTGCTACGCAGCTACGCGTGGTCGCTTCCAGAGCAGGACCTGAGCTATGTCTGGAGCCGGATCCCCGCCGAGCCGAAGGACGGCCTGCTGCTCGACCTCCAGCCACGCTGACGCGGTCAGCCGAACACGCGCGTGGATCGCGCCCGAGGCCCCGCTCGCCGTGGTCCCTCAGGCCGCCGCGTCGATCACCCGCCACAGCGCCTCGACATGGCGCCGCTCCGTCGGCGTGGCACCGACCGACACCCGGACGAATGCCGCACCGTCGATCTCGGACGGCGTGACCAGCATGTCGCCGCGCGCATTGATCGCTGCGGCGACCTGCCGCGTCGCGGCATCGCCGTCGACGTGGCGGAAGCAGACCAGTGCGAACGGGGTGGGAGCGACCAGCGCCAGCCGGTCGTGGGCGCGGACGCGCTCCTCGAGCTCGTGCGCCCACGCGACGTGGCGGCGGATGTGGATCTGCAGTCCGGTCCGGCCGTACGACCGCAGCACCCACCACAGCTTCAGCGCACGGAATCGCCGCCCGAGCGGCACGTGCCAGTCGCGGTAGTCGACGACCAGCCCCGATTCGGTCGCCGCGTTGCGCAGGTACGGCGGCAGGATGCTCAGCGTGTCGAGCAGTGGACGGCGGTCGGCCACGAAGAACGCCGAGCAGTCGAAGTTGACCAGCAGCCACTTGTGCGGGTTGAACGTGTAGCTGTCGACGAGGTCGAGGCCGTCCTGGTGGTGGCGGAACTCAGGGCACACCATCGCCGCACCCGCGTAGGCGGCGTCGACGTGGTGCCACAGGCCGTGCGTCCGCGCGAGCTCGCCGATCGCGCGGACCGGGTCGACGGCTGTCGTTGCGGTCGTGCCCACGGCCGAGCAGACGAACGTCGGCACCAGCCCCTCCGCGACGTCGTCCGCGATCGCATCGGCCAGCGCGGACGGCCGCATGGCGAACGTGTCGTCGACATCGATCAGCCGTAGATGCCGGTACCCGGCGACGGCGGCGCCCTTCTCGATCGACGAGTGCGCCTGCGACGACACATAGGCGACGACATCGTCGGTCGACCCGCCATCCCTCGTGGCGAGGTGGCGGGCGACGACCAGTGCCGTGTGGGTCGAGTCGCTCGCGCTCATCTGCAGCACGCCGCCACCGGGGCCGGTGTCCATCCGCCAGGTCGACGGCAGCCCGAGCAGGTCCACGAGCCAGTCCATCATCGCGGTCTCGACCTCGGTCACCGCCGGGCCCGTGGACCACAGCATCCCCTGGCTGCCCAGCGCCGCGGACACCAGTTCGGCCAGCACCGACGGCGGTGCCGCGCCGGTAGGGAAGTAGGCGAACCATCCGGGGTGCTGCCAGGTCGTGATGCCCGGCATCACAATATCGTCGAGGTCGGTCAGCAGCGCCTCGAACGGCTCGCCGTGCTCGGGGATCGTGGGCGGGATCTTCGCCCGCACCTCGCCGGGCTCGACCGGCGCCTGGATCGGCCGTTGCTCGACGTCGTGCAGCAGGTCGGCGATCCAGTCGATCAGCGTGTGGCCGTGGGCGCGGAACTCCTCGGCCGACATGTGCCCCGGTTCGGTATCAGCCATCGGGCTCCCACATCTGCTCGCGATCGCGCGCATGCTACTGCGCCGAATGCCACGTCCGTTCCGGGCCGTTCGGCATGGCCGGGGACACCCTCGAACATACGGTGCTTTGCGTGCAGGCCCACCCCGGGGGAACAGGTACCTCGAGCCGTCCCGCTGGCGATCGTCGTGATCACCACCTTCGACCTCGATGACTACGTGGACGGGGCGTTGAAGGCCGGCGCCCGGGACTTCGAGCGCGGCTTGCTCCTGCTCGTCCATCCGGCGCGGCGTCAAAGGCTCGACGGCGGCCACCGCGGCCACCGCGTCGGACTGTGCCGCCACGGCCAGGGCCAAGCCGGCGCCGCCGGACCA
>JAHELV010000032.1:0-10612 GCA_024644015.1 Nitriliruptorales bacterium
TCGTCGTCGCCGGCGCCGCCGCCCACACGTCGCAGGATGGACTTCAGGTCGACGCCGGTCAGATCGGTGCCGATCTGGAGGCCCTGTTCCAGATTGCTCGCGACGTTGCGCATGACCTCGGTGGCGCCGTCGGTCGAGATGACCGTCATCTTCTCGACGTTGGACAGCGGCTCCGCAGCGGCCCGGACGATCTCGGGCAGGACCTGGGCGACCATCTCGATCACGGCCGCCTCGTTGTACAGGCGGAAGGCCTCGGCATTGCGCTCGCGCGCCTGCGCTTCGGCCTGGCCGCGTGCCAGGATCGCCGCCGCCTCGGCGGCGCCTTCGCGCTCCACGGCCGCCGCGAGCGCCTCCCGGCGCAGCTGTTCGGCCTCGGCGTCGGCGATCGACGCCGAACGGCGTCCCTGGGCCTCCTGCTCGATGCGGTAGCGGTCAGCGTCGGCGGGCTTGCGGATGTCGGTGTCGAGCTCCCGGTCGCGCAGGGCGGCGCGGCGCTGCGCCACCTTCTCCTGCTCGCTCAGGACCTCCTGATCGCGTGCCGCTTGCTCCATCGGTCCCGACGCGGCCGCACGCGCCTTCGCGGCGTCGGTCTCCGCGACGATCTCGGCCTTGCGCAGCTCGAGCTGGCGCTGCGACACCGCGATCTCCTCCTCGGCCAGCAGCCGCTCCTGCTCTGCCGACTGCCGAGCGCGTGCCTCGGCGATCGCGGCCTCCTTCTCCACGCGCGCCGCTTCGGGGCGGCCCAGATCGGCGAGGTAGTCGCCCTCCGCCTGGATGTCCTGGAGCTGGAACGTGTCGAGCGCCAGGCCCTGGTTGGTAAGCGACGTCTCGGCTTCCTCGGCGACCGCGGATGCGAACGCCGCACGGTCCTTGATGATCTCGTCGACGGTCAACCGACCGACGATCGAGCGCAGTGAGCCGGCGAGCACCTCCTGAGTGAACAGTTCGATGCCTTCCTGCTGAACCAGGAACCGCTGCGCGGCGGCCCGGATGGCGTCCTCGTTGCCGCCGACCTTGACGATGGCGACGCCTTCGAGCTCGCACTTGATGCCCTGTGCCGACACCGCTCCCCGGATCGCCACGGGGATGCGCCGCGACGACAGATCGAGCACGTGCAGCTTCTGCACGACGGGCAGCACGAAGGTGCTGGCGCCCATCACGACTCTCTGGCCTGACAGGTCGGTCGAGATCGCACCCGTCTCGGGGTTGCGCACCGAGCCCTTGCCCTTGCGTCCCGTGATGATGAACGCCTGATCCGGACCGGACACCTTGATCCGCGACACGGCGACGAGCGCGACGAGGACGACGAGCCCGGCGAAGCCGGCGAGGGCGGTGAGGAGCGGTTCCACTGGTACATGTCCTTCACTGGTTGGGCGGTGACGTCAGCCGGCTCGTGCGGTCGACGGCCTGCTGCGGCGGCTCAGAACTCGGCCCTGGTCACCAACACCGATGTCGGCGACAGCACGTCCACGATCACCACGTCGGCTCCCGACGAGATGGGTTGCTCGGAACGGGCGCTCAACTTGACCCGCTGGCCGTGGTGCGACACGGTGATCTCACCGAGCCCGCCGTCGGGGATCCTGGTGACCACACGCCCCAGCTTGCCGGTGAGGTCGGTGCTGCGCGGAGTCGCGTCAGTCGGCATGCGCAGAAACGTGCGGACGATGAGAAAGGCGATGACCGCGCCGATCAGGCCGGCGATCAGCCCACCAGCGACAGCGATCGGCAGGCTGACGGTCGTCGTGGACCGCAGGAGCGCACCCCCGAAACCGAACGCCCCGAGAAACGCACCGATCACCTCGGTCGACAGCAGCCCACCGCCGTCGATGTCGAGCCCGTCGAACACCCCGTCGAGGAAGTCACCGAGGATGAGGGCCATGAGCAACAGGCCCACGCCGACCGCGCCGATGATCAACAGCGCGGTCATTGCTGTCACCCCTCGTCTGTACGAGCCACGCCCCCAGTATGCCAAGTGCCTCAGACTGACCGCGCCTGCCGCCCGCGCGTCGAGCTACACATCGACCAGTCGCCGCCGACAGTTGGTGCGTGGCCGATCAGAACAACGCAGAGCGCGTGACGCGGGAGGACGGGGACCGGACGCGTCCCGCGGTGCTGGCGCTCACCGCCGTCCTCGTACTGTGTGGCATGACTGCGACGGCACTGATGGCCTCTGCGGTCCGGTCACAGGATGTGCGCAGGCAACAACTGGAGCATCGTCTGCGTACCGAGCGGACGGCGACCGCGATCGACCGCCGGGTCGCGTCGTACCTGGAGGTCCTCTACGGCATGCGCAGCCTGTTCGCGGCGAGCGAGACCGTCACCAGGGACGAGTTCGCTGCGTACATCGCCGGCAGCGCTGTCGCGGCGCGCTTTCCGGGGTTCCAGGCGCTCGAGTACGTGCGTGCGGTCCCCACGGCCGACACCGGCGCGTACGAAGCAGCGGTCCGCGCCGAGGGGTTCGACGACTTCGCGGTGCTGCCACCCACGACGCCGCACGACGACCGGTTCGTGGTCGACTACGTCGAGCCGCTACCGGGTAACGAGGCAGCCTTCGGATTCGACCTGGGGACCGACGACAAGCGGCGGGCGTCCGTCGAACGTGCACGCGACAGTGGACTGCCGGTCGCCACCGACGGCATCCGCCTGGTGCAGGAGTCCGGTGACCAGACCGGCGTGCTCGTCATGCTGGCGGTCTACGAACCCGGAGCGCTTCCGCTTGATGTACCCGCACGCCGACGGGCCTTCCTCGGTCTGGTCGTCGGCGTCTTTCGCGCCGGTGACGTGCTCGACGACGTCGTGCACAGGCAGGCGGGCGTCGACATCGAGGTCCACGACACGGGCCGCTCCGACACGGCGCCCGTGACGCCGGGTGTCGACAGCCTGGTGCACGACTCCAACGACCAGCTGGCGGCGGCCGTAGCGGAGCCGGAACAAGTCGCACACGTCGACGTCGCCGGGAGACGCTGGCTCGTTCACGTCGCGCCGGACGGCGAGGTCGCGACAGGACCGTCGCGGCGCTGGTTGCTGCTCGCCGTCATGGGCACGGTGCTCACGGCCGCCGCGACGACGATCGTCTTGACGCTGGCGCGGTCACGCTCGCACGCTGTGACACTCGCGAAGCGGATGACCCGCGATCTGACACGCTCGACCGCCGAACTGCGCGTCGCGCTGGAGCGGGCGGAGGCAGCGGACCAGGCCAAAAGTGAATTCCTGTCCAACGTGAGCCACGAGTTGCGAACACCGCTCAACGGCATCATCGGCAGCAGCCAGCTGCTGGGCCGCACGGATCTCGATGCGCGGCAACGACGTCTCGTCGAACTTGGCGCATCGTCCGCCGAGGCGCTGCTCGCGCTCGTCAACGACCTCCTCGACCTGTCCAAGATCGAGTCGGGCACCCTCGAGCTCGAGTTCCGTCCATTCGACCCGGCGCAGACGGTGACGCAGCTCGTGTCGGAGTACGCGGTGCTGACGGCCAGAGGCGAGCTCGAAGTCGGCAGCACGATCGCGGCGGACGTTCCCAGGGCCGTCTACGGCGACGAGGCGCGGCTCAGTCAGATCGTGCGCAACCTGCTCAGCAACGCTGTCAAGTTCACCACGCAGGGCAGCATCCAGACCACGCTCGATGTCGACGACGAGGGCGTCGACGGCGCTGTGCTGCACCTTGCGGTGGCCGACACGGGCATCGGCGTGACGCCCGAGCACACCGAACGCATCTTCGGCCGCTTCCAGCAGGCCGACACGTCGACCACCCGGCGGTACGGCGGCACCGGACTGGGGCTGGCGGTCGTCACCGAGCTGGCGGAGCTGATGGGCGGCCGCGTGTGGCTGGTCAGCACGCCTGGCGTGGGCAGCACGTTCCACGTCACGTGCCGCTTCGCGCTAGGCGCCGCAGGCGACCCAGACGCCGTCCGTCATCCCAGTGGTCGGCGTCAGTACGTCGGGATCGACGGGTCGACCTCTTCGGCGTAGCGGTTGATGCCGCCGACCAGGTTGCGGGTCTTGCGGAACCCAGCATCCCACAGCAGCTGCTGCGCCTGTGCGGACCGTCCACCGCTCCGGCACTGCAGGACGATCTCGTCGGCGGAGTCGAGCTCGTTGACGCGGGTCATCAGCTCGCCGAGTGGGATCAGTGTCGAACCGTCGATCCGCGAGATCTCGTACTCGTGGGGTTCGCGGACGTCGATCAGGGTCACGTCGTCGCGCATCTTGGCGAACTCGATCGGTGTGATCTCGGGCAGCGTCGCGTTGAGCGCGTCGGTCGCCTGATGGTCATTGGCCGGAACGCCGCAGAACTGCTCGTAGTCAATGAGCTCCGTCACGGTCGGGTTGTCGCCACACACCGGGCACTTCGGGTCCTTCTTGACCTTGACGGTCTGCCAGCGCTGCTCAAGCGCATCGTACAGTTGCATGCGTCCGATCAGCGGCTCGCCGATGCCGGTCAACAGCTTGATCCCCTCGGTTGCCTGGCCGGCGCCGATCGTCGCGCAGATCACGCCGAACACGCCGCCTTCAGCGCAGCTCGGCACCATGCCGGGTGGTGGCGGCTGCGGGAACATGCAGCGGTAGCAGGGGCCGTCCTTCGCGCCGAACACACTCAGCTGCCCGTCGAACCGGAAGATCGAGCCGTACACGTTGAGCTTGCCGAGCAGCACGCACGCATCGTTGACCAGGTAGCGCGTCGGGAAGTTGTCAGTCCCGTCGATCACGAGATCGTACGGCTCGATGATCTCGAGCGCGTTGTCGCTGCGCAGCGCGGTCTCGTGGACGATGACGTCGACGAACGGGTTGATCTCCGCAATGCTCTCCGCGGCTGAGATGACCTTGCGCTTGCCGACGTCGGACGTGCCGTGGATCACCTGACGGTGCAGATTCGACTCGTCGACCACGTCGAAGTCGACCAGGCCCAGCGTGCCCACGCCGGCGGCGGCCAGATACATGGCCAACGGCGAGCCCAGGCCGCCCGTGCCGACCAGCAGCACTTTGGCCGCCTTGAGCCTGCCCTGTCCCTCGGCGCCGACGTTCGGCATGATCAGATGACGGCTGTACCGGCGGATCTCGTCGTTGGTCAGCGCCGCCGGGTCTGCGATCAGTGGTTGCATGGTCTGTCCTTCAACACGTCGGTCGTTCGTGGCATTCCAGGGCACCGAAGCGCGGATGGGCGGTCAACCGGGCTCGAGTGAGGGTGTCGCTGTGGCCCGGTCAGGCGCCGCCGGCTCGGACGCCTCGTCGACGCCCCATCCGAACGTCATCTTGTGGATCTCGAGCACGAGGAACGCCTCGGTTTCGATGACCCCGTCGATCACCTGGATCTGTCTGGTCAGGACCTCGGTGAAGTGCGCCGTGTCGCGGCACATCACCTCGACGAAGGCGTCGTAGCTCCCGGCGGTGGCGATCACGTAGCTCGCCTCCGGCAGTGCGCCGAGCGCATGGGCGACCTCGGCCAGGCGCCCAGCCACAGTCTTGACGCCGACCAACGCCATGAGTTCGAAGCCGATGCGCAGTGGGTCGGCCACCCCGACGATCTGGAGGATGCCGGCGTCCTCGAGGCGGCGGACGCGATAGCGGATGACGCTCTCGGACACGCCGACCTCGTCGGCGATCCGACTGTAGGCACGCCGCCCGTCGACCTGCAGCGCCGAGATGATGCCGCGGTCGAGCTGGTCCAGGTCTTCGGGGATCATTCCAGTGGACTACCGCTCCGCCATCCGGGTTGTTCGAGGTCGGGCCGGTCTCGGCCCGATCAGACGTTGAAGCCCATCGCCCGAAGCTCTTCCTTGGCCTCGGCCGACATCATGTCGGTGCTCCATGGCGGGCTGAAGGTGAACTCGACCTCGACGTCGTCGATCTTGGGCAGCCGGGCGAGCACGAGCGTGCACTGCTGGTGCAGCAGCTCGGTCAGTGGACATCCCATGGTCGTCAGCGTCATCTTCACGTGCGCCACGCCGTCGACGACCTCGACGCCGTAGACGAGGCCGAGATCAACGATGTTGATGCCGATCTCGGGGTCGAGCACCGCCTGCAGCGCCGTTCGCATTGCTGCCTCGGTCGGGTACCCGCCCTCGTCGAGCTCGACTCCGGTCATGACGTCGCTGTCGTCCTCATGCGGCCAGCCCTGCATGGGATCAGCGTGTGTGTCGCTCATCGTGTCCAACTCCCTACCGGACGGGTGCCCCCGATCGGATTCACAACGGCGTCTCCTCGTGGGTGACCCTATTGCTGTCCGCACCCTGCTCGAACGTTGCGATCGCGTCCCGCAGTGCCATCCACCCGAGCAGTGCGCACTTGACGCGTACCGGGAACTTCGCCACACCCGAGAAGGCGATGCCGTCGAGCAGGTCATCCTCGCGCCCAACCGGCTCGCCGTGCATCATCGCACGGAAGTCCCGCGCCAGGTCCTCGGCGTCGGAGAGCTCGCGCCCGATGACCGCCTCGGTCATAGCCGATGCGCTGGCCATCGATATCGAGCATCCCTCGCCGTCGTACACCACGGCGTCGATCACCGGGACCTCGCCGTTGTCGACGCGTAACCGAAGGTCCAGCTCGTCCCCGCACAGCGGGTTGTTGTGGTGCACACGGACGTCGGCGTTCTCCAGCTCCGGAGCCCGGTTCCGCGGTGCGCGGTAGTGGTCCAGGATGATGTCGTGGTACAGGTCCTCCGTCATCGCACCATCCTGCCGCCGAAGAACTCTTTGGTGATCTCGATCCCACGGGCCAGGGCCGCAACGTCGTCAGCGGTGTTGTACACGTAGAACGACGCACGCGTCGTCGCCACCGCTCCCAGTGAGCGAACCAGCGGCTTTGCGCAGTGGTGGCCGGCCCTGACGGCCACGCCCTCGCGGTCCATGATGGTGCCGATGTCGTGGGGATGCAGCCCGTCGATCGCGAAGCTCATGGCGGCGCCACGCACCGCCGGATCGTGGGGACCGTGCACCGTGACCCCATCGATGCCGGTCAACGCGGCGATGCACGCGCCGATCAGTCTCTCCTCGTGGGCGCGGACGTTGTCCATGCCCAACCCGTCGAGGTAGTCCACCGCCGCGCCGAGCCCGATCGCCTCGGCGATCGGTGGCGTGCCGGCCTCGAACTTGTACGGCACCTCGTTGAACGTCGACCCCTGCATGGTCACGTCGGCGATCATCTCACCGCCCCCGAGGAACGGTGGCATCCGCTCCAGCAGTTCCGGACGCGCGGCGAGGACGCCGACGCCCGTCGGCCCGAGCATCTTGTGCCCTGATGCACACAGGAAGTCGGCACCGAGCGCAGCCATGTCGGTCGGCATGTGCGGGACACTCTGCGCGCCGTCGACCACGACGACCGCGTCGTCGCGGACGGCGCGTACCCGCTCCGCCATGCTCGCGACAGGGTTGATGGTTCCGACGACGTTGGACATCGCGGTCACCGCGAGGAGCTTGACCTTTCCCCGTCCGACGATCTCGTCGAACACGTCGAGATCCAACCGGCCGTCGCCGGTCACCGGGACGTACTCGATGTCGAACCCCACCTGCTGCTGCACGAGCTGCCACGGCACGAGGTTCGCGTGATGCTCCATCTGTGTGACGAGCAGCACATCGCCGGGACCCATGTTCGACGGCACCCAGGAGTACGCGATCAGATTGAAGGCCTCCGTCGCGTTCTTGGTGAACACGACGCCGCGCACGTCGGCACGCAGGAACTGCGCGACGCGACCACGGGCGTGCTCGAACGCAGCCGTGGCCTCCTCGGCCAGCGCATGGACCCCCCGATGCACGTTCGCGCAGTACCGGGTGTAGTAGCCGTCGACCGCGTCGAGCACCTGCTGCGGGGTCTGCGAGGTCGCCGCCGAGTCGAGGTACACCAGCGGCCGTCCGTGGACCTGTCGTTCCAGGACGGGGAAGTCCTTGCGGAGTGTGGTGACGTCGAGCATGTCTGGTCGTCCGGTGTCGGCGGTCAGCTGTGGACGCGGAGCCGCTCGTACCCGTGAGCCTCGAGCTCCTCGGCGAGCTCCGGTCCTCCTGACTCGACGATACGTCCTGCGAACATCACATGGACACGGTCCGGCGTGATATAGCGGAGAATTCGCGTGTAGTGGGTGATCAGGAGCACGCCCATGTCGGGCCCTCGCAGGCGGTTGACGCCTTCGCTGACCACCCGCAGAGCATCGATGTCCAGCCCCGAGTCGGTCTCGTCGAGGATCGCGTACCGGGGCCTGAGCAGCGCCATCTGGAGGATCTCGAAGCGCTTCTTCTCTCCACCCGAGAAGCCCTCGTTGACGTTGCGCTGCATGAACGCGGGGTCCATGTCCAGCACATCGAACTGGGCCCGCAGCTCCTTCATGAACGTTCGCACGGGGACGTCCTCGTCGCGCAGGGCGTTCAATGAGGTCCGCAGGAAGTTCGTGAGGCTGACGCCGGGGATCTCGGTGGGATACTGCATCGCAAGGAACAGCCCGAGCTGCGCCCGCTCGTCGGGCGTCAACTCGGTGATGTCGGTCCCGTCGATGCGCACGTGCCCGGCGGTTACCTCATACGCCGGATGACCGGCGATCGCGTACGCGAGCGTGCTCTTGCCCGAGCCGTTGGGCCCCATCAATGCGTGGGTCTCGCCTCTGGCCACGACCAGTTCGAGCCCGTGCAGGATCTCCTGACCCTCGACCTCGACGGTCAGGCCCTCGATCTGCAGCTCCGCCATGTCAGGTGACCTGTCGTTGTTGTTCCGTACGGCCATGTCGCGTGTGTCCTTGTCGCTTCGTTGTACTGCAGATGTCAGTGCCGCGGGACCGGCGCGTCGTTGGTCTGCTGCTCGGCATCGACCCACACACCACCGTCGATGACCTTGACCGCGTACGTCGGGATGGGGGTGACGGCGGGCAGGCTGTCGGGCCGGCCGGTCCGCAGGTCGAACGACGATCCGTGCAGCGCGCACTCGATGTGGCCGTCGTCGACGTAGCCCTCGTGGAGCTCGTAGTACTGGTGGCTGCACACGTCGTGGACCGCGTGCACGCTGTCGTCACTGCTGCGTACTACACACACCGGCTCGGACAGGTCCGCGTAGACGGGTTGACCGAGTGGCAGCTCGGACAGCTCGGCGATCCGTTGCCAGCTCACCCGCCACGCTCCGCGACGACTGCTGTCCGACGGGTGCGGCGCGGATCCGTGGTGCTCAGCACGCCCGAGCGGATCTCGTGCTCGATCTCGGCGAGCAGCGTCTCGGTCACGCCTGGCAGATCGATGCGATCGGTGACCTCGGCGAAGAAGCCGAAGACGAGCATCCGGACCGCCTCAGCGCGCGGGATCCCGCGGGACGTCAGGTAGAACAGCTGGAGCTCGTCGACCTGGCCGACCGACGAGTGATGCCCACACTGGACCACATCCGAGCACTGGATCTCCAGGAAGGGAATCGAGTCGGCATGTGCGCCGTCGGTCAGAATGAGGTTCCGGTTGGTCTCGTCGGACGACGTGGCCTTGGCGTGCGGCTCGATGCGGATGTTGCCGAACCACGTCGCGCGGGACCGCCCCTGCAGCGCACCCTTGTACATGGACTCACTGGTCGTCTTCGACGCGTTGTGGTGGATCAGCGAGCGGTGCTCGATCTGCTGCTCCCCAGAGCCGACGTACACGCCGTACAACGATGCCCGGCCGCCCGGCTCGTCCAACCCGCAGTCGGGGCGCAGGTAGACGGTGCGCCCACCGAGCGTCGCCTCCAGGTGGGCCACCTCGGCACTCTGTCCGACCACCACCCGGTGGGCGCCGACGTGGTCGATGTGGTCACCCCAGTCCTGGGTGCTGACGATGCTGGCCTTTGCGTGGGCGCCGAGCGCGACCTCGACCGTCTCGATCACCGTCGCTTCGGCGTCACCGACGTGATCGATGTAGATCGCCGCCTCTGCGAAGCGGTCCACGACGACCAGGATCCGTGGCAGCACGAGACCCGGGCGGGTCACCTGGACGGTGACAGCCAGCGGACGGTCGAGTACCGCCTCCGGCGGCACGTACACGAACAGGCCGGGCGTGTGCGCCGCGAGGCTGAGCGCGTCGAACTTCGTGGACGTGCCCACGACCGCGCCGAGATGCTCCCGCACGACCGCCTCGTGCGTGACCGCCGCGGTCGCCAGGTCGCCGATGATCACGCCCGCGGCGGCGGCCTCGACGGTCAACTGCGGCTGACCCACGGTGTTGTCGGTCATACGGACGCTGCCGGCGACGTCACCGCCCAGCGCGCGCACGATGCCACGCGTGATGGGTGCGTCACCTGCGTCGCCATGGAGCACCGGGCGGTCCAGATCGAAGCGCTTGGGATCGGTGTAGCGCCACTCCTCGGTCCGCCGGGTCGGCCACTCGAGGTCGCAGTAGGCCTTGAACGCCTCCTGGCGACGATCCCGCAGCCAGTCGGGCTCGCCCCGCTGCTCAGAGAGCGCAACGACGTCGCGCTCGGTCAGTTCCGTAACCTTCATACGCGGTTGCAGCCTTCTTCGTGGGTTGTTCGCACTGCGCAGGTGTTGGTCGGGCGAAGGACCTTGGAGGGTGGGCGGGTGAGCGGTCCGAAGCACGGTGCCGTATCGCGACGTCACATCACCCGACGGCGCCGACCATGTTCAACGAGATCAGGCGGTTGAGCTCGACCGAGTACTCCATGG
>JAHELV010000032.1:10712-43686 GCA_024644015.1 Nitriliruptorales bacterium
CTTGGAGGGTGGGCGGGTGAGCGGTCCGAAGCACGGTGCCGTATCGCGACGTCACATCACCCGACGGCGCCGACCATGTTCAACGAGATCAGGCGGTTGAGCTCGACCGAGTACTCCATGGGCAGCTCCTTGGCGATCGGCTCGATGAAGCCGCGCACGATCATCGCGTTGGCCTCGGCCTCGTCGATGCCGCGCTGCCTCAGGTAGAACAGCTGCTCCTCGCCGACCTTGGACACGCTCGCCTCGTGCGCGATGGTCGCATCCTCCTCGCGGATGTTCATGTACGGGTAGGTGTCGCTGCGCGACGTCTCGTCGAGCAGCAACGCGTCGCAGATCGTGGAGTTGCGTACGCGGTGCGCGCCCTCGGCGATCTCGACCTGCCCGCGGTAGCTCGTGCGCCCCTGGCCCTGCGACACCGACTTCGACAGGATCGTCGACGTGGTGTCCGACGCGTGGTGGTGCATCTTGGCGCCGGCGTCCTGGTGTTGGCCGTCACCGGCGAACGCGACCGACAGCACCTCACCGTGGGCGCCGCGACCCATGAGGTACACGCTGGGGTACTTCATCGTGAGCTTGGACCCGATGTTGCCGTCGATCCACTCGACGGTGGCGTCCTCGTACGCGGCGGCCCGCTTGGTCACCAGGTTGTAGACGTTGTTCGACCAGTTCTGGATGGTCGTGTAGCGCAGGCGGGCCCCAGGCTTGGCGATCAGTTCGACGACCGCTGAGTGCAGCGAGTCAGACGAGTAGATCGGCGCGGTGCAGCCCTCGACGTAGTGCACGTAGCTGCCGGGCTCGGCGATGATCAGGGTCCGCTCGAACTGGCCCATGTTCTGCTGGTTGATGCGGAAGTAGGCCTGCAGCGGGATGTCGACCTTGACGCCTTCGGGGACGATGATGAACGAGCCACCTGACCACACCGCGGTGTTGAGCGCCGCGAACTTGTTGTCGTTGGGTGGGATGATCGTCCCGAAGTACTCGCGGAACACGTCCTCGTGCTCGCGCAGGCCGGTGTCGGTGTCGACGAAGATGACACCCTGCGCCTCGAGGTCCTCGCGCACCTTGTGGTACACGACCTCCGACTCGTACTGCGCGGCGACGCCCGCGATCAGGCGTTGCTTCTCGGCCTCGGGGATGCCCAGCTTGTCGTAGGTGTTCTTGATGTCGTCCGGCAGGTCCTCCCAGGTGTTGGCCTGCTTCTCCGTCGACCGGACGAAGTAGAAGATGTTCTCGAAGTCGATCCCGTCGAGCGCACCCCCCCACGTCGGCATGGGACGCCGCTCGAAGTGGCGGAACGCCTTGAGCCGCATGTCGAGCATCCACTGCGGCTCATCTTTGAGCGCGGAGATCTCGCGCACGACATTCTCGGACAAACCGCGCTTGGGCTCGAATACCGGTTTGCCCTCGTCGTGCCAGCCGTACTTGTACGTCCCCAGCTGAAGATCTTCAGCCTTGGTCGCCATCAGGTGCTCCTCGGGTGGTGACGGGCGGTTCGGTCGCGTCGGGTTGCGGTCGTACATTGCAGACGCATGCAGCGGACCCGCCGGCGATCGTCTGCCGCCGCGTGACGTGTGCGCCGAGCAGGTCACGGAACAGCGCTGCCTCGAACGCACACAGCTGCGGGTGCGCCGCGGCCACGTCCTTGATCGCGCAGTGCTTCTGGGTCAGCGCGTAGCCGTTCGTGCCGGCCTGCGCCTCGGCGAGGAAGCCGTCCTCGCTGAGGAGCTCGGCGAGCCGCTCGATGCGATCGTCGAGTGACTCCATGCCTTCCAACGCATCAGCGTAGTGCTCCTGCTGCCGCTTCTGTCTCCAGCGCAGGAACGCGATCATCTCGCTCTTGCCACGTTCGTCGTGGAGGAACGTCAGCACGTCGTCGGCGAGATCGGACGAGCGGTCCGGGAACAGGCGCTCGCCGCGCGCGGTCAGGCTGTACTCCACCGCTGGGCGGCCCGGGCCGGGCGACCGCACCGTTCGGCCCTGCACCAGGTGATCGGCCACCAGCTCGCGAAGCTGCCTGCGGATGGCCACCTGCGACAACCCCGCAGCCGCCGCCAGCTCGGCCACCGTCGCGCCGCCATCATGCAGCAGGCCGATGATCTGCGCGCGTGTCGCGCCCAGCAGATCGATCAGCGGTGCGTTCGGAGTGGTGGATGACACAGCCATTACTCTACAGATTTGTTGCCTAATTGCACGGCCGGAGCAAGCGCGTCCAGCCATGAAAGCGCGCTGGGCGAGATCACACTGCGCGATCTCCTATGATCAGTTGGTCAACCCGTGCCCAAGGTGGCCGATGATGAACAGTAGTGACCCCATCCATCTGTCTGCGATTGCCCCCGAGACGATCGTCATCGACGATCTCGTCGGCGTGGCGCTGCTCGACACCGCCGACGCCGGCTCGAAGATCCGGTGGGCCAACCCGGCTTTCGCCGCACTGCTCGGGCGGACGCCCGACGGCATCGCAGGCCGACCACTCGACCAGCTCCTTGACGACCCCGACCTCAGCGCTGCGATCACGGACCTCCCACGCGCTGCTGAACGCACGGTCCGCATCGCGGCACCGAGCGGCAGTGTCCTGCTCCAGCTGTCCCCCACCGACCGTCCCGGCCAGGTGGTCGTTGTCGTCAGCCCTGCTCACCGCACGCCGCGCGCGGCGATGTATGACGCCGTGACGGGACTTGCCTCGCTCGCGCTGTTCCGTGAGCACCTGCAACTCGGGCTGAACCGCCATGCCCGCGACGGCGACGAGCTCGCCGTCATCACCGTCGGTGCGCCGGGTTTCGCCGTCGCGTGGCAGCAGCACACGGGTGCGGCCTCGGTGCTGCAGACCCGCATGGGTGAGCGCATCGAGCAGGTCGTGCGCGACTCCGACGTCCTGGCCGCGCGGCGACCCGGCAGCTTCCTGCTGTTGGTGATCGACGCAACCGACGCCGTCGCCGCCGCGACGTTGGTCAGCGAACGGTTGATCGACGCATTCGGGATGCCGTTGGTGGTCGACGACGCGCTGCAGCCACTCGACGTGGCAATCGGAATCGGCGGGGCGGCCGCCGGCGACGAGCCCGACGGGGTCATCGCACGCGCCGATGCGGCGTACGCGCGGGCCGCCGCCGACGGCAGGAACCGCTACCGGATCGAACAGGACGCGCGCTGACGCGGCCTTCAGCCGTCGACCATCACGGCCTGGTCACCGAGCACGACGCCGGGCCACAGGCGGGTGTTGCGCAGGACGTTGTGGCCGCCCAGACGGCCGCCCGCACCGACGATCGACAGGTCCATGCGGGTGCCCGACCCCACGCACGCGTTCGTGCACACGATCGAGTTGACGATCTCAGCGTCGTGGCCGATCTCCGCGCCCTCGAACAACACGCAGTCCTCCAGACGCGCGCCGCTGCGGACGACCGCGTTGCGACCGATGACGGTTCGCCCGAACAGCCGCGCGCCGGGCTCGATCACCGCGCCGCGCCCGATCGCCGCCGGTCGGATCACGTCCACGCGGTCGCAGACGACCTCGGGCTCTACCCACAGGCTTTCCTCGATCTCGCGACCTGCCGGCGTCCACGACAGGCGGCGCTCCAGCACGTGGCGGTTCGCCTCCAGATACAGGGCCGGCCGGCCGGTGTCGAGCCAGTAGCCGCCGCGGAACTGTCCATAGACAGGCTCACGCTCGCGCACCATCGCCGGGACCAGCGAGCGTTCGAACGAAACGAAGGTGTCCGGCGGAATGCGCCGCAGGACTGCCGGGTCGAGCATCACGATGCCCGAGTTGACCAGGTGTGACGCGGTCTCGTCGGGCGACGGTTTCTCGAGGAAGTTCTCGACGAAGCCGTCGGAGGTGACCTCGAGCACCCCGAACTGTGTGCGGTCGCGCACCGAGGTCAGCCAGAACGTGATCGCCGCACCGTGTTCGATGTGGAAGCTGTTCAGTCCCGAGACGTCCGGCGCCGCGATGATGTCGCCGTTCATCCACAGCAGCGGTCGCTCGTCGAACGCGCCCTCGTCGGCGCAGAAGCGCAACGCGCCGCCGGTACCCAGTGGCGCCGGCTCCACCACGATCCGCAGCGTGATGAGCAACTCGGACGCGAGCGCCTCGAGCACTTTGAACTTCTCGGCGCCGTAGCCCAACGCGAGCGTCACATCTCGGACTCCCCGCTCAGCCAGGTGGCGCAGCTGGTGCTCGATCAGCGGCCGGTTGGCTACCGGCACGAGTGGTTTGGGGAGGTTGGTCGTGACCGGCCGGAGCCTGGTGCCCTGACCTCCGGCGAGGATGACAGCCTGGATGTCGACATCGCCCACGTGCTCCCCCTTGTTCAGACGTCATCGCCCACCGTACGCGCATGACCACCGACGTCCCCGGTGAGATGCGCGGACGCGGTGAAAGGACCGCCTGTGGGGCGGTCCTGTTTCGTTCGCGTCCGGCTGAGCGCGGGGGTGCTACTGGCGCGCGCGGCGGCGGCGGCGGACCTCGCCCTGGATCATGTCGGACTGGTGCATGAACTTGCGCAACCGTTGGTTGAAGTCCTTGTCGACCCGGTTGGTGCGACGCGGCTCCTCCTGCCAGTCAGGGTCCGCACGTTTGATCGACAGGTCGATACGGCCGTCGTCTTTGATCTGCAGCACCTTGACGGAGACCTGCTGACCCTCCGTCAGGTACGCGTGGATGTTCTCTACGAAGTCGCGGTGCACCTCGGAGATGTGCACAAGACCGGTGACGTCCGGGCCGATCTCGACGAACGCTCCGAAGTCCTGCAGTCGTACGACCTTGCCTTCAATGATGGATCCTGGCTGAACTGACACCTTGCTCCTCAAAAGCGGCGCATGGTCGAGCCGCTGCAGTCGGGTACGGGATCTGTACAGGGTAGCCAGTAACGCCGGAAGGCGCACCTGACGAGCGCCATCACTCGCGGTGCGAACCGGGATGCTCTGGCGCACCGCCGCCCCCCGGTAGGCTCCTGGCCGCGGAGGGGCACGCCACCGCAGACAAGACCGAGAGGATGCACGTGCGCGCCGTCGTCGTCGAGCAGCCCGGTGGACCGGAGCAGCTGCGGATCGTCGAACGCCCCCGACCCCACGCGGGCGCCGGTGAGGTGGTCATCGCGGTGCGGGCGACGTCGGTCAACGGCGCGGATCTGCTGCAGCGCCGCGGTGGCTACCCGCCGCCCGACGGCGCGAGCGACATCCTCGGCCTGGAGGCGGCCGGTGATGTCATCGAGGTCGGTGACGACGTGTCGACGTGCGCCGTTGGGGACAGGGTGTGCGGCCTGCTGGCCGCCGGCGGTTACGCCGAGTACGCGGCGCTCCCCGAACGCCTGGCGTTGCATTTGCCTGACGGCTTCCCATGGACGCAGGCCGGCGGCCTTGCCGAGGTCTTCTCGACAGCGTATGACAACATGATCACGCGGGGCCGTCTGCAGGAAGGCGAGACCGTGCTCGTCCACGGCGTCGCCAGCGGCGTCGGAACCGCCGCCACGCAGTTGGCGGTACGGGCCGGTGCCCGGGTCATCGGGACGGCGTCGACGGACATCAAGCGTCGTGCCGCCCGCGCTCTCGGAGCGACCGACACGATCGACTACACCGCCGAGGACTTCGTCGGTCGCGTGCGGGACCTGACCGATGGCCGGGGTGTCGACGTCATCGTCGATGTCGTCGGCGGTCCGTACCTGCAGCGCAACCTCGACTGCCTGGCATTCGAGGGCCGTCTGGTCGTCGTGAGCGTGATCGGCGGCGCCGACACGCACCTGTCACTGCGGCAGCTGATGGCCCGGCGGCTCACGATCACGGCGTCGACCCTGCGCGCACGCTCGATCGACGAGAAGGCGCTGGTCGCCGACCGGATGCGCCGCGACGTGCTGCCTGGCTTCGCCGACGGCTCACTGCGTGTCGTCGTCGACAGCGTCCACGAACTGTCCGACGTGGCCGCCGCTCACCAGCGCCTGGAGGCCGGCGAGCACGTGGGCAAAGTCGTGCTCCGTGTGAGCGAGCGTTGACGGCTTCGCGCCACCTCCGCTCGTGCGGCACTGTGGCCGCGCGGGCTGCGATCGCGAGACGCGGCTACTTGTACCGGTAGGTGATGCGGCCGCGGGTCAGGTCGTACGGCGACAGCTCGACGGTGACACGGTCGCCGGGCAGGATCCGGATGTAGTGCTTGCGCATCTTGCCCGAGATGTGTCCCAGAACGGTGTGATCGTTGTCGAGTTTGATGCGGAACATGGTGTTGGGCAGGGCTTCCTCGACGACGCCTTCGAGTTCCAGGGCGGCTTCCTTCTGCGTGCCCGCGCGCGCTTCACGCTTCGCCTTGGTCTCAGCGTCGACCTGCCCGGACCGTCGTCGTGACGGCGGGCGGCCACTGCGTCGTCGTGCCATACGGTGTGAACCCCTGTTGTGCTGCTCTCGATGTAATCCATGGCAAACCCTAGCAGCGATCACTGCAGACGGAGCCCAGCCCGGCCTCAACGGTCGACGGCGACGACTGTCGCGATGACCGCAAGCTCGATCAGGACCGTCGTGGCACCGATCGCGTCGCCGGTGACCCCGCCCAGGCGGCGACGATACACACCCGCGCATGCGACCGTGACCAGTAGCGCGACGATGATCAGCGGCAGCGCCAGCAGCCCGGCGGCGACAGCCACCGGCACGATCACCAGAGCCGCGGTGACCAGCCGGCCTGCCGGGCCGACCCGTCCGGCGATGTCCGCGCTCGAGCTGTCGGCCGGGACCGGAAGCAGGTGGACGAGCACCGGTCCGGCCGCACGGCCCAGCACGTGCCCGCACAGCAGCGCGACGGCGAACGTCGCCGGCGACGTCGGGATCAGCAGGGCGAAGCGCACCGCGAATGCCATGATCAGCGCGACCGTGCCGTAGGTGCCCAGCCGGCTGTCCCGCATGATGCGCAGCCGCCCGGCAGGCTCCCACCCGCCCCAGAGACCGTCGGCGGTGTCGGCGAGCCCGTCCTCGTGAAACGCGCCGGTCGCCAGGGTGATCGCGAACACACCGGCGACGGCACCCACCACGGGGCCCCAGACCCAACCCGCCAGCAGGCGCGCGGCGACGCCGAGCGCCGCGACCGTCAGGCCGACGACGCCGAACAGCGTGCTGGACCGGGTCAGGTCCCCGTCCCGCACTTCGACGCGCGGCACCGGCAGCCGCGTCAGGAAACCGAACGCGACCGCCATAAGACGCAAACCGTCGCGCACGACCGCACACCACCCGATGAAGGACCGGACCGACCCTAGACCACACAGCCCCGCGGCGCCGTGCGGGCGGCATCCGCTGTGGCGCAGCAGGTTACCAGCGAGTAACATTACTCGTGAGTAACCACGCCCACGGGAGGCTGCGGTGACCCACTACAAGAGCAACCTGCGCGACATCGAGTTCAACCTCTTCGAGGTGCTGCGGATCCAGGACCACCTCGGCCTCGGGCCGTACGCACAGCTCGACGAGGACACCGCGCGCGACATCCTGCGTGAGGTCGAGCGCGTCGCCCGTGGACCGTTCGCGGACAGCTTCGTCGAGGGTGACCGCACACCCCTGCGACTCGACACCGACGGCGACGTCACGCTGCCGGCGGGCCTGCACGCCAGCCTCGACGCCTACTTCTCCGGCGAGTGGTACCGCCTGCAACTGCCCGAACATCTCGGCGGCTACGGCGCGACGCCGACGTTGAACTGGTCGGCGACCTCGATGCTGGCCGGCGCCAACCCGGCTGCCCTGCTCTACACCGCCGGGCCGTTCTTCGCTGCGATCGTCGATCCGCTGTTGACCGACGAGCAGCGGTCGCACTGGATCGCGCCGTGGATCGCTCACCAGTGGGGCGGGACGATGGTGCTGACCGAACCAGAGGCGGGTAGCGACGTCGGCGCCGCCCGCACGACGGCGCGACAGGCGGGCGACGGCACCTGGCACCTGCGCGGCACCAAGCGCTTCATCACGAACGGTGACTTCGACTGGCCGGACAACATCGTGCACCTGGTGCTGGCGCGCCCGGTCGACGCAGACGGGACGCCGCTCACCGGGCCGGGCACGAAGGGACTGTCGTTGTTCATCGTCCCCAAGTACTGGGTCGAGGCCGATGGCAGCCTGGGTCACCGCAACGGTGTCCGCGTGACCGCCCTCGAGGACAAGATGGGCATCAAAGCGTCGGCGACGTGCGAGCTGGTCCTCGGGGATGGTGACATTCCGGCGAGGGGCGTGCTCGTCGGCGAGCGCCATGAGGGCATCGCACAGATGTTCAAGGTCATCGAGTACGCGCGGATGCTGGTCGGTGTCAAGGCGATCGAGACGTTGTCCACCGGCTATCTCAATGCGCTGCAGTACGCACGGGAGCGGATCCAGGGCCCGGATCTCGCGCGCGCTGCCGACAAGACGTCGCCGCGGGTCGCCATCATCAACCATCCCGACGTACGACGGAGTCTGCTGACCCAGAAGGCCCATGTGGAGGGCATGCGGGCGCTCGCCCTGTACACGGCGGCCGTCCAGGACGAGATCGCGCTGCTCGAGCACCGGCGCGCGAACGGCGAAGGCGACGCAGATGAACTCGAGCGGCTGCGCCGCCGCAACGACCTGCTGCTGCCCCTGGTCAAGGGCTACGGCTCGGAGAAGTCCTACGAGCTGCTGTCCGACAGCCTGCAGGTCTTCGGCGGCTCGGGCTACACGCGCGACTACCCGCTCGAGCAGTACATCAGAGACGCCAAGATCGACACCCTGTACGAGGGCACGACCGCGATCCAGGCTCTCGACCTGTTCTTCCGCAAGATCGGCCGCGACCAGGGTGCCGCCATCACGGCCCTGCTCGGCGACGTGCACGCGACCGTCAAGGGCGATGTCGGCAACGGCCAGCTGGAGTCCGAGCGTGCCATGCTGGGCGAGGCGCTCGAGCACACCGGTGCGATGCTGACCACGCTCGGCCGGTACTTCGCCGCGTCGCTGACCGCGTCCGACACCGAGGAGGCGGCCGGGCACATCTACCGGATCGGGCTGAACACCACGTCGCTGCTGTTCAGCGTCGCCGAGCTCGTGATCGCATGGCTGCTGCTGCGCCAGGCCGAGGTTGCGCTCGATGCCCAGGCGGCGGGCAACGCCGATCCCTTCTACACGGGCAAGATCGCCGCCGCCAAGTGGTTCGTCGCGCAGGTGCTGCCGACGTTCGCGACGCGGCGCGAAGCGATCGAGCGCACCGACCTCGGTGTGATGGAGCTCGACGACCGCGCCTGGTGACGGGTCTACGCTGGGTCGCATGCACGCGATCGGCCGCAGGCCGCTGACGGTCCTGACCATCACCGACGTCGACGCCGACCGCCGGGCGGTCGACCGCGCCGGCGCCATGCTGCGTGCCGGTCGCCTCGTGGCGCTGCCCACCGAGACCGTCTACGGGCTGGGCGCCAACGCGTACGACGACGAGGCGGTCAGGCGCATCTTCCTCGCCAAGGGCCGGCCTGCCGACAACCCGTTGATCGTCCACCTGGCGGCCGCGGATCATCTGGATCGGGTGGCGGCGACGATCAGCCCGCTGGCGCGGTCGCTGGCCGCGAGGTTCTGGCCCGGTCCCCTGACGATCGTGGTCGACGCCGCGCCGGGACTGCCCGATGTCACGATCGGCGGGCTCACGACCGTCGCGGTTCGGGTCCCCGCGCACCCGGTCGCACGCGCCGTCATCGCGGCCGCCGGCGTACCCGTCGCGGCGCCGAGCGCCAACCGGTCGGGACGACCGAGCCCCACCACCGCCGACCATGTGGCCGCGGACCTCGCCGAGCACGTCGACCTGCTCATCGACGGTGGCCCGACCGGCCTCGGCGTGGAGTCGACGGTGGTCGACGCGCGCACGGAGCACCCGGTCATATACCGCGAAGGGGCGCTGACCCGCGAGCAGCTCGGGTTCGCAGTAACCGGCGACGCGACCCGAGCGCCGTCACCGGGCACACGCTACCGCCACTACGCGCCGACGTGTGAGGTCGAGATCGTCGAGCCCGAACACCTCGCCGCGCGAGCAATCGCGCTGCAGGCCGAAGGTCTGCGCGCGGGCACGGTCGCGCCCTCGCAGCTGCACACGCCCGGTGCGGTGCCCATCGCCAGGTTCGGCGACGTCGACGAACTTGCGCGCGACCTGTACCGGGCGCTGCGCGACGCAGAGTCCGCCGACATCGACGTGCTGCTGTGCACAGCGGTACCCGAGACCGGCGTGGGCCGGGCGGTCATGGACCGCCTGCGTCGCGCGGCCGCGCGCTGAACCGGTCCTGGCCCGCCCCGCTCACCGCTCCGCCCAGACGGGCTGGCCGACGTACCGCGTCCGCGGCGGCAGGACACCCAGCACGCGATCGTCGATGCTTGCCGCCGAGGCCGTCGACTCCAGGTCCTCCGGCTCGATCTCGCCGGCGACGAACCGCGGCAACAGCGACCGGAACGCCGGCATGAACAAGGGGAACGCGAGGTCGAGCACGACGTCGTCGACCGCGAGCCACACATGATCGACCTCGACTCCGTGCACTTCGAGCCCACCGCGGTACAGCCGCGCCGCCAGCCCGACCGCGGTCGCCAACGCGCCAACCCGCCGAGCTGTCGCCCGCGGACGGACCGGCGAGAACGGCTCGACCTCGTGCGCCCGCAGCACCAGTTCACGGAGCTCGTCGCCGACCGGCTGCGGCAGATCGCGCGACACGAAGCTCCGGGTCAGCACTACGGGCACCTCCCGCGTTCCAGGGTACTGCGGTGGCCCGGCCGCTGATGCGCATCCGGCGCCTCCCTCAGCCTGCGTCGACGCGATCGGCGGCACGCAACCTGGCCGCGAGCGACGTATCGCGGCGCGTGATGCCGCTGCCGGTACGTCGGGCGGCCGTGACCAGAAGCTGCGGGCTTCCCACCAGCAACAGGCCGGTGACCGCACGCGTCACGGCGGTGTAGACGAGTTCGCGCCACAGCATCCGCCGGTGGCTGGCGTCGAGCACGAGCACGACCACGGGCCACTGGCCGCCCTGTGATTTGTGGACGGTCAGGCACCACGCCGGACGCAGATCCCGGGCCTCCCGGGCGGCGAACGTCACGGCACCGGCGTCGAAGACGACCTCCAGCTGCTGATCGCGCGCGTCGATCGCCGCGACTTCGCCGACCTCGCCGTTGACCACCGCCAGCTCGAGGTTGTTGCGCGTCTGCACGACGCGGTCGCCCTCGCAGAAGCCCGCGACCGCCGACCGCCCTCGACGGGGGTTGAGGCGGTCCCGCAAGACCTCGTTGAGGCGGTCGACACCAGCGGGCCCGCCGTACCGGGGCGCGAGCACCTGCACATCTGCGGGCGTGCAGTCGAAGAACGCGGGTGCACGGACGGCAACGATCTCGGCGACGCGGTCGGCAACACCAGCCGTCGCCTCCGGCACGGCGAACACGTCGCCGTCGCGGCCGCGCGGCGCGGCGGCGGTCCCCGCCTTCAGCTCGTGCGCGAGGGTGATGATCCGGCTCGCCGCGGCCTGACGATGCACGGTCCGCAGCGTCGTCGACGCCACCGCGCTGCCGGGTCGCTGCGCGATCGCCAGCAGGTCGCGCAGCACCGCACCGGGGCCGACGGGAGGAAGCTGATCGACGTCGCCGACCAGTACCAGGTGGCTGCCGTCGGCAACGGCGCTGACCAGCGCGTACGCCAGCGGCACGTCGGCCATCGACCACTCGTCGGCGATGATGAGGTCGTGTGGGAGCCGTCGTCGGCGGTCATAGGCGAACGTGAAGCCGTCGTCGTCCTCAACCGCGGGTCGGGCCTCGAGGAGACGGTGAATGGTCGTCGCCCGATGCCCGGTCAGCTCCTCGAGGCGTTTTGCGGCACGACCCGTGGGCGCGCACAACGCGACCTGCTCCCCGGCGGCGGTTGCACACGCCAGGATCGCCGAGACCGTCCTGGTCTTGCCCGTTCCCGGCCCGCCCGTGAGCACGGACACCGCCCGCTCGAAGGCCGTGCGGACCGCGGCCAGCTGCTCGGCGGTCAGCTCCTCGTCGACCGCGAGCATCTGGCGATCGTCCACCGCGCGCGGCCGATGCTCGGCATCGAGCCGCACGATCGCGTCGGCGATCTGCTGCTCCGCAGCCGCGTCGGTCGGCAACGCGTAGACGATGGTGGTCGGCTCCCCTGGCGGCGCCCATGCGTCGAGCACCCCGGCGTCCACCGCACGCCGGATCGCGCCGGCCGCATCCGCGGGCCCCCTGCCCAGCACCGCGGCGACGCCTTCGACGAGATCGTCGGTGCCGACCGCTACGTGCCCCTGCGAGCGTCGCCCGCGCACCACCCACGTCGCTGCCGCGACATGCCGAACGGGATCGTCCGCAGCGATCCCCTGCGCCCTCGCGAGCCGCTCCACGGTCGCCCAGCGCATGCCGGGAGCAGCCAGCAGCGCGTAGGGGTCACGATCGAGCAGCGCCGTCGCCTCGTCACCGAACCGTGCGACCAGCCAGCGTGCCGGACCGGCACCTATGCCGGCCTCGGCGAGCCTCGAGACGACGGCGCCGAGCAGCCCGGCCTTGCGCCAACCCTGCACGATGACGTCCCGCAGGCGCTCGGTGATGCCGGTGATGCCCGTCAACTCGTCGGGGTCAGTGGCAATGATGTCCGGCAGCGCCAACCCGTACGCGTCGACGACCGCAGCCGCGAGTCGGCGACCGATGCCGGGGAAGTGGTCGCCGGCGAGGAACGCCTCGAGCCCGGCCGTCGTCCGCGGCATCGCCGGGGTGAAGTAGGTGGCGGCGAACGTCTCACCATGTGTCGGATGCACGGTCCACCGTCCGTGCAGCGCGACCGGCTGGCCGGGCGCGAGCTGCGCGAGTGGACCTGTTGCACGGGCCCTGCGCCGGACGGTGTCGCGTAGGTTCGCGAGCTCGATCACACCGAAGCCGGTGCGGTCGTCGGTGTACAGCACGAAGGACACCTCGCCGGCGAGGATCTCGTCGGCGGGCGGAGAACTGGTCGCTATGTCGGTGCGCCCCTAGCGCGTCGCCGGCCCCAGCTCCATCTCGACGTCGCGAACACCGTCGACGCCGGCCACGACGTCGCGGATCGCGCTCTCGTCGGACTCGTCCGACTGCGGCCCGCGGACGACGACACGACCGTCGACGACGTTGATGTTGAGCGACGGCAGGTCCGCTGTACGCGGGTCCTCACCCAGCCGCGTCCGCACCTTGTCGGCGAGCTGTGGGTCGCCTGCAGGCGCCAGCACGCCGGCATCGCCGTCCGCGCGGTTACCCGGGCCGTCCCAGGTGTCGCCCGCGCCCCGGTTGGCGATCTGACTGCGGATCTCGCGGCCCTCCTTCGGCGCGGTGAGTATGCCGATCGCGTAGCCGATCCCGACACCGAGCAGGGCGAAGAACCACCCGGACCCGGCCCTGCCGCGCGCGCTGGAGATGCCAAGCGCCTCTCCGCGTCTGCCGGTCGCCAACCATGTTCCCAGGCCCGCCGCCGCCGCGGCGGTCTTCTTCGCCGCGTTCTGCCTGCCGACCGCGATGCGCTCGGACTCGGCGAGGCGCTTGCTGAGGTCGCCCACCGCCGCTTCCGCCCGGCCGTACGTCTCGGTCGAACGTATGCGCTCGACGGTCTCGGCCATCTTCTCGTCCAGACCGAGCTCTTCGATCTGGACGATCAGTGCCTGCGCGAGGTCACGCACCGCGGCGAGAGACTCCTGCGCGGCGCGACGCGCCTCGGCTGCGGCCGCCGCGGCCTCCAGCTGGGCCTTCTTTGCCTTCGCTTTCTTCCTGAGCGCTGCCATTGTCTCTCCAGTTGAAGATGTCGGAGTTGATGTGTCCGCGGGTCCTGGGTCGCCGCCATCGGTGGTCGCGCAACGCAGCCGGCGCGACTGCGGCAACGATGCCCCTCGCCGCAACGACGGAAACGCTGTCGCCGCTGACGACGACGTCACGCGCCCCGACGCGACAAGAAATCGCGGACCACGACGGACCCCAGGTCCCGCAGATCAGGATAGAGCAGGCGGCCCCCCACTTGTCGCACCAGCCGTTCGATGAACAGCCCGGCCCCCGGGTCATGGTCGAGCAGGAAGACGTTCAAGGTGGCGCCGCACCGGCGGAGCCGCCGACCCTCGCGCATCGTGCGTTCGAGCGTCCTCGGCGTCGGGGGCCACGAGAAGTGCGGCCTCGACCCCTCCAGGTGCGCGGTGGGCTCGCCATCGGTGATCATGATGACCTGCCGTTCGGCCGCCGGGTGGCGGCCGAACTCCCGCCGCGCGAGCGCGAAGGCGTGCTCCATGTTCGTCCCGTACACCCGCTCCCAGCCGGCGATGAGCAGGTCATGCGGCTGCAACCGGCGCGCCAGGTCGCTGAACCCGATCATGACCAGCTCGTCCTGCGGGAACCGGCTGGCGATCAGGGCTTCCAGCGCCAGCGCGACACGTTTGGCGGGACCCCAGTTGCCGCGCAGCGGCATCGAGAACGACATGTCGAGCAGGAGCGCCGTGACGACCCGGACCCGACGTTCGGCCTCGGCGAGTTCGAAGTCGTCGGCGCGTAGACGGACTTTGCCCCCGCGTGCGCCGCCGGCGGCGCGACGGCGCAGCGCGTTGCCAACTGTTCGGCTGACGTCCAGGCGGAACGGATCCCCGAACTGCAGCACGCGGGTGGTGCCGGCGAGCTCACTGTCCCCACCTGTCGACGTCGCCGCATGGTTGCCCGCCAGTCCCGGTTGCGCCGGCCGGTAGATCTGCGCGAGTGACGCCTCACCCAGCCGTCGGATACCGCGGGGCGTCAGCTCGAGACGACCGCGTACGTGCCGGACCGCTCCGGCCTGCTCGAGCGCCCGCTCCATCTCACGCAACGCGCGGACGTCCTCGGCGGCCTCGGCGTCGAGCAGGTCCTCGACCGCGCCCGCATCGACGTCTTCCAGCCGTGCGCCCGGATAGCGCTGGCTCAGCGCGCGCTCGAGGTCCTCCATCTGCGCGATCCGGTCCATCCAGTCGACGGCACCGGCGATCGACGAGGCCTGCGGCCCGGCCTGTGGCGTCCCGGACGGGGGCTGTGCCCACCGCATCTGGGGAAACTGGCGGCGCAGGGTCGCGCGCAGCCGATCGGCCTGCGGCTGCAGGTCGATGTCGCCGAGGGCGTCGGCGGCCAGCTGTGCGAGCTGCTGTCGCTGGTCTGCGTCCATTCCGGCGAGCAGCGACGCCATGGCAGCCATGCGGCGCGCGAGCTCCGCGAGAAGGTCCTCGAGCCGCTCAGGCGGACGGCCGTCCGCGCTCATGGCCGACAGCTCCGCCTCGTACCGGCGCGCGAAGTCGGCGTAGTCGTCGGCGACGTCTTCGTCGCGTTCGTGGCGCTCGGCCAGGTCGTTCAGCTCGTCGAGCAGCTCGCGCATCCGCTCGACGTCCTGCTGCTGCATGTGTGCAAGTCCACTGGCGAGCTGTCCGAACGTGGCCTCGGCGACGTCGCGCCGGAACCGTTCGAGGAGCCGGTCGAAGGCCGCTTCCGCCTCCGGATCGAACCACTGGCTGTCCCGCAACTCCGCAAGCTGCGCGAACGGGTCGTCGGGCAGGTCGTCGAGCTCGCCGGCGCGTGCCTGTGCGAAGGCGTCGTCGGGCGCAGCGGCCACGGCCGCGCGTTCCCGCTCGAGAATCGGAGCGAGCGCCTCGGCAAGCTGCTGCGCCGGCCCGTCGAGGCCCATGCGCTGCATCTCACGGGCGCGCGCGTCGGCGACCCGTCGCCGCAGGTCGTCCAGGCCGTTGCGCCCGTCCAGTCCCCTGCGCGCCAGCCGCTCGAGCGCCGCCGATACGTCCCCGCCCGCGAGCAGATCGTCGCTCAGCTCATCGATCACGTCCTGAGCCGACACACCGGCGGGAAACGGTTCGCGCGTACCTGTCCAGGCGGAGTAGCGGACCCGCATGGACGTCACCTCCCGGAGTAGCGCACGCCACCCGAGTGCGCGTCCCGGTCCAGGCGGCGTGTCAGATGCAGGCCCTCGAGCACGAACTCCAGTGCCGACGCGGCGAGCTCGCGCGACTCGGAGTGCACGTCGAGCGCGGCGAGCATCGCCGCGAACCCCGGGATGCGGTCGAACTGGCGCAGCAGCTCCGCCGACGGCATGACGTCGCTGGTCTCGACGACTGCACCCTCGTCGAAGGTCGACAGCAGTCCGCTGACGTCGATGCCGGCCATGCGGGCCCGGAACACCTCCAGTTGCGACCGCTGCAGCAGCCTGGCGAGGATCTCGGCCTCCCTGCCCTCCTCGAACGTCTCGAACTCGACCTTGCCGAGCCCGGCCGCGAGCACCTGGCCCAGATCCACCGGACGGGCGACGGCGCGAGCCTCGCCCGCGCGCAGTGCACGGCGCAACGCGGCGCCGACCAGCGTCTCGTAGTTGGCGACCGAGAACCGCACGCTGACACCGGACCGCTGGTCAACTTCGCTGGCCGCGCGCAGCGACCGAGTGAACGACGCGAGGACCTCGACCAGGAAGGCCGGCACCTCAACGGTCCGATCCACGGTGTCAGCGGTGGCCTCGGCGTGCATGACCGCCATCTCGTCGCTTGCGGTCCGCGGGTAGTGCGTCCGGATCTCGCTGCCGAAGCGATCCTTGAGCGGCGTGACGATGCGACCGCGGTTGGTGTAGTCCTCCGGGTTCGCGGACGCGACGACCAGCAGGTCCAGCGGTAGCCGCAGGCTGTAACCGCGCACCTGCACGTCTCGCTCCTCGAGCACGTTGAGCAGTGCGACCTGGATGCGCTCCGCCAGGTCCGGAAGCTCGTTGATCGCGACGATCCCACGGTTGTGGCGGGGCACGAGCCCGTAGTGCACCGTGAGATCGTCGGACAGGTACCGTCCCTCGGCGACCTTGATCGGGTCGACGTCACCGATCAGGTCGGCGACCGAGATGTCGGGGGTCGCCAGCTTCTCGGCGTAGCGGTCGCGACGCGCCACCCACGCGATCGGTGTGTCCCTACCGTGCTCGGCGAGCACGGTGAGCGCCGCCGGCGAGAACGGCCGGTACGGGTGGTCGTTGACCTCGCTGCCCGCGACGATCGGCATGCGCTCGTCGAGCAGTTCGACGAGCGAGCGCAGGATCCGGCTCTTCGCTTGCCCTCGCTCCCCCAGCAGGATCATGTCGTGCCCGCACAACAACGCGGTCTCGAGGGCCGGCAGCACGGTCTCGTCGAAACCGACGAGACCGTCCACGACCGGCAGACCGTCGGCCAGGCGGCGCGCGGCGTTGGCGGCGATCTCCTGTTTGACGGTCCGATCGGCATAGCCCGAGGCGCGCAGTTCCCCAACGGTCGCGGGCAGCGACTCGCCACGTGGGTCCACCGATGGGGCGCGGTCACCACCTGATGCCTGGCCGGACGACCCACCGCTGGTCATGTCCCCCGCCTTGCGTTTGACGGTCGCTCGCACTCCCTGTCTACCCGCCCGCCAGCGCTCCCGCAGCGTGTGGTCAACGCCGGATGCGTGACCCGCGTCGTCGACCGGTGCACAATGCAGCGCTGTCCCGATGCGAGTCGCGCTGGCACGCTGTTGACAGCGCCGAGTGCACTGCCCTGACGAAAGGGGCCAACGCCCAATGGTCACGAGCAACGATCTCGAGCTCAACCTGTGTGTCGAGGTCGCGATCGAGGACGGTGGCTGGGCTGAACGTCTCCCGCCGGCGCCGGGCAGCTCCGACACAGCGCCGGTGACCGTGTCGTTCGATGACCTGGAGCTGGCGGCACGCGACCGGACAGCCGTGACAGCGCTCGGGTATCAGGTGGTCGGCACCGGTGCCGTGCGCCACGTCAGCGACGTTGCGCACGTGATGGTCTCACTGTCAACGGTGGAGCGTCACCCGCGGTGGTGGCGAGGGCTGCTCGACATCGCCGTCCGCGTCTACGACCTGCGGTTCGGGCCGGTGCAGATGGCATTGAGCGACGTGCTCCGGGCACATCGGGAGCAGCGCCACAACGGCACCGCGCCTATGCACGATCAGCTCCGTTCGCGAACCCGACGGCCTCCCAACGTTTGACCAGGCGGACCGTCGTGGTGTCGTCTTCGCGAACGAACTCCAGATCGTCCATCAACGCCTCCAGCAGACCCAGGCCGCGGCCGTCTTCCGCACCAGGGCCGCCGGTAAGCTCCACCGGCGGCTCGTCCAGCCCCTCGAGGTCGAACCCAGGGCCCAGATCGCGTACCTCGATCGAGCAGTGATCGGCGTCGACACTCAGTCGCACGCCATACTCGTGTGTACCGGTGGCGTGTCTGATGACGTTGCCGCACGCCTCGCTCAACGCGACAGCGACATCTTCGATCGACGGCTGCGGGACGTGCAGGCCCCGCAGCAGCGACTCTGAGACCCGTCGAAGGATGCCGACGTACCGGGCATCGCGGGGCAGGGTCAGCTGCAGTTCGATCTGGGCCATGCTCGCCTCGTGCCCGAAAGGAGTCGGTCGGTGAACCCAACGCGAACGCGGTCAATGTCACCGCATCGTCAGCGCCGAGTTGTTCCCGTCGCCGCCGCACGCAAACCGCGTCGCTTCGGCCCACCGGGGTCGGGGGTGGCGCGGCCCCTTCGTGGGTCACGACGATGACGGCAGGGCTGCGCGTCGCGTCCTACAACCTCCTGCACGGCCGGGATCTGTCGCAACGCGGCGCCATCGATCTGGCGGCTGCCGCGGCCGCCATCGCCGAGCTCGACGCCGACGTCGTCGCCCTGCAGGAGGTCGATCGCGGCCAGGACCGCAGCGGCAGTGTCGACCAGGTCGCCGACCTTGCGGAGGCGCTCGGCATGTACGGCGTGTTCTGTCCCGCGCTGCAGGGCGACCCGGACCGGTCGTGGGAACCCGCCGACGACGACCGCGGTGGCGCGGCGTACGGTGTCGGGCTGCTGACACGACTCGAGCTCGCGGGGAGCGAGCGGGTCGACCTTCCGGGCGGCGGGGCCGGCGCCAGAAGTCCGAATGCCTCGCTGCGCAACCCCGGGTGGGATCACGAACCTCGGGTGGCCATGTGCGCCACGGTCCGCGCGGGCGACTGGACACTGGCCGTGATCGTGACCCACCTGTCGTACATGCCGTGGCGGGCGATCCGCCAGCTACGCAGGGCCGTCGGCACGGCCGCCAGCCCACGGGTGCTCGTCGGCGACCTGAACCTGCCGGCGTGGGCGGTCCGCGCGGCGGTTCCCGCGTGGCGGCATGCGGGCGGCCAGGCCACGTTCCCCGCCTGGAGACCACGGCTGCAGATGCATCATGTGCTGATCGACGGCGCCGTGGACGTCGACCAGGCCGTCGCACACCCAAGGACGACGAGCGACCACCGGCCCCTGGTCGTGGACCTGCGCCGCCGCCCGTGAGTAGCGGCACCCGTTGTTCCGGTTTCCACTACGGTTTCCGGTCTCGCACGTCCGCTAGCATCGGCACACCCTGCGGCTGTGAACGCAGGGCGACATCGGTTGCGTGGTTCGGGGAGCGACGGGGCGCCTTCTCGTGACGTCGAGCGCCGGCGGGCCCGCGATCCAACGAGTTGCGTACGAGACGATGCGAGCAAAGGGTCCACACATGGCCAGCACCCCTCCACTGGTGTCCCCGGACTGGGTCAGCGATCGACTGGAGTCCGACGAGATCCGTCTCGTCGAGGTCGACGAGGACACGACCTTGTACGACGTGTCGCACCTGCCGGGCGCGGTCGCGCTGCACTGGCGGGACGATCTGCAGGATGGTGTCCGCCGGGCGTTCATCTCCCAGCAGGCGTTCGGCGAACTCATGGACGCCAAGGGGATCGCCAATGACACGCATGTCGTGCTCTACGGCGGCAACAACAACTGGTTCGCCGCGTACGCCTACTGGTACTTCGCGCTGTACGGCCACGACAACGTCAGCCTGATGGACGGCGGTCGCAAGCGTTGGGAGCTCGAGGATCGGCCAATGACCTCCGACGCCGTCAGCGTCACCCCGACCTCTGGATACAAGGCGGCCGAGCCCGACAACGACATCCGTGCAGTGCGTGATCAGGTGCTCAGCAGCTACGTGGGCGCGCCGGCAGGCCGGGCGTTGATCGACGTCCGGTCGCCGGCCGAGTTCAGCGGCGACGCCTCGGCGCCACCGCACCTTCCTCAGGAGAACGCGCAGGTGCGTGGCCACATCCCGGGCGCCGCGAACATCCCGTGGTCCACGGCCGTCGATCCGGAGACCGGGTCGTTTCTCGGCCTCGATCGGTTGCGCAGCGTCTACGGCGACGCGGTGGGCGGACCCGACACCGACGTCGTCGCCTACTGCCGGATCGGCGAGCGCAGCGCCCACACGTGGTTCGTGCTCCACGAGCTGCTCGGATACGACAACGTGCGCAACTACGACGGCTCCTGGACGGAGTACGGATCGCTGGTCGACGTCCCCGTCGAACGCGGCTGACGCCACCGCGGCGCGGGCGCGGGGCGCGTACCGCGCCAGGCTGCGGGCGGCGTGGTTCCACCGCGGAATCCAGCGGCCGGCAGGTTAGCCTGTTGACCACATGACCGTCGACTACGAACCGGCGTCCAAGCCGGCGCCGCTGTGGCTGCTGCCGCTGACGATTGCGCTGCTCGCGCTCGCACTGCTGTGGGTCGCACAGCAGTTCACCGACCGCGACGTCGGTGGGTTCGGGGGGCCCGCCCAGCCCGACACGCCGAAACCGACGGCCCTGGTGGACGGCCGACCACTGCCCGACCCACCCGAACAGCTGATGGACCGCTTCGGCGAGGACGTCGTGATCGCCGAACGGCTCACCGCGCTGCCGGACGAGCTGGACGACGCGTGCCGTGGCGCCTACCGCGACGAGAACGACCCGGCACGGCAGCGGCTGACCAGGCTCATCGAGGCCGGCGGTCTCAGCGCGGCCCATCTCGGTCCAGACGCGCTGACGGCCCTGCTGATCGCCGTCGACGACGCGCCTCCGGGATATCCGCGAGAGGTCGAGATCGCCTGCGTCGCGGCGCCGGCGTCCGACGGGTGGCGGTCGCCCAAACGACCGCTGCTGGACTTCGCACTGGATGGTCGCCCGGGGGCGACCCTGCCCGCCGAAGGCGAGTCGCCGGCCGTGCGGACGCGCCTCGTCCAGGTGCCCGTCGGCGCGCAGTGGGCGGTCCAGCCGCGCGGCGGATGGTGGCTGGCGTACGACGTCGCCGAGGCCAGCTGGGTGCTGGTCACCCTGAACGACGCGGTCACCAACCAGGACCCGCTGCGCGTGGTGTTCGTCGACGGGACCGGCGAGCTCGTCGGGGATCGCGCTGCCGGCCCGACGCGCCCCGCCGCCCAGCAGGATCACTCGGCCGATTTCGAACTCGTCGCGGGCGACGTCCGCGAGATGCTCGACAAGCTCGGACGTGCACCGGTGCGCGTGTGTGAGCCTGGCAACCGGAACCTGTGTGTGTGGTTGGCGCTCAATGACCTGGGTGAGGTGCAGGCGTTTGCCGCGTTCGGCCCGCATCCGCTCGACACGCCACCGATGGGCTACGTCGGGTACTGCGCGAAGGCCAAGGAGTTGCAGGGGTCGGTGACCGCCGCCCGGTTCGGGATCGACGGCATGCGGCTCGGCGGACCCGTCGACCGCGGGCTGGACCAGTACGCCGTCCGCTTCGAAGCGGGCAAGGTCGTCATCGATCTCTCCGAGCACGTCGTGGGGGATCGCGCCACCGACGAGGTCGTCGATCGCACCGTGAGCTGTGAGTTCTCCGGCAATCGTGCGAGGGGAAAGCCGGCGCGGTGACACACGTGGAACTCGTCGCTCCCAGCGCGGACAGCTGGACCAGCGTCGGCGACGGACCGGGCGTGCTCGTGTTGCACGGCTTCACCGGCAACCCCACTGCGGTGCGCCCGCTGGCCCGACGCCTTGCGGCCGAAGGCCACGCCGTGGACGTGCCGCGGCTGCCGGGTCACGGCACGACCTGGCGTGATCTGGCGACCACGACGTGGCACGACTGGCTGCGCGAGGCCGATGCCGCGCTCGACCGTCTCGGGGACCTGCCGTGCGCCGTGGTCGGGTTGTCGATGGGCGGAACGCTGGCGTTGCGGCTGGCGCAGCAGCGACCGGCAGACGTGACGTCAATGGTGCTGATCAACCCGTTCCTGACCTTCCACCATCCGCTCAAGCCGGCGCTGGGGCTGCTCAAACGCATCGTCCCGGTGTTTCCCGGAGTGGGCAACGACATCGCCAGACCAGGCTCCGACGAGTTGGCGTACGACCGCGTGCCCCTCCGGGCGGCCGCCTCCGTGTTCGAGCTGCAGGACGCCGTCCGCGACCGGCTGCACGAGATCACGGCCCCGACGCTGATCTTCACGTCCCGCAACGACCACATCGCACGGCCCAGCGACAGCGGCCTGGTGCTCGACCGCATCGCGTCACCGCGACGGGAGCAGACCTGGCTCGAACGCAGCTTCCATGTCGCGACCCTCGACTACGACGCCGACATGATCGCCGAACGCACGATCGCGTGGCTGGCAGAGACGACCGGATGGGCGAGCGGCAGCGGCGGCGGTGGCGGCGAAGACGTCACGTGAGTGACTGCGCTGGCCTGCGCGGCCTCGCCGGCACGGTAGGTTGAGAGCGATCGAGCGCCGTCGTGACACATGACACCTCCATGAGCAACGAACCCACCCTGGATGAAGACGAGCCACGCGGCACCCAGATCCTGTGGGGTCGGGTTCTGGTGCTGCTGCTCGCGCTCGCGCTCGCGTTCTGGCTGGGGACGACGTTCGGTGGGGACGAGGCATCCCAACGGCAGATCGGCGAGCAGCGCGACGAGATCGCCCGGCTCGAAGCGCAGATCGCATCCTTGCAGGCCGAGATCGCGGCGGTCGATGCGGGCGGTGACGACAGTCGGCCGCCGCCGAGCGAGGACCCATCCGAGGTCGCCGCAGCAGAGGCGTCAAGTCAGGAAACACCCACCGAGCAGCCACAGCGCGACCGCGGTCGCAGCTATGTGATCCAGTCTGGCGACAGCCTGGCAGCCATCGCCCAGGACGTGTACGGCGACCCCACGAAATGGCGGGACATTGCGCGCGCCAACGATTTGAGCGAGCCGTACAGCTTGACGGTCGGTGAGTCTCTCCGGATACCCGCCGCTCCCTGAGCCGCACCGTAGACGGTATCCTCGCCTGGCATCGCCGGGCGGGAGTGCTGCTCGCCGCCACGTCGACGGTGGCTTGGCGGCCGCCGGACGGCACCACGCCCGGGCCGTGTGTGCACAACCGTTTCAGCGAGGGCCGACACCGCGGTCGGCGTTTGAGGAGGAGCGATGGCTTCGTCCGCCGCTGCAGGGACCATCACGGCCGCTGATCTCACACGACGGATCGGTGTCACCAACGAGGCGGCGCTGGCGTACGTCCAACATCCGGACCCCGCGTTCAGCCGGCTGTCGGCGCGCGTCCGTGAGGAGCTCATCGCCGAGGTGCCGGCCGTGACCGCCGGCGCGCTGCTCGGCACGGCCGCGCTCGCCCGCCACTTCGTCGCGTCGGCCGCGACGGGGCGGTACCGCGACCTGTTCGGACTGTGGGAGTTGTTCAGCACCGACCCTGACACGTGCAGGCCGGTGCTTCAGGAGCGTCCGGAGGCACTCGAGCGGGCGCGTGCCGCGCTGCGATCAGCGACGGTGCTGGGCTTGCGGGGCCACGCCGACCGCGTTGCCGAAGACGTCGGGTGGGCCCGTGGACTGATCTGGCAATGGCTGCGTGAGGTACTCGACGAGCACCTCGACCTCGTGGCGGCACGCCCGCAGGTGGCTTCTGCGTTGCTGCAGCGCGACGACACCGTCGTGCTCGCGCTTCCCGACGAGCCCGACGAGCAGTGGCTGCGCGAGGCCGCACAGGCGCGGGCTAGCGCGGGGCTGGCACCTGCGGTCGAAGCACGCCTGCGGCAACACGCGCACCGGTTGCCGCCGACGATCGGCAATCTGGACTTCGTACGGGACCAGCTACCGGCCGCCCTCGACAGCGTTCTCGCCAGCATCGACCTGGAGCGCCCCGACATCGCGGCGGTCCTGGCGTGGGCACGTGACCACGGCGTCGCCGAGCAGCTCGTCACACGGATCAACGCGCAGGTCGAGGCGGCCGCCGGCGCCGACCCACCGACCGGACTGGCCCTGTGGTGGCACTGGCGTGAGCTCAACGTGGACGTCGCGTTGCCGGATCCACTGGTCAGCGCGCCGGTCGACTCGTTCGACCTGACCCGGCCGGAGACGGCGGTGCTCCTGGCCCGGCGTCTCGCACACGGCGACGACCTCGACGTCGGCGGGCGGCTGACGAACCTGGCGGCCACGAACCGCCAGCTGGCGGAGAAGGCCTACGAGGCTCTGGTGTGCGGCGGGCTCGACGTGACGCTGCCGGCGGCTCTGAACGACAACCCGATGGTCCGTGACGGCGCACGCTGTCCGGCGTGTCGCGCGTGGACCTGGGTCCGACCCGGCCACGAGGAACGCTGCCCGCGACTCGCCACTCAGGGCGCCGCGGCGATCACGTGAGCCACGGCCCCGCCCGGGGCGCCGGTGGCTCCGACCATGCGCTGATCGCACGCGCGCGGACGCTCGCCATCGGCCTCCACGACACCCTTGGTCACCCACGGGCGTTCGCAGTGAGCGCCGACGGCACACGGCTGTGTTATCTGCGGGCGCTGAGCCGTTCGGACCGCAGGCAGGCACTGTGGATGTGCGCTGCCGCAGGACCCCCGGTGCTGCTCGTCGACCCCGATGACCTCGGCGACGAGATGACCGTACCCGACGCCGAGCGTGCCCGGCGGGAACGCACGCGCGAGCACGCCAGTGGCATCACCGCCTATGCGACGACGCCACAACTCGACACGATCACGTTCGTCCACAACGCTCGTCTGCACGTGCTGTCGACCGACGATGGCACGATCCACGCCCTGGACCTGCCGGGTCCTGTCGTCGACCCGCGCCCGTCGCCCACCGGCACGCACGTCGCATGGGTCGCGAGCGGTGGACTGCACGTGGCCCGCATCGACGGCGGCGGCGCGCGGACGCTGGCCAACGACGCTGACCCTGAGATCACCTGGGGCCTGGCGGAGTTCGTCGCCGCCGAAGAGATGGGCCGGCTGCGGGGCTTCTGGTGGGCGCCCGACGGCTCGGCGATCGCGGCGTGCCGGGTCGACACCACCGGCGTGGCGTGCTGGTGGCTGCACGAGCCGGTCAACCCCGACGCGCTGCCTCGTCGGCTGCGCTACCCCGCGGCCGGCACGGCCAACGCGTCGGTCGCCCTTGCCGTGCTGCGACTGGACGGCACACGCGCCGACGTGCCGTGGGACGGCGATGCACTGCCGTACCTGGCGGCGGTGCGCTGGGATCCGGGCACACCTCTGACCCTGGCTGTGCAGAGCCGTGACCAACGTCGCGTCGAGATCCTCACCGCGTCCGGCGACGGCGCCGACGTCACACTGCGGCGTTCGGTCACCGCAGAGCCGTGGGTCGAGCTCGTACCGGGTACGCCGCGCTGGACGGCGGACGGGCGCATCTCCACGGTCGAGGACGACGTGCAGACCGATACCCGACGGCTGATGGTCGACGGCGTGCCGTGCTCACCCACCGGCATGCACATCGCTGCGGTCCTCGGTGCCGACGCCGACGGGCTGCTGGTGTCGGCGAGCGGAGCCGACCCCACCGCGACCGGAGTCTGGCGCCTGCCATGCGACGAGGGCGAGCCCGAGCCCCTGACGCCCGCGACCGGCGTGCACAGTGCCCATGCGGCGGGACGCACAGTGGTCGTCCACAGCGAGCAGGCTGACGACGCCGCGGTCCAGACCACTGTCGTGCGCGACGGTGCGGTCGTGACGCACCTGCCTCAGGCCCCCGTTGACCTGCCCGTACGGCCGCGACCGGTGTTCGCCACGCTCGGCCCGGCGGAACTGCGTGCCGCGCTGCTGCTGCCGAGCTGGTACGCCGAGGGCCAGCTGCCGGTGCTGCTCACCCCGTACGGTGGCCCGCACGCTCGCCGCGTCCGCCAGGCCGCCCGCAGCTATCTGATCGATCAGTGGTTCGCCGAGACGGGGATGGCCGTGCTGGTCGTCGACGGGCGCGGGACTCCCGGTCGCGGTCTGCGGTGGGAGCACTCCGTCCACGGCGATCTTGCGGTTCCGGCGCTCCAGGATCAGGCACGCGGACTGGACGCCGCCGCGCGGCGGTGGCCCATGCTCGACCTCGACCGGGTGGCGATCCGCGGCTGGTCGTTCGGTGGCTATCTCGCGGCGCTGGCGGTGCTGCGCCGTCCGGACATCTTTCACGCAGCGATCGCCGGCGCGCCCGTGGCGGACTGGCGTCTGTACGACACGCACTACACGGAGCGCTATCTCGGGCACCCCGACGGACAGCCGCAGGCCTATGACGGCAGTTCGCTGCTCCGCGACGCCGCGGGCCTCTCACGCCCCCTGCTGCTGCTACACGGCATGGGCGACGACAACGTGGTCGCCGCGCACAGCTTGCGGCTGTCGCGCGCGTTGCTGGCGGCCGGTCGGCCGCACGCCGTGTTGCCGCTGTCGGCGACCACCCACGTGAGCCGCGATCCTGTCCAGCAGTCCAGCCTGCTCGAGATTCAGCTGCGGTTCATCCGTGATGCGCTCGGTCTCACGTCACCTGCACGGCAGCCGCAGTAGGGTTTCGTCTGGTGTATCGAGACGACGAATGCGCGGTGTGCGGGGTGTCCCTGCCGCCCGACCATGCCTACTGTCGCGAGCACGCCGCGGAAGTCGACGAGCGGCTCCACCAGATCGGGATCCTGCTCGAGCGGATGCTCGACGATCTGCCCCGCCTGGCCCACCTGCTCAGTGAGATCGCCCCACAGACCTGGGAGTGGCTGTCGGACGCCACGGGTGACGCCGGCGACTGGCCACCACCGCTCGCGCTGCGGCTGCGGCTGCATGCCGACCAGCTCGACGTCGACGTCGACAGCGAACCCGGTCGGGTGCGCATCGACATCGAATCGGACGTAGAGCCGTGGTGCAGGGCGACCGCGTCCGCGATGGACGATGCGCGGCTGCTGACGGTCGCGCGCGCGTGCGCGAGCGCGACGGGTGCCGATGCCGCATACTGACGGTTCCGCCGAGGAGACCCACCCAGTGTTCAACCAGACCGACCGTACGCAGCGCCGCCAGGCTCGCACAGCAGCGCGGGCTGTCGACGCCGTCGCGTCGATCTCCGCAGCGTCGAGAGGCGCCCGTGCCGGTCAGCTGATGCGGTTCGGGGCCGTGGGCGTGCTGGGAACGATCGTCAACGTGACGATCCTCCATCTGCTCCACAACGAGCTGGGATGGGGCTTCACCGGGTCTTCCGCGATCGCGACCGAGCTCGCGATCGTCCACAACTACATGTGGAACGAGCTGTGGACCTTTCACGTCCGCCGGCTCAACGTCGGACGCCTGGTGCGGTACAACATGTCGTCGCTGCTGGCCTTCTGTGTCACGGTCGGCGTTGCGACCGTCGTCAAGGAGTTGACCGATCCGCGGCTGGCGCAGCTGGTCGGCATCCTGTCGGGCGCCGGTCTGAACTACATCGTGAACGTTCGCTGGACGTGGGGTCCCGCCGCCGCCCTCAACGAGGACTCGGAGTGACCGCCGATGCTCGCGGATCAGATACAGACCGACATGCACACCGCAATGAAGGCCCGCGACACGCGTGCCGTCGCCGCGCTGCGAATGGTCCTGGCGAGGATCAAGGAGACGCGCACCTCCACCGGCCACGGCGCCGACGTCACTGACGAGGAGGTCCGCACGCTGATCCAGCGCGAAGCCAAGCGCCGCGAAGAGGCCGCAGCGACCTTCGACGACGCGGGCCGCGATGAGCTCGCCGCCACCGAGCGCGCCGAGCTCGAGGTGCTGCGCCGCTACCTGCCGGCCGAGCTGTCCGACGAACAGCTCGCGACGATCGTCGACGGCACGATCGCCGAGCTGGGCGCGACCGCTCCGGGCGATCACGGCCGGGTCATGGGGGCCGTCATGCCAAAGCTGAAGGGGCAGGCGTCGGGTAGCCGCGTCAACGCCCTGGTACGGCAGCGCTTGACGACGTCCTAGGACTCGCCGGCGCGCTCGTCACGGTCCTTCAGGTACCGTTCGAACGCAGCGGCCAGCTCGTCCCCGGTCACGCTCTCGGCGTGCAGCTCATCGATCCGGCCGGGCTCTTCGTCCTCCGCGTCGACGCGTTCCTCGAGCTCCGCGACATACGTCGACAGGTCTTCGTCGTCGGCGACTACCTCGGTGATCTCCCGCTGCTGCTTGTTCGCCGCCTCCGACAGCGGTTCGAGGTCGATCTCGACCTCCAACGACCGGGTCACCGCCAACGCCAGCGAGTGGGCGGCCGCCGCATAGGTGGTGCCCGCCAGGTAGTGCGGTACGCCGGCCCAGATGCTCCAAGCGTCGAACCCGCGTTCCATGGCCATGTGGGTCAGCACGCCGGTGATGCCGGTGGGACCCTCGTAGTCGCTGCGCCGCACACCGGGTGCACGCGCTGCCTGCAGGTTCGAGCCTCGGCCCGTGAGCGGCACGGGCCGTGTGTGTGGCGCATCGACCTGCAGCGCGCCGACGCACACGACGCTGTGGATGTCGAGCGCGGCGGCGTATGTCAGGACGGCGTCGGTGAACGTCCGCCAGCGCAGGTTCGGTTCGGTTCCCGACAGCAGGACGATGTCGCGCTCGCCGACCTCCGCGAGTTGGAAGCGGTTGTGCGGCCACTCCAACACGCGGCCGACGCCGGGATCCAGATGGGTGGTCGGCCTGTTGGCCTGGAAGTCGAAGAAGTCCTCCGGATCGATCTGCGCGGACAGCTCGGCGTCGATCAGGTGCGCGATCGCATCGACGGCGCCGGTCGCCGCCTCGCCGGCGTCGTTCCACCCCGCGAATGCCGTCACGAGGACACCACCCCGTAGCGGGCGGTCGGCCATCAGCCGCTGTACAAGGCCGTTGTCCACCATCAGCGCTTCATCATCCGCTCGTAGAAGTCCCGCAGGAGCGGCTTGACCACCTGGGCTCGGGTGAGCTGCACGTCGTGGCCTCCGGCGGGGATCACCGCTTCCTCGCTGTCGGCGAAGCGGTCGCGCAGCGCAGCGTACTGGGCGGGGTCGACGGTCGTGTCGCGATCGCCCCGCATGAGCAGGACGGGCGCCTCGAGCGCCGACAGCCTGTCCTCGTCGACGTCGATCCGCAGTCCCTTCGAGTCACGCAGGCACACGTCCCGCCACGCGTCGTCGCCACCCAGTGGTTTGTGGAGTTTGGACAGCTGCTTGGCCCAGAACGGATAGTCGTCGGCGAGTCGGTCGGGGTGGAAGACCTTCCGCCACGCCGCCAGTCCGTCGTGCTCGCGGATGCTCACACCGATCAACACGAGCGACGCCAGTAGGTCGGGATGACGTTCGACCAGCGCAAGTGCCGTGTGCCCGCCCATGCTGAACCCCGCCAGGTGCACCGGCGGTCCGACCTGCGTTATGTAGTCGATGACGGCATCGACGAGGATGTCCCGCGAGTACTCCGACGGGTCGTCGAGGGGACTGTTGCCATGCCCGGGCAGGTCGGGCAGGTGCACGTGGAACATGTCGGTCAGCGCTTCAGCCTGCCTGCCCCAGTGGTATTCGCCCGTGCCGATGCCACCGTGCAGCATGACGAGGTCCGGAGCGTCGTCGGCTCCACGGGTGGTGACGTGCATGTCGACAGCGTAGACGCAGGCGGCACCCTGACAGCTCGGCCGTCACGGACCGGACATCGCACGGTATGCGGCGGTGTCCCGCGTTCCGTTGCGGAAGGCCGCGCGGAAGTACAGCCAGCGTCAAGCGCTGCCGTCAAGAGAACACTCGACACGGCTGCCCAGGGCGCTGCCGCCGCGGAGCCAGCGTCGAGCGTGGTCGTCAGAAGGGCAGGTCGGTACTGCCTGCCGCTGGCCCGTGCCGTGTCGCGGGTCGCCGCCGGTTGCGTCCCGCCGGGGGCGCGTGATCCGATCGGGCGACCTGCCCAGCGCGCGGAAGGCTGCGAAGTGTCACGCCTCGTCGGACGAACGTCATCGATCCGTCCTTGTGCAACGTGGCGTGCCAGCGACCTTCGTGGACGGCGTGGTGGTGCGCCGCACACATCAGGGCCAGGTTGTCGAGCACCGTCGGCCCGCCTCGGAGCCTCGGAATGACGTGGTGCGCTTCGCAGACATCGACCGGCCGGTGGCATGACGCGAAACGGCAGTGTCCGTCGCGGGCGATCAGCGCCGCGCGGAGTGGTGCGGAGATTCGCGCATACGGCTCGGCGGTGCCGAGCACCTTGGCGCCGTCGGTCAGGACCGGCCGCAGCGTCGCGTCGCACGCCAGACGCTGCACGGCTTCGGGAGTCAGCGACGGAGACGGTCGGTCCTGCCGCCACAGCAGTTGCGCAATGTCTCGGGGTCGAAACGTGCCGCTCGCTGTCGCCTGATCGACACGTCGACGGCCGACGTCGTGAACCGGATCGGCCAGCAGCGAGACATCGGTGATGACGATCATCTCGGGCCGCGCCGCCGAGGGCGCGCCGCCGACGTCCGGCGCCGTCACTTTGTCGTCGGTCACATTGCCGGGCCCATCTGGCGCGTCACCGCGGTCGCCGTGCGCCGCCGTCGCGTCACGGTCGCCGTGCGCCGCCGTCGCGTCACGGTCGCGTCGGGCGAGGCGCTGCCGTGCGAGTGCCCGCAACGCCTCGATGTTCGACGCCACCCGCCGACCGGCCGCATCATGGGTGAGCGTCTCGATCGCCGTCTGAACCGCGGTGAAGGTCTCGGAGTCCATAGCGGCGAACGCCTCCCCCGAGCCGTCCATGCCGGGTTGCAGGACCAGCCGCTGACCGGCGGAGGCCCGCTGCGCGCGCTGATCCCGCAGATCGGGGCGGGCCTGTTCGACCAGCCGGTCCGCGGCGGCCACGACAGCGTCCCCATCCAGGCACCGCAGACGGGCTCGGTCGCCGGCCAGCGTCCCGTCGAGCCAGCGACGTTGCTCAGCGGTCAGGACCCTTACCGATATCACGATGCCACGAACCGTGCCCCACGACAGCACGCCGTCACGAAACGCACGCAGAGTCGCGGGCATGTCCGCCAGCCGTTCTGCGGCGACGATGAGCATGCCGGCGTCCGCGCCTGTACGCCGCGCGACGGCCCGCAGCCACGATTCGATCGTCAGCCCCTCCGCAATGACGACGCTGGGCCGGTCGCAACGCATCAGCACGACGACGACGGCGGCCAGCAGCCGGTCGATCGCTCCGAGTAGGCCGGCCACGCCCCCCAGCGCCTCGGAATCATGTGCCGAGGTCGCCGTCCCGTCCAGTACATCAAGGCTGCGCGCGGCCTGCCGCGCCAGATCTTCGGCCACCTCGGCAACCAGCGCCAGCGGGCCTGGCCTCGACTGCGACTCCAGTCCGCTGGCCGGTCGGTCCGGGTACTCCGTAGTTGTTGACATGACTAGAACATATGTTCGAGTACTTGTGACGTCAACTGCTGTTTCGGTGGCTGTGGACAAACTTCGTGGAGCCTGGTTCCACGAAGCACGTGCAGGACCGGCGCCGCCGGACAGAACCTCGTGGAGCCTGGTTCCACGAAGCACGTGCAGGACCGGCGCCGCCGGACAGAACCTCGTGGAGCCTGGTTCCACGAAACACGTGCAGGACCGGCGCCGCCGGACAGAACCTCGTGGAGCCTGGTTCCACGAAACACGTGCAGGACCGGCGCCGCCGGACAGAACCTCGCAGAGATGCGCAGGCCGGCGAAGGTGTCCGGATCGTGGCGGGCCACAGCCGCCGGCGGCATGCTGGCCGCTGCCTTGCACACGGCATCGTCACGCCGTTCGCCACAGGACCATCGCACATCATGAGCCTCACCGTCGGGATCGTCGGACTTCCGAACGTCGGCAAGTCGACGTTGTTCAACGCCGTCAGCGCAGCGCGCGCCGAGGCGGCGAACTACCCATTCGCGACCATCGAGCCCAACGTCGGGATCGTCAGCGTGCCCGATGAACGAGTCGCGGTGCTGGCACGGCTGGTGTCAGCGGCCCGCACGGTGCCAGCCACGGTCGAGTTTCGCGACATCGCGGGCCTGGTCAAGGGCGCGAGTGTAGGCGAGGGTCTCGGCAACCAGTTCCTGTCGCACATCCGTGAGGTCGACGCGATCGTGCACGTCGTGCGGTGCTTCGACGATCCCGATGTCGTCCACGTCGAGGGCCTCGTCGATCCTGTGCGCGACATCGAGATCACCGAGACCGAGCTGCTGCTCAAGGACCTCGAAACACTCGAGCGCGCGGCCGACCGGGCAGCCCGGACGGCCAAGTCGGGCGGCGCGGCGGCCCGACGGCGCGCCGACACGCTGCTGAGCCTACGCGATCAGGTCCGCGCAGGCATCGGCGCACGAACCGCGACCGATCCCGGCGCTGCCACCGTCGCGCGCGAACTCGGACTGTTGACAGCCAAGCCCGTCCTCTACGTGGGAAACGTCGCCGAGGACGAGTTGCCGGATCCCAGCTCGGAGGCTGTGCGGGCGCTCCGCCGTGTCGCCGAGGAACGCGACGCCGAGGTGGTGATCATCTGTGCCGAGGTCGAGGCCCAGATCGCCGAACTCGACGCCGGTGACCGGGCGACGTTCCTCACCGAGCTCGGGCTCACGACATCGGGGCTCGACCGCGTCGTGACGGCCGCGTACCGGCTGCTCGGCCTGCTCACGTTCTTCACCGCAGGACCGAAGGAGGCACGGGCGTGGACCATTCGCACCGGGGCCCACGCACCAGATGCCGCCGGCGTGATCCACAGCGACATGCAGCGCGGATTCATCCGGGCCGAGGTGATCAGCTACGACGACTTCGCGACGCTCGGCAGCGAGCAGGCTGCACGCGACGCCGGCCGCATGCGCATCGAGGGCAAGGACTACGTCGTCCGCGACGGCGACGTGCTGCACGTCCGATTCAACGTGTGACCCGGCCAGTCCGCACACGCAACTCACGTTCGCTATGCTGTTCGGGCACGGGCGATTAGCTCAGGGGGAGAGCGCTTCCTTGACGCGGAAGAGGTCAGAGGTTCAAATCCTCTATCGCCCACC
>JAHELV010000147.1 GCA_024644015.1 Nitriliruptorales bacterium
TGCGGGAGTGGGATCGTGAAGATCGCCGCGTTCAACGTCGAGAACCTGTTCGACCGCGCGAAGGCGTTCGACGCCGGCACCCAGGGGCAGACACGGGACATCCTCGACGCCACAGCCGAACTCAACGGGTTGTTCGAGGAAGCGGTGTACACCGATGAGCATCTCGCTCGGATGCGCGAGTTGATCGTCATGCTGGGTCTCGATTCCAGCGATCAGGGCCCGTATGTAATGTTGCGACAGATCCGCGGGCGGATGGTCTCGCGACCGCGCAACAAGCCGTTCGTGCTCAAGGCGGCAGGGCGCGACGACTGGGTCGGGTGGGCGGAGCTGCGTACCGCGCCGGTCAACGCGATCGCGGTGATGAACACCGGTCGGGTGATCCGTGATGTCGACGCGGACGTCCTGGCGGTGGTCGAGGCCGAAGACCGCGTGGCGCTCAAGCAGTTCAGCGACTATGTGATCTCCAGAGTGGACGGACAGCCCTACGACCAGGTCATGGTGATCGACGGCAACGATCAGCGTGGCATCGACGTCGGGTTGATGACGCGGGCCGGCTACGACATCGGGTTGATGCGCAGCCACATCCACGATCTTGGAGCGGACGGGAATCCTGTCTTCAGTCGTGACTGCCCGGAGTACACGGTGACCACGCCGTCGGGCGAGGCGATCTGGGTGCTGCCCAATCACTTCAAGAGCAAGTTCGGTGGCGACAGCGCCGAGTCCCGGCAACGCCGCGCAGCGCAGGCCGCGACGACCGCGCAGATCTACGAGCGGTTGCGTGCGGACGGCAACGACCTGGTGGTGGTGCTCGGCGATCTCAACGACACGCCCGACAGCGAGCCGTTGCAGCCGCTGCTGGTCGGCACGGATCTGACCGACGTGTCGGATCACCCCACGTTCAGCACCGGCGAGTTCACCGGTCGGCCCGGTACGGACGACCGCGGCATCGGCACGTTCGGTCTCGGCAACGACAACCAGAAGATCGACTACCTGCTGCTGTCGCCTGCGCTGTTGGAGCGCGTGACAGCCAGCGGGCTGTTCCGAATGGGCGCCTGGCCGGGGGTGCGACCTAGACGCTGGACCGTCTACGAAGAACTCAAGACGCCGGTCCACGTGGCCAGCGATCACCATGTCATCTGGGCCGACATCGCCGAGTCCGCCTGACACTGCGCAGGTCGCTGCGCCGACCGTCAGCGACTGCACGCTTCGCTGTCTGTTGCAAGTCGATCGCGCACGCCAGCGAGGCCGACGGCGAGCAGACCGCCGTCGGCTGTGCCGGTGGCCACGTCTTGGTGCGCGACCTGGCCCCAGTCAGTGGTACGACCCCTACCGCAGCTACGTAGACGTCGTCATGTCCTGAGCTGCACACGAGTGCAGCACCGACAGGAGGCCGGAGACCGTTTCCTCGGCGATCCGGTCGGCCTCGGGGAACGGCGGCTGGAACGAGGTTTCGGCGTTGCCGGTCCACGGTCCCGTTTCGAAAGTGAAGCCGTACACCTTGCGTCGTTGCGGGTCCGCGACATGGCGGGCGTAGGCGTAGTCGGACGTGGTGCCGGTCGTGGGGTACAGGGCGGTTCCCGCCTGCACGGTGTAGGTGCGCCCGCGCACGTCCTTGATCGCCTGCGCGGCGGCGGCGCCGACCTGCTCGAACCGTTCGAGGTCCGCTGGTGGGATGTACTCGGCGTAGCCTGGCGCGTCGCCGGGCAGCACGGTCCACGTCGACATGTCGACGAGGGGGAACCGGCTGGCGGCATCGTTTGTCTGGTTCGGTGCGTGTCCCCACGGGTGGAGGATCAGCTCGGAGAACGAGTGCACGTCGACGAGGCAGTCGATGGGGTGATCGTCGAGCAGCGTCCTGACGTTTCGAGCCTCGGGCTCGCTGAACGCCGAAGGTCCGAGGTAGACGTCGGCGCATGGACTGGTCGACGTCGTGGTCGATCCGGTCGCCGACGTCGTCCGGATGCCCCAGAGCAGGTCGAAGTTGCGGTTGAGGTCGACACCTGTGCAGTCGGTCTCCGTGAGCGTCGCCCGGTTCTTGCGCCACATCCGGTTGGTGTCGAACACGTACTCCCGGCCGTCGGGATTGGCGTTGGGGAGGACGAAGATGTCGAGGGTCTCCATCAGGCCACGCAGCGTGCCGGCGTCCCAGGTGCGTCCACCGATGACCCAGTCGGTCGCATTCAGATAGTGCTGCAGCAACCCGATCATCAGGTCGACCAGCGCATCGGGGTTGAGCAGTTCGCGGGCGTGCGTGCCACCGACGAACAGGGCGCCGCGGCGGTCGGTCGCGTCGCCGGCGTGGATCCGCAGCGCACTGATGGTGCGCCCCTGTGTGGAGTCCTCGAGCACGATCCGGTCGATCGTCGACGGGAACCAGGTGGCGAGCGTCTCGTTGATCTGCTCGATGTCCGCGGAACGGCTGTACATCACTGCCCCCGATCCTCGCGGTAGGGCTCCAGGGCGCGCAGCCGGTCGAGCGGATCGGCCGTGGCGCGGAACGATTCGGCCGGCGGTGTCTGATCGATCGTCCGCTTCAGGGTCACGGTTGCGCCCGCTGCGACCAGCGCCTCGACCTGGTCGAGCCGCAGCAGCGCCTCGAATGACGCGTGCGTCTCGTCGGCCTGCTCGGTGCCGGGGAGCAGGTCGAGGTCGAGCTCGCCGAGCGCCGGTATCAACTCGCGGCTCACCGACACCGTTCCCTGGAACAGCGTCGACTGCCGCGAACCGTCGTCGTGGGCAGTCACCATGTCACCACCTGTCCGCCGCGCCTATGCGCCGTGTCGATTGCGGCTGCGCTGACGTTCAACCTGTACCAGGACAGAGGCATGATCACTCATCGTGATACGAGCGGCGTGAGGTGGGTGTGCTTGCGGCCGGATGCGGCGATGCGGTCGGTGGTGCGCCCGCCCGCGGGTCGGTCGGGGAGTCACCGACGACAGCTGCGCCGCGCTGCGTCGTACACGCGGCCGCGTTCTGGCGGTTGGCTTGTCCACAGATTCTGTGAACGTGGAATCGGGTCGGGTGGTGTGCCGTATGGTGAACACATGTTCGAGTCTTTGGAGTGCATCGACGGTGACGTCGCGACCGCCGCAGCGGTCGACCTCGACGACGTCGACCACGCCACGCTCAACACCAC
>JAHELV010000148.1 GCA_024644015.1 Nitriliruptorales bacterium
GTGGCACCTGCCCTCAGCGGGAGTCCGCCCTGGCGACGAGGCCGCGGCGCAGCGTCTGGCCGACCGCCTCCACACCGTGTTCACGATCGACGACACGACGGAAGCAGCGGCCGCGATCAACGCCGTCCTCACCGACCACCGTGCGATCCCTCAAGTCAGCAGGCACGACGACGACGACTGGCACCTGCACTATGAGCCGGCCGCCGTCGGACCCGTCGATCGACTGGCGGTCATCGCCGCGATGGGCCTGGCCACAGTGCTGTGCACCGGCGGCACCCGCCGTCTGGGCCGCTGCGACGGCAGCGACTGCCGCGACGTCTACGTCGACATCTCCCGCAACAACCGGCGCCGTTTCTGCGGAGACAGCTGCGCCAACCGCAGCCACGTCGCAGCCCATCGCGCCCGGCAGCGCACCGACGACACAACCGCCTGAACCGGCGACGGCCACATCGCCCTGTCTATCCTGCTCCTCGTCGCGGCTGCGGCGTTCGGCGGAAGCCTGGAGGCCGGCCCCCGCCCCGGCGGGGGGTTGGGGGTCGTCGCCCATCTGCCCGTCCGGGACGAACCGACGTGAGCATTCGTGTCGTGGTCGTCGACGACCAGGCGTTGGTGCGGGGGCGGGTTCGCCATGGTCCTCGGTCACGCCGACGACATCGACGTCGTCGCCGAAGCCGGGACCGGGCTCGAGGCGATCGACGTGGCGCGGACCCACCGTCCCGACGTGATCCTCATGGACATCCGGACGACACGGCCGCCGCGGGACGCCTCGAACGGCTGACCGACCGGGAGCGAGAGGTGCCCACCGCGATCGCACATGGGTCCAGCAACGCCGAGATCTGCGGCGAGCTGTTCATCGGAGCCGCGACCGTGAAGTCGCACGTGTCGAGCATCCTCGCCAAGCTCGACCCTGCGCGACCGCGCCCAGATGGTGGTCTTCGCGTACGAGAGCGGGCTCGTCGAGGCCGGCGAACGCGACATCGGCCACTGAAGCCGCGCGTCACGCGACCTCGACACGCACGCTTGGGGCGATCAGTCGTCCTGCGACATGAGCAGTGCCGTGTAGGGGCCGATCGCCACGGTGGCCGACGCCGGCATGCCATCGGCGCCCTGGCCGTCGGCGGTCGGGTCGTAGCTGTGCAGCGCGCCGAAGTCGGCGCCGTAACCCCGCCAGTCGGTGTTGCAGCGCACACGCCAGACGCCGGCGCGCGGCAGGCCGATCCGGTACGAGTCGAGGGGTTGCGCGGAGCAGTTGACGACGACGACCACGTCGTCGCGGGGACCGCCGCCGTGCCAGCGGTGGAAGGCGATGACCTTGGCCGCGTCGTTGACGTGATGCACGCGCACGTGATGCCCGCGCAGACCCCGGGTGAGGCCGTCGAGATCACGACGGTGCCGGACGAGGTCCCGGTACAGCTGCAGGACACCCGCATACGTCTGCTCCCGGGTCCAGTCGATCGGATCGTCGTCCCGGAACCACTGGTCCTCGAGGATCTCCTGGCCCTGGAACAGCATCGGGATGCCAGGTGCCGTGCACACCAGGGCGGCCGCGAGCGTTGACCGCTTGCGGGCGTGCCAGCTGTCGGCGTTGCCCGGCCAGATCTCCTCCGGCAGGCGGGCCTTGCCGTTGGCGACCTCATCATGGGACTCGGAGTAGATGACGCGGCTGAACGCGTCGGCGCCGTAGCGGTGCTCGATGGCGCCGCGCAGCGCCTCCATGTCCCGCTGCTCGTCGTGCTGTGCCGTCATGGCGCGCCGGACGGGATGCACGAAGCCGGCGTCCCACTGCGCCCCGAAACCGGCACCGCCGGCGTCGACGTCGCGGGTCAGCCACGGGTTGTCCTGCAGGTCCTCGGCGACGTGCAGCACCCAGGGCGTCCGCTCGGCCGCCTCATGTGTGATCGACTGGATCAGCGACCAGCCGTCGGCCAGGTCGGCGCCGGGATCGCCGTCGCGCCCATGCACGTTGCGGACATACGCCGTCATGTCCCAACGCAATCCGTCGATGTGGAACTCGTCGACCCACCAGCGGGCGTTGTCCGCGATGAACGCGCGGACCTGCGGACGGCCATAGTCGGGACGGGTGTCGCCCCACGGCGTGGCGGACCGCCAGTCGTTGTAGAAGTAGATGCCGCCCCTCCCGTCCTGACTCCAGCCGTCGAACTGCCACAGGTCCAGGTCGCTGGGTCCGAAGTGGTTGTAGACGACGTCGAACAGCACGGCGATGCCGTGCTGGTGCGCCTGATCCACCAGCCGCTTGAGCCCGTCGGGCCCCCCGTAGGCCTCCTCGACGGCGAAGATGTGCGCCGGGTTGTAGCCCCACGAGTAGTCGCCGGCGAACTCCATCGCCGGCATCAGCTCGATGGCGTTGACGCCGAGGTCGCGCAGGTGGTCGAGCCGCCGGATGACGCTCGTGAAGCTGCCCGGGCCGCTGCCCGGGCTGTCGTTGAACGTACCGGCATGCAGTTCGTAGATCACCAGTTCGTCCCACGACGGCATTCGCCAGTCGCTGTCGCCCCAGGTGTAGCTGTCGGCTATCACGATCCCGTGCCCTACCGAGTTGGTGACATCACGGGCGTAGGGGTCGATGCGCCACAGCTTCTCGTCGCCGCTGCGGACGACGAACTGGTAGCCCGAACCGGGCGTGACGCCGGCGACGTCACGCGACCAGCGGCCACCGTCCTCCGCGGCGAGCGGGTGCTCGTCGGCAGACCAGTCGTTGAAGTCACCGGCAACTGCGACCGCATCGGCAAACGGCGCCCACACGCGGAACGTCACCCCACCGTCGTACACCGCCGCGCCCATGCCCGTCCGCTGCGACGCGCGCACGTCTCCGCGGTCCGCGTTGCGGACCTGCCGTGCCCCACGACCGTCCTCGCGCACCGCGGTCCGCTCCGGTCCTGCATCCATCCGCTCCTCCTCTGCTCGCACGACAAAGCGGCCGTCACGAAGCGAACGCAGGGGCCACCTGGCGACCCACCCCAGTGCACTCCACACCCGCATGCTCGCGGCCCCCGTTGCTGTTCTCGAGATCGTCGAGTCAGGACCGTACCCATCGTCGGTGGTCGGCAGGCAAGTTCCACCACCGGGCGGCAGCGCGTCCGGTGACGATCACGAGTCGAACGTTGCGCACCGTC
>JAHELV010000033.1:0-7391 GCA_024644015.1 Nitriliruptorales bacterium
GTCTTCGCTGCAGGACATCCGCCAAACCACGTTGCCCTCAGGGGTGCGTCTGGTGACCGAGCGGATGCCCGACGTGCGCTCGGTCAGCGTCGGCTTCTGGATCAACAGCGGCGCCCGGGACGAGGCACCGGAGGTCGCGGGTGCGAGCCACTTCCTCGAACACCTGTTGTTCAAGGGCACGGCGCGACGCTCAGCCGCCGAGATCGCCGGCGCCCTGGAGGACGTCGGCGGCGACCTGAACGCGTTCACCAGCAAGGAGTACACCTGTTTCTACGCCCGCTGCCTCGACCGTGACCTCCCGCTCGCAGTCGATGTGCTGGCCGACATGATCACGTCGGCCAACGTCGCGGCGGAGCACGTCGACGCCGAACGGGCGGTCGTCCTCGAGGAGATCAGCATGCACCGGGACACTCCGGACGACCTGGTGCACAGCGTGTTCAGCGAGGCGCTGTACGGCAACCACCCGTTGGGACGCGAGGTGCTCGGGACGTCCGGCACGATCTCGTCGGTGGCGCGCGACGACGTGTATGCCTATTACCGGCAGCGGTACGTGCCCGACAACCTCGTCGTGGCGGTCGCAGGCAGTCTCGAGCATGACGCGGTCTTCGATCTGGTCACGGCGGCACTGGCGGACTGGGCGCCCGAGGGCCCGCCTCCCACGCGTCGACTGCAGAGCCTCGAACGACCAGCACGGCCCATCGGGTTGTGTCGTCGTCCGACGGAGCAGGCCCATATCTGCCTTGGTGGCGTCGCGTTCGCGCGGGACGACGATCGCAGGTTCGCGGCCCAGGTCCTGGAGCAGGCGGTTGGCGGTGGGATGGCCTCGCGGTTGTTCCAGGAGGTACGCGAGCGCCGCGGTCTTGCGTACTCGGTGTACAGCTACCTGTCGTCGCAGGCGGAGATCGGCTACCACGCGGTCTACGCCGGCACGGCCGTCGAGCGCGTCGACGAGGTACTCGAGGTCGTCCGTGGCGAGCTGTCGCGTGTGCTGCGCCGCGGTCTTGACGACCGCGAGCTCGCGGCTGCCAAGGGCGCGTTGACCGGCTCGCTGATTCTGGGTCTGGAGGACACCGGGAGCCGAATGACCCGGCTCGGGCGCGCAGCCGTGTGCGACCTACCGCTGCTGTCGCTCGACGAGATCATGGCGTCGATCGACCACGTCGACCAGGCCGCCGTCCGCGGCGTCACCGAGGCGTTGTACGGCGGGGACTGGGCGCTGGCCGTCGTCGGGCCGTTCGAGGACCGGGACCTGGACCAGTTCGTCGTCCACAGCGACCGGCTCGCGGCATGAGCGCTCGAGGCAACGGTCCCATCCGGGGCGTGCGCCCGGATCTTCGACCGACGCACCACCGACGGGACCGCCGCTCCTCGCGGTCCGAGTGCGGCGGGTGCGTGGAGCCACGGGTGGGGTGAGCGGCGTGCGGGTGGCAGTGGTCGGCGCGTACGGGCGAATGGGGACCGTGACGTGTGACGCGATCGAACAGGAGGACGATCTCGACCTCGTGGCGCGCATCGGCTCCCACGATGCGCTCGACGGCGTGGTTGACGCCCGTGCCGCCGTCGCCGTCGAGTTCACCACCCCTGTAACGGTGCTCGACAACGTGTCGTGGCTGCTACGTCAGGGCGTGCACACCGTCGTGGGCACGTCGGGACTCGACAGCACCCACCTCGCGCAGCTCGCGACGCTCGCGGTGGAGGCGAACTGCGTGGTGGTGCCGAACTTCGCAATCGGCGCGGTGCTGATGATGCGACTGGCCGAGGAGGTCGCCGCGCACCTGCCGCAGGCCGAGATCATCGAAGCGCACCACGAGGGCAAGGCCGACGCGCCGAGCGGGACGGCAGCACGGACCGCTGCCCGCATCGCAGCAGCCCGCACCGCGGCTGTTGCCGTGCCCGGTCCCGCCGGGCACCCGGCTCGTGGCATGGTCGACGACGGCGTGCCGATCCACAGCGTCAGGTTGCCGGGGCTGGTTGCCAGCCAGTCGGTCATGTTCGGCGGCGTTGGCCAGACGCTGACGATCCGACACGACTCGATCGATCGCCGGTCGTTCATGCCCGGTGTGCTGCTGGCGGTCAGGGCGGTATCGGGCCTGCAGGGCCTGACGGTCGGCCTCGACCCCCTGTTGTAGCGACGAGGCCGCCGTCGTCACGCGTCACGGCGGACCCAGACGAGCACCACGTCAGTGACGTCGATGTCGTCGCGTTCGAGGCCTACGCCGACCTCCTCGACCTCTGCCGCCACCTGCCGCCACCGCTCGTCGATCTCGGTGAGGTCTGCGGCCAGCTGCGCTTCCAGCGCCTCCAGATCGTCCGCGGCCCGCTCCACCTGCTCCTCGGCGGTTTGCCGGCGTTGCGTCGTCCGCGAGGTCGTGCCGCGCCGGCCGGCCACGCCACTCGCTGCGCGCCCCAGACCACTGACGACGCTGCGGGTCGAACGACGCCCGCCGAACACCACCGACAGCAGCTGGCCGGCACCGGCGAGCAGCTCACCGCGTTTGCGGCTGGACTCGTCGACCTCGAGCTGATCGACACGCTGCTGGGCTCGCGCCAGCTTGTCGGACAGCTGCCGCTCCTTGCTGCGCAGCCGGTCGGTGAGCTTGGCCGTCTCGGCGTCCGCCCGCTCCTGCGCCGCAGCGTCGCACCGGGCCAGGAACTCGTCGCGGGTCTCGTCGACGCGCGAGTACAGCTTGAGCTCCGGGTTGCGCAGGACCGTGATCCGCCGTTCGCGGCGGAGGTGGTTGCGCAGCTCGGTTTCGATCCGCCGGAACCATGTCTTGGTGTCGATCGCCGCGTCCGGTATCCGGTAGCCGACACCCTCGGGTCGCGCTGGCTGCAGGTCCCGGTCGTCGTAGTCGACGGTGATCGCTGCCGCCGGGTCGAGACGCTCCGTGACGGGGAACCAGACCGCCTCCCACTCCTGGCGGTGGTCGACGTCGGCGGCGCGTTCGTCGTAGCGCAGGACGACTCTGGCGACGACGGCGGCCTCGCAGACAGCGCCGTCCGGAGAGACGCCGACCTGGTCGGCCCATGGCGCCGCGGGATCCAACCAGCGCACCGGCGTTCCTTCGGCCACCGGGGGCATGACCACGGTCGCGTCGACGGTCGTCGTACCTGACGGTTGCACCGCGGCCCGGTCGGATGCGCCGGCCACGGGCGCCGCGGACGCCTGGTCCGGCAGCGGCGCGGAGGACCGGGCGGGATCGTCGGCGGTCAGCATTCGCAGCTGCTCACTGGTCAGCGGTCCTACCAGGTAGCTCATCGCCCAGCGCGACGTGAGCTCGACGGGGGCGTCCAGGTGCGCGCTCTGCAGGATGAACTGGCGCTTGTCAAGGCCCGAGATCCGCCGGTTGAGGTCGTCCACGTCGACGTCGCCGCGTACCGACCGCAGGCCCTCGAGGATGCGGGCCTTGTCGCGCTCGGTCTGCAGCCGGCCAACCAGCCACGTCGCGGCGTTCGACATGGCTTTGTAGTCGAGGTCGACCGGGTTCTGCGTGGCCAGCACAGTGCCGACGCCGTAGGCCCGCGCCTGCTTGAGCAGCGTGAGGATCGGTTTCTTGCTGGGCGGCGCAGCGGTGGGCGGCACGAGTCCGAACACCTCGTCGATGTAGACCAGCACACGCAGCGCGCCGGTGCCCGGCTGGCCACGCATCCATGTGATCAGCCGGCCGAGCACCAGACTGACCACGGCCTGGCGTTGGGCTTCGGACAGATGCGCGATCGACAGCACGCTCGCGCGGGGCCTCCCGTCGGCGGTGTGCAGCAGCTCGCGGATCGTCAGCGGCGGCCCCTCGAGCCACGCGGCGAACGACGGCGACGCAACCAGGTTGTTGAGGCGCATGGCCAGTGCCCGCCGGTCCGCTGGCGGATAGAAGGTGTCGAGGTCGAACACACCCAGCTTGCGCAGCGGTGGTTCGAGCACCTGCCCGATCAGCTGCGCGAGGTCGAGGTCACGCTGGTGCGCCCACGACCGCTCGATCAGGGTCGACAGCAGCGTGTGCGCGGGGCTCTGCACCGGGTCGGCATGCTCGCCCGCCAGGCTCAGCAGGCTGGTCACGTAGCCGGAGATCTCCTGGCGTATCGTCTCGGTGTCGCCGGCCTCGTCGCCGGTCGGTGCGGCCAACGACCCGACGACGTTCAATGGCACCCCCGCCGTCGTTCCAGGTGTGAACACCGTGACGCCTGCGGCGTCCACCGACCGCCCGATCCGTTCCGGAGCGATGTTCCACGAGGCCAGACCGGCGCGCCAGCGCTCCGCGACCGCCGCGCCCGCTGCGCCGCGGTTCCCGCCGGCTGCTGTGACGTCGGCATCCGAGACCCAGGGGGCGAACTGCTCGCCCGACAAGGTGGGGAACCGTAACGCCAGGTTGCCGAGATCGCCCTTCGGGTCGATGGCGATCACCGGTATCCCCTCGAGCAGCACCTCTTCCAGGAGCGTGATCGCCAGGCCGGTCTTGCCCGACCCGGTCATGCCGACGATGACCCCGTGGGTCGTCAGGTCCTCGCTGTCGAATGTGACCGGATCCACCGGCTCGGCGCCGGTGCGGCCGCCGATGTACAGGCCGTCGCTCATGGGACTCCCTCGAACGGTTTCGCTGGCTCCGCAGCCGGCAGTGCCGCCGGGCGCAACGCGGTAGCCGCGACCAGCGTCCGCGCAGCGGGGAACACCGGGGCGTAGTGTAGGCACGATCGTCGTCGTTGGGAGCAGGCTGTGGGTCGCCATGAGCTGAGTGCCGACGAGCAGGTGCTGCTCGCGCCGTTCGTCAGCAACACCGACCGCAACGTGTTCGTCCTCCGCAATCTGCCCGAAGTCACGAAGGGCGCGGTGTTCGCGCGCTACTCGCGGTCGCCCAAACCACTCCGCCGACTGCTGGTCGACGAGTTCGGTGACGACCTGGACCACCACGTGGCGCAGATCGGGACCGGCGGCGATCGCGCGCAGCGGATGTACCAGCGGGTCTTCGTCGAGTACGGCGACGACTCGGTCGCTCAGCTCGGCGGCGCGCACGTCGCGCTCGAGCAGATCTCGAACGTGGCGACCAAGGTCGTCGAGTGGGGGCGGCTCGCCTCCTACCTCGAGCAGTCGACGCGCTACATGGCCTACGACGACAAGCCTGGTGGCCGTTACCGGTACCACCGGCCCGCCGAGCTCGCCGACAGCCCGTTGGGTGGACGCTACGTCGCCACGCTCGACACGGTGTTCGACACGTACGCCGGCGCGTTGCCCCTTGCGCGGTCGTGGCTCGAACGCAGGCATCCACGTGACGCCGAAACGTCAGAGCGGGCGTGGCGCGCGAGCATCAACGCCAAGGCGTGCGATCTGTTGCGCGGTCTGCTGCCTGCCGCCACGACGTCCAACGTCGGCATGTACGCGTCGGGTCAGGCCTACGAGCAGCTGTTGCTGCGTCTGCGTTCGCACGAGCTCGCCGAGGCCAGGCAACTGGGCGCCCAGCTGTTGGTCGAGCTCCGGACGATCATCCCGGCGTTCCTCGCGCGGGTGGACCGCCCTGACCGCGGTGGACGGTGGGTGCAGTACCTGGAGGACACGCGGACGGATACACGCGCGATCGCCCAGCACCTGCTGGCCGACGTCGCACCCGACCCCGTGCAGCCCGAGGTCACGCTGGTCGACTTCGACCCCGACGCGGAAGACGACGTGCTCGTCGGGATGCTGTACCCGCACGCGCACGTCAGCGAGCAGGCGCTGCGCCTGCGCGTCGCCGCGATGACCCCGGCCGAACGTGTCGAGCTGATGCGTGCGTACGTGGGTGATCGCACGAACCGTCGCCACAAGCCGGGGCGGGCCCTGGAACGAGCGCGCTACCGCTTCGACATCTGTGGCGACTACGGTGCGTTTCGCGACCTGCAACGTCATCGGCTGTGCACGATCGACTGGCAGGAGCTGTCGTGTCGGCATGGATATGCCACGCCGCCGGAGCTCGCCGAGTGTGGGCTGGCCGGCCAATGGGGCGAGGCGCTGGAGCGCCAGGCCGACCTGTGGGACGCGCTCCACGCCGAGCGGCCCCGGATCGCGCCGTACGCGGTGGGGTTCGCGTGGCGCGTGCGCTACAGCATCCAGCTCAACGCGCGCGCGGCGCTGCATCTGCTCGAGCTGCGCAGCGGCCCGCAGGGGCACGAGTCGTACCGCCGGGTGAGCCAGCAGATGCACCGCCTGATCGGCGAGCGCGCAGGCCATCACGCGATCGCCGAGATGATGCGGTTCGTCGATCACACCGAGCCCGCACTCGGCCGCCTGGACGCCGAGCGCCGGACCGACGCCAGAGGCGCGCTGGCGCGCGGATAGCCGGCAGCCGTGACCGGTCGGGGCGGTGCGGGCATGCCTGCGCGCCGTCGAGGGTCACGCGGTTGGCCGGGACGTGCCAGCTAGACTGCATCTGCGGCGTGGCGGCGCACGAGGGCGGTACCAGGCTGTGTGAACCTCAGACAGCGATAGCAGGTGATGATCATGCCCGCGTTCGGACAGGTGCTCACGGCGATGGCGAGCCCGATGCTGCCCGACGGCGCACTCGATCTCGATGGCGCCCAGAAGCTCGCCCACCACCTCGTGGAGCACGGCAATGACGGCGTCGTGGTGGCGGGGACCACCGGCGAGTCGCCCACGCTGAGCCACGCCGAGACGCTCGATCTGTTCTCGGCGGTCGTCGACGCCGTCGGTTCCCACGCGAACGTCGTCGCGGGCGTCGGCAAGAACGACACGGCGGCAACCGTCGACCTGGCCCGGCAGGCGGCCGCGCGGGGCGTTGATGCCGTCATGGTGGTCACGCCCTACTACAACCGCCCCCAGGCGCGCGGCCTCGAGTCGCACTTCGCGGCCGTGGCCGCCGCGGTCGACCTGCCGGTCCTGCTGTACAACATCCCCGGTCGAACAGCCACCGAGATCCCGCCTGCGAGCCTGCTGACGCTTGCTGAACGCGTCGAGAACATCGTCGCGGTCAAGGATGCGGTGAAGAACATGGACAAGGCGGCCTGGCTCGTGGCCCGCAAGCCCGACGACTTCGACGTCTACGCCGGCAACGACATCGATCTCCTGCCGTTGCTGTCCGTCGGTGCGATCGGTGTGGTGAGCGTGGCCGGGCACTTCGTCGCAGACCGGCTGGCCGCCATGGTCTCATGCTTCGCGCAGGACCCGATCGCGGCGCGCGGTACGCATCTCAAGTTGCTCCCGCTCTTCGAGGCGCTGTTCGTCGAATCCAACCCGGTGCCCCTGAAGGCCGGGCTCGACATGGTCGGTCTGCCCGGCGGGCCGGTACGCGCGCCGCTGGCGGCGGCCGACAACGCCACCGTCGCGGCGATGCGCGCCGCGCTGTCCGCGGTCGGCGTCAGCGGTAGGCACGTGGAGTGAGTGCCTCAAGTAGCGTCAGCGGTAGGCACAT
>JAHELV010000033.1:7491-16305 GCA_024644015.1 Nitriliruptorales bacterium
CCTTTACACGCCGTCTCGTCGGAAGATCCGGTCATGAGTGACGCGGTCGAAATCTCGTTTCTCGGTGGCCTTGGCGAGATCGGCGCCAACATGGCGGCGATCGAGATCGACGGGCGCATCGCGTTGATCGACGTGGGACTCATCTTTCCCGACGCCGACCACTACGGCATCGATCTGATCCTTCCCGACTGGTCGGTTCTGCGTGACCGTGCCGACGATCTGGACTGCGTCGTGCTCACGCACGGACACGAGGATCACATCGGGGCGCTGCCGTTCTTCCTCCGCGAGTTCGGGGCTCTGCCCGTCTACGCCAGCAAGCTGACGCTGGGACTACTGCGGGCCAAGCTCGAGGAGCATCCGGACGTCGAGGCCGAGTTCGTGGAGGTCGAGGCGGGCGAGCGGCTCAGAGCGGATCCGTTCGACTTCGAGTTCGTGGCGATGAACCACTCGATCCCGGACGGCCTCGCGGTCGCCGTGCACACCGCCCACGGCACGATCCTGCACACTGGCGACTTCAAACTCGACCAGACGCCGATCGACGGGCGTCCGACAGATCTGCCCCATCTTGCGGCGCTCGGTGACGAGGGTGTCGCGCTGCTGCTGGCCGATTCGACGAACGCCGAGGTTTCGGGTCTGATCCCCAGCGAACGCGTGGTCGGTCATACGCTGCGGGACGTGTTCGCCGACGCGACCGGTCGCGTCGTCGTGACGACGTTCGCGAGCCACATCCACCGCGTGCAGCAGGTGCTGACCGCCGCCGCGGAACAAGGCCGGCGGGTGTGCTTCATCGGCCGCTCGATGATACGCAACTCCCAGATCGCGCGTGAACTGGGCTACCTCGACTATGACGACGCCGACATCGTCGAGCTCGATCAGCTCGACGGGTTGCCGCCGGAGCGGGTTGCGATCGTCTGCACCGGGTCGCAGGGCGAACCGTTCGCGGCCCTGTCACTGATGGCGGTCGGGCAGCATCGCCAGATCGAGATCGGGCCGGGCGACACTGTCGTGATGGCGTCGTCGGTGATTCCCGGCAACGAGCACGCGATCTACCGTGCGATCAACAACCTGTTCCGGCGCGGCGCGAAGGTCGTCCACAAGGGCGTTGCCGACATCCACGTGTCGGGGCACGCGTCGGCCGACGAGTTGCGCATCGTGCACAACATCGTGCGTCCGACGGCGGTCGTTCCGGTGCATGGGGAGTACCGCCACCTTGTCGTGCACGCCGAGATCGCGCGCGACGGCGGGGTGGAGGCCGACCAGGTCCTCGTCTGCTCAGACGGAGATCGTGTCCTGCTCGCGGACGGCACGGTCGAGCGGGGCAAGTCCTTCACCGCGGGGCGGGTGTTCGTCGACGGCCTCGGCGTCGGTGATGTCGGCAATGCGGTGCTCCGTGACCGGCATCGCCTGTCCAACGACGGCATCTGCGTCGCCTCGCTCGTGGTCGACGCACATGGCCAGATCGTCGGCGACATCGACGTGACACAGAGCGGCATCATCTACGAGAAGGAGAACGCCGAGCTGCTGCGCAAGGCTGCTGACGTCCTGCGTGGTGAGCTGACCGACCGCGGGCACGAAGGCGACCCTGCCGTGGTCCGCAGGCTCGTGGTGCAGACGCTGGCCCGGTTCTGGCGCGACGAGGTCGGTCGCCGTCCCATCATTCATCCGCTGATTGTGGAGGTGTGACGATCACCACTCGCTCGTCCACACGCAAGCGCTCGCCGACCCGTAAGTCGAACGCGCGCACGCAGCGGACGAAGACTGCGGCGCGGACGCAGGCACAACGGGATCTGTGGCGTGACGCGTGGGGTCTCGCGCTGTTGGTCACGGCGCCGCTCGCGGCGTTGGGTCTGTATCTGCATGCGGCAGGGCTCGTCGGTAGCTTCCTGGAGCTGCTCTTTCGCGGCCTGTTCGGTGTGTTCGGCCTCTTGGCGCCGCCGGCGCTGGTCGCGGCCGGCGTGATGCTGCTGCGTCCCCCGCGTCCGGGCAACGCTCGTGGGGTGGTCGGGTGGCTGATCACCGCCTTCGCACTCGCTGGACTGTGGCACCTGGCACGGGGCGCGCCCGCGTGGAGCGCACCGCCACCCGAATTGCATGCGGCGGCCGGATGGTTCGGCGCGACCGCGGCGGTGCCGTTGCTCGTCGTCGCCGAGATGTGGGGCGCGGCGGTGGTGCTGGTCGCGCTGCTCGCCCTCGGCGCGATGGTGCTGACGGCCACGCCACCGCGGGAGATCGCGGGCGCGGCCGCGCGAGCCTGGGCCGGGGTGCGTGAGCGGGCCGGACGCCGTGCAGCGCGTCGCGCCGAAACGGAGACAGTCGCGGAGGACGAGACTGGGCTGGACGACACCGCGCGGCTCGACGATGACGGGCTGTCGGCCGCTGCTGTGCCGGCACCCGAGCCGCCGGATGCCGACGAGCCGGAGCAGGAACTGCTGGACACCCAACTGCTGCCGCGCCGGGTCGACGTGTCGACGACCGCGGCGGCTGTCGGCCCGACCAGGCTGTCGCCGCCGAACGCTGACGACCCGTGGGCGGACTACGGGCTACCGCCGATCGAGATGCTGCGCACGGGGCGGGTGGCGACCGGCAACAAGCGCAGCCGGGACCAGATGCGCCGCTCGCTCGAGCGGACGCTGGCACAGTTCAAGGTCGATGCCTCGGTCTCGAAGGTCGCGCAGGGTCCGACGGTCACGCGGTTCGAGGTGTCGCTGGGCACGGGGGTGAAGGTCGCGGCGGTCACCCGCCTGTCCGACGACATCTCCTACGCCCTGGCGACGCCCGAGATCCGCATCGTCGCGCCGATCCCCGGCAAGTCGGCGATCGGAATCGAGGTACCCAACCGGGAGCGCGATCTGGTGACCCTCGGCGACGTCCTGCGCTCGCCGGAGGCGCAGACCGAGCCGCACCCGCTCGCTGCCGGCATCGGCGTGGACATCTCGACGAACCCCGTCATCATCAACCTGGCGACGATGCCACACCTGTTGATCGCCGGCGCCACCGGCTCGGGCAAGTCGGTGACCATGAACTCGATCGTCACCAGCGTGATCATGCGGTCGTCCCCCGCACAGGTGCGGATGATCCTGGTCGACCCCAAGCGTGTCGAGCTGTCGCACTACGAGGGCGCGCCCCACCTGCTGACCCCCGTGATCACAGATCCCAAGCGTGCGACCGAGGCGCTCCAGTGGACCGTCGAGGAGATGGAGTCGCGGTACGAGGAGCTCGCGCAGCGCGGCTACCGCAACCTGGACTCCTACAACGCGGCAGTGCTGGAGGGTCGCGTACGCCCGCGGCCGCTGCTCGCCGGCGCGTCGGCCGCGCCTGGCGACGATCGCCCGCCGGGCGACGACGACGCCAAGCTGTATCCCTACCTGCTGTTCGTGATCGACGAGCTGGCCGATCTGATGATGGTGGCGCCGCGCGATGTCGAGTCCCACATCGTGCGTATCGCCCAGATGGCGCGCGCGGTCGGCATCCACCTGGTTGTCGCGACTCAGCGCCCGTCGGTCGACGTCGTCACGGGCCTGATCAAGGCGAATGTGCCGTCACGCATCGCGCTGGCCATGGCCACGCAGGCCGACAGCCGGACGATCCTCGACCAGGGTGGCGCCGAGAAGCTGGTGGGCGACGGCGACATGCTGTTCATGCCTGCCAACGCGTCGAAACCCCACAGGCTGCAGGGGTGCTTCATCGGCGAGAACGAAGTCGAGCAGGTCGTCGGCTTCTGCAAGAGCCAGCGGGAACCGGAGCATGTCGAAGGGATCATCCGCGAGGGTCGCGAGGCCATGATGGCCGACGTGACCGGTGACGACGCGACCGATCAGGATCTGGTCCGCGCTGCCCGGGAACTGGTGGTCCGATCGGGGCTGGGGTCGACATCGATGCTGCAGCGCAAGCTGAAGATCGGCTTTGCGCGGGCGGGGCGGATCATGGACGAACTCGAGGAACGTGGGGTCGTCGGGCCGTCTGAGGGGTCGAAGGCGCGCCAGGTGCTCATGACCGTCGACGAGCTCGAGGTGTCCGACCGCGACGTCGGCGCCAGCAGCTAGGCGTCGGATGCGACTCGTGATCTGCGGCGGCGGAACTGCCGGCCATGTCTACCCTGCGTTGGCGCTGCTCGATGGCTGGCCGGCACCGCGACCGGATGTCACGTGGATCGGCACGCCGAGCGGCATGGAGCGGCGGATCGTGCAGAACGCCGGGCTGCCTTTCGTCGGCGTGCGGTCGGGTGCGATCCGCGGTCAGCGGCCGGACCGCCTCGTGCGGTCGGCCGGGCAGCTGGCGGTTGGCCTGGTCCAGGCGCTGCGAGCTCTTCGCGGGCTCGCGCCACATGTCGTGCTCACCACCGGTGGCTATGTCAGCGTGCCTGTCGCCGCGGCCGCATGGCTGCTGCGGATCCCGGTCGTCGTGTTCCTGCCCGACATCCGACCCGGCATCGCGGTGCGTGCCCAGCGTCCGCTGGCGACGCGCATCGCGTGTGCCTTCGATGCGGCCGCCGAGCATCTCGCGTCGGACCGTACGGTCGTCACCGGCTATCCGCTGCGTCAGGGCTTCTTCACCGGCGACCGTGGGACCGCCCGCAAGGCGTTCGGCGCCGACGGCGAACCTCTGCTGGTGCTGTACGGAGGCAGCCAGGGCGCCCGTAGCCTCAACCGTGCGGTCTCCGACGGGCTCGAGCAGCTGCTCGAGCGCTGCCGGTTCGTTCACGTGAGCGGCCAGTTGGACCACGACGAGATTCGTGCCCGGCGTGATCGGCTGCCGGCGCCGCTGCGCGATCGCTACCAGGTGCATGCGTTCCTGGGCGATCGGTTGATCGACGCCTTCCTCGCCGCTGACCTGTGCGTCGCCCGGGCAGGCGCATCGGTGCTTGCCGAGCTGCCGGCGGCCGGCGTTCCGGCCGTGGTCGTACCGGGTGTTTTCTCGGATCAACGGGCGAACGCTGAGTGGCTGGTCGATCGTGGGGCCGCGGTGATGGTCGACGACGACGCCGTGCCGACTGACCTCGTGCCGCAGGTCTGTGCGTTGCTCGATGACCCGCAGCGTCGCGACGAGATGGCTCGTGCCAGCCGGGCGGCTGCGAACCCACACGCGGCCACACACCTCAGGCGGTTACTGCGCGACGTCGTGTCATAGCGCTCAGGTCAACTGCCCTTGGCGGGTTGACCGATGGCGCGTGCAACACGCAACGAAACCTGTACCTATACTGAAGGCAACGCCATGCGATGGATCGCCGGATCTTCGTCGAGTGCGGCGTTCGATCCGCATCACCGTAGCGCGCGCCGTTCGTAGGGCGAGGGCACCGCTGCCGGCAGGTCGTGGAACCTGTTCCACGACCTGCGAGGAGGACAGTCTTCGACGGCCAGAGAGACGCCAGACGCGAAGCGAGTGAGCACATGGCGAGCGGGATCGGTCAGCAGCTACGTGAGGCGCGATACGACAAGGGTATGACCCTGTCCGACGCGGCAGCGCAGACCGGAGTTCGGGAGACGCACCTTCTCGCGCTCGAGCGCGACGAGCTCGAAGCGATTGGTGTGGATCCTGTGTACGTACGCGGCATATTGCGGACGTACGCGGAGTATCTCGAGCTGGACGTCGCGGCGCTGCTCGCACAGTACGGGCGAGGCACTGAGCCGGCCAAGGCGGCCGGTCAGGACGTTCAGAGCGCCGCTGCCGCGGTTGGCGGCGCGCGCCGTCCTTCGCGCCGGCAGATCGGCGCGATCGCGGGCGCGATCCTCATGATCGTCACGGTCGCCGGTGCGACCCTCGCTGTGCTGACCCTCCGTGGCGCATCAAGGGATGGGGCGGTGGTGGGCAGCGGCAGTGAACAGTCGGAGACCACGACGGTCACGGCATCCGAGGCGCCGGCCGCCGCTGCCTCCGAAGGCGGCGGGGCCGCCGCTTCCGAAGCGGAATCGGAGAACGTCAACGTGCTCGATGTTCCCCCGGGGCCGACGCCGGAGGGCCTGACCATGAAGCTCGAGTTCACTGATGAGGTGTGGATCCGAGTGCTCGTCGACGGGGAGAACAAGCTCGAAGGCATCATGCGGCCGGGGGCGGTGACGCAGTTCACCGGCAAGGACGAGATCGCGTTGCGCATCGGCGTGGCAGCGGCCGTCGAGTTCTCGCTGAACGGCGCCTGGTACGGCAACATCGCGAGCGGTATCGATGGCCCGGTCGACGTGCTGTGCACGCCCGAGACCAGTTGCCGTGTGACCGCGCGGGGATGACCGCGTACCGGTGCGGCCGACGGGCGCCCACCTAGAGGGTGTTGTCGAACCACGAGACATGGGTACGGACCTACCTGTGTCGAGTTCATCGGTGTTTCGTTCGGTCAACCCTGCGAACGTCATGACCGCCCTGCGCGTGCTGCTCGCGCCCGTGATCGTCGTGTTGTTGATCGTGAACACGACGACCAGCAGGTGGTGGGCGCTGGCGCTGTTCATCATCGCGTCGCTGACCGACACCGCCGACGGCTGGCTGGCGCGCCGGCGCGGACAGGTGACCAGCTGGGGAAAGCTGGCCGACCCCGCCGCCGACAAGATCCTGGTGCTGGGGACGCTCGCTGCGCTCGTCTGGATCGGCGACGTCGCGTGGTGGGTTCTCGCGGTCGTCGCCCTGCGTGAGTTGGCAGTGACCGTCCAGCGACAGATGCTGGCGCAGCGTGGTGTCGTCATGGCGGCGAGCATCTGGGGCAAACTCAAGACTGTCTCGCAGCTGGTTGCCATCTGCCTCGTCATCGCGCCGGTGGTGCCCGACGCGGTCGGGACCGCAGCGCTCTACATCGCAGTGCTGCTGACGATCGGTAGCGGACTGGACTACGCGGTGCGGGGCAGCCGCAGAGCACGTGCAGCTGCCTGACGGCGCCGCCGCGCTGCGCGCACAGATCGTCGCGGTCGGTACCGAGCTGGTCACCGGTGACACGGTCGACACCAACTCGGCATGGCTGGCCGGGCGCTTGACCGACCTGGGCATCGACGTGCGCGGTCACGCGACCGTCGGCGACCACGAGCACGAGCTGCTCACCGTGCTGCGCGCCGCGACGACGGGCAGCGACGTCGTCGTGGTGACCGGCGGGCTCGGCCCGACGCCAGACGACCTCACACGCTTCGCGGTGGCACGGCTCGCAGGGGTCGCGCTCGAACGGCGGCCCGCGCTGGTCGACGACATCCGGGCGTACTTCGCCGATCGTGGACGCGAGATGGCCGAGACCAACCTCGTGCAGGCAGATCTGCCGGCGGGGGCGCAGGTGATCGACCCCGTTGGCACGGCGCCGGGCTTCGTGCTGCGGGTCGCCGGCGTGCTGTTGGTGTGCCTGCCCGGCGTGCCGGCCGAGATGCGCCAGATGACCGAACGCGGCGTGGTTCCGCTGCTACGCCGCCACGGCGGGTTGTCAGCCACGGTCAGGAGGACGGTGCGCACGGCGGGCATCGCGGAGTCCACTGTTGCCGAGCGCTGCGCCGAGCTGTTTGCCAGGCTCTCGCGTACGAACAACACGCAGCTTGCGTTCTACTCGTCACGAGGCGAGACACGCGTGCGCGTGACCGCGCGCGCACGCGACGAGCCAGCCGCACATGCGCTGACAGACCCGATCGTTGCTGAGGTGGTCCAGCTGCTGGGAGCCGCCGTGGTCGGCCTTGACGACGAGGGGGTCGAGTCCGTCATCGCCCGGCAGTTGCAGCAGCGTGGCTGGACGCTCGCGGTCGCCGAGTCGATCACCGGTGGTGGCGTCGGCGCGCGACTGGTCTCGGTACCCGGTGCGAGCGAGTGGTTCGCCGGTGGCGTCATCGCGTACGCGACCGCCTCGAAGCCGACCTTGGCTGGCGTGCCCGAGCGCGTGCTGGCCGAGCACGGCCCGGTCAGCGAGGAGACGGCCGCCGCGCTCGCCACCGGTGTGCGCGATCGGCTGGACGCGGACGCGGCCCTGGCGGTGGTGGGCGTAGCGGGGCCGACCACGCAGGGGCGACGCCGGGTCGGCACCGTATGTCCGGCGGTCGCGCTACCTGCGGACGTGGTACGGACCCGGACGGTGCGGCTGTCGCCGCGGTCCCGACAGGACCTGCAGCAGTTCAGTGCCAGCGTGGCGCTGGACTACCTGCGTCGATGCCTGGCGGCGGTGCAGGGGGGGTAGCCGTGCGTCTGTTCGTCGCAGTCGACGTCGCGCAGGCGGCGCGGGATGCGCTGGCGGCCTCGTTGTCGCCGCTGAAGCAACAGCACACCGCGCTGCGGTGGATCCCGTCGGCCAACTGGCATCTGACGCTGGCGTTCCTCGGGGACACACCGGTCGGGCGCCGGCAGCGCGCACAGATCGCGCTGCAGGCCGTGGCTCGTCGCGCTCGACCCTGTGACCTCACGATCGATGGCCGGCTGGGCCGTTTCGCCGACCGCGTGCTGTGGGTGGCGGTCGCGTCTTCGGCGCCAGGTCTGCCTACGCTGGCTGACGCCGTGCAGGACGCGCTGCGCGGGACGGGCCTGACGATCGATGATCGACCGTTCCGGGCGCACCTGACGCTCGCGCGGGCGCGACGGGGGCAGCGGATACCGCGTGTGCCTCCGACGCTGGACGGACCTGCGTTGCCGGTGCACTGGACGGTTTCGACCGTCGCGTTGCTGTCGTCGCAGCGCGATGATGGCGGCAGCCGGTACCGCCCCGTCGCCACCTGGCCGCTGGGTGTGCGCGGACACGTGTCGCGGCATCCGTGACATTCGAACGTTCGTTCGTCTAGGATGCCCATCCACAGGGATCGGTGAACTGCACGGGCCACCGGTCGCCGCATGATCTACCGTGATCACCAGACCTCAAGTAGCGACAGCGGTAGGTCA
>JAHELV010000033.1:16405-41678 GCA_024644015.1 Nitriliruptorales bacterium
GTAGCGACAGCGGTAGGTCACCGACAAGTCGTCCGCACCGGTGAAGGAGCATCCGTGGAGCGCGAGAAGGCGCTGGACATGGCCTTGGGCCAGATCGAGAAGCAGTTCGGCAAGGGCGCCATCATGCGCATGGGCGACGACACCCAGGTGGTCGTCGCGGCGATCCCGACCGGGGCGCTCAGCCTTGACATCGCGCTCGGCGTCGGTGGGTTGCCGCGTGGGCGCGTCATCGAGGTCTACGGACCGGAGAGCAGCGGCAAGACGACCGTGGCGTTGCATGCGATCGCCGAAGCACAGAAGGCCGGGGGTATCGCAGCGTTCATCGACGCCGAGCACGCCTTGGACCCCAAGTACGCGGCAGCGCTCGGTGTCGACATCGAGTCACTGCTGGTGTCCCAGCCAGACACCGGCGAGCAGGCACTGGAGATCACCGACATGCTGGTGCGCTCGGGTGCCGTCGACATCGTCGTCATCGACTCGGTGGCGGCATTGACGCCGCGCGCCGAGATCGAGGGGGAGATGGGCGACAGCCACGTCGGCCTGCAGGCGCGTCTGATGAGTCAGGCGTTGCGCAAGCTGGCGGGCACGCTGTCGAAGTCCCAGACCTGCGCGGTCTTCATCAATCAGATCCGCGAGAAGATCGGTGTGATGTTCGGGTCGCCCGAGACACAGCCGGGCGGTCGTGCGCTGAAGTTCTATTCGTCGGTGCGACTGGACGTCCGGCGGATCGAGTCGCTCAAGGACGGCACGGACTTCGTCGGCAACCGTGTGCGCGTCAAGGTCGTCAAGAACAAGGTCGCACCGCCGTTCCGCCAGGCCGAGTTCGACATCCTGTTCGGCGAGGGCATCTCGAGGGAGGGATCGATCCTCGACGTCGGCGTGGACACCGGATTCATCCGCAAGGCTGGTGCCTGGTACACGTACGAGGGCGAACAGCTCGGGCAGGGTCGTGAGAACGCGCGGAACTTCCTCCGCGAGAACGACGACGTCGCCGCCGAGATCTACAAGAAGGTGACCGAGCACCTGGGCCTGACGCCCAGCGAAGCCGTCGAGGACGCTGGCGGCGACCCCGATGGCATCCTGTGACCGAAACGCGCGCGCGAGCTGACCGCGGCGCGGCGCGTTCCGCAGCGGTCGCATTCGTGCTGCGATCGACCAAGGCGCGTCCGCAGACTGCGGCGGAGCTGCGCGCCAAGCTGACGGACCGCGGGTACGAAGCGGACGTCGTCGCCGCGGCCATCGACCGGGGGATCGAGCTGAGCGCGATCGATGACGCCGCGTTCGCGCGTGCCTGGGTGGCCGATCGTGGGCTCGTACGCGGCTACTCCTCGTCGCGTCTGCGCCAGGAGCTGCATCGTCGCCAGGTTCCCGCGTCGCTGATCGACGACGCGCTGAGACCGATCGACGAACGAGATGATCTCTCCGTTGCGACGGAGCTGGCCCGGGCCAGGGCACAGCGGATGCCAGCGAGCCTGCCGCCGGACGCCGTTGCGCGCCGCCTGCTGGGGTTCCTGGGCCGCCGCGGCTACGGCGAAGCGCTGTCGCGTCGTGTGGCGATCGACGTCAGTGGGCTGGACCGCAACTGGGACTGACGGCGGTCACGACGGATCTCGTAGAATGTCTGCGCGCGCACGGCCGAGGAGGATCCGTTGACTGTCCTGCAGGCATGGTTGCTCATCGGCGTGCCGGTGCTGTTCGCAGCGATCGTGTTGTTCACGTCCCGCTCGCAGTCGCTGGGCACGCTGGGCGTGCTGGTCACACTGGCCGGCGCGGTGGCCATGACGACCGTCGACCGCGCCTCCGGCGCGGCGCTCGGCGTGGTCGCGGTGCTGCTGTATTCCACTGGCGGCGCGGGGCGCGGCGCGGTGACCGGGAATGACCCAGTGCGCGGTACGGCCGCGACCACCGATGCGAACTCGGCGTAGCGGGCGGCTATTCTCGGGCGCTGTGACCGCGCGAACGTACTTCATCCGCACGTACGGCTGCCAGATGAACGAGCACGACTCGGAACGGGCGGCCGGCGTGCTCGAGACCATGGGCTACCGCCCGGCCGACGACGTCGAGTCGGCTGACCTGGTCCTGTTCAACACGTGCGCGATCCGCGAGAACGCCGACCAGAAGCTGTACGGCCACCTGTCGCAGCTCAAGCCGCTGAAGCTCGCGGACCCTGACCGGCAGGTCGTCGTCGGTGGGTGTCTGGCACAGAAGGACCAGGACGTCATCGCGCAGAAGGCCCCGTGGATCGACGTGGTGTACGGCACCCACAACCTCGGCCACCTGCCGGCACTGCTCGTACAGGCCGACTCCGCGGCGCTGCCCGTCGTCGAGATCGTCGAGCAGACCGAGGCGTTCCCGTCCGCTCTGCCCGCCCGCCGCGAGGTGCGCCACCACGCGTGGGTGTCGATCTCGATCGGGTGCGACAACACCTGCGCGTTCTGCATCGTGCCGTCGCTGCGCGGTCGCGAGAAGTCGCGTCGGATGGGCGACATTCTCGCCGAGGTTCGTGGGCTGGTGGCCGACGGCGTCTGCGAGATCACGCTGCTTGGACAGAACGTCAACTCGTACGGTCGTGACCTGGTGCGCAGCGGCGACGTTGCGTCTCCCGGCGCGCGCAACCGGACGTTGTTCGCGGAGCTGCTCCATGCGCTGGGCGACGTCGACGGCCTCGAGCGCATCCGTTTCACCAGCCCCCATCCCAAGGACTTCACGTCTGATGTGTTCACGGCCATGCGGGACATCCCCAGCGTCTGCGAGCACCTGCACCTGCCGCTGCAGTCGGGCAGCAATGACGTGCTGCGGCGCATGCAGCGGTCGTACCGGGCACGACGATTCCTCGACCTCGTGGAGGAGGCGCGCGCGACCATCGCCGGCGTGGCGATCTCGACCGACATCATCGTGGGCTTCCCCGGCGAGACGGAGGACGACTTCGAGCAGACGCTCGAGGTGACGCGGTCGGCGGCGTTCGACTCGGCGTTCACCTTCGAGTACTCGCGCCGGCCCGGGACGACCGCCGTCGATCTTGACGGCCACCTCGATCCGGCGGTCGTGAACGTACGGTACCGGCGGCTCGCGCAGCTGACGCGGGAGCTTGCAGGGGCGTCGAACGCCCGCCAGGTCGGCACGGTCCAGCAGCTGCTGATCGAAGGTCCCTCCAAGACCGATGCGCAGCGGTTTTCCGGCCGCACGCGTACGAACCGCCTTGTGCATGTCGAACAGCATCCGGCGGCACACGCCGGCGGCGTCGTGCACGCCACGCTCGATGAGGCGGCGTCCTTCTACCTCCTGGGCACGGTGACCGATGCACCGCTCGACGCACCCGTCGGCACACCGCCGCCGCGTACGCGAGCCGCGGTCTAGGTGACCGATCGACCACTGCTCGGCGCGGCGTGCATCCCCAGCGCCCCGCTGCTCGTGGACGGTGTCGGTGTAGGCGGCGGCCCGACGTTGCAGCAGTTGCGCCTCAGCGTCCGCCGCGCTGTCGAGCGCCTGCCCAGCGCCGACGTGACGGTGCTCGTGGCGGCTGGGCGGGCAGCATTGCACGACACGATCCACATCGACCTTGCAGGTCTCGGCTATCCACAGATCACGCGGACGCTGGCCTCGTGCCCCAGGGCGATCACCGCCCTGTCGCGAATCACCCAGTATCCGCGAGTCCGTCGGCACCGGCTCCCGCTGGACCTGGCCGTGCTGGGTCTGCTGACTGACCGCTCGCTGCCGGTGGTCGCGTTGGAGGTGTCGGCGTCCGCCGAGTTCCCGGTGTTGTCCGCGCTCGGGACGAGCGTTGTGCAGGCGCTCGGCGAGGCGGCTCTGACCGGGATCATGGTCGTGGCCGGCGACCTGTCCGCGGGGCTCGGGCCCGGCTCGCCGCTGGCCGCCCGTCCCGGGGCTGCGCAATGGGACGCGCGGGTGGTCGAAGCCTTCAGCAGCGGTGACTCTGGTCGTCTCGCGGACCTGGGGCCTGGGGACGCGTCCGAGGTCGGCGCCCGCGGCTGGGCGCCGCTGTGTGTGCTGCACGGCGCGGCCGCATCAACGGCACTGCGACTGACCGTCCGTCGCTACCTCGCTCCCCGCGGTGTCGGCTATCTGACAGTGACCGCGCAATGACCACGCGAGCGCCGCCCGCGGTCACAGCGATTGTCGGCCCGACCGCAGCAGGCAAGTCCGCGGTGTCGGCGGCGGTCGCGCGGGCACTTCAGGCCGAGATCGTGGCGGTCGACGCGTTCACCATCTACCGCGGGATGGACATCGGGACGGACAAACCGTCGGCGGCCGCCGTACGCCACCACATGATCGGCGTCCTCGATCCATCGGTCGAGTGTTCCGCGCAGTGGTTCCAGGGTGAGGCGCGCCGTGCGATCTCCGATGTGCTGTCCCGCGGCCGACATCCGCTGTTGGTCGGCGGCTCCGGCCTGTACTTCCGCGCGGTCGTCGACCCGTTGGAGTTCCCGCCGACCGACACGCAGGTGCGCCGCGACCTGGAGCGTCGCCACCCGGACGCGGCGGCGGCGTACGAGGCGTTGCGCGCAGTCGACTCCGTGACTGCCGACGGCCTGGATCCAGGCAACTGGCGACGCGCGATCCGCGCGCTCGAGGTGCTCGCGCTGACCAACCGACCGTTCTCGTCCTGGCGTGTGGCCTGGGACCGCTACGAATCGTGCTATCCGGGGCTGCGCGTGATCGGCCTGGACGTCGAGCGAAAGGTGCTGTCGGCGCGCATCAGCGAACGTGTCGATGCGATGCTCGCGGCGGGGTGGCTCGAGGAGGCGGCGGCGCTGCGCACGAAGGATCTGTCGCGGACCGCCGCCGCCGCAATCGGCTACGCCGAGCTGTGGGAGCACATCGACGGTGGATGCTCGTTCGCCGAGGCGCGGGAGCGGATCGTTGCCCGGACACGCCGCTACGCCGTCCGCCAGCAGCGCTGGTTCGCCGCCGACCCGCGAGTACGCTGGATGTCTCCAACCGCCGCGGTCGACTGGCTGTCCGGTGACCCGGCGTCGGAGTTGAGCGGTAGAACGAGAGACGTCTGATGCAGGTGACGAAGGCCCACGGGTGCGGCAACGACTTCATCCTGATCGCGGACCTGGGCGATGTGCTCGACGTCGACGCCGAGATGGTCCGTGCCTTGTGCGATCGGCATCGTGGCCTCGGCGGTGACGGCGTGATCCGGATTGCGCCACCACGGGACGCGACGTCTGACGTCTTCATGGACTACCGCAACGCCGACGGCGGCGTCGTCGAGATGTGCGGCAACGGCGTCCGCTGCGTCGCCACCTACCTGCTCAACCGTTTCCTGCTGCGTGGCGACGAGGTGCGCGTCGGGTCACGGGCCGGTCTCAAGACGGTCGGCGTGACCGCGCGCGACGGCCGCGGCCGTGTCATCGAGACCGAAGTCGACATGGGTGCGCCGCATCCGACCGGCACCATCACGTTGCACGTCCCTACAGCGGACGGGCACGATGTCCGGGTTCTCGAAGCGACCACTGTGTCGATGGGCAACCCGCACGCCGTGATTGACGTCGAGGACGTCGCCAAGGCGCCCGTCACCGAGTGGGGGCCGCGAATCGAGCGTGACCCCGCGTTCCCCGACGGCACCAACGTCGAGTTCATCACTGTGCCCGACGAAGACACCGTTCGGGGTCGCATCTGGGAGCGGGGCGTCGGCGAGACGCTGGCGTCGGGCACCGGCGCGTCAGCGATGGCTGTCGCCGCCCATCTCGCGGGCCGCGCGGGTCGCGACGTCCGTGTCGAGGTACCCGGTGGGGTGCTGCACGTGCGGTGGCTGCCCGACACGCTGGTCATCCGGGGTCCGGCGGTCGAGGTGTTCGACGCCGATGTCGACGACGTGTGGCTGGACGCGGTCGTCCATGGCTGACAGCGATCAGTTCGGTGCGCTGTCGCGTGCCGCGCAGCGTCGCGCACAGGCGGAGCGCGTCGGCGATCTTGCCCCTCAGGAGGGCGTCGACATCATCCGCCCGGTCGAACGGGCGATCCTGATCGCCGTACGGTTCACGGACGGAACCGACGCCGATGTCAGCTCCTCGCTCGACGAGCTCGAGCTGCTCGTCGACACGGCCGGCGGGACCGCCGTCGAGCGGTTCACACAGCGCCGGGAGCAGCCCGATCCCGCGACGTTCATCGGCCGTGGCAAGGTCGCCGAGCTGCGCGATCTGGTGCGTGAGACGGCCGTTGACACTGTCATCTTCGACCACGAGCTGACGCCGGCGCAGCAGCGCAATCTCGAGGCGGCGCTCGCCACGAAGGTCCTGGATCGCACGATCGTGATCATGGACATCTTCGCTCAGCACGCGTCGTCGCGGGAAGGCAGGCTGCAGGTCGAGCTCGCCCAGTTGACGTACCTGCTGTCGCGCCTGCGCGGGTGGGGGCAGGCGCTCTCGCGTCAGGCTGGTGGCATCGGCACGCGCGGACCCGGGGAGTCTCAGCTGGAGGTCGACCGCCGCCGGATCAACCGCAGGATCAGCAAGCTGCGCAGCGAGTTGGACGGTGCACGCCAGACCCGAGCGCTCAAGACACGCCGGCGTGAGCGCAATCAGGTGCCCGTCGTCGCGCTGGTCGGGTACACCAATGCCGGCAAGTCCACACTCCTCAACCGGCTGACCGGTGCGTCGGTCGGTGTCGCCGACCGGCTGTTCGCGACGCTCGACGTGACCGCTCGCCGGTTCGAGTTGACCGATGGGCGGATCGCGATCGCGACGGACACCGTGGGTTTCATCCAGAATCTGCCGACACAACTCGTCGAGGCCTTCAAGTCGACCTTGGAGCAGACTCTCGACGCCGAGTTGCTGCTACACGTCTGTGACGCCGGACATCCCATGGTTGACGATCAGATCCGTGCGGTTGACGCGGTGCTTGACACCATTGGCGCAGGGGCTCTGCCGCAGGTGTTGGTGCTCAACAAGACGGATGTCACAGACGATGCGACGGTTGCCCGGCTGGCGCGTGCCCACGGCGGCGCCGTCGCAGTGTCCGCCCGTGACGGTGCCGGAATCGACGACCTCGTCGCTGCCGTCACGGCACGGCTCGCGTCGGCACGTCGTGTCGTGGAGGCGCTGGTGCCGTACGACCACGCCGAGCTGGTTGCGCTGGCGCATCGTGACGGGACGGTACTCAAGGAGGAGCATCGTCCCGAGGGAACGTATGTGCTTGCGCAGGTGGCTGGTGGCGCGGCGGCGGCGTTGGAGCCGTTTGCCCTGCTGAGTCAGTGGTCGCCCGACGACCTGACCGACTGAGGCGCGGCTACAGGCTCCGAAGCACTGCGACGACGCGTCCGAGGACGGCGGCGCGCTCGTCGGGCGGCACGGCGATCGGCTCGTACCCTTCGTTTGCCGGGTCGAGGAACACCTTGCCGTCGCGCGTGCGACGGAAGAACTTGACCGTGGCCTCCCCATCGATCATGGCCGCACACATCTCGCCCTGCTCGACCGTGGGCTGTTGGCGGATCACGACGTAGTCGCCCGGCAGGACCCCGGCTAGCACCATCGACTCACCACGGACCCGCAGCATGAACAAGGTGCCTTCGCCGACGAGGTCGCGGGGGAGTTGGTACAGCTCCTCCACGCGTTCGTCGGCCAAGATCGGTGCGCCTGCGGCGATCTCGCCGACCAGCGGCACGGCGCGCACGCTCGCGGGAGTGCGCGCGAGCTCGCTGTCGGGGTCGAACCGCACCTCGATCGCGCGTGGGCGGGACGGGTCACGGCGCAGGTACCCCAGCCGCTCCAGTGAGGCGAGCTGGGCGTGCACGCTCGACGTCGACCGGAGGCCGACCGCCTCGCCGATCTCACGAACGCTCGGTGGATAGCCGCGCTCTTCCACGGTGTGCCGGATCATGTCGAGGATCTGCTTCTGGCGCGACGTCAAGTCCGGGCTGCCGCTCATTCGAGTGCTCCTTGGGCGTGTGCGGTGGTCAACCGCGCTGCCCTTCGCCGGGCGCTGCGGTCGAGTTGTCAGCACGGTAGCGATTCGTCGCGCGAAAGGCAAACACCTGTTCGCTTTGTGCGCTTGCACGTTGGTTCGCGGCGACTTGCGGGCCCGAGTTGACAGCGAACGTCTGTTCGGCGATGCTGGCCCTGCATCGAACACAAGTTCGCTCTACGAGTGCCGTGGGCATGCACCGCGCCACGGGATAGTCGGAGGTTGTCATGGCTGTTGCACTGCGGGATCTCGAACGGGGGCGCCGGCAGCGCCGACCCGTGTTGCGCGTGGTTCACCCGCAGCCACCAGCACCGCCGACGCGGCGCGCCGTCTACTGGCGGCGACGCTTGGTGGTGCTGGCCGTCGTGCTCGCCGTGACACTCGGCTCGGTGATGATCGCGGGGGCGGTCGTATCGAGCACCGCGATGTCTCCGGCGCGCGTCGAAATGACCGTGGTGGTCTCTGCTGGCGAGACGCTGTGGGACATCGCACGCCGCTACGCCCCCGCGACCGCCGACCGCTCCGCGTGGGTAGCCGACGTGGCTGCCAGCAACGACGTGGATCCGGCCGCCGTCCAACCGGGCACGCCGATCGTCGTGCCGGTGGAGATGCAGCGGGTGGTCGCGAACCCGCGCGTGCCCTGACCCCGGTCAAGCGTCACCATGTCGCGCGCATGGTCACGCACCGGCGACGTGGTTGTCGGCGTCCTGCTCGAGCGAGGCCAACTCCCGGGCGAAGTCCTCCGGCGTCGTGAAGCCCTTGTAGACGCTGGCGAAGCGCACGTAGGCGACCTGATGAATCTCCCTGAGCACGTCGAGGACGGTGCGGCCGATCTCCTCGCTGGTGACCATGCGTCGCCCTGGCCGGCGTAGTTGCGCCTCGACCTTCGCCGCGCTCGTGCGCACAGCGTCACCGCCGAGGTCGAGGTTGGCCAGCGCGCGGGCCATACCGAGGTGCAGCTTGTCCCGTCGGAACGGTTCGATCGATCCGTCGCGCTTGCGAACGCTCAGTGGCTCGTGGGTGGCGCGCTCGAAGGTGGTGAACCGCTGTCGGCATCCGCGGCACTCCCGCCGACGCCGGACCGACTCGCCGTCATCGACGGGTCGGGAGTCGACGACGCGGTCGTCGTCTGCGGCGCAGTACGGACAACGCACGGACGGCCCTCCCGGTTTCGCCACCGAATCTACCCAAAGCCGGCGTCCGGCGGAGCCGGTTGTCCACCGGTCAATCACAGGTCCGCGCTGGTTTTCCACGACCCGTCCACTGATGTTCGGTCGCCCTCCACAGCGCACAGCAGGTTGTGCACAGCACGATCCACAATGATCGGGCTCGACCACTACATGTCGTGCCTGGTGCAGCGTGCTGTCGTCAACAGCCAGGTCGGCGACGGCGGACGATCACCGCGATAGTGTGCGCAGTGGACGCGAATGTGACGCGCGGGCAACACAACATGTTGTGTCGTGCATCGCCCGACCGCCTGCATCTAGCGGTCGTCGTGTCACAAACCCTTGACCTGAGGCGGTGAAGGCGGCAAGTTACAGCGTTGAAGTTTCTCGCCGGGGATTCACAGGAGCTATTGATGGTCACCACTCGCCACGCCCTCGATGCAGTCGCCGCCGCGGACGCCGCCCGTTCCGGACTGCGCGTCGAGCGGCACTTCACCATCGCCGGCACCCATCCCTACGAGGACGTGGAGTGGGAGACTCGCGACGCGATCATCACGGACTATCGGACAGGTGACGTTGCGTTTGAGCAGCGCGACGTCGAGTTCCCCGCGCCGTGGTCGATGAACGCGACGACGATCGTGGCCCAGAAGTACTTCCGAGGCACGCTGGGCTCCCCGCAGCGCGAGCGCAGCGTGAAGCACATGATCGACCGCGTGGCGGACACGATCACCGAGTGGGGTCGTACCGACGGGTACTTCGTCGACGACGAGTCGGCGGACGCGTTCAACGTCGAGCTCAAGCATCTGCTGGTGCATCAGAAGGCGGCGTTCAACTCGCCGGTGTGGTTCAACGTCGGCGTCGAATCCGAACCACAGTGCAGCGCGTGCTTCATCCTTTCGGTCGAGGACACCATGTCGTCGATTCTCAACTGGTACGTCGAGGAAGGCACGATCTTCAAGGGTGGCTCTGGCTCGGGAGTCAACCTGTCGCGTATCCGCTCGTCGACGGAGCATCTCCGCGGAGGCGGCCAGGCCAGCGGGCCGGTCAGCTTCATGCGGGGCGCCGACGCGTCGGCCGGCACGATCAAGAGCGGTGGCAAGACCCGGCGCGCGGCCAAGATGGTCATCCTCGATGTCGACCACCCAGACATCGAACAGTTCATCTGGTGCAAGCAGCGTGAGGAGCTCAAGGCCCGTGCGCTGCGCGAGGCCGGCTTCGACATGGACCTCGACGGCCTCGACTCAGCGTCAGTCCAGTACCAGAACGCCAACAACTCGGTGCGCGTGACCGACGCGTTCATGCGAGCGGCCGAGCGTGCCGCCGACTGGCAGCTCAAGGCCGTGACGACGAACGCGACCGTCAAGTCGGTTCCGGCCGCGGACCTCTTGCGGCAGATCGCCCAGGCCGCATGGGAGTGCGCCGACCCCGGCATCCAGTACGACACGACGATCAACGACTGGCACACGACGCCGAACGCGGGTCGCATCAACGGCTCGAACCCGTGCTCGGAGTACATGCACCTGGACAACTCGGCATGCAACCTCGCGTCGTTGAACCTGCGCAAGTTCGAGTCTGACGGCGTGTTCGACGTCACATCGTTCCGCAGGGCGGTCGACATCATGTTCACCGCGCAGGAGATCCTGGTCGGCAACTCGAGCTATCCCACGGAGGCGATCGGGATCAACGCCCGCGCCTACCGGCAGCTGGGTCTGGGCTATGCCAACCTCGGCGGTCTGCTGCTGAGCCAGGGCATCCCCTACGACTCCGACGAAGGTCGTGCGTGGGCGGCGGCGATCACGGCGCTGATGACCGGCCAGGCGTACCGCAGCTCGGTCGAGCTGGCCAAGGTTGCCGGGCCGTTCGACGGCTACGCGGCTGACCGGGACGGCATGCTGCGGGTGCTCGGCAAGCACCGCGACGCCTTGTCGGTCATCGACCGCGACCTTGCGCCTGGCAACGTGCTCGACGCCGCCCGGCACGTGTGGAACGAGACGGTCGAGCAGGCGAGCGACCACGGTGTGCGCAACGCTCAGGCCACCGTGCTCGCGCCGACGGGCACCATCGGTCTGATGATGGACTGTGACACCACCGGCATCGAGCCCGACCTCGGCCTGGTCAAGATGAAGAAGCTGGTCGGCGGCGGGTCGATGAAGATCGTCAACCAGACCGTTCCGGTCGCGCTGGCCCACCTGGGCTACCAGCCCGAGCAGATCGAGGCGATCGTCGCCTACATCGACGATCACGCAACCGTTGACGGCGCGCCTGCGTTCAAGCCGGAACACCTCGAGGTGTTCGACTGCGCGATGGGGGAGCGGTCGATCGCTCCGCTGGGGCACGTCCGCATGATGGCCGCCGTACAGCCGTGGATCAGCGGGGCGATCTCGAAGACCGTCAACATGCCCGAGACCGCGACGGTCGAAGAGGTCGAGCACATCTATCTGGAGGGCTGGCGGCTCGGGCTGAAGGCGCTGGCCATCTACCGCGACAACTGCAAGGTCGCCCAGCCGCTGTCGGTGAGCCGGAAGTCCGACAAGCCGGCGACGACCACGGACCAGGAAGCCGCCCAGGCCGGCATCGTACGGCGTCGCCTGCCGCGGCAGCGCCCGGCGCAGACGCTGTCGTTCACGGTCGGTGACGCTGAGGGCTACATGACGGCGGGGGAGTATCCCGGCGACGGGCTCGGCGAGATCTTCGTCAACCTCGGAAAACAGGGTTCGACCCTGTCGGGTGTGATGGACGCGTTCGCGATCAGCGTGAGCATCGGCCTGCAGTACGGCGTGCCGCTCGAGGCGTTCGTGTCGAAGTTCATCAACATGCGCTTCGAGCCGGCCGGGATGACCGACGACTCGGAGGTCAAGTTCGCCTCGTCGATCGTCGACTACATGTTCCGACGCCTGGCGATCGAGTACCTACCGCCCGAGACGCGCCACCAGTTGAACATCTACACGATGCAGGAGCGCATGGCGCAACTCGACAGCGTGTCGTCTCCGACCGGCCACGCGGTCGACGACACGCCGAAGGTCGACGCCGAAGGCCAGACGGTGCTGCCGGTCACGCAGGATCGGCCGGTCGACGACAACTACTCGAACGCGCCGATGTGCTACCAGTGCGGGGTCTCGATGGTGCGTGCCGGCTCGTGCCACTGCTGTCCACAGTGTGGCACCACGAGCGGCTGCAGCTGACGTCTCGCTGCATCGAACCCGGGTCGCGGGGAGCGGGGCCGCGACCCGGGGAGCGTGCTGTTCGATGTGGTCGGTCGGCTCTCCGGGCTGGGTCAGGGTACGGCGCGCACGACCAGCGCCGCGTTGTGGCCGCCGAAGCCGAACGACGTCGACAGGGCGATGGCGCCGTCGATCGTGCGCGGTGCTCCGGCCACCAGATCGAGCTCGGCGCACTGAGGATCGACGTCGTCGAGGTTCGCGATCGGCGGCACCGTACGCTCTGCTGCCGAGCGCAGCGCAACGACCGCCTCGACCGCGCCCGCCGCGCCGAACAGGTGCCCGATGGTCGACTTCGTCGCGGTCACCGGCACGCTGCCGGTGTCGGGACCGAACACCGTCCGCAGCACCAGCGCCTCGACGGCGTCGTTGCGTGGCGTCGAGGTCGCGTGTGCGTTGACGTGACCGATGTCGGCGGGGGTCACACCGGCATCTGACAATGCCGTGCGGACTGCGGCCACGGCCCCGCCGCCGTCCGGCGCCGGCTGTGTCGGGTGGTGGGCGTCGTTGGTGGCGCCATGGCCCATCACGACGCCCCGGATCGGTGCGCCCCGTGCCTGCGCCGAACGTGCCGACTCGAGCACGAGCACGGCCGCGCCCTCGCCGAGGACGAACCCGTCACGGTGCGCGTCGAATGGCCGGCTCGCCGCGCCGGGCGCGTCGGTCCGGGCACTCAAGGCACCGGCTGAGCGAAAAGCCGCGATGATCAGCGGTCGCAGCGGCGCCTCGGTGCCACCCGTCACCACCATGTCGGCCCGTCCGCCCCGGATCATGTCCAGCGCGACACCGACCGCATCACTGCCGGCTGCGCACGCACTGGCGACCACGAGTGCCGGGCCGTGCAGACCATGCTGTTGTGCGATGCGACCGGCAGCCATGTTGACCGGCATGGTGACCGCCAGATACGGACGCACTCGGCTCGCGCCGGCGGCTGTCCGCCGCTGCTCGTCGATGACTGATGCGACCGGACCGACGCCGGTCGCGACCACCACGCCGACGCGCCATGGGTCACCCGCGGCGATCAGGCCGCCACCGTCGAGTGCGGCGGCGTGGCTCAGCGCCTCGCGGGCCGCGATCAGCGCGAGGTGAACCGAGCGGTCGGTCTGCGCCACCAACTTGCGTGGCAGGTGGTCGTGCAACGTGAGGTCGTCGATCGCCGCGACAACGCCTTTCGGCCCGTCCGGGTCGTCGACGCGCGCGACGGGTCGAGCAGCCACGACGCCGTCCCAGAGCGCCTGCACCCCGGTGCCGTGCGGGGTGACCGCGCCGACGCCCGTGATCACGATCTCGTCGCTACGGGTGGTCACGTGGTCGTCGTCCTTTGTTGGCCCGGGACCGAGCGGCAAGCCCCTCGCTGTCGAGACGCCGACCAGAGGCGATCGCGGTGCCGGCAGCTCGTGCCACAGGCGGTGGTCACCGGCGGCCACGGCGCATCAACAGTAGACGATCCCACGGCGGCGGCGACGGCCGCGCCAATTCGTGATGCACGCGTGGGCCGACCGGCGTCGAGGTAGCATTGCCGGGACGTGCTCGGTTCCCCAGTCATCGGTAACACGGCCAGAGGTCTGCTGGTCACGCTCGCGACGATCACGGCGATAGCCGTCGTCGCTGTCATCGCGATGACGCTGATCGCAGCGGGCGCCGTTGGCGGCCGCTCGTCGATCGTGGTGATCAGTCTGGTGGCACTGAGCGTCATCGTGCCTGGCGTCGTACGTCGCCGCGGCGAACGTCATCGTCGCCGGTTGCGCAAGCGTGTTGGTGATCCCGCGGCCGTCTCGGGCGTATGGCGTCGGCTGCTCGCCGGCGCCTGGGCGGCCCGGGACGAGTTCGCCACCGCCGCAGGTGATCCCGGCTCGTCGCCGTTGGGGGAGCGCCTGGCCGACCATCAGGCCGTGGTCGACGCCACGCTCGAGCGCTGTGGGTCGCTGGCCAGGGACGGTGAGTTGATGGCGCGACAGTTGCGCAGCTTTCGGCCCCGCGCGCTACGACGTGATCTGCGCAGCGAGCAGCGACGTGATCCGGGCGGGGCGCGGGCACGCGCGCTGGCGACACAGGTCGAGGAAGCTGAGCGACTCGCCGCGCACGTCCGCGCCGTGCACGACACCTTGGAGGCGCAGGTCCACGATCTTCGTTCTGCGGCGTGGCGCGCGGCGGCGCTGCGAACCGCGCAGACAGACGACCGTGACTCGGCTCTGCGGGACCTGCTGATCGACCTGGTGCACCTGCGTGAGGCCATGGAGACCGTCGATGCCGCGGAACAACCGGTGACTGTTGTTGACACCGGCCACCGTGTCCCCATGCGGTCGGCGTCGCCCGCAGGTCGCCGATACGATGTGTGAGCGCAGCCTGACGTGGTGCGGCAGCCGGCTTCGGACGGGATAGCGGCGCCCACCCACCGACGGCGGCGTGGCGGGAACATCGGACGACAGAGAGGCGCGTGACAGTGCCTGTGCATTCGCCTTCCCGGATCATCCTCGCTCACGCGGGCCAACGTCGCGCCCTGCTGACACCTGCCCGCAACGATGCGTTCAGCGTTGACGCCCCGGCGCCGGCGCGCGGAACGCTGTCGCCGGGGCTCGGCGAAGTCGTGATCGATCTCACCGGCACCTCGCCGGCGCGCCGCGACGTGCCATCGTCACGACGGCTGCGGCCGTGGGTGTTGCTGCTCGTCGTCGCTGCGGTTGTCGCCGTCGGGCTCGCGGCCGCCAACTACTCCGCCGCGATGCGGTGGCGAACGCGCGCTATGACCGCCGAACGTCGTGCGGCACAGGCGTCCGCGGACGCCGCTGCCGAACGCGGTGTCGCGCTCGAGGCGCTACGCGCGCGGGACGTGGCGCGACAACGTCGCCGGGCGATGGCCCAGCAGCTGACGGTGTCCGAGGCCGACGTCGTCGCGCTCGAGGCCCGCGTGTCCACACTCGCCAGCGACCGCGCGCGTGCGCAGGACCTCGGTCTCGATCTCGCCAGCGTGCCGGCGAGCATGCACCTTCAGGCGCTGCGCGCGCAGGCCGCCAGCTGCATCGCACAGGTCGAAGCGGCGCGGAAGGGTCTGACGGCGAATGCCGACGTCGGGTCGTGGCAGGCGGCGTTGACGGCCGCGGAGGCCAGCTGCGGTCAGATCGCGGCGGACGTGGACACGCTGGCATCGACCACGCGATGACCGTGCGGTGGTTGCGGACCGCCATGGTTGCAGTGGTCGGTGCCGGCGTGCTGCTCGGCGCGTGCGCGCCTGCGCCGACCGCGCCGCTGGTCGCAGGTGCGGCGCGCGAGACGGTCGCGGTTCTGCCGGCGACCTCCGCGGAGCGGGACACGCCGCCAGCGCTGCATGCGACGTCGATCGAGCGTGTCGCGCGCCGGATGACCGTCCGCGTGCGTTCACGCGGCTGCCGACAGCTCGGCACGGCGTCGGCCGTCGCCATCGCGCCACGCCTGCTCGTGACGAACCGACATGTCGTGGAGGGTGCGCAGTCCCTCGAGCTGAACTACTGGGACGGCACGAGCGCGACGGCCGATCTGCTCGCGGTTGCAGTGGCCGATGACCTCGCGCTGGTGCGTGTGTCCATCCGCCTGCCGGCGGTGGCCCGGCCGGCAGCGGCCGATCCGGCCGAGGGCGCCGACGTCCTGATCGTCGGTTATCCCAACGGGCGTGAGCAGACGGTCCAGCGCGGCACGGTCGTCGAGTACGCACGGCTGCGCACCCCTGCCGACGCGAGCCCGGTCATGCGCCTGTCGGCCGAGATCGTGCCCGGCAACTCGGGTGGCGCAGTGGTTGATCGCACCGGTGCCCTCGTGGGCGTCGTTTTCGGCGTCGAGACCGAGACCGGCTATGGGCTTGCGGTGCCGGCCTCCGCGGTCGACGATCTTCGCCCTGGTGACGGAGCGCTGCCGCCGACGATGTGCTGACGCGTTCGTCCGCTCTTGTCTGCGGGCTGCGAGGATGGCATCGTGAACCAGACGTCGAGGAGCGAAGTGGTGGATCCCCGCTGATGGCCACGATAGGCATGGACGACGAACGCCGGCGCAGGGAGTGGCTCGGCAGCTCGTTGTTCGTCGGCCGCCTGCGCAACGCCGGCAAGTTCGGCCGCATGGTCATGCGGTGGCTGATCTGGAGCCCGATGCGGATGCTGTTCTGCAGCCCGCTGACCGTCTACCACGAGGCGAAGCTGCCTCGCGAGCCGGTCGTCTTCGTCGCCAATCACGCAAGCCACGCCGACACGGTCGTCCTGCTGGAGGTACTCGCACGCGGCCGACCGCTGGCTGTCGCAGCGGCCGACGACTACTGGTTCAAGGACACGCTCAAGGGACTGGCGCTTGCTGGTTCGCTCGGGGCGTTCCCGTTCCCCCGGGAGGGTGCGCGTGGCCTTCGTCGGACCGAGGAGCTGCTCGCGGCAGGCTGGTCGGTGCTGATCTACCCCCAGGGAACGCGTGGCGGCGGCAAGTTCCGGTCGGGCATCGGCCGGTTGGCGGCCGCCGGAGCGGTACTTGTGCCGGTCGGGGTGGTGGGGACCCGCCACGTGCTGCCGAAGGGTGCCAAGCGGCCGCGGCGACACGCGGTCTCTGTGCACATCGGCGAGGCGCTGCGGACGCGCGACGCTCAGGAAGCGGTTCGCAGGGCCGAGCAGGCGGTCGCCGAGCTGTCCCACGACCCCGAGTTGGGCGCAGCCTGATCGCGGCCGGCATGGGACCCGCGACCCGTTCGAATGTGTGCGAGGCGTCACCGTGATCGTCGACTGCGGCCTGTACGCGAAGGGTGAGCGCGTCGCCCGCGAGCTGTCACTCGACGAGGCGTACGAGCTGGCGGGAGGCGACGGCGCCTTCGTGTGGGTCGGGTTGTACGATCCGTCGCGGGAGGAGTTCGACGACGTCGCGCGCAGGTTCCACCTGCACGAACTGGCGGTCGAGGACGCGATCGAGGCCCACCAGCGAGCCAAGCTCGAAGTCTACGGTGACAGCATCTTCGCGGTGCTCAAGCCGGCGCGCTACGACGACGACGCAGAGGAGATTTCGTTCGGCGAGATCATGGTCTTCATCGGTGAGCGGTTCGTCGTCACCGTGCGTCACGGGGAGCTGAGCCCGCTGGGCCCGGTTCGCGCCCGCCTCGAGGACGACGCTGAGTTGCTGCGCCTGGGACCCATCGCCGTGCTGTACGCCGTGCTCGACCGCGTCGTCGACGAGTACGTGCCGATTGTCCGTGACCTCGACCGGGACGTCCAACAGGTCGAGGAGGAGGTCTTCAGCCACGAGGCCACCAATCCGACAGAGCGGATCTACCGGCTCAAACGCCAGGTCCTGAACTTCCACCGTGCCATCGCGGGGCTCATCGAGCCGCTCGACACGCTGGTGCGCAACCGTGTCCCGGTTGACACCGGGGCCTTGTCGGAGTATCTCCGCGACGTCGCCGACCACGCGCAGCGCGTCGATCAGCTGGTTGACGCCCAGCGCGACCTGCTGACCAGCGTGCTACAGGCGAACCTGGCGCAGGTGGGCATCCGGCAGAACGAGGACGCGCGTCGCATCTCGGCGTGGGTCGCCATCGCGGCCGTCCCGACGCTGATCGCCGGGGTCTACGGCATGAACTTCGACAGAATGCCGGAGCTCGAATGGAGTTGGGGATACCCGGTCACCCTGCTGATCATGGTGTCGATCTGCGTCGCCCTGTTCCGCGGGTTCCGCCGGAACGGTTGGTTGTAGCGCGATTCAGCCGCTGGCCGCGGGGTACAGCGGTTCGAGCGCCGCACGCGCAGGTGGCGCCGGCGGCGAGAGGCTGGCCACGGCATCACGCAGCGTCTCCCAGTCGAACGGCTTGCGCACGACGCGCAACCTGCGATCAGCGATCGGCGCGGCCGGCGGGGCGCCGGTCAGCAGGATGACGGCGGTCTGCGGGTGGCTGCGGCGCAGCTCGCGGCCCAGCGTCAGGCCGTCCATGCCAGGCATCCGTAGGTCGCTGACCACGAGCTCGACGCGCTCGAGGTCACCGGCGAGTGTCAGCGCACGCTGTCCGTCGGCGGCTGCCACGACGGTGTAGCCGAGACGTTCGAGCAACGTCGACAGCAGATCGCGGACCGCGGGTTCGTCGTCCACCAGCAGGGCGATCCGGTCGCTGCTCTCGTCATCTGCTGTTGCTGCGGTGAGCGCCAGCGGGCGCAGCGGCTGCAGTCTGACGGCCTCCTGTGCCGCCAGCGGGAGGTAGATCTCCACAGTCGTGCCACGCCCTGGTGCGCTGGCGATGCCGATCACGCCGCCGGCCGCAGTGACAGTGTCACGCACCGTCGCCAGGCCGAGGCCACTGTGCTGCGTCGCGCGCTTCGTGGTGAACCCGGGGTCGAACGCGCGCGCACGATCGACCGACGGCATGCCGACGCCGTCGTCGGTGACGGTGAGCCGCGCCCAGCTGCCGGCCGGTGGCGGCGACTGGGCGCCCCGCTGGTCCTCGAGCTGGATGCAGGTGTCCACCGCGATGCGTACCGTGCCGCCGGTCTCGATCGCGTCGCGGCTGTTGCTGATCAGATTCAGCAGAATGCGCTCGACCTCGTCGCGGGCCAGCCTGCTGGTTCGTGCACCTCGGCCGAGCTCGTACACCAGCTGCACCTGCGTGCCCACCAACCCGGGCAGGAGGGGGCGGAGCTGCTCGACGACGTCGGCAAGCTCGTAGGCGCCGGCGAGGGGATGCCCGGCGGTGTGATCGGGGCGCAGCCCCGCGACCAACTCTCGTGCGCGCCGCCCGGCGCGCACGATGGCGGTCAACCGCCGCCGGTCGGGAGCACCGTCGACCAGATGCTCAGCGGTGCCGAGAATTGCTGCCAACAGGTTGTTGAGGTCGTGTGCGGTGTTGGCCAGGCGTTCGTGCTCGGCATCGCCATTGGCCTGATTCGACGCCGTTGGCTGTGCGCCGGTGGCTGACATGGCGGCGAACCCTGAGATCTCTCGCACGGTGCCGTCGGGATCACGGTCAACTGCGCCGCGCAGATGGACCACCATGACGCCGTCGACCGTATGCAATCGCACGGTGCTGTCGAGATCGGCGCTCAGCCGCAGGCTTTCGTTGAGCGTCGCGGCGATGGCTGCGGCGTCGTCAGCGACCGCGGCGTCGACGATCGCCTGCGGTCCGCCGTCCAGGCACGCCGGCAGCGACAGCTGCGGCGGTGGCGACATGCGGCGATCGACCTCGACCGGCTCGGGGGCGACCCAGCGCCACTCTGTCAGCCCGGCGGCGTCCTGTGCAAGCGCGTGGCGTCCCCGGAGCTGCTGCAGCTCGCGAGCGGTCTCGGTGGTCCGCTCGCGCTCGGCGGCAATCAGGTCGTCGATGCTCTCGCGCTGCAGCGCCAAGCTGAGCAGGTCGCCGACGATCGCCAGAAACCGGACGGCCTCCGCCGGCAGGGGCTGGTTGTGCGCCGCGCAGACCGTCAACAGTCCGTCCGCTCCGGCGGTGCCGTGGATGCCCACCGCAGCGCCGCTGGCGACGCCGCGTTCGTCGAACACGTCCGGGAGGGGCGCGACGGTGCCGGACGGGCCACCGATGACGACGACGTTGCGCGCACGCAGCGTGTGCCCGGCGAGCCCGTTGGGGCCGGTGTCGAGCACCAGCCGTCCGTGCGCGGCGGTGGGAAAGCCGAGGCCCTCCACGAGGACCAGTGACTCTCGCGTCGACGCGCGGCGCCACAGCCCGACCAGCGGGCAGGCCGTCGCGCGAGCCACGGTCGAAATGACCGCGGCCGCGATCCGCTGCAGGCCACCGCCGCTGGCGACCGCACGGGCGATGGTGGTCAGCGCGAGCTGGCGATCGCCGGTGCCGGCACGGCGGATGGTGCGGTCGCGGTCCTCGGCGAGCGGCTCGAGCTGCGCGAGCAGGATGCGCGGGCCTCGGCCAAGGGCTGTCGCTCCCAGACGCAAGGCGACGTCGATGCGTTTTCCGTCGGTGCGGCGCAGCTGTGTTCCGGTGACGGTGGGCCGTTGTTCCTGCTGCTCCGCGCGTGCGTAGCGCTCGATCAACGCCGCCAGGTGCGATCGCTCCGCCGGGCTGAACCGCTGCCACAGCGGACGGCCGACATCGACGTCGGCGGTGTCACCGGTGAGGCGGGACCAGGCGGCGTTGACCTCGGCAACGATGCCGGACGGCGCGATGAGCGCCATCGGACTCGGCAATGCGTCGAACACTTCGGGCCCGAACGTCCAACCGACATGCGTCGATCCCGGCGACCTCGTGTGAGCGTCGTCGGGCGGCTGGTTGTCTGCGGCATCATGGTCAGCGCTGCGGGGGGTCGCGTCGGCGTCTCCCGGCGGCGCATCGCGGTTCAGGGTCGACACGTCGGCATCACCCACCCTGGCGCTCGTGGTTTGGGCTGCGCCGACTCTACTGGTCGATACTACTCAACGCACAAGTTATCTTACTGTGTGCAATACTTGACGGAACCTGCGCACGTCGAGCCCGACGGACGGCATCGAACCGTTACGCGTGTGAGCGCTGGCGTGTGTCCCGCCAGCCGGCGTGGACCGCGCACGTCGACGAGGGGTTGTATCTCGACAGCACCGTCTGACAGTCGTCCAGGCGGCAGGTTCGCGCAGCGCCATAGTCCGCGAGCTGTTCGCCTCCGATGACCCGCTGATGACGTGGCTGGCGCAGATGTGGTTGCGCGTTGTCGGCTGCTGAACTCATGACGTTGTCGCTGTGGGGCCGAGTTGCTGCGCACGGAACGCGACTGGCGCAGTCGCGCACACCGGGCAACAGACACGGTCGGCGTCGAAGCTCGCGTGGTCGGCGTAGAACCAGCGGCGGCAACGATCACAGAACGCCCATAGTTCGGACATGTCACGCTCCTCGAGTCGTGTCTCGTGGAGGCAACCGGGTCCGGGGCTGCCAGGGATCCCGCTGTCGCGCGGACCAACATTGCATGCTACTGCACCCACGGTGCACGTCAATGGCACGAGCAGGTCGATCCGCGCGCAGCTGGCATCAGCGGCGCACATGGTCACAGCAATGACCATGTGCGCCGGGATCGCTGCGGGGTGCGGCGTCTTCGACTACATCGGACACGTCAAGGAAGGGCGGTCATGCGCTGGGAGTTGTCGCTGCCGGTCACGCTCGTGTTCCTGCTCGCGTATGCCGCCGTCATGGGTGCGCTCACGTGGCGTCAGATGCGCCACACGGATGCCGAAGCCTTCGTCGTCGCCGATCGCGATGTCGGGTCGTGGCGAGGTGTCGCCACCATGTCGGCCACGTGGATCTGGGCGGCATCGCTGTACGCCGCGGCGACGGCTGCCTACACGTACGGGGTGTCGGGCGCATTGCACTACGCGCTCTGGGGTGGGCTCGCGCTGTTGTTCGTGTGGCCGTACGGGCTTCGGCTCCGGCAGATGGTGCCGGCCGGCCACACCTTCACCGAGTTCATCCGCGTACGCCACGGTCGTCTGTCACAGGGCGTCATCGGCGCCGAGAACTACCTCAACTCGCAGTACAGCATGATCCTGAACTTCACCGCCGGCGCCGCGCTGCTGTCGCTGGTGTCGCCACTGTCGTATGCGACCTCGCTGCTGCTCATCGCGGTGATCGTCCTCGGCTACTCGTTGTTCAGCGGCATCAGGGCGTCGATCGTCACGGACGCCGTGCAGATCGTTGCGATCGTGACGATCACCGCTGTGGTCGTGCCGGTCATCATCTGGCGCGCCGGTGGCTCGGCCGACCTCGCCGCCGGTCTTGCGCTACTCGGGGACGAACGGGCGTCGTTCTGGTCGCTGCAGGCGTTCCTCGGGCAGGGCGCGCCCATGATGGCGCTGGTCCTCGCATACGCCTTCGCCAACCCGACGGTGTGGCAGCGGGTCTGGGCACTGCGTGAGCGGGACCTCGGGCGGGTCTATGTCCGTTCGGGTGTGGTCTACATGGTCGTCGTCGCCGGCGTCGGCATGCTCGGGCTGGTCGCGCTGCTGGCCGGCATCGAGCCCGCGAACGGAGATCTGAACACCCTTGTTCCGCTCGTCGCCATCGCCTTCCTCCCGGCATGGCTCGGGCTGGTGTTCGTGCTGCTCGTGATCGCCGCCATCACGTCGACCTCGGACTCCGATCTGGCGGCGCTGTCAGCGATCGCCATGACCGACGTCTGGCGCGGGTATGTCCGTCCCCACGCAGGCGAGGCGCAGTTGAAGTTGGTGGCGCGCAGCGCCATGGTTCTGGTGACCGTGATCGCCGTCGCTGTCGCCATGCTGCGGATCGACATCCTGACGCTGATCCTGTTCTACGGCATGATTCGCTCTGCATCGGTCGTGCCGATCGCAGCGAGCATCGCGTGGGACCGGGTGTCGAATCTCGGCTTCTCTGCTGGCATCATCAGCGGCGTGGTGGTCGGCATCGGTGCGCGCTTGTGGTCGGCAGCCGCAACCGACGGAGCCGCAGTGTCGGATCACGGTGGAATCGTTGGTCTCGTGCTGCTGACCCTGGCCGTCCTCGGCGCAGGCAGCATGGCGAGCTGCCTGGCGTACCCGCTGGTGCGCCTGCGGTCCGCTGCCGCCGTTGGCGGGATCGTCGCAACGGCGGTGGCGGTCAGCCAGGTCGTGGCCTATCCGGGCCTGTCGGGCTATCCCGTGCTGTTGTCGACGCTGGCAGCGCTGGGGACCGGGATGGTCGTCTGCATCGGCAGCAGCCTGATGACCCAGCGCGGATTCGACTGGGGACTGCTGGAACGCAGCATCCGGCCGCTGAACGAATCGGCGGCTCAGACAGCGCCGAACGCGTGAGCGCCTGGCCGCTCGTCGAGCGCGAACGGTGGCGCGGTCACGACCTGTTGAGCTATCCCGACCGGCCGGCGAGCATCCTGCACATCCTGGATCGCGCGGTCCGCGGGCATGGAGCCAGTCAGGGGGTGGTCGACGAGCGGGAGCGCTGCACGTACCGCGACTTCGCCGCCCGGGTGGCCGGCACCGTCGAGGAGCTCGGCCACCGGGGACTGGTGCCGGGAACAGCGCTCGGTGTGGTGGCACACAACTGCGTTGATCTGGCCGTGCTCGTGTTCGCGTGCGCGGCCGCCGGGGTGCTGATGGTGGGACTGCCTGCGCGTGACGCGGCGTCACGCTGGGCACGGCTGCTGCGCACCACCGGTGCGGGTGCGGTCGCTGCGACACCGGCTCACACCGCGGCGGCCATCGCCGCGGCGGCCGGCGCAGGCATCCCCCCGCGCTCGGTGATCGATCTCGCTGACCTGACGCGCGCGCGAACGGCGCCCTGGGCGTTCGTGTCGCCGCACGAAGACGATACGTTCGCCGTGGTGGGCACCGCCGGGACGACCGGGCCACCGAAGGCGAGCCGCGTCATCCACCGGTGCTCGGTGCACTCTGCGATGAGCTACGTCGCCGTGCTCGGGCTGACCGCGGCCGACCGCACCGCCGTGCTGTTCCCGTTGACCTACATCAGCGCACTGCACGCCCATGTGCTGCCCATGATGCTCGTCGGTGGAACCAGCGTGCTGACGACCCAGGCTCGGGCGCGGCGCTTCTGCGATCTGCTCGCGGCCGAGCGGATCACGTGGATGTACACGGTGCCCAGCATGTGGCTCGCGCTGCTGCGTACCGACGAGTTCGCCGGCGTCACACTCCCGGCGCTGCGGACCGCGGCGTTCGGTGGCGGCCCGTTTCCTCCCGACCTGCTACCCGCGATCCGTCGCAGGCTGCCCGGCGTGGCACTGCACAATGTCTACGGCCTGTCCGAGACACACTCTCCGGCCACCATGCTGCGCGACAGCGAGTTCGCCGACCGGCCGACGTCGGTCGGCCGCCCGCTGCCGTGCATGGAGGCGCGTGTCGTCGACCAGGACGGAAGGGCGCTGGCGCCGGGCGGCCGCGGCCATCTCCAGCTGCGTGGCTCGCTGGTCACGAGCGGATACCTGGGTGACAGGGCAGCGACGGCAGCGGCGTTCGCCCATGGCTGGTTCTCGACCGGCGACCAGGCCCGCATGGACGAGCAGGGCTACCTGTGGATCCTGGGCCGCAGGCAGGATCTCATCATCCGCGGTGGTTTCAAGATCGCCCCCGTCGAGGTCGAGCAGGCGCTGCGACGCCACCCGGGCATCGCCGATGCCGCGGTGTTCGGTGTACCCGATCACATCGGTCAGGCAGCGGTCGCCTGTGCGGTCATTCCCGATGACCCGTTGCTGCGACCGGCACATGTCCGTGCGTGGGTGCGCGCGCAGGTCGCCGACTACGCGGTGCCGCGTCACGTGCAGTTCGTGGACCGCATCCCGTTGACCGCGATCGGCAAGGTCGATCGTCGCGCGCTGGTCGAAGGCTTTGAGCGCGGGGCGCGTGTGCGCCGCCCATCGTCACCAGCGTGACCATCCGCGGGGTCCTGGCACGGGTATTGCTGGCGGGTCGACGGGGCAGGATCGACCCGACATGACAGATCACACCGCAACAGACGCCGACGGACCACCCGCTGACATCGACGAGGCGGCCGACTTCGTGCTCGACCGGTACCGGGTCTTCGCCGTGGTGGGTGCGTCACCACGGTCGTGGCGACCCAGCCACGGGGTGATGCAGACGCTGGTCGCACACGGATTCGATGTGATCCCGGTCAATCCAAATTGCGAAGAGGCGCTCGGTCGCCGCGCCTATCCCGACCTCGCGTCGGTGCCCGCTGATCGCGGCATCGAGGTCGTCGACATCTTCCGCCGTTCGGCGTTTGCCGGACGCCACGTCGACGAGGCGATCGCGGTGGGTGCCAAGGCCGTCTGGTTGCAGCTGGGAGTGATCGACGAGGCCGCCGCTCAACGTGCCCGTGATGCCGGCATGGCGGTCGTCATGGACCGCTGTCCGGCGATCGAGCTGCGCCGGCGGGCTTCCTGAGCGCGCGCCACGGCGCCACCGCGACGTGGGTGCACTATCGACCGGATACGGGCGCAGCCGTGCCCGCGTCGAGCACCGGCGCCGACGTGGGTGCACTATCGACCGGATACGGGCGCAGCCGTGCCCGCGTCGAGC
>JAHELV010000033.1:41778-43205 GCA_024644015.1 Nitriliruptorales bacterium
CGCAGCGACAGTGACGGCGACTGCGCCAACATCGACAGCAGCTGGCTGCGGGAGATCTCCAGAATGGTGGTTCGCTGACCGGTGAGCGCATCGAACGGCATCGGGCGTTCGCAGAACATCGGGATGTCACCGACGACACCGCCCTCGCGGATCAGGCCGACCAGTTGCCGGCCGCCGAGTGGCCGTCGGGTGGCCAGCTGGACCTCGCCGCTGCGCACGACGAAGACCGTCTCGACCGTGGTGCCGGCCGGGATCAGCACAGCGCCCTGAGGTTCGTGACGCACGCGGACGACGCGCTCCAGCTGATCGATGTCTGACTGCTGCAGCGGCGTCAGGTCGGTGCGCGCCATCGCACGGGCGATCCACAGCGCATGCCGTCGCATCGCGGCGTCCATGGGCATCTGCTTGTCCATCCGCGGCATCACGTGTATCCGGTTTCGCGGGTCCGATAGCTGGGGTCCGGTCGGTGTGTCGGCAATGTCGACGGCCTGTCGCACCCGGTCATGGTGCATGTCAGCACTCCTCGCCGTGGCTCACGCCTGTTCAACACTCTCCGGTACATGCTGTTTCCGCAATCGTCACCCAGGTGACGTTCCGTCGAGTGCGGCGCGCCGACGAGGCCCGGCTCAGTTGCAGGTTTCTGTCCGCGGCCAAGGGGCAACCATGGAGCAACTTGCGTCCCACAGTGTACGGAGGGAGGTTCGGCGATGTTGCGTACAGTCATCACGGTGTTGATTGTTGTGATTCTCGTGATCGTGCTGCTGCGGCTGCTGTAGTCCGTCCGCGGGCGATGCTCCGCCACTGACGAACGTCCTTTCCCCGTTGTCGACTGATGTGGCTTCTGTCCCCTCGTGGGCGGGAAGCCACATCATGTCGACACCCCGTCGAGCGACGTCACGCACGATGGTGGATCACGTGGATCCGCGCGTCACTCGTGGGTTGACCGCCGGGAGCTGAGCGGGGCGTTCACCGGGCGGTCCACCCGCCATCGACGGTCAGGATGCTGCCGTTGACCATGCGGCCGGCGTCGGACGCCAGGTACACGACGGCACCGGCCACGTCAGCGACGGTGGCGACGTCACCCACGGGTATCCGCGTGACGACCGTCTGCCGATACGCCGGATCGTCCAGCCTCTCCGCGGTGCCGGGGGTGTAGACGAACGTCGGGGCAACGGCGTTGACCGTCACACCCTGCGGCCCCCATTCGAGGGCGAGGACGCGGACGAACTGGTTCACGCCGCCTTTGGAGGCGGAATAGACGGCGTGATCTTCGATCCCGACGAGCGACGCCTGTGAGCTGATGACGATGACCCGTCCACGGCCACGTCCGACCATCGCGCGGCCGGCGGCCTGGCAGGTGAAGAACGCCCCCTTCAGGTTGACGTCCATCATCCGATCCCAGTCCGCCTCCGTGACGTCGAGCGCCG
>JAHELV010000034.1:0-7588 GCA_024644015.1 Nitriliruptorales bacterium
ACGCACACGCGCGAGGCTGTCGCGGTCCGTCACGTCGGCGACCGACCGATGTCCCGGCATGCCGTAGACGCCGGCAACCACCTCCCAGCCGGTGGGGCGAACCCCCAGCTGCTTGCCCAGCAGGGCGACGAGGATCCGCGCGGTGTGCTCCGTGAATCCCGGCAGGGCGCGGGCGTTGCGGTACAGCTGACGGGCGTCCGCGGCGGATTCCCACACCGCCGCCGCGTCGCCGCCGTGGTGCACGACCAGGTAGGTGCACAGCGCGTGCACGCGGCGGGCCATCATGCCCGGATAGCGGTGCAACGCCGGGGGCTGGCGGAAGCACGACTCGATCTCCCCTACCGGCTGCGCCGCGATGGCCGTGGCATGCAGGTCCGTGTAGATCCGCTGTGCGAGCTCGTACGGCGCGGCGTACGCCCGCTCGACCGACACCTGCCTGTCGAGCAGCAACCCGATCAGCAGTGCCAGCGGGTTCGTGCTGAGGAACTGGTTCGCGTTCTCGTCGCCTGTGAAGCTCAGTATCGTCATGGTTGCCATCGGGGGTGACTCCAGGGGCTGCCTGATGCGACCTCGTGGTCGTACCGTTCATAGTGGCCCACCCCCTGGGGCGTTGACCAGTGCTCTTGTGGCCGATGGTCCCCCGTGGGCGCCGCGGCGGCCCGCGGAGCGGACACGGCGGCGAGTGCGTCGACGCGGTCGCTCAGGCCGTCGAGCTGCGCGCCGATCGCCATGAGTGCGTCGCGTTCTGCGGCAGCGGCGGGCGCGCCCAGCTCCTGCAGCCGGCGGTCGATCGACCGCAGCGCCAGAGCGTCGCTGCCATCGAACATCACGGTCGCCAGGACCGCTGCGGCCGCCGCCAGCCACAACAACAGCAGCGCGACGACCAACGTCGCGCCGAACGACAGATCGAAAGCCAGTGGCGGCAGAACCAGCGGCGGCAGGACGAACAACACGGTACGCACCGGCACCGACGATCTGAGCACGGCCATCAGGCGGCGCGTCGAGTCGTTGATCCGCTGGGCCGCCGGTACCGCGAGCTCGACCTGGGGGGGACGGCCATCGGCCTGGTCCCGCCACGCCACGCCGCCCACGTCGGGACGTTCAAAGGCATCGGTCACTGCCAGCTCACTCCTCTCGCCCACGGCACGTCCGCCGCGGGCAGCCATCGACTGGTCGTACGCGTCTCGCGGCCCATCGCCACGCCGGCATCGGCTGCACGTCACGACCGAGGTTGCCCGCCGACCCCGTTGTCGCCGTCACCCGACGATGGCCGAACGGTCAGGTCCCGCCGGCATCCGCGGCGTCCCACAGTGCGAGCCACTCGTCCGGCGACAACTCCTGCGGTGCGCGGCCTGCCGACTCCACGGCGCGTTCGAATCGCCGTCGGAACCGCGTGGTCTGCGATCGCAGCGCGAGCTCGGAGTCGATGCCGAGCTCCGCCGCCAGGCTGATGACCGCCGCCAGGACATCGCCCAGTTCATGCGCCTGCTGCGCGGGGGGCGCGTGCTCGAGCTCGTCGAGCTCCTCCCGTACCTTGGCCAGCGCCCGGCCGGCGTCAGCCCACCGAAACCCCAGTTTGGCCGTCCGCGCTTGGATGGCCGTGCTCAGCGACATCGCGGGCTGGCCCTCGACGATCCCGTCGAACACCCCTCCACGGTCGGGCTTCTCCGACGCCTTCAGCTGTTCCCAGTTGTCCATGACGGACGCAGCGTCGGAGACCTCGACGTCGCCGAACACATGCGGATGACGCCGTACGAGCTTGTCGACGATCCCGCGTGCGACCGCGTCGATGTCGAAGCGACTGTCGTCGTCGGCGATCTGCGCGTGGAAGACCACCTGCAGCAGGACGTCTCCCAGCTCCTCACGCACATCGTCGTCGGTGCCCGACGTGATCGCGTCGAGCAGCTCGTAGACCTCCTCGACCGCATACGGCGCAAGCGTCATGTGGTCCTGCTCGAGGTCCCACGGACAGCCGTCGGGCCCACGCAGGCGCTGCTCGACGTCGACGAGCTCCAGCAATCCCACACCTTTGGGCGCCAAGCCGAAGTAGACGATCTCCACCTCGACCTGGCTGCGCGCGGCCTCGAAGCCAAGCGCACGGGTGAAGGCCTCGGTGTCGGCAGCACCGTAGACGTAGGCCACGGCCCCGGCGTCGCGGGCGCGGTCGACGATCCACGTGACCCTCGCCCGCTGCTCCGGGTCGACCCCGCTCAGGAGATCTCGACGACTCAACGCTGCCGCCCGGCCGACGTCGGGCACGACTTCGTGGCGCAGATCTGCGTGCGCGAAGTGTTCGAGCAGCGGGTGCGCGGCGTCACCCACGAGGACCAGGTCGGTCGCGGAAAGGGCGGCCCAGGCATGCAGCGGCAAGAGGCCGGGCAGCTGATCGACGGTGTCGATCAGTACGAGGCGACTCACGGAGTGCCGCTCGGCTGCTGACCGTCGTCGGGGGCAAGCGCGTCGTACGGCGCGACCGACAGGGAGGCTGGGTCCCACTGCCCGTACCGGGGATTCACCTCGATTGGTACGTCTTCGAGCTGCGTGCTGATGTAACCCGCCAGATCCGTGTCGGCGCCGAGCTGCTCCTGCAATGCGGTCTGGATCTGCTGATCGCGCAGCTGCTGCATCAGGAACGAATCGGTCAGGCCCTGCTCGGCGAGCCGGCTGCGGAACGCGTCGGGACCGCCGAGCTGGCCGACCAGTGCGTCGCGCGCTTCCTCCACCTGGGCGTCGCTGACCTCGACGCCCTCACGCTCGGCGACCAGGTCGAGGATCGCGGAGCGGACGAACGCCGTTGCCAACTGCGTCTGCGCGGCCAGCACGAAGGTGTCGCTGGTGTCGCCCTCGGACTGCTGACGGAACGCCTCGCTGCTGCGTATCGTTTCGAGGTTCTCGTCGATCTCTGAGGCTGCGATCCGCCGCTCGCCGACAACGGCGGCGGTGGAGGGATCACCGGTGGCGGTCAGCGTGCACGCGGTCGTGGCCAACGCGACGATCACGATGGTCAGTCGACCGGCAAGGGTGGTCACGAAGTTGCTCCTGCGTCACGGTTCGCCGCGTCAGTCTAGTGGCCGACCGAGCCGTGGGCGTTGCGGCCGGCGGGTCGGCGCCGACCCGGTCGACGGGGCACCGGCGGTTGGTACGACGGCACACACGGTCGCGTCAGACCGGCGCCGTCGGGGCGTCACCGGCGACGCCTCCCGAGGACCGCCTTCAGTTCGCGTGCGGTCCAGCCGACCAGGTCGACGTCGCCGGACGGCATCGGCAGCTCGAGCGCACCAGCGGCGTCGTTCCACAGCGCCTGCGGACGCTCGCGGCTCAGGCGGACCTGCTGGGACTCCGTCAGGCTGACGGGTTGCACGCGGATCGTCCGGCGTGGCGTGACACTGATCTCAGTGATGCCCCAGCGGCGCGCCGCCGCGCGCAACGCCGCGATCGTGATCAGCCGCGCAGCGGGCTCCGGCAGCGGTCCGTAGCGATCCTTCAACTCGTCCGTCACGTCCCGGGCGTTGGCGCCGTCGCGGATGCCGGCGACCCGCCGGTACGCATGCAGCCGCAGGCTCTCGTCGGCGATGTAGTCCGGTGGCAGATGGGCATCGACCGGCAAGTCGATGGAGATCTCGGCCGCCTCAGCACGTTCGCGCGCTGCGGTGGCAGGGTCGCGCAGCTCGGCCATCTCCTCACGCATGAGCTCGGCGTACGCCTCGAAACCGACCGTTGCGATATGGCCCGACTGGTCAGCAGAAAGCACGCTGCCGGCGCCACGGATCTCGAGGTCGCGCAGCGCGATCGACAGCCCTGAGCCCAGGCCCGTGTGGGTCGCCACCGTCTCGAGCCGTTTGTATGCCTCCTCGGTCATCGAACGGTGCTCGGGGTGGAACAGGTAGGCGTAGCCGCGAACCGTCGAACGACCGATCCGGCCGCGTAGCTGATACAGCTGCGCCAGACCCAGCAGGTCGGCCCGTTCGAGGATCAGCGTGTTGGCGTTGGGGATGTCCAGACCGCTCTCGATGATCGTCGTGCAGACGAGCACGTCGAACTCCCGCTCCCAGAACCGGATCATGATGCGCTCGAGCTGGGACTCCGGCATCTGCCCGTGCGCGACCTCGACCCGCGCGCCGGGCACCAGGTCGCGCACGTCCCGCGCCGCGGCCGAGATCGTCGACACCTGGTTGTGCAGCCAGAACACCTGGCCTTCGCGCAACAGCTCACGCCGGATCGCCAGTGCCGCCATCGACTCGTCGTACGGGCCGACGTGGGTGACGACGGGTTGCCGCTCCTCCGGCGGCGTGTCGATCGTCGACAGGTCGCGGATGCCGGTTATCGCCATCTCCATGGTCCGAGGGATCGGCGTCGCGGTCATCGTCAGCACATCGACGCTGGCGCGCAGCTGTTTGAGCTTCTCCTTGTGTCCGACGCCGAAGCGCTGCTCCTCGTCGACCACCACCAGTCCCAGATCCTTGAACTCGACGTCCTGCGACAGCAGGCGATGGGTGCCGATGGCCAGGTCGACGGTCCCCGCTGCGACGCCGTCGAGGATCTCACGCTGCTGGGCGGGGCTCGCAAACCGCGACAGCGTCCGGATGTTGACGGGAAAACCGGCGAAACGTTCGCCGAAGGTCTCGCCATGCTGCTGCGCGAGCAATGTCGTCGGCACCAGCACCGCGACCTGCTTGCCGTCGAACACGGCCTTGGCGGCCGCACGGACGGCGATCTCGGTCTTGCCGAAGCCCACGTCCCCGCATACCAGCCGATCCATCGGGATCGGCGCTTCCATGTCCTGTTTGACCTCGTCGATCGCGGACAGCTGATCAGCGGTCTCGACATGCGCGAACGCCTGCTCGAGCTCACCCTGCCAGGGACTGTCGGGGCTGAAGGCCGTACCCGGCGCGTGCATGCGCGCCTGGTAGAGGCGCAGCAGTTCGCCGGCCATCTCTCGCACGGCCTTGCGGACCTTGCCCTTGGCCCGCTCCCAGTCGACGCCGCCCATGCGCATGACCCGCGGTTCCTCGCCACCGATGTACGGGGCAAGGGCATCGACGTTGTCGCTGGGGACGAACAGCCGGTCGCCGCCGGCGTACTCGACCACGACGTAGTCACGTGTCAGCCGGCCCGCGGCCTGGCCCCCCACCGCCGAGATCGGGCCTCGCAGCTGCCGCGTGGTGATCCCGCGATAGACGCCGACGCCGTGCACCGCGTGGACGATCGGGTCCCCCGGCGACAGATCCAACACGGTGGCCTGGGCGCTGCGCTTGCTGGGCAGCCGGCGGCTGGCCCGCGACCTGCGCGGACCCAGCAGGTCCCACTCACCCAGCAGGGCAACACCCAGCTCGGGCGAGATGAATCCTTCGCGCAGCGGCGACTCGACGATCGCGATGCGCTCATCACCCAGCGTCTCGACCACCGCGGCCGCCACGCCCTGTTCGCGCAGGACCTCACCGAGCCGGATGGCCGAACCGTGGCCGGCGGTGCTCAGTGCGACCCGCACGTCGTCCTGCAGCAACTCGCTGACACGACGGGCGGCGGCGACGACATCGCCTCGGAACGACTCCCACGGCCGGCCGGGGATGTCGGGCGGACCGAACGGGTCCAGCGACCACACCGTGCCGGCGAACCGGTCGGTCACCTGCTTGTACTCACCGAATCCGACCCCATCGTCGCGGATGATCCCGCCGCCCGCTTCGGACCATCCGGCTATCGCCAGCGCCTCGGCCTGCTCGCGCAGGTCGGTGGCGCGTCCCTCCAGCCGGACGGGATCGACCAGCACCATCCCGGCGGCGGTCGGCAGCAGATCGGGCAGCCACGCCGGGGTGGGGTGCATCGCGGTCACCAACGACTCGGCACCCTCGAACGCGATGCCGTCGGCCAGCATGCCCAGCTGGTCGGCGAGGTCCGGTAGCCGCGCCGCCAGCGCGCGCGCGGTGTCGGCTGTCTCGTCGTCCAGCACGAGCTCGCGCGCGGCGTAGACGTCGATCGAGTCGACAGCGTCCAGCGAGCGCTGGTCTGCCACACCGAACCATCGCAGCTGATCGACGTCGTCACCCCAGAACTCGACCCGCACCGCGTGGTCGTCAGTCGACCCGAAGATGTCGACGATGCCGCCACGCACCGCGAACTCGCCGCGCTGCTCGACGAGCGTGGTGCGAACGTAGCCGAGTGCCGACAGCTGCCGGACCAGATGCTCGAGGCCGGCATCGTAGGCGGCCGACAAGCGTATCGGCCGCCGCTCGCCCAGCCGCGGGTCCATCGGCTGCAGCAGGGCCCGTACCGGCGCAACCAGCGCGCGGACCTCGCCGTCAGCCAACCGATCCAATGCCCGCAGGCGGGCGCCGACGGTCGCCGGCTGCGGCGACAGGCGCTCGTGTGGCAACGTCTCCCACGCCGGGAACAACGCGACGGGTCCCGCACCCATGAATGCGCCGAGGCCGTCGACCAACAGCTCGGCGTCACGCTCCGTCGGGGTCACGACCAGCAGGGGCCGCGCCCGATCTGCGAGCAGCGCGCATGCAAGGGGCCGCAGCACCGGACCGACATGGAGCGCTCCCGGCGCGAGGATGTCGCGGTCGAGCGCGGATCGGACGAGGTCTGTCAGCCCCGCCAGAGGAGCTGGGCGGGAGGTCATGCCCCAATGGTGACACGGCCGTCGTCGGTTTGAGTCGTCGGCCGGCCATGACGCAGGGCCCTTTCGGGCACGTTGTCGCAATGGTCAGACACTGGGCCGCGGTGGCACGCCAGCTGGCCGCCGACGTGCGACGGCGGGCATCCGGACACGACATCATGCTCGTCGCCGCAGGCCTCACGCTGTACGCGGGCATCGCGATCGTGCCGCTGCTGCTGCTCGGGTTGTACGGAGCCGGTCTCGTGCTCGGCGTCGACCGTGTAGCGGACCTGGTGGGCCACCTCGCACAGTTCGCACCGTCGAACCTCGGGGTGCCGTCACTGGTGCGCATGCTCGGCGACATCGGCCCACGGCTCGGCATCCCGTCGCTCATCGCGTCGGTCCTCACAGCGACCACCTACGGCGAGGGCCTGCGCCGTGCGGTCGACACGCTCGAGGGTTCCCAGCGCAGCAACCGGACGCTGGCGGGTCGCATCCGTGTCCTGCCATACCTGGGGGTGTTCCCGCTGGTGACCGTCGCGGGGTTGGTGACAGTGGCGACGCTGCCCGACATGCTGGTGGGCGGGACGCCTGGACGGGTGCTCGGCGTCTACCTCACCTTCTGGATCGGGTGGCTGTCGGCGTCGGCGCTGCTGATTGTGCTGTACCGGCTGTTCGCGGGCCGCGTGCTGAGGTGGCCGGCGATCGTGTGGGGTTCGCTGGCAACCGGATCCTTCCTGGCCGGCATGTCGCTCGGGTGGGTGCTGGTGCTGCGCTACGGACTGGCAGTCGGCAGCGCCTACGGCGGGTCCGAGCAACTCGGACGGATCGTGCTGTTCGCGGTCTACCTGCTCTTCGTTCAGCTGGCCGTGTTGCTCGGCTATCTGCTGGTCCTTGCGATCGACGACCGCCGGTGACTGCACACCAGCATCCGCCCTGACCTCACCCCGCCCCCCGGTTACCACCCCGCGCGTCCCGCACCACCCCGCG